>JAVBQY010000030.1:0-26976 GCA_031548545.1 Bacteroidales bacterium | reverse complement strand
AAATTTATTGACGCTCTACTCTTTTAGTACTTTAAATGGTACTTGTCTTCCAATACATCAATGAGCTTCTTGTTTGCCCCCCGGACGTTTCCGAAAGGGCTGCAAAGGTAAGGACTTTTTTTAATCTACCAAAATTATTTTCAATTATTTTGAATTATTTTTTCACTTTTTTTTCAAAATATTGAAAATAAATTATTTAGAAGGAGCACTTTTTAGTACTTCTATCAAGAATTTCCAACATTTGTCCACCGTTGACACCTCCAACTGCTCATCCGGGGAGTGCGGATAGCGGATTGTGGGCCCACAGGAGATCATATCCAGGTTCGGATATACACCACCCAGCAAACCACATTCCAGGCCTGCATGTACCGCACTTACAGAAGGTTCATTGCCGTACAATTGTTTGTAGACCTCTTTCATGGCCGTCAGGATAGCAGAAGAAGGGTTGGGTTTCCAGCCGGGATAGCCTCCGGTGAATTTAGCGTCAAAACCAGCCAGGGTAAATACCGCACCCATCATATTAGAAAGGTCCTCTTTGGCGGAATCCACGGAGCTACGCAATAAACAACTTACCGATACATTGCCCTGCAAGACTTTCACAATGGCCAGGTTAGTGGAGGTTTCCACTATCGGCAAACTGTCGCTCATGCGGATAACACCGTTAGGACAGCCATAGATGGCCATGATCAGGGATTGCTGCGCCTTGGCATCCATTACCGATACCGGAGCGGCGGCAGGTTCAACGGCCATTTTCAAGCCTTCGTCCGTAGCAGACAATTCAGCGGCCATCAGTTTATATAAGGACGCTACGGTTGATGCAATCTCCGCAGCCTTTCCGGCAGGCGCTGCAAATACGGCAAAGGCCTCGCGAGGAAGGGCATTGCGCAGGCTACCGCCATCAACAGAAGCTACACGGACACCACAGTCTGCAGCCAGGGCATACAGTGCGCGGAAAAGTATCTTATTGGCATTGCCACGCCCTAATACAATATCCATACCGGAGTGGCCGCCCTTAAGTCCGGTTACACTTAGTTTAAAGGCTTCGTATCCGGCAGGTAATGTTTCTTCTTTATATACTAAGGTAAACGTACCATCCAAACCGCCGGCGCAACCCACACAAAGGTCCCCTTCGTCTTCGGTGTCCACGTTAATCAGGATATCACCGTTGAGCAGGCCCGGTTTGAGGCCGAAGGCGCCGGTCATACCGGTTTCCTCATCAACGGTAAACAAGCCCTCAATGGGGCCATGTTCCAGATCTTTGGCCTCCAGCACTGCCATGGCCATAGCCACCCCTATGCCGTTATCAGCGCCCAGGGTGGTGCCTTTAGCTTTCACCCATTCGCCGTCAACATAAGTTTCTATAGGATCTTTTTCAAAATCATGTACCTTGTCACTGTTCTTCTGCGGTACCATGTCCAGGTGGCCCTGCAGTATAATACCCTTGCGGTTTTCCATGCCCCTGGTGGCAGGTTTGCGGATAATTACATTCCCCACTTCATCTACGATGGTTTCCAGGCCCAGGTCTTTACCGAATTTTGCCACAAATTCACAGACTTGCTGCTCGTGCTTTGAAGGGCGGGGTATTTGTGTCAGTGCATAAAAATGCTTCCACACACGTTCCGGATTTAATGTTGCAATACTCATGATATAAATTAGTTTAAAGATTAACAAATTACAAGTCCAAGCATGTAAAGATACAAAAAATCCGCCGGAAAACAAAAAAGGCCGCCGGGCAATTTTCCGGCGACCTTACAATAAACAAAAGTAAACCTAAAATTTATTTCTTGAAATGAATGATTTGCGCCTGTTGAGGGGCAACCACCAACACCTCTCCTATTTTTACGGCCGCTCCGCTTACGATCTCCGTACCGGCGGTATACCCACCGGTAATTTCGGCATAACGCGCCCAATTTACCGTCTTTTTCTCTTTAGTGTTATTCACCGCCACCATAAGGAGTTCATTACCCGTATAACGGAAATAAACGTAGAAATTATTATCTTCCGGGGCAAAGTGGAGCATTTTACCCATATGGGCTACCTGAGCGGTCTTGCGCCAGTTAAACAGCTTTTTGGTGTATTCAAATACTTCATTTTCTACCTTGCTGCGCCCCTCTGTCACAAACACGTTGTGCGTATCGCCCGGCCAGCCGCCCGGCATATCCAGCCGCTCTTCACCGTGGCCCTGCTTTTTCTTGTTATACAGCATCACCTCATCGCCATAGTAAAGTTGCGGCACGCCACGCAGGGTCGCCAGCATCGCCATCGCCATTTTTTGCTTGTCCTTTTTTCCCTTGAGCAGCCAGGCCATACGGTTGGTGTCATGGTTGTCGGCAAATATCAACAGCGAATTCGGATCGGCATACAGGAAATCCTGCGAAAGCGAGGTGTAGACCTTAGTCAGGCCTTCGCCCCAACCCGGCAACGAATCTTTTACCAATCCCTGCGTCAGGGCATCCATCAACGGAAAGTCCATTACCGAAGGCAGATGACTGGTATACCCGTCGGCATTTTTATTGGCCCCTTCCCAATAAGCGACCATGGAGGGCAGGCCATACCAGGATTCCGCCACGATATTCAGCCGGGGATACTCATTCAGGATATTTTTAGTCCATACCGACATGGCCTGCTTATCGCTATAAGGGTAGGTATCTACCCGCAGGCCGTCAAGGCCGGCATATTCCACCCACCACACGGCCATTTGTGTCATATAGGCCAGTACATAAGGGTTGGTCATATTCATATCGGGCATGGAGGTGTCAAACCAACCTTGCACCAACAAATCTTTATCCGCTTGTGAGGCATGCGGGTCAAAGTGGGCGCTCATCATGAAATTGGAACGGGTAAATTCCGGAAATTGATTAATCCAGGAAGCAAAAGGCAGGTCTTTCATCCACCAATGGGCCATACCGCAATGGTTGGGCACCATATCCATGATAAATTTAATACCGCGCTCATGCGACTTTTCTACCAACTGCCTGTACAATTCATTGGTACCATAGCGCGGATCCACCCGGTAATAATCAGCACAGGCATAGCCATGATAAGAGGATCCCGGTTCATTATCAAATAACAGCGGCGTAGGCCAGATGGCCGTAACGCCCAATTCCTGCAGATAGCCAAGATGATCAATGACACCTTGGATATCGCCGCCATGGCGACCGTAGGGATGCTCCCGTCCGGCTTTCTCCTCCGCCCCTTTGTGCGTATCGTTTAAGGGATCGCCATTGGCAAAACGGTCGGGCATCAGCAGGTAGATCATATCTTCCGGGCCAAAGCCTTTGCGATCGGCAGAACCGTCGCGACGAGCGTTCAGCAGGTAGGACTGCCTGATTTTTTTCTTTCCCTGTGTAAATTCAAAGGTATAAGTGCCGGGGCGGGCATCGGGCGCTACGGTAACATCCACAAAAAGGTAATCGGCACTCTCAGCCGTATGCACCGCCGAAACCTGCAGGCCCGGCTCCAGGCAACGCACCTCCGCCCCTTGCAGGCGTTGCCCGTAAAACATCAGTTGCAGCGGAGTTTTCATCCCTGTCCACCAACTTAAAGGCTCTACTCGTTCTATCTTCATTTGCGCAAACATTGTACCGGTTAAACAGAGGCACAAGGTAAGAAAAAAAATCTTTTTCATGCTTATATTTTATTTTACGACTATTCGATATTCCCAGGGAGCCAAGACCAATGTCGCCGATAATTCCGGATAAGCAACACCGGGAAATTCCACCTGTTGGTCCTGATTACTCATATTAAATACGGCCAATACGGTATCACCGGCAGCTATACGTTGAAAAGACCAGACATCTTTTGACGCGCTGTTGCTAATCTCTTCCAGCCGGGCGCCCCAAGGTTGGCTATGCAATGCTTTGTTCGTTTTGCGCAGGTGATTCAATTCCTGATAAAACTGTGTATAACCCAGGCTGTCCGCCCAGTTGATCTCATCTTTATCAAAAAAGGCCAGCCGGCGGTTGAAACCCGCTTCTTGTCCGTTATAAATCAACGGCATACCCGGCAGCAGATAGGTCAGTACCGCCATCGGACGAGCGGCGGCGCCCATGCGCTCAAACTCCGTTCCGTGCCATGAATTTTCATCGTGGTTAGAGGTAAAAATCATCGGAATCGTTCCGGCCGGAAAGCGGCTGTTCATCAGCCCCAGCACATAGCGTAGCGAATCAACGTCAGCCTTGCCCTGCGCCACCTTGTTCATCATGGCATGCAGGTGCCAGGCGTAGTACATATCAAAGGCCTTTTGCTGCAAGGCAGGCTCCTCCGCCTCGGCCAGCATGAACAGGCCGGGATTCACGGCTTTCAGCTCCTTTACGGCCGCTTCCCAGAAATCTACAGGCACCTCAGATGCTACGTCACAACGAAATCCGTCTATATGAGTTTCTTTCACCCAGAACAACATGGCATCGGTCATGGCCCGGCGCATATCCTTGTTATCATAATTCAATTTAGCAATGTCCGTCCAGTCATATTGCACCACAAAGCGGCCAAGGCTGTCGGTCACATACCAATCTTTATTTACCGCCCATACCGCATCAGGAGACGTATGGTTCGCCACCCAGTCGATAATCACCCGGAGGCCCAGGGCATGCGCTTTATCCACCAGTCCCTTGAAATCTTCTATGCTACCAAACTCCGGATTTACCGCCTTATAATCCCGGATAGCATAATAACTGCCAAGGGATCCTTTGCGCTCCAGTTCGCCGATAGGATGCAAGGGCATAATCCACAGAATATCCACACCCAGGTCTTTCAGGCGGGGCAAATGCTGCTCAAAGGCTTTAAAAGTGCCCTCAGGGGTATATTGGCGGATGTTCACTTCATAAATAACGGCACCGGCATTCCATTCCGGGTCTTGTCCGGGGCTTTGGCAGGAAACAAAAAGGCTGCAGGCAAACAATAAAGAAAGACATATAGTATAACAAGCTTTCATGACGTATTATTTTAATTCAATAACAAGGGAGGAGAAAGAGGGTAATTTGGCAATATATTTTTCACCGTTTTTTTGGAGGATAGCTCCATTCACCGAGGTGACCGGATGCTTGACATCTACCGGTATGATATAGCCCTGTGTTGTTTTTCCGAGATTATGCACCAGCATCAATTTTTGATCCCCCTTTTGGCGCACATAAACCATTAAAGCCTCCGGAAGCGATGAAGGAGTAGGATAAGTCATTGTCCCGTCCAATAAAGCAGGATAGGTATTGCGCAGTTTCACAAAATCGGCATACACCGCATACAGGGATTGCTTATCTTTTTGCTGTTCTGACAAAGGCTTCACATAGGCGTCCACATTTGTTTGCGAAACATGCCAGGTTGTACGATAAGTATCCGAGGCCTTTGGCGCCCACAAAAAGGGTTCGCGCACATAAATATCACCATCTGTTTTCATGTTTCGCATTCCGATCTCTTCACCGTAATAAATGTAGGGTTGACCGGGCATTGTAAGCATAACGGCTGCCGCTACCTTCGCTTTATCTACATTATTATCCAGCTTACTCATGGTACGGTCTTCGTCATGATTAGACAATTTAGGCACATTCAAATAATCGGGATTATAACCGGCAAAGGCGGTAAAGCAATCATTCATATCTTTAGGATAATATCTCCCGGTGTTATTGTTCAGGGCCCACTCCAGTTTCCACCACGCATCAAAATTAAACAAGGCGGGCAAGGCCTGATAAAAATAAGCGACCAGGTCTGTATTGGTTAACACCTCTCCCACCAAAAAAACATCAGGCTTCATGTTTTGCAGCCTTGCATAAAAAGCCTTCCAGAAATTAATGTTTTCCTGAGAGCGCTCTTCTTGGTAAATATGCTTTGCAGCGTCCAGCCGGAAGCCATACACGCCCTTGTCCAACCAAAATTTAGCAGCATCGTAGATACTGTCCATCACGGCTACGTTCTCCGGATTGATATCGGGCATCCAAGAGGAGAAGCCTCCGAAATATTTATAATCGGTAGTCCCCTGCTCCACTGTATGCCATTCTCCGGCATTATATCTTTTTATGGAAGGGACCATATTGTGTTCAATGTAATATTGCACGCTGTCTTTCGGTGCAAATAAATAAAAGCCACGGTAAGGCGAAGATTTGCTGCTGCAGGCCTGCACAAACCAGGGATGTGTTTTGGAGGTATGGTTAACCACCAAATCCAACAGTACTTTTATACCTAATTGATTGGCTTTCGCCATGAAAGCATCGAAATCGGCCATGGTTCCATGCTGCGGATTCAGGCCTTTGTAGTCTTCCACATCATAGCCATGGTAGGAGGGCGAAGGATGGATAGGCATCATCCAGATCCCGGAGACGCCTAAAGAATGCAGATAGTCTAACTTATCGGTAAGGCCGCGGAAATCACCAACGCCGTCACCATTTTTATCGGCATACGACCGGACAAAAACTTCATAAAACACATCACCGCGCTTTACGCCATCCCATTCCGTACGCACAAAGGGCAAACCCTCGCCGGGGTTATCCCCCGACGAGTTGTTGTCCTTATTGCAGCTCCACATCACCAGAAGTGAAGCCAGTAGTATAAAATAATTTTTCATTAATCTTAGTTCACCGGAGTCAGGGTAATCACGTAAGGGAATTTTTTAGCATCCAGGGTCATGGTATAATTACCATCGGGCACTTCTACCTTAATATTGTCTCCGCCGAATTTTGCAGCAGCGGTGGTACCGCCGATAGCATTACCCCAGTCATCATTGATACGCAGTTTAAACTCGTTACCGTTGGTCATGGCAATACTGGGGATACTCCAGGTATTGGTAGCCACGTCATAGGTCATCTTGGTTTCAGAACCCCAGTCGCCGGGCACACCGTTTCCTATCGCACCTATGGTATTAATTTTTAATTTCGTAGCAATCTTTGTTATATCCTTATCTACCACGATGCGGTAATAACCGTTAGGAAGGTCAGCAATATCACCACCATTAGGATCCAAGGCTTCCACAGATCCGCCATAATTAGGGCCATCCCAATTGGGCTGTGCACAAACTTTGAAGTTAAGTGCCGGAGCCGGATTTCCTACATTCATATCTACCATACCCTCGTAGCCATCCGTAGGCAGCGGAGCGGTAAGGCGGGCTCTCAAATCACCGGGAGACCAAGGCTGAGCCAAGGCGTTACCGGCCAAATAAATATAAGATACAGGATCAAATGGGGTAACAGAAACTACAATAGAAGCAGAGTTTGTTTTCACAAAAGACTCGCTGATAGATGCCGACAGGAAAAAATGAATATTACTGGCCACCCCCAACGGAGCGCCGGCACCAACAACGCCTTTATTAAGGTCTTCCAACTTAATAGAGATGGAATCACCGAAAGCCTTGGTTACCAAATACGGACTATTAAGATCTAATTGGGCATACAAGGCGTATTCCGTAGCTGCGCTATAGCCGTAATCAGCTTTACTCCACTTGAAAGTGGTCTGCTCAGCCAGATTTCCGGCTGAAATAACAATCGGGTCATGGGCCTGCAACACCGGAGGCACAGGGTCCGATGAGGCGGTAACCTTATCCAGGTCGCTACAGCCGACAAACATAGCTGCAGAGGCCAATAGCAATATATTTTTAAAGAATTTCATAATTCAATTTTTTAATCTTTAATTCAACAATTAGTATTGATAACCGGGGGTTGGGGTAAGGTTCTTATTCAAGCGTACATCCTCAATAGGCAGCGGGCAGAGTTTATAGCGGGCATCAATAGAGACCCCTTGCTGAACACCACCTTTCCAAGGCCACAGGAATGAGCTGCCCACATAACGGTCATAACGGATCAGGTCGGTACGGCGATGGCCTTCCCACATCAATTCACGGCCTCGTTCTTCGAGAATATACTCCAGATTATAAGAAGTCAGCGCCGGCGCTGCCACCTTAAATGCACGGGTACGCAAATCGTTCAAGTAACCCAATGCTGTGGCATCTGTGCTTGTTCCGCCTAATATTCTGGCAGTTGCTTCTGCATAAATAAGATAAATCTCAGCCAAACGTATCATGGGATAATCTGTCGATGTGAAGTCCGTAGTATTTTTCACACCGGTTGAGCTGTGTTTCGAATATTTGATACAAGACCAACCCTGGTAGAATTCACCCATGTTGGCCATAACACGCTCCCGGTCCTTGATGTAAAACATGGCGCGCTTGTCATTACAAACAAAAGTACCGGAAGTTTCATCCGCACCGCTTATGCCAAACTTCTGGGCATATTCGTAGGTAGTCCGGATACCGCCCCATGTTTTTGATCCGGTAAGCTCTCCCGCATCGGTGTCATTTCCGCCCAATGCAGCATTAATCAGGAAGCTGGTACCTCCGTCCGAACGAATCATATCCTTATCATAAGCAATGGCATAAATCAACTCTTTCAGCACATCTGCATTCTCACCATTATCACCCATAAAGAGTGCTGCATAATTAGCTGCCAGGCCATAGCCGAAACCGATTACTTTTTCAGCCGCAGACTTGGCGTCCGCCCAACGCGCCACGCCGGTATATACTTCGGCATTCAGGTACATACGAGAAAGTAAAGCCCATGCCACCCCTTTGTCTACACGCGGGTAGGTATTGGCGCGGGCATTAGCCAGATTGGCATCATTAGTCAGGGCCAACAATTCACTTTCAATCCAATTAAACAAATCAGTCCGGTTTTTTTCGGGAGGATAGAAGGCGCCTACCGGATCATTTTCCGTAAAGAAAGGCATATTACCGAAAGCGTCCATTCCCATCCAATAAGCATAGGCTCTGATTAAACGGGCTTCCGAACGGTATTTCTGAATATCGGCTTTTAGGGCTGCATCTGTACCACGGGCGCTCAGCTTATCATCGGCCGTCTGGCGAAGGTATTCATTCACCAAAGAAACGATCAGTGTGGTACGGTTGTAAATAGCGTAAATATTGGTATTATTAACGGTAGACCAGGTATTGGTGTTCACCTCTGCGGTCCAACCATCATTCACCCATGCCACCTTTCCGGCATCCGTGGACAACTCCTGCAAGCTCCACCAGGCACGGTTCAACTCGCTGGCGCCGCCACCGGGCAGGTTGTTTTCGGCTGCACCGGGACCGTAGTTATCACCTTGGCCGATAAGGCAGAATCCCCCATAAACCTTGGCCAGCCCCTGTTTATAGCTTTCGGGAGACCCATAAGCTTTATCCGCCGTGAAATCGTTTTCATTCAACGGAACAGTATCCAGGTCTTTTATACATGAACTAAACAGCATCACAGATGCCAACATCATTATACTATATATTTTCTTTTTCATATTTTTATCCTCCATGGTTAGAAAGTGAGCCCCAGACGCAAACTGAAGATACGCGGACGCGGCCAAATGTTATTGTCGATACCAGAACCTTCGGGATCCATTCCGCTGTAGCCGGTAATCACAAATACGTTTTGTACCGTAAAGGCTGTGCGAAGGCTCAATTTTGTTTTTGCTATGTTTGCAAAAGTATAGCCAAGGGTAACATCATCCAGGCGGAAGAAAGAAGCATCTTCAAGGAAGAGGTCTGTGAATGCCTGGCTGGTATTGTTCTTCTGCGTAAAACCGGACTTTTTAACCGTTGTAGACATGTTAACCAGGAAGCCCTGTGTAAGGAAGTCGCCGGTGGGCGTACAGTTTCCTGCATAATAAGCGTTAAAAAGATAGTTACCAAAGCTGGCGTGTGCATTAAATCCGAGATCCCAATTTTTGTAGGTAACCTTGGAATTCAATCCGAAGAAAACATCAGGCGTTGGCTTTTTCCCGGAGATGTATTTATCGGCCTCCGTGATTTGTCCATCGCCGTTTCTGTCCACTATGGCGTTCTGAACAGGCATTCCATCAGGGCCATACACTTGTTGAAAGGTATTAAAGCTATAGGGTGAATAGCCTACTTTATGCAATTGAACATTACTTCCGGTACCGATGCTTACATTACCTTGTGCTATATAATAATCGGGATCGTCATTGGCCAGCAACTTGGTAACCTTCGTATCCTGCCAGGTAAGGTTGAAACCCATGTCCCAATTCCAATCCTGGTTTTGATACAATATGGCTCCGATCGCCAGTTCTACCCCTTTATTTTCCATATTACCGACATTGGTAGTAACAACAGAGGCAAGATTTGAGCCTACAGGTACGGTAACCGTATTCAACAGGTCTTTTGTCTTACGGTAATAGAAGTCCAGGCTACCGTTAATACGTCCGTTCAGGAAGCCATAGTCCACTCCGATATTATATGTTTCGGTCGTTTCCCACTTGATATTTTCATCATAAGCCAGGGGCTTCAGCACATTGTAGTATTGTCCGTCCAGATAATAATGCACGTAGGGTGACGTCGAAAGGTTATAGCGCGCCTGATAAGGATAATCATCCAATCCCAGGTCTTGCTGGCCGGTTAAGCCCCATCCCAAGCGTAGTTTAAGGTTGGATACTACTTTATTTTCTTTCAGGAAGTCTTCTTCACTAATGTTCCATGCCAAGGCAGCGGCAGGGAATAAACCCCAACGGTTGTCTTTAGAGAAGCGTGAAGAAGCATCGTCACGAAGCGAGAAGGTCGCCAGGTATTTCCCCTTAAATGCATAGTTAGCACGACCATAGAATGAAACCAGGTAGTTTTCAGTAGCATATGCAGGAGGATCATTGAACACTACATCCGTCGTATTCTCATAATAGGTACTTTTGTTTTCAGTATAAAAATGCTGCCAGGAGTATCCGGCCATAGCATCAACATGATGATCGCCAAAATCTTTGGAATAGGCCAGGTAGGTTTCCAACAATTTATTAGAACGATCGTTACTATATTTCTGATATTTGCCGATACCGGGATAGTCAGAATCACGCATGGCTTGTACGGAACCCGGATTAATACCATCTATACCATTGGTTTTAGCGGCATCAAGACCCAGGTTCAAATTTACACGAAGTTCCGGGAGGAAGTGGAATTTGTAATCAACCTGTACATTACCCAGTATACGATAAGCGTCGTTCGTATTGTTACGCTCATAAAGCAGGGTCATGGGATTCATGTTGGAGAGGTTATTGGCAGAACCGTCCGCTTTCAACCATGACCACCATCCGTTGGCTTTTGAGTAATCCACAGAACCGTCGGCATTGCGAAAGTATACATCCTGGGTAGGATCAAAGAAAGCGGCATTATTTACGGCGCCACCGTCTGCATAGCGGTTTTTATTGTAAATACCCTTGGCATTTACATTCACGGTCAGATGGTCTTCGAAGAAAGAGGGAGACAGGCTTACGTCAGCCGTACCGTTTTGTACATTGGAGGTTTGTAATGTACCATTTTCATAGTTATAGCCTAAAGAAACCCGGTAAGGCATTTTCATCACCTTGTTTTCCGCAGTTCCGTATGCACTGATATTCTGATCCGTTGCAAAGGCGGCGCGGAAAATTTGTGCTTGCCAATCGGTGCTGGAATTGCCCATCAGCTTCCGCAAAGTAACGCCATTGGAGGTTTCTTCGGGATACAAATTCAACATAAATTCGCGGTATTCATCGGCGGCCATCGTAGGCACACGCTTTGAATTTACAGCAATGGAATAGCTGGAATTATAAGTTAAGGTAAGCGCCTTGCCTTTTCCTTTCTTGGTCGTAATGATAATCACACCATTAGATGCACGTGAACCATAAATAGCCGTTGCCGAAGCATCTTTCAAGACTGTAAAAGTTTCTATATCATTAGGATTTACCAGTGTAAGGGCATTCGCCATACCCGGGGCTGCATCATTGGAAACTGGTACGCCATCAATTACGATCAACGGATCATTGGAGGCCTGTAATGAGGCTGCGCCACGGATACGGATGGTAGAACCGGAATTAGGACCACCGTCTCCCGGAACAATATGCACACCGGGCACCTTACCCATCAGCATCTGCTGGGGCGTAGTTACCGCACCACGGTTTAATGGATCTGCGCGTACTGCCGAAACGGAACCCGTAAGGTCGGATTTACGGGCTTTCCCATAGCCGATCACCACTACTTCATCCAACAATAACAAATCTTCCTCCATGACTATTTGCCCGGCCTTAGCCGCTGCAGCCGTGAGTTGACTCGTTTTGTAACCAATGTATTCTGCAGTGAGTAAGGACTGCTCCGAAGTGACCGAAATGGTGAATTTACCATCCATATCGGTACTCGCCACACGGGTAGTACCTTTTTCCATCACAGTGACGCCAACCAATGGTTGGCCCTGCGCGTCCACCACTGTCCCAGAGACAGTGATTCTTTGCTGCGCCATTGCTACACTACCTACAAGTAGAAGTGAGAGCAAACATGAAAGTAATTTTTTCATAAAATAATATTTAGGTTATAATTAGTTTTTTTCATCTATCTTTGTAGCCTCTGACTGTTAAACATAAAGGTGCGTACACACCGTCAAAACAAAGGTTTAAGAAGCCTCTGTTCTTGGTGTGTACGCACCTTAATCATCGCTAACGGGGTCAGAGTCGTTAGCATGAAGTCCGGGGGCTTTTTTATTTACCCCGGGGTATGTAGCGATCTTGCTTTACAGATGAAGGTTATCAGTGCATAGGAATTGTATTAACAGTTATCTTATTCTCTTAGTTTCTTATTTAGTTACTTTAAAGTCTACCACTTCGCCGCGGAAGTTGACTTTGAATGACAGGCTGGTCCAATGATCCGGCAATTTGGGATCAAAGCTTAGCTTATCCTCTTTCACCCGCATGCCGGCAAAACCCTGAATAACGGCGAGCCAGGAACCGGCCATACTGGTAATATGCAAGCCTTCGTCTACTTCTTTATTGTAGTCATCAAGGTCGAGACGCGAGGTACGCAGGTAGAGTTCGTAGGCTTTCTCCATATCACCGATTTTAGCGGCCAGAATGGTGTGCACACAGGGAGAAAGGGAGGATTCATGCACCGTACGCTCTTCATAGAAATGAAAATTACGGCGGATGGTCTCCGGATCAAAATCGTCTTCGAAGAAGTAGATGCCTTGCAATACGTCCGCCTGTTTGATGAAGCAGGAGCGGAGAATGCGGTCCCAGCTCCATTTTTGATTCAAGGGGCGCTGTGCGGGATCAAGGTCTTTGACCAGGATCTGCTCTTTATCCAGGTAACCGTCTTGCTGCAGGAAGATACCCCGGTTTGCATCTTCAGGGAAGTGCATTTTTTCCGTAATATCCGTCCAGTGCGCCCATTCTTTTAATTCATCAAAACGGGTCAGGCGGAGGATTTCTGCATAACGGGCTGCATCTGCGGCTTTCACCTGCAGCATGCTTTCGTGGGTATAACGCAGGCACCAGCAGGCAATGTAGTTGGTGTACCAGTTGTTGTTAACGTTGTTTTCGTATTCATTGGGGCCGGTAACGCCCAACATTACGTATTTGCCGCGCGCTTCGCTCCAGGTGATGCGCTGGGCCCAGAAGCGGGAGATACCAATCAGCACTTCCAGTCCGTACTCCGCAAGATAGCTGTGGTCACCCGTATAACGGATATAGTTGAATATGGCGTAAGCGATGGCGCCGTTGCGGTGTATTTCTTCAAACGTGATTTCCCATTCATTATGGCACTCTTCACCATTCATGGTAACCATGGGATAAAGGGCGGCGCCACCGGTGAATCCGAGCTTTCCGGCATTTTCTATGGCCTTGGGCAACTGATTGTGGCGGTAACGGAGCAATTCACGGGCCACCTTGTCTCCGGCTGTGGCCAAATAGAAGGGGATGCAATAGGCTTCGGTATCCCAATAGGTGCTTCCGCCGTATTTTTCGCCGGTAAACCCTTTGGGGCCGACATTCAGCCGGGTATCTTTTCCGGTATAGGTTTGCAGTAATTGAAATATACAGAAACGTATGCCTTGCTGCGCCTGGTCGTCACCACCGACTTCCACATCGCAGTGGCTCCATTTTTCTTCCCAGGCCCGGCACTGTTCGTCAAAGAGGGCCGGGAAGCCGGCTTGCCGTGCTTCTGCCGCAACCTGCCGTGCGGCAGCGGCCAGTTCTTCGGGGGCATGGTTCAGGGAGGAGGTGATGCCCGTATATTTACAGAGGGTCAGCCGATCGTCTTTTTTGGCGTTGATTTTCACTGTAGCGCCAACCCAAGCATGCCGTTCCACAGGGCTAAAGGCTTCGGTTGCAGGCTTGCCGTTTACAGACAGGTTGTACGTGCTGTGCCAGCATACGGAAAAATCGGTTTTACGGGTGCGCATGATCACATGGGCCTCCGTGGGAGTAGCTGATTGTGCTACAAAATCCCAAAATTTTTCGTCATAATTGGCATCTTCATTTTTTACATCGGCGTGGGTATAAGGGGTCAGCTCCACCACCGCATTGCCGTTAAGCAATTGCACGGTATAGCTGATAGCGCCCAGGTCGGTGCGTACCATGCTCACAAAGCGTACGGCCTCTACCGAAAGCTGCAGTCCGCCGGGCATCTCCGCAATAAAGCGGCGGGTGAGTAGGCCGTGCTGCATATCCAATTCCCGGTAGAATTCTTTCACCACAGCGGTATTCAGGTCGAGGTCTTCACCATTCACTTTTACTTCAATACCGATCCAGAAGGCCGAGTTGAGTACCTTGGCAAAATATTCGGGGTAACCGTTCTTCCACCAGCCCACACGGGTTTTATCCGGGTAATATACGCCACCGATATAGCTGCCGGGCAGGGTGGCTCCGCTGTAATTTTCCTCAAAATTGGCCCGCTGTCCCATGATGCCGTTACCAAGGCTGAAGAGACTTTCCGCCGCTTTCACACGGGTCTTATCAAAGCGGGTTTCTATAATTTTCCAGGGATGGGTTGTGATATGAGGATTCATGGAGGTTAGGATATTAATGAATTAGGAAATACGGGACTGCAGGTCGGACCAGCGGAGGCCGGCAAAGCCGGGTATAACCACCGTGGCGCGGTAAAGAATATCAGGATCACCGACTCCCACGCTTTTCATACCGGCGCTGATAGCGGCGGCAATACCGGCGGCGGCATCTTCAAACACCACACATTCGTCAGCGGAAAATTGAAGCGCTCCGGCACCGGCCAAAAATACTTCGGGGTCAGGTTTGGCCCTGGAGACTTTATTCCCGTCAATCACGGCGTCGAACAAGGGCGTAATGCCCACACGGTCGAGAATAATACCGGCATTCTTACTGGCCGATCCAAGGGCTATTTTAACTCCCCGGTCTTTCAACTGCTGTAAAAAATCCAAGACCCCGGGAAGAATTTCTTCCGGTGTCATTTTAGTGATATGGTCCAGGTACCATTGGTTTTTCCGGGCGGCCATATCCAACTTTTCCTGCTCACTCTTGCCTGTTATGCGGCCTACTTCCAGCAGGATGTCCAAAGAAGCCATACGGCTCACCCCTTTCAGGCGTTCATTATCATGTACGGAAAAATAAAATCCCAGTTCTTCGGCCAGTTGTTTCCAGGCCTGGTAATGGTATTTGGCCGTATCAACCAATACGCCGTCAAGATCGAACAAACAAGCTTTTATCATAGTTTATGCACGTACTTTTTTATCTTTAACGAAAGCAACAGCCACCGCACCAAGCAACAGTAAAATACCGGCCAACACCAGCATGTGTACCTGAACGCTTCCCAGCAGGGAGAGGAATACGCCGCCCAACAAAGCCGCTACAATTTGCGGCACACAAATCGTGCCATTGAACAAACCCAGGTAAGCGCCCATATTTTTTCCGGAGAGGGAGTTGGTCAGGATGGTAAACGGCATGGCCAGCATAGCGGCCCAGGCGCAACCTATAAGGAAATAAGAGCCAAAGAGCAGGTATTGGTCATGTACAAACAGGGTGGAAATGAAACCGGCCGCTCCTATAAGTAAACTCACGGCATAGCCGGTCCTGTAAGATTTAAACAAAGGCAATACCAATGACCAGATTACGGATCCGACAGCCTGTACGGCAAACAATACCCCTACCCAGTTGCCGGCAGTCTGGTAGTCCGCCGACTTCACGTCTGTGGTTCCCCAAATGGTATCGGCGATGGCACCGTTAGTATAGGTCCACATGTACATGAAAGCGGCCCAACAGAAAAATTGTACAAGGCCTACGGTCCAAAATACGCCCGGCGCTTTTTTCAGCAAACTCAGCACATCCGATTTTTCAGTAGTGGCCTGCTGCTCTTCAATTCCATGAAACTCGGCATATTGGCGCGGCGGCATTTCTTTCACCTTCATGGCCGTATAAATCACACATAATATAAGTATGGCCGAACCGATGTAAAAAGAATAGATCACAGAGTCCGGAACAACCCCTTCGGCTGCAATGTTGGAAATCCCGATCCAGGTAAAAAAGATAGGAAAGAGATACCCCATCAGGCTACCGGCATTGCACAAAAAACTTTGTATGGAGTAGGCAAATCCTTTTTGTTTCTCATTCACCATATCGCCTACCAGCATTTTGAAGGGCTGCATGGCCATATTAATAGAGGTATCCAGCAGCATCAGCGCTACTAAGCCAAAAATCATGGCGTTGGCTATGCTAAACCGGAAACTACCGGCATTGGGGAGAAGGCACATTACCGCTACGGCCGCCACAGCGCCCACCAATAAATAGGGAATGCGCCGGCCCAGGCGGGTCCAGGTGCGGTCGCTCAGGGTGCCGACTATGGGCTGCACAATAATACCCATCAGGGGTGGCAGTATCCAGAAATAGCTCAAATTGTGGGGATCAGCACCCAAGGTGGCAAATATACGGCTGATATTCGCACTTTGCAGGGAATAGGCGATTTGGACACCGAAAAAGCCGAAACTAAGATTCCAGATTTGCCAGAAATTAAGGTCAGGTTTAATTTTCATCTGTTTGCACACATTGGTTAAGCTATTGCAAATTTTAGCAATATTAAGCCATTGTTAAAATAAAGTTAGATGAACTTTAGAAATACCCGGACGAACTTCACTTTCCTTCCAACCAATCAAGAAAAAGGGGAATCCGCACCCTGCTAACCAAAACAAGCTCATTATAAACAGGTTTCAATTCAACCTTAAGCCGGCTATTAGAATATTTCACAATGGAGTCAATGGAGCGAACATTGGCTATACATCCGCGGGTGAGACGGAAAAATGACTTGGGATCAAGCACTTCTTCCAAGGCATCAAGGGTTAGGTCGGATAGATATTTTTTATCTTCATGGGTTACAATGAAAGTAGCCTTATCCTCTGCACAAAAATAAGCAATATCATTCACATTCAACACAATAATATGATCTCCCAATTTTACGGTAAAGCGCTGTTTAAAGTTAAAACCCGGTTGCAGGAGCTGTTTGAGCGACTGCATATCAATAGCCGCAGTAGGGGCCGTCCGGCGCAATAAACATTTTTCAACCGCCTCCGTAAAGTCTTCTTCTGCAATAGGCTTTAAAAGATAGTCCACCGTGTTTACCTTAAAGGCCTTTACCGCATAATTATCATAGGCGGTGGTAATAATGACCGGTACACGGATCGTTGTCTGCTTGAAAATTTCAAAGCAGAGGCCATCCGAAAGCTCTACATCCATGAATATCAGGTCCGGCGTATGCCAACCCAACCACTCTACGGCGGAACGGACAGAAGCCAGTCTTCCTACAATCTCAAAAGTCGGGTAATACTTGACAATCAACCGCTCCAATTGCATCTGGGCAGGAATTTCATCTTCTATAATAAGGATTTTCATAGGCTACAAGATGGATTAAAGCAGGGGTATTTTAACAATAAAGTCTTTGTCCGTTTTAAGAATGGTGATTTTTTTATTGAATGCACTCTGGTACTGGCCGGAAATATTGCTCAGCCCTACTCCCGTAGACTCATAAGTCCGCATACGCGCCTGCAGGTTGTTGCGCATGACAATATGGCCGTTCTCTATAAATATATGCATATACAGCGGGGTCTCAGGGCTTATTATATTGTGTTTGGTCGCATTTTCTACCAATAATTGCAGGCCGCAAGGAACAATCCTTTTTTCAAGGTACTCCTCTGCTACCTCCAGCTGCACCTCCAACCCCTTGTCAAAACGCTCCTTAAGCAGGTCTATATAGGCCATGGAAAAATCTAATTCATCACGCAAAGGCACGAGCATATCCTGCTCCTTATTTAATATATACCGGTAGATCCCGGCCAGTTTACGGACAAAATCACTGGCCCGCTGCGCATCTACATATACTAAGTAGTCAAGCACATTCAGGCTGTTAAACAGAAAATGAGGATTCAGCTGCTGTTTCAGCTGGTTGTATTGAAACCGGGCTTTTTGTTTTTTGACAATCTCTACATTCAGCGCCTTCCTGTGAGATTTATCGTAGTAATATACGATCAGGAAAGTAGTCCAACCCAACAGTTCGGTCACAATGGCCGTGGTAATCTGAGGGGCATAATTCGACAATGAGGGGAAATGCTCTTTGATGATAGCGGCGCCGGTTGTTCCCAGATAAAAACCTGCCAAGCAACATAATATAGCAAAGATAAGGATCACATCCATCGGAAAATCATAGCGGCGGGCAATGAACAGTATCATTGCAACAGTAAGGATGGTAAGAATTGCACTATCGCCCAAGGCCGTGCCAAACAGCAGGTAAGCCGTAAGGGCATGGGCCGCGGCAAAACCATGGATCAGGAGGTTTAATACGAGGGTGTTGCTTTTCATTTATCCGAAATAAGGGGCTAAGGTAGGAAATTTTGATTATCTTTGTCCAAAATTTTCAAAAAAATGAAATTCGGCGTTGTTATTTTCCCGGGGTCAAACTGCGACCATGATATGATTTATACATTCCGTGATATCCTGCAACAGGAAGTGGTGGAGCTATGGCATAAAGACCATGATCTTAAAGGGGTTGACGGCATTTTATTACCTGGAGGTTTTTCGTATGGCGACTACCTGCGCTGCGGCGCCCTGGCCAAATTTTCACCGCTAATGAACGAGGTAATGGAATTTGCCGATAAGGGTGGTTTTGTAATGGGCGTTTGCAACGGATTCCAGATCCTCTGCGAAAGCGGCCTGCTGCCGGGGGCTTTGTTACCGAACAACTGCCAGAAATTCGTTTGTAAGAATATTTACCTGTTGCCCGACAGCAAGACATCCTACGCCACCCACTACCTCCGGCGCGATGAACCGCTGAAAATCCCTATAGCCCATGCCGACGGCCGTTATTACGCCGATGATGCCACACTGGCGGCTTTGCATCAGAATGACCAGATTCTTTTCCGTTATTGTGACGAAAACGGCACCGTATCAGGATGTATGAATCCTAATGGATCCGTGGGGAATATAGCAGGGGTATGCAACAACAAAAAGAACGTATACGGCATGATGCCCCACCCCGAACGGGCGACCGATACGGAACTGTACAATACCGACGGATTAAAGATATTCGAGTCGATATTGAAGATGTTGAAGTAGGTTATTTATAGAAGTCCAGCAATACCGGAACCGCCTTTTGCCGGCAAGGTCTGCAATGCGTGCGCTCTGTTCGCTTTTTCAGGTCTTCGGCCTGCTCCGGCGTCAACGGACTGCCCTTTTCCACTTGCCGGATAGCCGGTTCAAAATAACGGCGATACAGGTAAGCCTCCAGGCTCATCAATTGATGGTGTAATACAAAGCCCTCAATGCTATAGAAAAACGATAGCGGGTAGTGTTGCTGAAACTGCAGACGGCCGGTGACCTGCTCCACCCCCTCATAATTTTTAGGAAAGCCCTCACGCTCCATATTCACCATGGCCTGCACCATCTTCTTCATGGCCTGCAGGCTATCATCATACTCCAGCATCACTTCTACACGGTTAAACACCTCGGTATAACGCGGCCGGAAAATAGTGTCGAACTCCACACGGTGACGGTATTTAAAGGAGGCTTCATCATATATCTTCAAAAGGGTACGGTACTGCCGGGTCATCGCCGTCAAGGCCTCTCCGGCTACATCCGCCGTATCCGCCGCCGGACGATAACGGTATTCGTTAAAGGCATGTTCTATCTTCCCAAAGGCCAGACAAAAACTTTCAATATAATCATCCTCTATGGCATACAAAGGAGCAGAGAGCAGTATACATAGCGCGCAAAGGATTTTTCTCATCACTGTTTTCTATTTTTTCAGGCTACAAATTTATAAAATATTGCTACATTTGTAGGTTTAATATGAATTATTTTGCCATGAGCAGAAAGTGGATTATCATAATAGCAAGTGTTGTAATACTGTTGTGCCTGGGTAGCGCCTTTTGGCTACTGAACCGTCAGACAGAAAAACAGCCTGTAAGCCTGGAGGCCATCGGCGGCGTACCTTTCGACGCTGTTTTTATTGTGCAATTTAACCAGCTGTCCATGATAGACGCCACGTTCCGCGACACGACCGCCGTGTGGCGGCATTTTATCACCGGAGAGCCGGCTTTACTGCAATGGCTGCGACAAGCCGAATTCAAACAGGCCAACACCACCCTCTCGGTACATCCGCTCGGCAAGAACGAACTCGCCCTGCTTTGTTGCGTAGCCCTGCCGCCCACCGTCACAGAACGGGAGTGGGAAGAGTTTATAGGCCGTTACGGCACACCCGCCAACCGGCAAAACTACTATGACAGCCATATTATCAGCCTGCGTTTCGACAATGAACTGATCTACCTGAGTTATGTAAAAGGCCTGGCCCTGGCCAGCAGCTCCGACATACTGTTACAGACTGCCATCCGCCACTGCAATAGCGGAGAGTCGCTGGCCGGCAATGAACAATTTGCCCAAGTAGCCGGAACAATAGGCGCGAACGTAGACATATGCCTGCTCATCAACCACCGGCAGCTGCCCCGCCTGCTCCATTACCTGGGCAACAAACCTGCGGCGGCAAGCACGGCCTTTCTTTCGCTTACGGCCAACTGGACGGCGCTCGACGGTCAATTCGGCCGCAACATCCTTCAATTGAACGGATTTATCTTTCCATCCTTCACAAACGACAATTTCCTGACCCTGCTGCTCAACCAGCAAGGCGGCAACACGGAGGCTTGGGAAGCGCTCCCTGCCAATACCGCCATGCTGTTAAGCTTTACCTTAGGTAACCCGGAACTGTTTCTGCAAGACTACGCCGTTTATCTGGGTAAACAAAAAGAGCTCAACAGCTACAAGCAGGCGATATCCGCGCTGGACAAGAACTGGCCCAAAAATGCCCAGCAATTGTTCACCGCCCTTTATCCGGCGGAAGTCGGGCTGGCCTGCCTGCCGTACAATGACAAAGGAGAATGGTTATTCCTGCTGAAAAGCAGTAACAGCAAATATGCCCTGCAGCAATTGCGGGAACTGGCCGATTACCTGCAACAACCTTTCACATTACTGGAAGAAAAGACAAAAGACTATAGTTTCACAGTATACCGCAATCCGGCCACAGGCCTGCAGGAAGCGTTATTCGGTAAACTGTTCGGCGGCGAACGTGACACGTATTTTACAGTAACCGATGATTGGTTTTACTTTTCCAACAACAGCGACTTGTTGAAAGCCATGGCGCAGTTCTCGTCCAAACAATCGCTCAAACGCTACCTCTACCAGACCGAGGCGGCGCAATACCTTAGCAACAACGCAGGGGTGAGCCTCCTGCTCAATGCCCCGCAAAATGCAGGCGATGAGCTGTCCGGTATCCTCCACCCCAACGTACAAGGCCTGTATAAAAACGTAGCCGAGACGTTTACACGTAACATCACAGCCCTCCAGCTGCGCCCCTCCGGAGATAAATATTTTGTCAATTTCTTCAGCCTTTTCGACATTGAACCTGTGGCGCCCGAAGCAGCGCCCACAGCAGGCCTTACCGAAGCTGAAGATAAAAACGCAGGGACTAAGGCAGGTAGCGAACGACTGCGGATTGAAGTCATCAACCATAACACCAAAGAAAAAGAATTTTTCGTACAGTTTACAGACAATAGCCTGGGCCTCTTGGCCAAAAACGGCAAACTCCTGTGGCGTAAAAAATTCAATGAACCCATCACAGGCACCGCCCTGCAAATTGACTACCTCAATAACAAAAAATTACAATACCTGTTCTGCTGCGGCAAAAAATTATATTTGTATGACCGCAACGGAAACATCGTGAAACCATTCCCCATCACATTGAAACAGCCGGTAGAATTCATTCCCGGAAGCGCCACCGCGGTACAAAAACAACCGGCCGCCATTAAATTGACCAACAAAGGAAAAACAAACACCTTCATCTACATTAAAGATGGAAGAGTGGAGGTAAAATAAATTATGGAGACACTACTATTTATTATATTGATTTTTATGGTTGGAGGCTGGCTGCTCAGGCGCCTGGCTCCCTATATCCTTCTACACGTATTTAAACGACTGGCCTCTCGTCAGGGCAGCTTTTACCAGGCACCGCCACGGGAAACCAACAGCCGGCAAGAAGGCGAAGTAAAAGTAGACCGGCAACAGTCTCAGAAAAAAAAGAAAATCAAGCAAGAGATTGGCGAATACGTTGATTTTGAAGATGTTCAAAATTGAGTTTTTTTACTATCTTTGTGCTGTTTTTTTGACGTCTTAACCCCTACCCTATGAAGACTTTTCTTCGTTTGCTTACCTTTGCCAAACCCTATCACCGGTTTTGGCCCAAATACCTGCTGTTCATTATACTGGGATTGATTTTCGGTGTAGTTAATTTTGCATTGATTGTTCCTGTCCTCAATGTGATGTTTAACCCCGGTGACGTAGAGCGCGTAAGCACTCTTCCGGAATTTTCAATGA
Source organism: Bacteroidales bacterium (assembly GCA_031548545.1). Classification (GTDB taxonomy): domain Bacteria; phylum Bacteroidota; class Bacteroidia; order Bacteroidales; family UBA932; genus UBA932. Next base: position 4,332 of record JAVBQY010000030.1, on the reverse strand, counting down.
CCTTTAATTTTTTCCGGGATACTTTTAACTACTACCTTTGCCGGATAATTGACACCCACGGGGTATTCGGCGCCTTGATTTATGTCTGTATCATTCTATCGGCGGCCTCTTTCTTCGCCAACTGGTTCAAATACCTGGGGCAACGCACGCTGGCCAAAATGCGCACCCATGTGATTTACAACCTGAGGAAAACATTGTTCGACAAAATCAGCAGACTGCATATCGGCTATTTCCATGACCAGCGCAAAGGCAATATCCTGTCCGTGATATCCAATGATATCACGGAAGTACAAGGATGCATCACCTATTCTTTCCAGGTGATCCTGCGCGATCCGCTGTCCATCATCGTCTACCTGGGCGTACTATTATATATGTCCGTAGAGTTGACGATAATCACCCTGATTGCCATCCCGGCTTCCGGCATACTGATCAGCCGGCTGAGCCGCAAGCTGAAACGCAATGCCAGTGAAGCGCAAAGCCTGCTGGGCGGTATTGTAAGTTCTTTCGAAGAAACTATCTCGGGGTCTCGTATTGTAAAAGCGTTCAATGCCCAGCACTACGTACGGCGTCAATTTGATAAAATCAACAACAACCAGCGCAACATGTTGCGCAAGGTAATGATCCGCCAGGAAATGGCCTCTCCCCTGGCCGAATTTCTCGGCGTTTTCGTAGCCTCAAGCGTGCTGTTTTACGGCGGATGGTTACAATCCACCGGACGGCTCAACATGAGCGGCTATGAATTCATCGCCTATATCGGCTTCTACTACCAAATACTGGGACCTGTAAAAGACCTGAGCAACGCTTACACCAATATGCAGAAAGCAATGGCCTCCGGCGAACGGGTCTTTGCAATTATTGATGAGCCGGTAGACATCAAAAAGGCCGAACATCCCATCCCCGTGAACAGTTTCAACAACAGCATAGAATACCGGAACGTATCCTTCTCCTACAAACAGGAACCGGTGCTCAACCATATTAATCTTAATATAGAGAAAGGTAAGATGGTAGCCCTGGTAGGCCTCTCGGGAGCCGGCAAATCCACCATGGCCGACCTGCTGCCCCGTTTCTATGATGTGACGGAGGGAGAAATCCTGTTGGACGGCATCAACATCAAAGACTACGAACCCAAAGGCCTGATCGGACTCATGGGTATTGTGACCCAGGAAGCCATCCTGTTCAACGATACGGTATTTAATAATATCGCCTTCGGTATTGAAAACGCCTCCGAAGAAGAGGTCATACAGGCCGCCAAAGTAGCCAATGCCCACGACTTCATCATGGAAATGGAAAACGGCTACCAGACAAATATAGGCGACCGGGGCATGAAACTCTCCGGCGGACAACGGCAACGCTTATCCATTGCCCGCGCCGTATATAAGAACCCGCCCATTCTGATCCTGGATGAAGCCACCTCCGCATTAGACACGGAAAGCGAGCGCCTGGTACAGGATGCCTTAACCAAGCTGATGAAAAACCGCACCTCCGTGGTGATTGCGCATCGGCTGTCCACCATACAGCACGCCGACCAAATCGTAGTGCTGCAGAAAGGAGAAATCAAAGAACAAGGCACACACACCGAACTAATGGCCTTAGACGGCATCTACAAACGATTGTGCGCCTTACAGGCTTTTCAATAGTTGAACAATAATTAAACCTATATGGAACAAAGTTTTTTAGCACAATTCGAACAAAGCTTTAAACACAACTGGGATCACCCGGCTTTGTCGGATTACAAAGGCACCACATTGCACTACAAAGACGTAGCGCGCCGGATTGCCAAACTGCACATCTTATTTGAAGAGTGCGGACTGCAAAAGGGCGACAAAGTGGCCATCTGCGGACGTAACCAGGCCAACTGGGGGGTGGTTTTCTTTGCCGCCCTTACCTATGGAGCCGTTGCAGTACCTATTCTGCACGAGTTTAAGGCAGACAACATACACCACATCGTAAATCACTCCGAAGCCCGCGTACTGTTTGTAGGTGATGTGGTCTGGGAATCTCTCAATGAGCGGGAAATGCCGGGCCTGGAAGCCATCATCATGACCGGAGACTTCTCCATTGTCCATTGCAGCAAGCCCTCTATCCATGCCGCCCGCGAGCGCCTGAACGAACTCTTCGGTAAAAAGTACCCAAGGAACTTCCGTCCCGAGCACATTGCCTATCACCATGACGAGCCAGAGGAGCTGGCCATCATCAACTACACCTCCGGCACTACCGGTTTCTCCAAAGGCGTTATGCTGCCCTACCGCAGCCTGCTGTCCAACCTGGAATTCGCCCGGATGATATTACCCAATATGGTAGCGGGCAACAATGTGGTTTCCATGCTGCCTATGGCCCACATGTACGGCATGATGTTTGAGTTTATTTTTGAACTCTCCCAAGGCTGCCACATACAATTCCTCACCCGCATGCCCACGCCCAAGATCATCATGGACGCTTTTGCAGACAGCAAACCGTCATTGATTATATCGGTACCTTTAATTATTGAAAAAATTTACAAAAAGCAGCTACAGCCCATCCTCAATAAGATGAGTGTAAAAATGCTGCTCAAACTTCCGGTGATAGACCAAACGATCAATAAAAAGATGCTGAACGCCCTGAATAATGTATTCGGCAATAACTTTTATGAAGTGATCGTGGGCGGCGCCGCCTTTAACCATGAGGCCGAACAGTTTTTCAAAAAGATAGGGTTTAAATACACCGTTGGTTACGGCATGACGGAGTGTGGCCCCATCATCACCTACGAAGATTGGGATAAAAGCCCCCTGTACTCTTGCGGCAAGGCCGTACTCAACATGCAGGTAAAAATCGACTCTCCCGATCCCGAAAACATTGCCGGAGAAATCCTGGTAAAAGGGAAAAACGTCATGCTGGGCTACTACAAGAATGAACAAGCGACCAATGAAGCCTTCACGGAAGACGGATGGATGAAGACCGGCGACCTGGCCGTCATGGACAAGAACGGCTATGTATACATCAAAGGCCGCAACAAAAGTATGATCCTGGGAGCTTCGGGCCAGAATATTTACCCCGAAGAACTGGAAGATTTAATCAACAACATGCCCTATGTAAGCGAGTCGCTGGTCATTGATAAGGGAGGCAAGCTCACCGCATTGATTGTACCCGACTACGAACAAACCAACCTTGGTAATATTACCGACAGCGACCTCCCGCGCATTATGGAAGAAACCCGCCTGAAGGTCAACGAAGAATTACCGGCTTACGCACAAATCGCCTCCGTACAAATCTATCCGGAAGAGTTTGAAAAAACGCCGAAGAAGAGTATCAAGCGTTTCTTGTATCAGAACGTATAAAGACCGGGAGACTATCACTCCAAACAAGTTGGTCTGATTTATAATAACGGGAATAGCGTCGATCGCTATTCCCGTTGTCGTTTTAAAAATAGGCACTACAAGATAGCCGTCCGGCTAATAAACAAATCGGAGTTGTCCATGAGGGCAACTCCGATTCTATAAAGCTAATACACTATCTTAGCCGCATTAATTATAATAGTAAACCGTTTGCGATACGGGAACGGTAAAGGCCAGCACCCGTTCTTGACCTAAGATCACAGTTGTAACCTCAATAGCTACATTTGTACGCCATCTGCCCCAGTGGGTTCCGGTGGTACAACTAAAGTTCAGTGCCGGGACGATGATAGAAATATTACTATTCGTAATATAACCGACAGCAATCTGATTTTCGCCATAGCTCCAGACACCGGTAAAGGAACCGGAACACCCACTTGGTCGTTCAAAGCCCTGATAGGTTTGACCGGCTAATCTAACGGGGAGAGGGCTGGCAGGAGTAATCGCAATCGGGTATACCCATTGACTAAATGTATTTCCATAAGAATTGGATACATCTAATGAACTCGGGGTCAAAGTAAACAACATATTAGAATACTGACGCACATTAATGTAATAGTAAGTACTTTGTGCGCCTGCACTACTGGCTTTCAATACCAATAAGCCCTCACGCATAGCATCACTCATCGTATTGATTGCACCGGTAGAGAATCGCTCTATCGCATAGGTCAGTGTACTACCGCTTAACAGCGTAGACATCCAGCTGGGCTGAGATACGATGGTTACAGTAGCATTGTTCACCGGATTAAGGAAGAGCGTCTGGTTGGTCTTCTCGGCGCCGTCAAAACCCAGATAAGTAGGTATACCTCCAATGGCGGCGGCAGCAGGGGCGGACTGGCGTACGGTTACATAGTAGTAAGCCTTGCCGCCGGCGTTCTGCGCCTGCAGGGTAATCACACCTTCGCGGATATCTCCCTGCGCGCCGTCATAGGCTGAAAGGCTATACTGTAAGTCTCCGGCAGCT
>JAVBQY010000013.1:0-56400 GCA_031548545.1 Bacteroidales bacterium | reverse complement strand
TCAGGCAATGACGGCAAGTATGTCTCTCCAAACGATTATGCCGCAGCGGCCAATAGCCTTTATGGCAGTGATGCTTCCCGCGCCTTTACGGAGATCCGCTATGAAGACAATCCCTTGGACAGGATAGCCGCCGAAGTGATGCCCGGCTCCGGCTGGGCCGACCATCTGCTACAATACACTTACGGTGGGAACCGGGAAGCGGTAGCCTCCTGGCGTTGTCAGGGCGCCAACAGCTTTACCGCTATAAGCTACCCTGTGGGTAGCCTGTTTGTGAAAGAAACCACCGATGCCAACGGCCATCTCCGCCGCGAGTATACCGACAAGCTCGGGCAGGTGATTATGCTTGAAGCGCAGGATAGTACTAATCGATGGATCCAAACCCGTTATGTGTATGATGCCCTGGGGTTGCAGCGGGCCATCGTCATGCCTAATGCTGCAAGTGTCCAGGATGAGGGGAATTGCTTCTATTACAATTATGATACCCGTCGCCGGCTGATTGAGAGCACGGTACCCGGGGCAGATTGGGTGCATAATGTTTATGATGACCGTGATCGGCTGGTTTACAGACAAGATGGCAAGCAGCGGAACAAAGGAGAATGGACCGAATACGAGTACGATCATCTTAACCGGGAAATAAGTTCCAGCGTCCGTACTCCTGAACCTTTTCGTAGCTATACCCGTACCGACCTTCAAAACAAAGTCGATGCTGGACAGTATATCTACTTCGTGAGTAAAGATTATTTAAAAGAAACCTGGTACGATACTTATCCTGTTATAAATCCTTTATGGTTCATCATTTATCCAACCTCTGACTTCACGCCCGGTTTTCAGCAAAATGAGTTGGTTGCTACCCACACTCAACATAATAAAGGGCGTATCACCATGAACGGGGATTACGAATTGGCCGGCGGATCGTATGATGTTTGCTATACCATCTATTACTATGACGACTACGGCCGCATAGTGCAGACCGTCTCCTCCAACCACTTAGGCGGCACTGACCGGCTAAGCACCCAATACGACTTCCGCGGCAACCCTTTGCAGAGCTTACAGCAAAGCAGCTGGGTCAAGGATAACGGCCAGAAAGACAGCCTGAGCCTGATGTACACCTTTGAGTACGACGCCGTCAAACGCCCCATTGCCGTGAGCCTGCAACTCAATGACCAGCCCGCGGTAAAAATCTCCCAGACCCAGTATGACGAGCTGCTGCGGGTCAGTAAAAAGACCCTGCACGGCGGAGCCGAGGCCATCACCTACGCCTACAACATCCAGGGCTGGCTCGGCAGTATCAGCAGCCCCCTGTTCGCCGAGAACCTGTATTACGAGGCGCCGCCGCAGGGCGTCACGCCCCAGTTCAACGGCAACATTGCGGCCCTGCGCTGGCAGACGCCCAATAAGGGAACCCACTACTACCGCTTCGGCTATGATGGGCTGGACCGGCTGCGCAGCACCCAATACGCCCCCGCCAACCTGCAATGGGGCAATGCCTTCACCGAGCAGCTAAGCTATGACAAAAACAGCAACATCACCGCCCTGAAACGCTATGACGGCAGCGGGGTGATCGATAACCTGAGCTACACCTACCTTGGCAACCAGGTGCAACAAATCACCGACAAGGCCACGGCCCAGGGCTACCCCTTAGGCGCCTCCTCCTACAGCTATGACGCCAACGGCAACATCACCAAAGAAGGGTCCACACAAATCGCCTACAACCTGCTCAACCTGCCCTCCACCGTCACCCTGACCGGCGGGCGCAAACTTTTCAACAGCTATGCCGCCGACGGCCGCAAGCTCTCCACCGTGGCGCGCAATGAGCAGAATGAACTGCTGGACGGTAGCAAGACCTACAACGGCAACTTAGTTTTTGACAAAAACCGGGAACTGGAATATATTCTCTTCCCCGAGGGCCGTATATTGAACAAAAATGCTAACTTTGTGTTGGAGTACCATTTGAAAGACCATCTGGGCAGCGTGTGGGTGGCCTTTGAGGCTGGAGCGGCAGGAAATAGCGTAGTACAGGAGAATGCGTTTTACCCAAGCGGATCACCTATTGATTATCTGTCCTATAATGTATCGCTAAGCACCAATCGCTACAAGCGCGAGAGTAAAGAATACATTAGTGATTTCGGGTGGAATAAGTATGATTATGGCGCCAGGACCTTTGACTCATGGATACTGCGTTCTTTACAGATTGATCCGCTGGCCGGCAAGTATCATCATGTTAGTGCCTATGCATTGTGGAATAACAATCCGATGCGGTATACGGATCCGACAGGGAAATTTCCAATAGAAACATTTTGGGATATTGCGAATGTGCTGTATGATATTGGGGCTGCTGTTACAAATCATATACAAGGAGATCATGAAGCGGCAAAATCCAATTGGGCTGATTTGGGCTTGGATGCAGGAGCAATGTTGATACCGTATGTTCCTGCGGGAGCAAGTAAAGTTGTTAAAGTAGCGGATAAGGCGGTTGATGCAACAAAGGCAGTGGATAAGGCTGTAGATGGGGCGAAGGCTGCAGAGAAAACAGCAGGAACATCCAGAGCTGCTAGACGTGAAGCTATGAGGGATGAAGGAATACCGACAAGTCAGCAGCCAAAGTCTCAGTCTAAGAATGAATCGGGAAGAGAATATTCTTATGATGTACCTAAAGAAAAAGGTGGAACTCAGACGAAGTCTGTTCAGCAACAGACAAAAGACAGAAGCCATAAAGATCAACCACACTGGGAGGCTGGAAAAGTAAAAACTGATAAAGAAGGGAATCCTAAAATAAATCCATATGGAAGGGCACGATTAGACAATGATAAAAGCAAGGTTAATTACTAATTTTATGGAAACATTAGAGCAAAAAAGAAGAAGACTTTTTGGTAATTGCAACTACATGGCTAAGTATCTTGTAGAATTAAACAAATTGCTTAAAAAGGAAGTAAAAAAAGAAGATCTCTTATCGATTGTTGATACAGATAAGTTTATTAGTCAAACATCACGCGCCAAAGGACAAGTTCCCGATTACAAACAAGTATTCAAGTTTTGCGATAAGCAAACACAAAAGGCAATATTGATGGAAGAAATTTCCAATTGGAATGCGCCTTATATGATGTATTTGAGTTATTCACTAGATTGTGGATTAATGAAAATTCCTTCGCTTCATTGTTTTAATTGGGATTTTTCATTTTATGACGAACATGCTGGAATTATTATATTTACGCGTGTTGATGGGGTAGAAGAGATTGTGCTGGATTACTATGAAGAAGATGGAGAGAATTTTATTGAACTAGAAATTTACAGAGCGAAATAGTAATTTTATTGTATCCCCTTTAAGCCTGTGAAAAATTTTGTGTAAACGGGTATTTTTGCGATGTGATTTTTCATCGTTTAATTCTCTGCAAATTTAATCATAAATTGGGTCAGTATCACGCCCCGGTTCAACGGCAACATTGCGGCCCTGCGCTGGCAGACGCCCAATAAGGGAACCCACTACTACGGCTTCGGCTATGATGGGCTGGACCGGCTGCGCAGCACCCAATACGCCCCCGCCAACCTGCAATGGGGCAATGCCTTTACCGAGCAGCTGACCTACGACAAAAACAGCAACATCACCGCCCTGAAACGCTACGACGGCAGCGGGGTGATCGATAACCTGAGCTACACCTATATCGGCAACCAGGTGCAACAGATCACCGACAAGGCCACGGCCCAGGGCTACCCCTTGGGCGCTTCGGCCTACAGCTATGACGCCAACGGCAACATCACCAAAGAAGGGGCCACGCAAATCGCCTACAACCTGCTCAACCTGCCCTCCACCGTCACCCTGACCGGCGGGCGCAAACTCTTCAACAGCTATGCCGCCGACGGCCGCAAGCTCTCCACCGTGTCGCGCAATGAGCAGAACGAACTGCTGGACGGTACCAAGACCTACAACGGCAACTTGGTCTTTGACAAAAACCTGGAACTCGAATATATTCTCTTCCCCGAGGGCCGTATATTGAACAAAAATGCTAACTTTGTGTTGGAGTACCATTTGAAAGACCATCTGGGCAGCGTGCGGGTGGCCTTTGAGGCCGGGGCGGCAGGAAATAGCGTGGTACAGGAGAATGCGTTTTACCCAAGTGGATCACCTATTGATTATCTGTCCTATAATGTATCGCTAAGCACCAATCGCTACAAGCGCGAGAGTAAAGAATACATTAGTGATTTCGGGTGGAACAAGTATGATTATGGCGCCAGGACTTTTGATTCATGGATACTGCGTTCTTTACAGATTGATCCGCTGGCCGGAAAGTATCATCATGTTAGTGCCTATGCATTGTGGAATAACAATCCGATGCGGTATACGGATCCGGATGGAAAAGATATCTGGGACAAAGTAGTTGGATGGGCGTATGGTATAATAGATAATATTACAGGCAGTAATTTTCGTTCCTCATATGTTCCGAATAATGCTTCTGACTATAATAATTCATTAACAGGCGCAGATATCACCAGTATTGGGATAGGAGCCGTGACTGCGGCGCAAGGTTCAACGATGGTTGGTGGAGGATTAGTTGCTGCACCGGCAACAGGAGGGGTGAGTCTTGTCGGGAGTGCCGTAGGTGCATTGGTAACAGCGGAAGGGGCTTATATGGCAACGAATGCTGTTAAAAATCTGGGAAGTGGGAATAATTATGAAAATAATAATTCTGAGGTTAAATCTGAAAAAAAGACTAATCCAAAAAGAGAAGCCCGAGAAAAAGGAAAGGCTGAGAAAGAAAATCAGCCAGCATCAGAGCAAAGGGCTAAATGGAGGGCTTCAGAATTAGAAAAAGCAGAGGGTCCTGGTGCAAGAAGAAGGGCTCATGATGCTAAAGAAAAAGGAGCACCTGATAGAACAAAAAAGCAGATAGACGAAGATTATAAAATAAACAAATAATATATTATGGATAATTTTGAAGATCGTTTGAAAGATGCAATAGCGTGTAATAATATCGACTTTTTAAAAGAGCATATAAATTCATATAATATTGATCACCGTTTTTTGGATGAAGATAATGATACTTTACTTTTGTATGCCCTCAGTGACAAGGGGAGTGACGCATATACTTTTTTTCTTGATAATGGAGCTGATGTGACCTTAATTAATGATGAATGTGAAGGTGTTATTCACAGTATAATTTACTCTGGTTTATCAGATCGATTAATCAATGTCTTGAATCGGAAACCGGAGGTGCTAAAATTTATAAATTTTCAGACTAAAGATGGGGTTACACCATTGCAACTATCTGTATTATTGGAAAAATATGATATTTTTGATATTCTATTAAACTTAAATGCAGATATTAATTTAGTAGATTATGAGGGTGTTGCGCCTATACATGATGCATGCTTTTTAGGATATGAAGAGATGGTTGTAAAATTAGTAGAAAAGAATGCGCTCTTACATATAAAAACAAAAAAAGGGAATTATCCATTCGCCTTAGCTGTTAACGGAGATCATGATAAGATTGTTAAATATCTTTTTGAAAAGATTTACAAATAAAAATTTCTACATTTTTTGATGGAGTACCATTTAGAAGAGCTTCTGGGTAGTGTGCGAGCGGCAGGAAATAGCGTGGTACAGGAGAATGCCTTCTATCCCTTTGGGGCGTTGATTGGAAGTTTGAGCAGCGGCGGCGCTGCAGCGGGTGCCAACCGCTATAAGCACACCGGCAAGGAGACGATCCCGGACTTTGAACTGGGATATGTAGACAATGGGGCCAGGTGGCGGTTGAATGCGCTCAGCGGAATTGGTTTTGGCGGAATAGATCCGCTGGCAGCGAAGTATCCGTGGATAACGCCATACTCCTATTGTGCAGGGAATCCGGTGAAATATACGGATCCGACAGGAATGTTTTTTGATGACTATTATAATGAGCATGGTGTATATCTTTATACGGATATGAAAACGACGGATTATTTGCAAATTATTAAGCAGGATGCTTGGAATCAAATTCAAGAAAACCATGGGGCAACATTAGGTGGTTTTAAACAATCTGATTTGTCATTAATAAACGACTTAGAACAGAATAGTACGACCATCGATAGAGCAAATCTATCTGCTGAAGCTATTTCTAATGTGTTTACAGATATTATTTCGAAAATGGGGGATTTAGATGTAAATAACTTGTATAATGAGAAAGTTTCGGTATATACAGGCAGATATACTTCTAAAGGTAATCCTGCAGGGTATAATGATCCCAATATGGTTGGTTTTGCAAGTGAAGAAACATTGCCGAACAACACATCGAAGGTGACAATAAACGGAAATGAATTATGGAAGTTAAATACAATTTCTAATATACAAAATTTAATGATACATGAATTTAAAGGACATGGATATCCTTTAAACTACTCAGATAAAGATGCTACCCATCACAAAGCTTACGAACTTCAATTTCGACATAGAACGTGGAAAAATACCACGTCAGCATTTCAAAGTCACATGCTAAATAATTATTACGAATACCTAAAAATGGAGAAGAAATGAAAAAGGCATTGACTATCTTGCTTTCATCCTTTATGCTGTTTTCTTGTGGACAAAAACCTTATTGGAAAGAACAGTCATTTGGACTTATAGATTCATTGTCCAACAATGATACTTTAAAGGCAATAGTTTATACTAAAGATTACTTTAGGGATATTGGAACTGTTTATTTTTTTAGCTTTAAAAATTCACTTTATACTAAATATGAAAGATATAGAATCTTTCATCATTCAAATACAGGTGCTTATGATATGATTCTTTTATGGAAAAGCGCCCCTATAGATATTTCAAATAACAAGGCTATATTGACTCAATATAATGTTTTTGAACAGGCGTTTATAAATTTTAAAGATTCGCTATATAACTGTTCTGCCACAGAAACCTTTTGTATTTGTTTTAAAGGTGATACATCTTCTATTGTAGATATGAGTTGTGAATTTAACTCTTTTGCTTATTTAGTGCAACTGATACAAGAGAGTACAAAGTTAGAAGACACCTATTCTATAACATCTGCTCAAGCAGATAGTATCTTTCAGGCGCGATATGGTAGATAATTGGGGATATCTCATCGGCAAAATCCCGACGGCCGCAAGCTTTCCACCGTGGCGCGCAATGAGCAGAATGAGTTGCTGGATGGTACCAAGACCTACAACGGCAACTTAGTCTTTGACAAATCAAATGGTACTTGAGTACGCGCTAAAGAAGTAGTATCGGGGACAAGGAATTATACAAAAATCAGATTTTGTATTTAATTAAATTTCAAGCTAAATAAGAGGCTGATGGTTGGGCTGGTTCCATTGGGGCTGGCGCCGTTGGTCATGGGGAAAGCGCAACGGATACCGGTTTCGACCGGAAAATCGAAGCGGAAGATATGGTAATCGGCCAGGATATCGAAGCCGAGGGACCATTCGTTAACGGTGACGCCGCGGAACTGTGAAATATTGGAGTAGTCACTGAATACATTCATGCGTATGCGTTTGAAGTAGGCTATCCAGGCCAGGTTCCAGTCCGGGTAAAACAACGGAAACGAATAATCCGCACTGAGGGCTACCATGTTTTTGGCGCCCAAGGCCGGATAGCCGCGCGGCGCAGGCAACAGATTCTGTATGTAATAGCCGTCGCTTTGCACGAATTGCCACTGGTAACCGGCTTTGAATTGTACCCCGTTATTGCGGAAGAGCCCGGGGGTCCAGGTGGTGAGCTGTACCATGCCCACATGGCCGATATTGATACGGCCGAAGGGGGCGGTGAGGTACTGTCCTTTGAGCATATAGCCCCAGCGTGGGTAGAGTTCGCGGGCGGCTATGGGCAGGCGCTCGTACCAGGTGAGCCCGGCCATAAAATAGTGGTAGTAGTAGGCGTCGGGGTCGTTGAATCTGTAGTAGCGGTCATTGGTGAAATGTTCTTCTATTTGGGGGATCAGGGCCCGGAGCCAGCCGTTGCTGCTGAAATTCAAAGGGGCGTACAGGCGGATGGTGCCCTCTATGTAAGGGTCTTTGATGTTGACTTTGCGTCCGACCAGCGTGTCGTTGACTACTCTCAGGTCACGGTATTCTACGGCATAGCGGTCATTGATGTCGAACTTCAGGTCTATGACGGGCCACCAGCCTTTATAGGTGAAAGCAAGGTGTCCGGAGTGGAATCCGTTATTGTAATGGTAGCCCAGGCGGGCGATGGCGGTGTTGAGGCTGTTCTGGCTAAACACGGTAGCGCCCCAGCCTACGTTGTTGGTTACGTTGTCCAGCTCCATGGATTTCAGCTCGTCGGGGTTGATGTATAAGGGCGCCCAGCTGTGGAAGCGGAAGAGGTGGGTGAGTTTGTTATAGGGTTTGCTTTGGTAGGCCATTTCGGCTAAGGGCGGAACGCTGATGGTGTCGAGGTTGAATTGGCTACGTGCCGAGAGGCTGTCCGCCCATGCATAGCCGTAGGGCCGGGTAAAGCTTTCGGGCTCCCGGAGCAGGCTGTCGGTAGACACCCGGCGCAGTTGGTAGCCGTAAGCATGATAATTCGCGTAAACCATATGGGCCCCGTCGGGCGTAATGGTGGGCGTGAAGGCGCCCAGGCGGGCGTTCGAGAGGCGGTGGATCTGCCGGCTTCCGGGCTGCAGGGCGTAGATGTTGTCCCGGCCGTTGTAGCCGCTTACAAATAGCAGTTGGTTGTTCCACCAGCTCATTTGTTTGATGTCGGTGAAGCCGGGCGCTATCAGTTGTTTGTATTGCCTGGTGAGGGGGTCTATGCTGTAGAGTTCCGTGCCTTTGTCCGACAGCAGGGTGGCATAAATAAGGGTGTTGGTCAGGCTGTCGGTGCTCCATACGGCTTCTTTCCAGACGCCGCTTAGCGGGGTGGGGATATAGCGGCTTACATTGCCGGAGAGCCGTGGCGCTCCGCCCTGAACCATGATCAGGGGGATGATGACCAGCCGTGATTCGCCTTCGGGCGTATTTTCTATGGTGACCAGCCGGGTGCCGTCGGCCGAGAGCTGCACTCCCTCGTAGCGCGTACGGTGGGTGAGGGTATAGATGCTGCGGGTGGCGATATTGTAACACTTGATCACCGAGTAGCTCTGCTGCGGCCAGCGGGGGTGGGGTATGATCTCCGTCCAGAAAATGAAGCCCTCATGGTATACCAGCCGGCTGTTGACGGAGGTCATGGCCCGGAGCCGTTTGATTTCACCACAGGTGTCAATCTCCACCAGTCGCGGTGAACGGTTCATTTCCATGCGTAGGGCATAGATTTTCCCGGCATCGCTGACTGCCGGAAGGTTGTAAGCCGTATAGTCCGTTGAAAGCGCGGTGATGGCGTGGGAGGGGATATCGGCGCCACGCAGGCTGTCTTCCTGCTTCCATTGTTTTTTGAGTACTTCAAAAGCCTCCCGCTGTAGGGTTTGCTCGCCGCCGCCGGCAAATTTCCCAAGGGCGACATCAAAGGGAGGAATGTCATAAATGCGCCGGGTACTGTAGTCAAGCGCGCGGCCGAAGATGTTGCTCCCGGCTTTCAGGGTGGCATAGGCAGACATGGTATAGCCCAGCTCATAGGCGTTAGGTACGGGGTAGCGGTAAGATCCCATTTTCCACTGGTCCCAGCTAAAGTGCATATCGTCGAGCAGGTAGGCTTTCTGTCCCATCATAAAACGGGCGTAGCGGCCGCGGCCGGAAGAGGAAAGGGCCGTTTCCGAGAGTGTGGCGTCGCCTTCAAGGTACCAGCTCGGGATAAAGATGCCGACAAACAAGCCTTCGGCCTGTTCTCCTATCCCCCAGTGCAGGTACTTGATGATATTGTCTCCCATCTTGCTCATCTGGGCGGCGTGCCGTGTTTCGTGCAGTACCAGTTGTTTATCCCACAACTGCGGGAAGCCGTCATGCGGCGGCGTGGTGTTCAGCTCCATACGGGAGGGCGCCCAGCTTACCAAACCGTTGCTGCGCAGGTTGTAGGGGTGGAGCACGATAGGGATGCGTTTTAGTTTGGTTTCCAACGGGGCGGCTACCTTGTCCGAGGCCTGGTCAAAGAGCCAGGCATAACGTTTGGCGGCAGAGTCAAGGGTCGAGGGGTAAACCAGGGTGAAATGTTTGGTCTCGATCCGGCGCCATTTTACCCATGAGGGGTCTTCGCCTACATCGTAATATTGGGCAAAAGCGGGGGTAATGAATAGTGAATAGTGAATAATGAATAATAAAAAGACACGGGTAAAGCGACCCGCCTTGTTGTTTTTATTCCTGTTTTTTTCCGTTTTCCTTTCCATAATCCCACAAAAATAATACACACTATTCATTATTCACTATTCACTATTCATTGTTACTGGCCTCACGGCTCGTGAGCTCGGTTCACTATTACCTGTACTTCCCCTCATCGTCCTCCAGCAGTTTCAGATAACTCTCATAACGCTCAGGGGAGATATCGCCGCGTTCTACGGCTTGCAGTACGGCGCAGCGGGGTTCGTGGGTATGGGTGCAGGGTTGGAATTTACAACCGGCGGCCTGTTTGAAAATTTCCGGAAAGAAATGGTAAATTTCTTCTTTCCCGACATCAACCAGTCCGAACCCTTTGATCCCGGGCGTATCGATAATGTATCCGCCCATGGCCGTTTCAAACATCTCGTAGAAGGTCGTGGTGTGCATCCCTTTTTGGTGATAACTGCTGATTTCGCCGGTGCGCAGGCGAAGGGTAGGGTCTATGGCATTGATCAGGGAGGATTTTCCGACGCCCGAACTGCCGGAAAACAGGCAGACGCGTTGCCGGATGTCTTCCTGCAGTTTCTCTATATTTTCGCCGGTCAGCGCCGATACCGGCCATACCTCATAACCGGCTCCGCTATAAATTGTTGTAAAGTGTTCCAGGCTTTCCAGCGCCGCCTGATCATAGAGGTCCAGTTTGTTGACTAAGATTTTCACCGGTACCTTGTACGCCTCGCAGGTGACCAGGAAGCGGTCTATGAACTCCATCCGGTTGACAGGCTGTACGATCGTGGTGACTAAGTAGGCGCAGTCAAGATTGGCTGCAATCACATGGGCCTCGCGGGAGAGATTGGTGGAGCGTCTGATAATGTAGTTCTTACGGGGCTCTATGGCGGTGATGACCCCTTCGGAGTTGTTAAGTAATTCTATATGAACATGATCGCCAACGGCAATTGGGTTGGTAGTGCTGCTTTCCTTGAGGCGTAGTCTTCCTCTTATCGTACAGTCAACAAGTGTATTATGCTCGTTAAGCCGTACCATATAATGGCTGCCGGTGTGCCGGAAGACCAGTCCGCTGATTGTCCTTTCCTCTTTCATGCTTGCAAAAGTACAAGTATTTTTGTTATCTTTGTAGGTTATATGTCAAAATGTTTATGTATTCTGTAGACGAATTGCGATCCTGGGTTGAAAGATCCATCAATACCCTGCCGCTTACCGGCAAGCCGCGCGAGTTGTACTTGCCGGTTTCTTATATGATGTCTATCGGTGGAAAACGTATCCGGCCGCTGCTGAGTTTATTGTCATACAATATGTTCAGTGAACGGATAGATGACCGGATTGTGCTGCCGGCCCTGGGCCTTGAGGTCTTTCACGGTTTTACCCTCCTGCATGATGATATTATGGATAATGCCGGGATACGCAGAGGGCAGGATACGGTCTGGAAAAAGTGGAATAGCAACGTGGCTATTCTTTCCGGGGATGTAATGTGTATTATGGCTTACCAATACCTGTGTGAAGCGGATCCGGCTTACCAGCCGGATGTCCTGAAGTTATTCGGGCGTACGGCGGCGCAGGTTTGTGAGGGACAGCAGCTGGATATGAATTACGAACAGTTGCCTTTTATTACCATTGAAGATTATTTGGAGATGATCGCGTTGAAGACGGCTGTCTTGTTGGCCGCTTCCGCCCAGATCGGCGCCATAGCCGCCGGCGCTTCCAACAGCGATGCGGAAAAAATGTACGAGTTCGGCTACCGCTTGGGTATGGCTTTCCAACTTCAGGATGACCTGTTGGATGCTTACGGAAAGTCGGCTGTTTTCGGTAAGGCTATCGGCAATGATATGCTGACCAATAAAAAAACTTTTCTGTTGGTGACCGCCCTGCGCGAAGCCGGCGAAGAAGATCGCCGGAGCCTGAACGCATGGCTTGCGGCGAAGGATGCCGTGCCGGAAGAGAAAATCCGGGGGATGCTGGACATCTATGACCGCCTGGGTATCCGCGCGAAGACCGAGGAGGCCATTACCCTTTATTTCAGCCAGGCGGCGGATATCCTCCGTAGTCTGGATATTGACCCGAAACGCAAAGAGCAATTGAGCAACTTTGCCCATGAATTGATTAACCGAGACAAATAGAACGATATGTTTTCAAACAAATGCAACCAGATTTTTACCGCCTGTACGGAGTCTTACCATACCATGGACAACGTGGATGCGGAAATCAAGAATCCCTATGAATTCAAGACGATCGAGTATTATCTCTTTCTCAAAAACTGGATAGATGCCGTACAATGGCACCTGGAGGATATTATCCGCAATCCGTCGATTGACCCGGTGGAAGCCTTGCAGCTCAAGCGGCGTATTGACAGGTCTAACCAGGACCGCACGGATTTGGTGGAGTTAATTGACAGTTTCTTCCTTGATCAGTACAAGGAGGTTAAACCCCTGGCCGATGCGACGATCAATACCGAGAGTCCGGCCTGGGCGGTTGACCGCTTGTCTATCCTGGTGCTGAAAATCTACCACATGCAGCAGGAGGTAAACCGTACGGATGCAGACCCTGTACACCATGAGCAGTGTGCTAAAAAATTGGATATATTGCTTGAACAGCAAAAAGATTTGTCGGCTGCCATAGACCGCCTGCTCGAAGACATAGGCGCCGGCCGCAAGTATATGAAGGTGTACAAGCAGATGAAAATGTACAACGATCCGTCTCTTAACCCGGTATTATATGCCAGAAAGTCATGATAATAATGATGGCCACCGGCCATTGAAAGTCCTCTTGTTCCGTTTTTCCGCCATGGGCGATGTGGCCATGACTGCCGCCGCAGTACGTGAATTTGCTGCAGCGTATCCCTCCTGTCATTTTATTATGGTGTCACGCCCGCTCTTTGCCCCGCTTTTTGAAGGGCAGGAGAATGTTTCTTTTGTCGCGGCGGATTTCAAAACAACTTACCGCGGTATTCCGGGACTATGGAAGCTCTTTGGTCTGCTGCGTTCCCTGCGTCCTGATGTGGTCGCCGACCTGCATGGCGTCTTGCGTACGCATTTGCTTTCTTTGTGGTTCCGCTTATACGGCTATCCGGTGAAAAAGCTCCGGAAAGGCCGGGGCGAAAAGCGCGGGCTTACCCGCCGCAAGCACAAAAAAATGCAGGCGCTGAAAAGCATGATTGACCGCTACTTTGATGTCCTGTCGGCTGCTGTTTCCGCTCAGCAACCAGCCTTTTTTCAGCCTTCCGCCCTTCCGCCGTTCACTGCTCATCCGGTGGCCGGTGTCCGCAGAATCGGCATCGCCCCCTTTGCCAAGTACAAAGAGAAAATTTATCCGCCGGAGCGGATGGAAAAGGTTGTGGCTCATTTTGCCCGGCAGGAGCATACGGAGGTCTATCTTTTCGGTGGAGGGAAAGAAGAGGTCCGTCAACTGGCGGTTTGGGAAGACAAGTATGCCAACGTGCAGTCCCTGGCCGGAAAGTTACCCTTATCCGAAGAGTTATTGCAACTCGGTAAGATGGATGTCGTCGTGTCTATGGACTCCGCCAATATGCACCTGGCTTCCTTTATGGGCGTTCCTGTAGTGTCTGTCTGGGGGGCTACCCACCCCTATGCCGGCTTTGGCGGTTGGCGCCAGTCTGCACAGGGTAATGTACAGTCGGACCTCTATTGCCGTCCCTGTTCGGTGTTCGGCGACAAGCCCTGTTACCGGAAGGATTATGCCTGCATGAATATCCCGGAACAAGTGATCATTGATAAGATAACAAAAGTACTTCATGGAGAATAAGCTGAAGCGATCCGATATAGAAATTATGGCGCCGGCCGGCAGTTTCGACTGCCTGATGGCTGCCGCCCAGGCCGGCGCCGATTCCGTGTATTTCGGTGTGGGGAACCTGAACATGCGCGCCCGTTCCGCCAATAATTTCCAGCCGGAAGATCTTCCGAAAATTGTTGATGTATGCGAACACAACGGCATGCGCTCCTACCTGACCATAAACACCGTGCTTTACGACGGTGAGCTGGAGGATATGCGGCGCCTGGTCGATGCCGCCAAAGCTGCCGGCGTTACCGCCGTTATCGCTGCGGATATGTCCGTTATCGCTTATGCCCGCGCCTGCGGTGTAGAGGTGCATCTTTCCACCCAGTTGAATATTACCAATAGCGAATCCCTGCAATTCTATGCTGCCTTTGCCGACGTGGCGGTGCTTTCCCGTGAATTGACCCTGCATCAGGTGGCCGGCATATACAGGCAGATACAGGAACGCAATATTACCGGCCCTGCCGGCCGGCCCGTGCAGATCGAAATGTTCTGCCACGGCGCCTTGTGCATGGCCGTATCGGGTAAATGTTACCTCAGTTTGCATGAATATAACGCCTCGGCCAACCGGGGTTCCTGTTATCAGCTTTGCCGGCGCGGTTATACCGTCACGGACAATGATACCGGCCTTGAGTTGCTGGTGGATAATGAATACATCATGTCGCCCAAGGATCTTTGTACCATTGGTTTCCTGGACAAGATGATCGCCTCCGGCGTACGGGTGCTGAAGATTGAAGGCCGGGCGCGTTCGGCGGAGTATGTGAAAACGGTCGTTGCAGCCTACAGCCGCGCCGCACAGGCCGTGGTTGACGGGGTGTACACCCCGGAACTGGTGCAGCAGCTGACGGCTCAGTTGCAAACCGTCTTCAACCGGGGTTTTTGGGACGGCTATTATCAAGGCGCACGCCTGGGCCAGTGGAGCGAGGTGTACGGCAATAAAGCTACCCGCCGTAAAACCTATGTGGCTAAAGTAACCAATTATTTCAGCGGACTTGGCGTTGCTGAATGTTATATGGAAACCGGCAGCCTCCGCAAAGGCGATGAGGTGCTGATCATAGGCCCTACCACCGGCGTGGTCGGTACGGTCATTGATGATGTACGTGTGAACCTTGAGCCGGTGGAGCTGGTGGAAAAAGGGGTTTTCTTTTCTATGGCGGTGCCCGGAAAGGTCCGCCGCTCGGATAAACTATACAGATTGGATGTCAACGAAAGCTAAGGATGAGCAGGGGGCCACATATCAGCATGACGGCGGCAAAACACATGCAGGTGTTTTTGCTGGTTATCTGTGCTGTGCTGCCGTTACGGGCTCAAACAAACAACGCTTTTATTGATCCCTCCGGTATGACCGTGGAGACCCGTTTCAAATTGCCCAAGGGGTATGAACGCCTGTATGGCGATGAGGCCTCGTATGCCTATTACCTCCGCCACCTGCGCATGATGGAAGACGGCGCCGTGGTTAAATATTTTGACGGGGCGGTGAAAGCCAATGACCACATCTATGCCGGTGTGCTGAATGTTGATATGGGCCTGGAAGACCTTCAGCAGGATGCGGAATTATGTATACGCCTCAAAGCCGAATATTTGTTTGACCGGCAGCAATACGATAAGATTGCTTTTACCATCAGTACCCGTGTGCGTATTCCGTATGTAAAATGGGTTGAAGGGATGCAGATCGTGATCAATGACAAAACCTACTGGACCAAGTCCTCTACCGAAATAGACCGCTACCGGACGCTCCGGCGTTACCTGGATTTCATTTTTACCCACGCCGATATCAATACCCTGCTGGTGGATGTCCAGCGCGTACCGCTGCATAGCATACAGCCTGGAGACCTCTTTGTACAAGACTCCCGCCCGGGCCATGCCGTCATCGTGTTGGATGTAGCGGAGCATCCGGTTACAGGCGACCGTATCTACCTCTTGGCGCAAAGTTATCGTCCGGCCCAGATTCCCCATGTATTGATGAATCCGGAGAACGGAGACCTCTCGCCCTGGTATAGTATATCCACGGTAAGCGACCGGATACCCACCCCCGAGTACCTGTTTCACAAGCGGGACCTGCGCCGTTTCCGCGAAGTTACACCGGCGCCGCAAGCCCCCAAGAAAGGCCCGACGTTTTATTTTTAATTGATCACTCAGAAAAGTGCACTTTATTTCGCTTTCGCTTTGTTTTTAATAAATATTGTATTAATTTTGCAGAAAAAGGCAAAATAGTGCACTATGGAGTTTTATTCCATTATAAAAGAACGACGGCAATTGTTGGGCTTAACCCAACAAGACCTGGCGGATTATTCCGGCTTGAGTCTGCGGATAATTAAAAGCATTGAGACCGGAAAAGGCAATCCTTCGGTCGCTACGCTGACAAAGATTGCCGGAGTATTGGGTTTGGAGCTGATAATGAAAGTAAAAGAAATGATCAAATGAGACAGGCTGGTGTATATGTCAATGGTGTGTTGGCGGGTTTGCTGACAGAAACGGATGACGGAAAGTATATCTTCCGTTATGACGATTTGTTCCTCCTGGATAAAAACCAGACCGCAATCAGTCTGTCGTTTTCTAAGCGACAGCAGGTGTTTTCAGGGGATACGCTTTTTCCCTTCTTCTATAATATGCTATCGGAAGGAGCCAATAAAGCCATTCAATGCCGGACACTTAAAATTGATGAGAATGATGCTTTTGGTTTACTGTTAGCCACGGCGCATACCGACACCATCGGAGCCATAACCGTGAAAAAGAGATGAAAAAGATCAACGTTTGCCCCGGCACGCTGGCTCCCGGTTTTGATACTTACAGCCCTGCCTGCCTCAGAAAATTATTTGGTAACAAGAAAGTTTCGCACATGTTGGACTTTGATTATGATGCGGATAGTTCCGCCCTTGCCGAGAGCATCCGGCAACTGTCCGTATCCGGGGTGCAGGAGAAGCTCTCTGCGGTGGTGGAGAATGCTAAACTTGTACTTACCCCTGCCGGGCGGCAGGGACGGTACATTATCAAACCTGCACCAAGCTACAAACACTTGCGTTTTCGCAATTTTATTCCAGCTAATGAGCACCTTACCATGCAAATTGCAGCACAGGTTTATAAGATAGCTGTTGCCGAAAACGGGCTGCTGTTTTTTGCAAACGGTGAGGCGGCATATATTACCAAGCGTTTTGATTTTGATGAAGACGGTAACAAAATCAAACAGGAGGATTTTTCGTCGCTGGCACAAAAGACAAACCTCACACATGGTAAAGATTATAAGTACACCGGAAGTTATGAGGATATGGCGGCGTTGTTGAAAGCCAATGTCCCGGCTTGGCAGGTTCAAATGAGTAAATTATTTATGCTGATTGTTTTCAACTATATATTTGCTAATGGAGACGCCCACCTTAAAAATTTTTCGTTGCAACAATCGGCCAATGGCGACTACCTGTTGTCTCCTGCCTATGATTTGATGAATACCGCAATTCACGTACAAGATGAAGATTTTGCACTGCAAGGTGGTTTGATGCCACAGGCTGAGCATTCTGAAATATACAGCCATAGCGGACATCCGTGTAAAACGGACTTTATTACATTTGCCAATCGTGTAGGCGTGTTGCCAAAGAAACGCGACGCCATTATCAGCCTGTTTTCGGAATACCATCCGCTCTTAGACGCATTGATTGATCGTTCCTTTTTGGATGATAAAACCAAACGGATGTATAAACGCTCTTATCAGGAGCGGCTGAGCCGGTTTATGAGGGGATAGCGGGTTCCGGTGACCTGCCTTATTTTTTGTCGTCTTCCACTGGCGCCTGCATGGTGCAGGACCCGTTGAATCTGGCGCCTATTTCAATGCTTATCTTGCCGGTTTTCAGGTCGCCTGTAAAGTTCGACATGGATTTCATGTTGGTTAATTCATCTACAATCAGGTTGCCTTCAAAGGTGCCCCAGATATCTACAAATGCGCAGTGCAACTCGCCCTTGACCGATCCGGTCTCGCCGATAACTACACGGCCTTTGGATGTCAGGGTGCCTTCTAAGACGCCATCAATACGTATATCACCGGAGGCTTTGATGGTGCCGGTAATTTCCGTGCCCTGGGAAATACGATTAATGTTGTGGGATAAAACTTCTTGTTCGCGACTCATGGCAATAAGGTATAAGTAAATATACAGAAATAAGAGTTCAAAGGTACGAAAAATATTTTAGACAGGCCCTTTGGTATCTCTTTTTTCATTATATTTGTCAACTGATTTGTTTTACAATGATTTACTCAGCTATTATACCGGTATACAACCGTCCCGACGAGGTGGAGGAGTTGCTCGAAAGCCTTGCGGCACAGGAGGGGAGCCTGTCTTTTGAAGTCTTGATTGTGGAAGATGCCGGCCCGCAACCCTGCGACCGGGTGGTGGAACGCTACAAAGGCCGCCTGGATATCCGTTATTTCAATGTCCCCGGTACGGACCGCAGCTACCGGCGCAATTACGGCATGCAGCAGGCCCGGGGGGATTACTTTCTGTTCTTCGATTCCGATTGTGTGCTCCCTCCACAGTATTTTATGCAGCTTGACCGTAGCCTGCGGGCGGATTACAGTGATTGCTTCGGCGGGCCGGACGCGGCGCACGACTCCTTCAGTCCCGTACAGAAAGCCATCAGCTACGCCATGACTTCTTTCTTTACCACCGGCGGTATCCGCGGCGGCAAATCGCAGTTGGAGAAATTCAAACCCCGTACCTTCAATATGGGTTTTTCCCGCAAGGTGTTTGAAACCGTAGGCGGCTTCCGCGATATGTTCGGCGAAGATATAGACCTTTCCATCCGGATTGATAAGGCCGGTTTCCGCACCACGCTTTACCGCGAAGCTTTTGTGTACCACAAGCGCCGTGTGAGTTTTAAAAAATTCTACAAGCAAGTACATAACTTCGGTGTGGCGCGCGTCAACCTGTCCGTTATCCACAAAGGATCGCTGAAAGCCGTGCACACCCTGCCCGCCCTCATGCTCCTGTTCTCATTCCTGTTACTCCTCCTGCTTGTCTTTGCACTTTTGCATCCCTCCCATTATTCATTATTCATTATTCACTATTCATTAGCCCTTCCGTCGGCCTATCTTCTCCTGCTTTTTGCCGACGCCCTGCGCAAAACCCGGAGCCTGAAAATTGCCGTGATGGCCCTCTGGGCCTCCGTGATCCAAATTGTGGGCTATGGTTGGGGCTTTAGCAAGTCTTTTGTAAGCAAGGTGATTTTCCGCCGGGGCCTGGAAGACAGCGAGACCTTGAAAAAGATTTATAATTAGGCTTTTTGGCGGTCTGTAAATAATTGTGTATCTTTACAAGTCGACTTTATACGCATACATTTTATGAAAACAGTCATTCTTTGCGGTGGTTACGGTACGCGCATCCGCGATGTGGCGGAAAATATCCCCAAGCCCATGGTGCCCATAGGTGAATATCCTATTTTATGGCATATCATGAAGTATTATGCCGCCTTCGGCCATGCTGATTTTGTGCTTTGTCTGGGGTATAAGAGTGAGGTGATTAAAGATTTCTTCTTCAACTATGAAACCCGCGCCAGTGATTTTACCCTGAAGTTGGGGGATAAGAACAGCCTGGTGCGCCACAATACCCACAGTGAAGAGGGCTGGACCATTACCATGGCCGAGACCGGCCTTAACGCCATGACCGGCGCCCGCGTAAAACGCATCCAAAAATATATCGGTGATGATGATTGCTTTATGCTCACCTATGGTGACGGGGTGGGCGATATTGATATCGATCAGCTGCTGGCCTTCCACAAATCACATGGCAAGGTGGCCACGCTCACCGGCGTGCGCCCTCCGGGCCGTTTCGGTGAATTGATTTACTCCGGCGACAATGCTGTGACCGGCTTTAATGAAAAACCGCAGGTAAGCGGCGGGCGTATCAACGGCGGATTTTTCGTCTTCAACCGCGAAATATTTTCTTACCTCAACAATGACGAACAACTGGTGTTGGAGCAGGACCCCATGAAACAACTGGTGGCCGCCGGAGAGCTCATGGTGTTTGAGCATGACGGTTTCTGGCAGCCGATGGACACCGCCCGTGAATACACCTTGCTGAACCAATTATACACCAACAATAACGCCCCCTGGGTAAAATGGTAAATTATGCTTTTCGCTAATCGATACAACGGAAAAAAAGTACTGGTCACCGGCAATACCGGCTTTAAAGGCAGCTGGCTCACCGTGTGGCTCCTGCAGATGGGCGCCAGGGTCTACGGCCTTTCCAAAGATGTTCCTACGCAGCCGTCCATGTTTGAAGAACTGAAATTGCAGGAACGTATTACACACTACTTTGAAGATGTCCGCAATGCCGGCGCCGTGCGGCAAATCATGGACGACATACGGCCCGATTTTGTGTTCCACCTGGCGGCGCAGCCCATTGTATCCGCCTCTTACCAGAACCCACTGGAAACCATAACCACCAATGTGGTGGGCACTACCAATATACTGGAGGCCTTGCGGGTCTTGAACTTCCCGTGTACCGCGGTGATGATCACCAGTGACAAGTGTTACGACAATGTGGAATGGGTATGGGGCTACAAGGAAACCGACGCCCTGGGCGGCAAGGATGTATACAGCGGCTCGAAAGGCGCTGCGGAATTGGTCTGTAAGTCCTATTACCACTCTTTCTTTTCTAAAAACGGGTCGAATGTCCGCATTGTTACCGCCCGCGCCGGGAATGTGATCGGCGGGGGCGACTGGGCGGCCGACCGCATAGTGCCCGATTGCATGCGGGCCTGGAGCGAGGGCCGGACGGTAGAGATCCGCAGCCCCAGGGCTACCCGTCCGTGGCAGCATGTGCTGGAGCCGCTGAGCGGTTACCTGCAATTGGGACAGGCCCTGCATGACGACGTGCGTTTCAACGGCGAAAGTTTCAACTTCGGCCCCCGTGCGGAAAACAGCCATACCGTGCAACAACTGCTTGAAAGCCTTAGCCGGCAATGGCACTTCGAGAAAGCCTCCGATGCCTATGCCGTTACGGGCAACAGCCCTTTCCATGAGGCCGGGCTCTTGAAACTCAACTGTGACAAGGCGCTGTTCCACCTGCGCTGGACCGCTGCGCTGGATTACGACACACTGATCGACCTTACCGGCAGTTGGTACTATGCTTTCTACAAAGAAAAACAAGCTATGTTTGACCTTACCATCCGGCAGATTGAACGTTATGAACGCCTTGCCGGCGAATTAGGATTGCTATGGACAAAATAATTGAAGGCCTTTTGCTTACACCGCTCAAGCAGATCTTTCATCCGCAGGGTGATGTATTCCACGGCATGAAAAAGAGCGATGCCGGCTTTGCCGGTTTCGGCGAAGCCTATTTCTCCACCGTCAGTAAAGGTGAAATAAAAGCCTGGAAAAAACACCGGGAAATGACCCTGAACCTGATCGTTCCCTCCGGGAAGATCCGTTTTGTGGTCTATGATGACCGGCCGGGAAGCGCTACCCGCGGCTGCTTTAATGAGTTGGTGCTGGGGCCTGCCAACTACTGCCGTCTCACTGTGCCGCCGCAATTGTGGCTGGCTTTTCAGGGCCTGGATGAGCACAACCTTCTGCTCAATGTGGCCAACCTGGAACACGTACCCGATGAGGCCGACCGTAAAGCCTTGAACGAAATCCCGTATAACTGGTAATGGAAAAGATTTTGCTCACCGGAGCCAACGGCTATCTGGGCGCGCAGTTGTGTCGCCATTTGTCGCAACAGGCTTACCGTGTAAGCGGGCTCTGCTGGCCGGAGACGCCGGCAGCGCCGCAATGGCAGCAACAATTTGATGACTTGTTTGTCTGCGACATCCGCGACCGCGACGGCTTGGAGAAAATAGCGGAAAAAGGCTTTGATGCGGTAATTCACCTGGTATCGCTGGACCATCACCAATCTAACGGAGATCCTGATTTCGTAGCGTCTATCAATGTAACCCCCACGGAAAGCCTGCTGGATATTTTTTCCCGACAAGGCTTGAAAAAATTTCTTTACTTCTCCACCATCCATGTCTACGGTAAAAACCTGCAGGGCGTGGTGATGGAATCCACACCGGTACATCCGGCCAATCCGTACGCATATACCCATTGGCAGAGTGAGGAGATCGTTCGCCGCTATGCTGCGGCAGGCGCCGTAAACGGCATGGTCGTCCGGCTCTCCAACAGCTATGGCGCTCCGGTTTTTCCTGATAATAATTGCTGGTGGTTGGTCGTCAATGACCTCTGCCGCAGTGCGGTGAAGGATAAAAAAATTGTATTGCAGTCCGACGGTTCCCCCCTGCGCGACTTCATCCATGGTACGGACGTATGCCGCGCCGTACAATGCCTGTTGCAAGGCGGAGAGAACGGGGGCGTTTATCATATCAGCTCCGGCCATACCCGGGCTATCCTGGAGCTGGCCGGAAAAGTGCAGGAGGTTTACCGTGAACGTTACGGCGACATCATCCCTGTAATGCTACCCGGCAATAACAACGTTACGGATTTCCGCTCCTTTGCTGCCGCTACACGCTATACCATTGATAACAGTAAATTGAAGGACTTAGGCTTTGTGCCGGAATATACCCTGGAGCGCGGCATAGCGGAACTGTTCGGCTATCTGGAGGAGCTGTCATGCTGAATATCGCCGTTATATTGGCCGGCGGCGCCGGTAACCGGATGCAGTCCGTCTTGCCCAAACAGTTTCTGGAGGTAAAGGGGAAACCGGTTATCGCCTATGCCATTGACGCCTTTGAGGGGCATCCGGCCATTGATGAAATAGCCGTGGTCATCCATCCGGCTTATATGCACCTATGGGAGGGCATTGCCGCTGCCGGTCACTGGAAAAAAATCACCAAAGTAATGGAAGGAGGTGATGAGCGGGCGGATTCCACTCGTGCGGCATTAAGCGCCTATGCCGCTATACCCGATGCCAACATCCTTTTCCATGATGCCGCCCGCCCCTTGGTGAGTGCGCGTATCATTAGCGCTACACTCAAAGCCCTGGAGCAGTTCGGGGCCGTTACGGCGGCTGTCCCCGCCACGGATACCATCCTGCAAACCGACCCGGGGCAAAGCGTCATTGCCGCTATCCCTCCGCGCCCGCTCCTTCGCCGTATGCAAACGCCGCAGGGGTTTAAATTGTCGCTGATCCGCGCTGCCTACACCCTGGCGGCGAAAGACCCGCATTTCAGGGTTACCGATGATTGCGGGGTGGTGCATAACTACTTGCCGCAGGAAAACATCGGTCTGGTAGAAGGCGAAGAAAAAAATTTCAAGGTCACCTGGCCGCAGGACATTAGTTTGATGGAACAGTGGCTAAGACTTTAATTTTCTTAGCTGTTCTGTGACCATCTCCCGGATATCCTTATACACCTTGGATCCCAGCCATTCATTCATACCCACATACACCAGCCCTCCGGTCGTCAGCTGTACGGCTAACAACAGGAAATGATTGTCAAGTACGAAAGTCCAGGCAAAACATGCGGCAAACATCAGCAGGGAAATGCCCAGATAGGGGAGCATATCCCTTAGTTGTACGCTTACAGGATAATTCATTTTTTTCCCGGCAAAGAAAGCCGTGATTAAAAACGAAATCATCCGTACAACAATCAAGCCGTAGAGCATGGCCGTAATACCGTAACGGAAGGTGAAAAAGAGGGATATAAAAAAGAGTGTCAACTTTACAACTTCGAGCCTCAATACGATGTTTGCTAATCCTTTAAGGTTTAACAACGTGCCGTTTAAAGCGGTTAAATTGGTAAATATATTGGCTATGCAGATGAGTTGCAGGAAGGGAATAATATTTGCCCATTTGCTTCCCAGCAAGATTAAAAACAAGGGCCTGGACACGGCAACCAAGCCCAGCATAAGCGGAAAAACAAAGAAACAAACCGTACGAAAACTCTTTCTGGCGGCGCGTTGCAGCCGTTCGGCATCATCCTGTATTTGTGCAAAAGCGGCAAAGGTGATGCTTTGTATCGGGCCGATGGAAATACTATTGGGGATCTCCGCATATTTGTTCGCCTGTGTATAATACCCCATATCCAACTTTGAAAAATGCCGGCCGATCAGCGTGTAATACGTGTTGTTAAACAAGGTCGTCAATAAGGTCGTGAAAAGCGTATTGATCGTATAGGATACATATTTTTTCAACCGTCCGAATTTGAATGTCGGAACTATTGGCCTGCTGCGGTGAGCCCATAGCATGCCGCTTTTTGTTATGGATAACAGTACCGGTTGCATGGCCAGGGCCCACACGCCCCATCCGGTAAGGGCCATAATAATGGCCAGGCTGCCGGAAACCAGCAATGCCGATACATTGATTTTGGCCAGCGTCCTGAAATCAACCCTGCGGTTGAGCTGGATGTTCTGTACAATGCCCATGGCATTGATGGGCAGGGCCAGGAACATACAGCGTGACAGGGCGGTCAATGCCGGTTGCTTGTAAAAGCCGGCAATCAGCGGCGCCGCAACAAACAGGCCGGCGTAAATACCGATGGACAGGAGTATATTAAAACCCCATAAGGCCGAAAAGTCTTTGGGGTCTATCGTCTTTTCCCGGATAAAGGCCGAAGTAAAGCCGCTGTCAATAAAAATGGTGGATAAGGCAATGAAAATACTCAACATACCTACCAACGCGTAATCTTCCACAGCCAGTGTACGGGCCAGTACAATGCCCGTAACCAGGTATATAAACTGCTGTCCCGACCGGTCGAGCAGGTTCCATACGGCAGAGATGGCTGTTTTTGCTTTAAGGTTGTTGGTCATCCGGCTTTGCACAAAGTATTTGCAAAGCTAATGAAAAATCATAAATTTGTAAAATCATAGTAAACCTGTGTTTGGTAGCTATATGGAAGAAATAATCTCTGTTATTATACCGGTGTATAATGTAAATACCTGGTACTTGCGTCGTTGTGTTGATTCGGCTTGTGCTCAGTCGTATGCCGGGATAGAAATTATATTGGTGGATGACGGTAGTACCGATCCGGCTATGCAACCGCTATTACGGGAACTTCAGTTAAAAGACAGCAGGATTAAATTATTCAGAAAGGACAATGAAGGCGTGGCCAAAGCCCGGCATTACGGCCTGGAGCGCGCCGGCGGCGACTACCTGTTCTTCATGGATTGTGATGATTATATTGTTCCTGCCGCCATAGCGCAACTTTATGCCGAAGCAAAGGCCCGGGAAGCGCTGGTGGTTATCGGTGATTATTGGTTGGATGTTGAAGGCCGGTATTGTAAGCCGGTGCCTATGTCTATTCCCGATGAGCCCAACGGCTTTTTGAAAGCCTTATTGCGCAGGAATTGCAATGGAACGGTCTGGGGTAAACTGTTCCATAAAAGTGTTTTTGAAAGGGTTAACATGGAGGATGTGTATAACGGGAAAGATGATAATGATGTGAAAATTAATTTTCTGATCGCTAAACATATTGATCCGCAACAGATCGTTTGTCTGGGTCAACCTATTTATTACTGGTTGCAAAGGCCCGATTCGGCGACACAGCAACAGGTGCGGCGGGCCGATACAAGGGTGTTTGAACAAATGAACTGGGTGAATGATTTTGTTACAACCGGATTTATTACGGAAACTCCGGCCGATGATTTGGCCTTTTGGAATTTATCTACATGGATCATATCGCTGACCCGGGGCCTGAGGTGCCCGGATCCGGTCTTGGAAGCGAGTATCTACCAGGTCTATTGGAAGAATACACAAGCGCGGAATAAACTGTCGGTAACACAGCGGCTGGTCATTTGCTCCGGCCGGAATATTGTTGTTGGCGCCCTCTATAATACCATTTACAGGAATTTCATTAAAAAGATCCTGAAACAATATTTTTAGCAATAGTATAGCAAGCAATACATAATTTTCGTACCTTTGGAAGTTAAACAAGAAAGCTATGCTTAATGAACGTTCTATACTGATTACCGGAGGCACCGGTTCTTTTGGTAAAAAATTTACGGAAACCATTCTTCGCCGCTATCCCAAGGTGAAACGCCTGGTTATTTATTCGCGTGATGAATTGAAGCAATTTGAAATGTCACAATTATATCCCAAAGATAAATATCCCCAGGTACGGTTTTTTATCGGTGATATCCGGGATAAAGACCGTTTCAGGAGGGCCTGTGAGGGGATAGATGTTATTATCCATGCCGCGGCCTTGAAACAGGTGCCGGCGGCGGAATATAACCCCGATGAATTCATCAAAACCAATATCGGCGGCGCCCAGACCGTTATTGATGCGGCGCTTTCCACCCAGGTCAGGGCGGTGGTGGCCCTGTCTACCGATAAAGCGGCGGCCCCGATCAATCTTTATGGCGCCACGAAGCTTTGTTCCGATAAACTTTTTATTGCCGCCAATAACATCAAAGGCAGCCGTGACCTGCGCTTCTCCGTGGTCCGCTATGGCAATGTGATGGGTTCCAGGGGTTCCGTGATTCCCTTTTTCATGGAAAAAGCCAAAACCGGAGAACTGCCGATTACCCATTTTGATATGACCCGCTTTAATATCTCCCTGGAAGACGGGGTGGAAATGGTGCTCTGGGCCATTGAAAACGCGCTGGGCGGTGAAATTTTTGTGCCTAAAATTCCTTCCTACAAAATAGAAACGGTGGCTAAGGCCATTGCTCCCGACGCCCGGTTGGTAGAAGTGGGCATACGCCCCGGAGAAAAATTACATGAAGAGATGATCACCGAAAGTGATTCTTACAATACCATAGAGTTTGACCGTTACTACGCCATTCTGCCGGCCGACACCAACAAAGAAAAATACCTGAAGCATTACAATGCCCGGGAGGTGGAGAAGGGCTTTAAATACAATTCCGGGACCAACACGCAGTGGCTATCGGTAGAGCAGATGAGGGCGCTTATCAAGCAATACGTACACACGAATGAGTAATACCATCATACCCTACGGCCGCCAGCATATCACGGAAGAAGATATTGCCGCGGTAGTGAAGGTCCTGAAAAGTGATTTTCTGACGCAGGGTCCTGCCATTCCGGAGTTTGAACGGCAGTTTGCAGCTAGTTGCGGAGCCCGGCATGCGGTGATGGTGGCCAATGGTACGGCCGCCCTGCACCTGTCTGCGCTGGCCTTGGGAGTACAACCGGGGGATAAGGTGATTACCACCCCCATTACCTTTGTCGCTTCGGCCAACGGTTTCCGTTATTGCGGCGCCGACATCGTGTTTTGTGATATTGATCCCGATACTTACCTCCTGGACCTTGACCAATTGGAACGCCTGCTGCAGGCTTCGCCCGCAGGCACCTATAAGGGGGTGGTGCCGGTGGATTTCGCGGGCTATCCCATTCATGCCCAAAGGCTGCGGCAGATCGCCGATCAATACGGCCTCTGGATCGTGGAAGACGCCTGTCATGCCCCCGGCGGCTATTTTATCGATGACCGGGGCAATAAGGCCCTTTGCGGGGCGAATGACTATGTAGACCTGACGGTTTTCTCCTTTCATCCGGTGAAACATATCGCTACCGGCGAGGGCGGCGCTATCACCACCAACCGCAAGGACTTGTACGACAAACTTAGCTTATACCGCACCCATGGTATTACCCGGGACCCGGCCCTGATGCAGGAAAACCACGGCGGCTGGTACATGGAAATGCAGGAGTTGGGCTACAATTACCGCATCACGGATTTTCAGGCCGCCCTGGGCGCTTCGCAGCTGCAACGGCTGGAGTGGAGCGTTCAGCGCCGCAATGCAATAGCCCGGACCTACGATGAGGCTTTCCGCGGCATCGCAGGCATCCGGCTCCCGAAGGTTGCGGAGGACTTGCGCCACGCCTATCACCTGTATGTGGTGCAGGTAGACGACCGCAAAGGCTTATATGACTTCCTGCGTACGCACAATATTTTTACCCAGGTCCATTATATCCCCGCCCATCTGATGCCTTACTACCGGCAATTGGGTTGGAAAGAAGGCGACCTGCCGGTAGCTGAAAACTATTATGCCCATTGCCTGAGCCTGCCGATGTATCCGACCTTGACGGCCGGAGAGCAGTCCTTTGTAATCGCAAAAATAACGGAATACCTGCAATGAAAAGCGTAGCCATCATATTGGCCCGCGGCGGCAGCAAACGTATTCCCGGGAAAAACATCAGGCCTTTTTTAGGGAAGCCCGTGATTGCCTACTCCATCACTGCGGCTTTATCCTCCGGTTTGTTTGATGAGGTCATGGTCTCTACCGATGATGAGCGGATCGCCGCTATCGCCCGCCAATACGGGGCCAAAGTCCCCTTTATGCGCACGGCCGCCAACGCCAATGATACCGCCACTACCGCCGATGCCCTGATTGAAGTATTAGCGCATTACAGGGTGCAAGGCTTTACTTTTGAGTATGCCTGCTGCCTTTATCCTACCGCCCCCTTTGTTACGGCCGGCTTATTGCAGGAGGCCTGCAGCATGTTGCGCTCGGAGGGCTACTCTTCCGTATTTCCGGTGATGCGTTATCCTTACGCCATATGGCGCTCCCTGAAAACCGAAGAAGGACAACTGGTGATGAACTGGCCGGAATATAAAAACGCCCGTTCACAAGACCTGCCTGAGGCCTACCACGATGCCGGGCAATTTTATTTTTTCAGGCCCGAGGCGTTGTTGCAGGAAGGCACCTTGTTTACCGCCCATTCCGGAGGTATCGTCATTGATGAACTACACGGACAGGATATCGATACCCTTACAGATTGGCAGTTGGCCGAGATGAAGTATCGCCTAATCAATACGCCCTGTGAATAAAACGAAAGTATATATCAGGGCCGAAGGGAACAGCCAAATCGGTATGGGGCACCTTGTCCGCTGCCGCGCTTTGGCCGGAATGCTAAAGGATGACTTTTGCTGTACCTTTGCCAATGACCTGCCTTTTGCTACTTTTCTGGAGCAACTTACAGGCGCCGAAATCGTGGTCCTGGATAATTACTTTTATGATACGGCCAAGCAACAGGCGGTGAAAGACAAGGGCTGTTTACTGGTCTGCATAGATGATATCCATGCTACACACTTCGTGGCCGATGCGGTGGTCAACCACGCCGGCGGCATTGATAAAGCGCTTTACCGGACGGCGCCCTATACCCAGCTTTACCTGGGGCCGCAATACGT
Organism: Bacteroidales bacterium; assembly: GCA_031548545.1. Lineage (GTDB taxonomy): Bacteria > Bacteroidota > Bacteroidia > Bacteroidales > UBA932 > UBA932. The sequence goes on along the minus strand of JAVBQY010000013.1, from coordinate 27,363 downwards.
TTTATTGCGTCCGGAATTTTTAAAAGCGGCAGCGCCCAAAGCTGAAATTACAGCGGATAACCGGGAGCTTTTCATTTGTTTGGGTGGCGCCGATCCGAACAATGACACGTTGGATTTATTAAAGTGGATGGAAGAAAAAGCCATGGCTTATACCTGCCACCTGGTGCTGGGGAGCGCTTACAGCCATAAAGAAGCCTTAGACGCCTTTCTTAGCACTACGGATTTGCCGGTAAAGTTGTATTACAACCTTTCTCCGGAAGACATGGTGGCCCTGATGCAACAATGTGGCCGGGCCATTTGTCCGCCCAGCACGGTGTCCATGGAATACCTGACCGTCAGCGCCGGAAAACTCTACCTGCGGATGGTCGCCGATAACCAGAAAGATGTGCATGCTTTTTACCTGAGTACCGGCCTTGCGCTTGATTATCCGGCCCTGGCCGACGAGCCTGGGCCGCAGTCTGCTTCCCGCACTTGTTTCGACGGGAAATCCGGCGGACGTTTGCTGCGTATTTTCAAGCAGTTGGAGCGGGAGCGGGGCCTGCTATTGCGGAAAGCCGTGCTGAATGATGCGGAACTGTATTTCCGCTGGGTAAATGATCCGCAGAGCCGGCAGAACGCCCTTAATCCCAAGACCATTTCCTACGAAGAACACCTGCGTTGGTTTGCCGCCCGCTGCGCTGACCCTGCCGCTTTTTTGTGGATTATGGAACAGGGTGGACAGCCCGTGGGACAGGTGCGCTTTGAGGTCGATGAGAAAGAAAAAGAGGTGGTGATCAGTTATGCTATGGCCCCGGAGTTCCGCGGACAGGGCCTGGGCACCAGCCTGCTGCGGCTGGGTATAGCGGCCTTTGCCCGCCAGGTGCCCGGCGGAATTCGTTTAAAAGGGCTTGTAAAACTATCTAATACAGCCTCCTGCCAGATATTTGAAACACTGAATTTCACTGCCGGGCCGGCAGATCCGTCTACTCCTCCCGGTTTTATAAGCTATAGCAAGACCCTATAAAATTTATGGAACAGCCCTTCATTATAGCCGAAATGTCCGGCAATCACAACCAAAGCCTTGACAAGGCCCTGGCCATCGTTGACGCCGCAGCCGCGGCAGGTGCCCATGCAATTAAATTGCAGACCTATACGGCCGATACCCTCACCATGCCCGGTGTATATACGATCAATGATCCGGCCTCCTTGTGGAAGGGCCGCGATTTGTATGACCTGTACCGGGAGGCGCATACTCCCTGGGAGTGGCATGCCGCCATTTATGCGCGGGCCAAAGCGCGGAATATCCTTTGTTTCTCCACGCCCTTTGATGAAACGGCCGTGGACTTCCTGGAAACATTAAACAACCCCATCTACAAAATAGCCTCTTTTGAAATCAATCATATTCCTTTATTGAAAAAGGTGGCGCAAACCGGCAAACCGGTGATTATGTCTACCGGCGCCTCTACCCTGGAAGAAATTGAAGCGGCGGTGAAAGCCCTGAAGGAAAACGGCTGCACCGACCTGACCCTGTTAAAATGTACGAGTACTTACCCGGCCTCTCCGGAGAACAGCAACCTGCTTACCATTCCTGATATGCAGGAGCGCTTCGGCTGTAAAGCCGGCCTCTCCGACCATACCATGGGTATAGGCGTTGCCTTGGCGGCTGTGGCCTTGGGCGCTGTCGTTATTGAGAAACACTTCTGCCTGAGCCGTGCGGAGGGCGGTGTGGACAGCGCTTTTTCCATGGAGCCGCAAGAAATGAGCCTGCTGGTGGAGGAAGCTGCCCGGGTCCGCCTGGCCATGGGGCAGGTTTTCTACGCCGTGCTGCCGGCCGAACAAAACAGCCGGATATTTAAACGCTCCATTTACGCCTGCGCCGATATCAAGGCCGGAACGCCGTTTACTACTGCCAATGTAAAAGTCATACGCCCGGCCGCCGGACTACACCCCGGTAAATGGGAATGGCTGCTGACCCAAAGGGCCGGAAAAGACTTCAAGAAAGGCGAGCCTATCAGCCTTTAATGGCTGTAGAACCGGAATATACGCATCCTGTATCAAGAGATAGATCACCGACTTTTACAGGATCTTTCTCTTTGATGAACTCCTTACATAAAAAATTTCATAATTCAATCATTGACCAGTAAAAGTAATAACTATTATGGTGCTTATTATCAATTCTTATATAAAAATATGGAAGCTAATTTTGAATTAACAAAAGAGGTGAAATTATATAATAAAATTGATGCTCAACAAAATTCGAGTAATGAAGACAGTGGACATAGAAAAGAGATTAAAGACTTGTCTTTTATTCAAACCGAAGTCGATTTAATTAAAAAAGTAGTGAATTATTATTATGACTTTTCAATGAATTCATATATACCAATTGAATTTAGTAATGGTCTAAGAAAATCGTTATCTATTTATAATCCTCTTACAGGTCAATTATCATTTGATAAAATTGAGAATTTAGCAAAATAATAAAGAAACAATCTCATGTCCGAATCCAACATCATATTCTACACAACACCCAACGGTCAGGTAAGCATTCAGGTGCAGTACGAAGACGGTAGCTTTTGGCTAACCCAAAAACGAATGGGCGAATTGTTTGGCGTAGATGTTCGTACCATAAACGAACATTTGAAAAATATCTATCAAAGCGGTGAACTGCAAAATGAAGCAACTATCCGGAAAATCCGGATAGTTCAAAAAGAAGGCAACCGGGAGGTGTCGCGCGAACTGGATTTTTATAATCTGGATGCCATTATAGCAGTGGGGTACCGCGTAAACAGCTATCAGGCGACACAATTCCGTATTTGGGCAACCAATACACTCAAAGAGTTTATTGTCAAAGGCTTTGTAATGGACGACGAACGCCTGAAACAGGGAAAAAGCTTTGGTAAAGATTATTTTGACGAGTTACTGGAACGTATCCGCGAAATCCGCGCCAGCGAAAGACGATTTTACCAAAAAATCACAGATATTTATGCGCTTTCGGCAGATTACGATAATAATTCACCTGTTACAAAAGATTTCTTCGCCACTGTGCAAAATAAGTTGCATTGGGCTATTACAGGAAAAACCGCCGCCGAAATCATTTATACTTATGCCGATGCTACAAAGTTGTACATGGGATTGACAAATTGGAGGCAAGCCCCCGATGGCAAAATACTTAAATCGGATGTCGTTGTTGCCAAGAATTACCTGAACGAAGCGCATATAAAAGAATTGAACCGTATTGTCTCGGCTTATTTGGATTTAGCAGAAAATAGGGCTACGAGAGGTATTGTAACCAATATGCAGGAATGGATACTGTTTTTAAATCAGTTTTTGGAGCTTTCCCAGTACCCTATATTACAAGATAAAGGCAAAGTAAGCGCATTGGAAGCCAAACTAAAAGCAGAACAGGAATATGAAGTTTTCAGGAAAATTCAGGACGAGAATTACATTTCCGATTTCGATAAAGAAATAAAACGCATACAAGGTAAGCAAGAATAATCATGTCCAACGATAATTAACAGCATTTTAGACGAAGGCGAATTGCAGAAAGAAGCAACTCACAAGGATTTCTTGTTAGTTCGAAAGGAAGATAACTGATGCTGCGTACAAAAAAGAAAAATCCCTGATTGACCGGATATGATAGTGGTCATCATGATGTATCCTATTCGTTTTTAACGATATGCAAAAATGTAAATTACTTTGATTATATACCACAGCCCCCTCTTAATCCCTTAGTCCCCTAACAGCTATTACAGTTCTTCCGCCGGTTGGGCAAGGGCCGGCAGTTTATCCCAATAGTGTTTATACTGCGGGTCGGCCTGCAGCAGTAAACGGTTCATGCCATAGGTCTTGCAGCCTATGACCGCCGCGTAAAACAAGGCCGATGAAAATAAGCCGTAAAAATCCGGATGGTAGCTGTACGCTACGTTTTCGAGTAGTACCTCCTGGGGGAGTTCATCAATAGTAATGTTGTGCTGCGCCGCCGTTTGCTGAAACAGCCGCCGGACCTGTCCGATAAATTCTTGCCGGCCAATATAGTGAGACGGATGAAATTTGTAGGCAATAGCCCTATACCGGCCGGAAGCTGCCAGCTGTCCGGCCGTTTGGCGGAGCACTTCTGTGTAGGCCTCGTTACCAAGGGCGTCGCCCAGCCCCTGCAAATAATCAATAACAATGACCGCCTGTACCTCATGGGCTAATTTGACCGCAGTAAAGGGCAGGGGCAGGATCTTGACCTTGCCGCTCGCCGCATGCGGAAATACGCCTTTTCCTATACCATAGCCACCGGTGAACTTAGGGTGCCGGGTATTGCAGAAGGAGGCCTTGGCCGTATAAAGCCGGGGACAAGCCGCTTGAAGGGCTTTCAGCGCCCCTCCTCTCCATCCTTTAAACGGAAAGGGTTCTGTGGCCCGGTAAGACCCGATCCCTTCTTCAATGATATAATATCCCTTGCAGTGTTCATGGCTGATTATCAGGTTTTCTAAATCGCTGGCGGTGTGTGGGGTGTAAAAATAGAACGCTTCATTGACCAGGCTGTTGAGCCATTGGTCATAATAGCGGATCTGCCGCCGGGTGCGTAGCAGGTGAAGACCGGACCAGATACGGTCGGAGTTCCCGGCCTTGTCCGCGGGTATGGCGGCTGTTTGCAGCCTGGTTGTTCCCGGCAGCTTGAAGTTTCTGGAAAGGAGGATAATGCAGTCCTCTTTGGGCAGCGCTTCGGTCTTTAGGAGTTGTTGCGTGACCAGAAAGGTGATGGGGCTGTGCACTAAAAACAGGTGTTTCATAAGGAGGAATGGATTAACCCCTTGCTGACATACCACCGGAACACCAGGAGCCGCCATGCCTTGGCCGGCCGTAGCGTGAACAGGTAAAACAGCGCCAGAAAAACGCTGGCTCCCCATTTGAACGCTTCGCGGAAGAGGCTCTTTATGTATTCTGCCTTGGATATGTTTTTAGCACGTATGCGTTCGCTTTTGCCTATGCCTATGGCCTGGCGCTTAAAGAAATCAAAGGTCAGGCGGCGGTCCGGGACGTAATGGTGGACAATGGCATTGGCTACGTAATAAATTTTCTCGCCGGAGGCCATCATCCGGTAGAACAGGTCCTTTTCTTCGGCGCCGTCCATGCTGTTGCCTTTGCGGCCCAGGTCCGGATTGAATACGCCGTATTGGTCGAACATTGCTTTGCGGACGGCCATATTGGCGCCTACCGGAAATTGCCGGTGGGTGAATCGTTTTGTTGTATTGCCCAAATCAATGGAGGAGGTGAGGGAAAGCAAGAAGTGCGACATCCAGCGCGGACGCCGGCTTTCAAAATTAGGATAGATGCGTCCGCCCGCTGCCGCTGCCTGAGGTGTTTGTTCAAAAAACCGGCTGATCATTTCGAGGTAGTCCGGCTCGGCTACCGCATCGTCATCTATGAAAACAATAATCTCTCCGGCGGCTTCGTTTATGCCGCGGTTACGGGCATGTGAAAGTCCCTGTCGGCCCTCTATAATGTAACGGTACCGGAGATCCGGATAAGCCGCTCCTATCTCGCGGCACAGGCTGTCCGTCTCGTCGGTGCTGTTGTTGTTGACCAGCAAGATCTCGTAAGCCTCCCGCGGCAGGCTCTGCCATATCAGGCTGTGAATGGCGTCAAGCACACAGTCTGCACGGTTATACGTGCAGATAATAACGGATAGTTTCATCATGTGTTAAAAATAAAGCGGTCGATTTTTTCGAAAAGCCGGCGTACATTCTGATTGGCGGCAATGTAAAACCAAAGTAAGGGTACAAAGGAGAAAAGGAAGCGTTTGTAAGAATACTGCAGGACATTGAGCAGGGAGTCCCACAAATAGTCGATCTGGTAGACCATGATGGTGTAAAATACCAGGGCCAGCAGTATGGCGGCCAGGAGTACCAGTTGGTCGCCTTTCTTATACATATTCCAGGCGTTGGAGAGCAGTACGATAAGAAAGAGGACAAAGGTCAGTCCGTAAAACAGGCTGCTGTTGAACAGGGCCCAGACCTCCCGGAAGATCAGGCTCATTTTTTCTCCGTCCCAGAATGGTTTGAAGATAAATACCTGTACGGATTGCATATCGTTTATTTTTAAAAAAATAGTCCAGAAGATGAAGGGAAGCAGACAGGCGGCCGAAAAATAAATCAGTTGTTTGTAGCTTTTGGTGCGTAGGCTGTGCCATAGCAGCAGGCAACAGGCCGCGCCGATGAAAGCCATGCCCTCGCTGCGTGTCCAGTTGTTGAGGACTAATAATACGGCGGAGAGCCACAGGAAGGCGGGGATTTTTTTGTAGTACCAGGCTATAAAGTACAGTATGCCCAATGAGGCGTATACGGCATGGATAAAGTTGGTGCCGGACATGGAAGAGAAGCCCAGCATTTCCGGGGTCAGCAGCATGAAGAAACTTACCAGGGCCGTAAGGGTATGGCTGGCGAAGCGGCTGGTGATACCGTAGAATGCCAGTGCAAGTGATATAAAAAACAAGACGTTGACTATTTTCGACAGCTTTGCGCCGAGCATATATACGTAGGCGTAAGACAATTGGGTCAGCGGGGTATAGGTGATGTAAGAGCCCGGGCCGTGCGCTTCGGCATAATAATTTACATCAGTGAACAGGCTGAGTCCTTTGAGCGTACCTTCGCGGGCGATGGCAAAGCCGAAGAGGTCGTATCCGCGCACGCTGTCTACGTCAAAGGTAGGGAAATACATGGTTTTGGCCACATTCATTACCGTCATGGCCAGGATGGCCAGGAGGCAAAGTCCCCAGAGTAAATTGATCTCCGGGAAGTTAAATGCACTTATGTAACGGAGCCAGGCGGCCAGCTCGCCTCTCCGGAAGTACAGGTAAACGGCGGCGCCAATGATTAACAGCAGGGAGGTGGTCAGCACCGAGGTGCTTGTGAGCCGCAGGCCAAACAGGTCCAGCCATACCATGAAAAAGGTTTGGGCGCCCATGCCTACCGGAAAGGCCAGGCCGGCCAGCTCAATGAGTTTCAATTGCCGGGAGAGGCAGAGCGTAATGGCCGCCCCCAGTACTATGGTGATTACTAATCCGGTAAATAGCATAGCCTGCGCTTGTTTAATGAGGTTGTTGTTTGGGCAGTACGGTAAAAGGCATTTTTCCTTTTACTTCATAATCCAGGTCTTCATATCCGTGGCCGGCTACAATGGCTACGTGTGTGACGGCCTTGTACAGGGGGTTGCTCTCCGCCTCGTCTTTGAAGAGCGGACGGCGGGGATAGAGAAAACGGGCGATCCAATATTTGCGGTTGGCCCAGCCGTCTAATTGCATGTTGCCTGCCTTATCGAACATGTTATCCTTCAGGGGGAATAAAATAACGGCCTCCTCCGGTGTGTTTTGTTTGACAAAGTTTAAATAGGCATAATTGAAGCCGAGTTTCATTTGCAGCCGTTCATCCAACGATGCGCCGGCATGTTTCCGGGTCAGTTCCCAGTTTCCTTTTAACAAAGAATTCCAGGCCCAGTTATAGCCCTCATTCCCGGCTACGGCCGCATATAAAAGCAAGCCGCCGGCCAGTAAGAGGAGCAGGCTTTTCGGGCCTGCCGCTTTCCGGAGCCAGGCGCCTGTATGATTGCTATTTGGTGTAACAGCCTTCTTTTTCATGCGGTTTGGTTTTTTTACGGACAGCCAGTGACAGTGCCGCCACGATCGACAAGAGGATCAGCCACATGCAGGTCGTAGAAATTGCTTCCAGCATAGTATACGCTTTGGGTTTGAATACAAACTGTATGTCATGTTCTCCTGCGGGTATGCGCAGTGCGCGCAGGACGTAGTTCACCCGGATAGGTTTTACCGGTTGTCCGTCAATATAAGCGTCCCAGCGGGTAAGGCCGTCATCGTAATAGATTTCTGAAAATACGGCGAGCTGCTCACTGCCGGCGCCGGAGCGGTAGCTGATGTCGTTGATTTTATAATTGGTCAATCTTATGCCGGCCGAATCATCGTGCCGGGGTACAAAGCCTTCTAACCGGGAGGCGAAGCGTTTGTCTACTACGGCCGTGGTCCGGGGGTTGAAGTTTTCCAGCGCAGCCAGCTCTTCGTCGGCATTGTTGACGATGTGCAGGCTGTCTACGAACCAGGCATTGCCCAGGGCGTCGGGATTTTGGTCTACCATAGGGGCACCGTTCTGGCCCGGGATAATAAAATAGCGGGTGTTGAGCATGTTCAGCGTGGGCCTGTTCATTTTGCTCAGGTACCGGTCAATCAAATCCTGGTAACGGCGTAGCTTGGCCGCATGGTAGCCGCCTATGGACTTATGGAAGTAGGAGGTGCCGGCATCCTGGAAGGGAGATACCGTCAGGTTCAACACCCGGTAATCGGGGTCGGTATCTTGCAGGATAAGGTTGTCGGCGGGGGTCGGCTCGAAAGCCGCCTTGGTCTGTGCCGGCGGGAAGAAGCTGCTGTTGTTCAGGTAGCGTTTGTCTACGCCGCCCAGGTCAACCAATACCAGTACCGCCAGGCCGGCAATCAATAGTTTTTGATTAACGGTGTTGCGGCCGTATAGCCAAAGTAATCCGGCGCCGATGGCAATAATGATGATACTACGCCAGGCGTCGGCCCTGAAAGCGCTGATGCGTGCAACTTCCAATGCATCAAAGGCGGCGGCGTATTGTGCGTTTTTATAGTAGGGGGCGAACTGGGCCGCCTCGGCATCACTGGTGAAATTAAAAAATACGGAAGGCGCCAGGATAAAGAGGAAGGCTATGCCGGCCGTCAGGCCTAAGCTGATAAAAAATTCTTTTTGTTTGCTCTTGAGCAGCGGCGGATGTTGCACTACTTTCCACAAGGCCAGCAGCGCCAGTAGCGGAATGCAGAGTTCTGCCACAACCAATATGGAGGATACTGCCCTGAATTTGTTGTACATCGGGAAGTAATCAAAGAAAAGGTTGGTAAGGCCCATGAAGTTGTGCCCCCATGAGAGCATGATGGAAAACAGGCTGGCCGCCAACAGGGCCCATTTCAGGTAGCCGTCTACCACAAAGAGGCCGAAGATGAACAGGAAGAGGATGAAGGCGCCTGCGTATACGGGGCCGCTGGTGAAGGGCTGGTCGCCCCAATAGCTGTTTTGCTGGGCGACGAATTGTTTGATATTCGGGTCTGGGGAGCATCCGTCTACAGCGGCTTTATGGTTCATGCCCATGTAGCCCGAGGCGCCTCCTTTGGTGTCGGGGATGAGCAGGGTGGCGGTTTCGCCTATGCCGTAGCTCCACTGGGTGGCATAATCGCGGTCCAGCCCGCCGCTTTGGTTCTCGGCATTGGCGGTAAGTTCGGATTTGCCGCGGATGGTCTGTTCCGAGTACTTGGCGGACAATATCAGGTTGGTGGCATTGGCGCCAACGCCGATTATACCGGCAAGCAGAATGACGGCCGTGGCCTTGATAAATTGCGGCAGTTGTTTGTTTTTGAAATCAACATAAAACCTTCCGATAACAATACATCCGGTTAATAACAGAAAATAATAGGTCATTTGCGGATGGTTGGAGAACAGCTGCAATGCGGTGAACAAGGCGATGAGGATCCCGCCGGTGAGCAGTTTTCCTCTGTAAGCCCATATAATGCCGGCCAGGGTGGGCGGCACCAGGCCCAGGACCCAGACTTTCCAGATATGGCCTGCTTCGATGATGATTAAGAAATAGGAGGAGAACGCGTAGGCTATGGCGCCTATAATGGCCAGCCATGGACTGACCCCTAAGGCCACCAGTAAGATAAAGAAGCCGAACATGTAGGCGAATAAATAGCTGGCCGGATCAGGTAGAAAGCCCTGGAAAGCGCTGCGGAGGGTTTTCATCACCGGGCTTGTGCTATAGAAGGGCGAGATCTGGTAGGTGGGCATTCCGGAGAACATACGGCCGGACCAAAGGCTTTTTTCGCCGGTTTCTTGTTGCAGGGTTCCCGCATCCCGGGCCATCCCGGCGCCATTGCGTATGTCTCCCTGGTTTAGTTTTTTTCCTTCCAATAGGGCAGGCGAAAAATAGCCTATGGAAATTACGAAAAATATAGCGATGGCCGCAATGTACGGAAGGTATTGTTTAATCAGCGCTTTCATTGGATGGTTGTAGGATGTTTTTATATTCTGACGGGTTCTGCAATACTTCTATGGCACGCTCTACCATGGGGTCGCGCGGAAGGGCCGAGCGCAGCCGCCCTACCTGGTAATAGTAGACGGTGCAGATTTCTTCTTCCAGCAGGCGTTGCAATTCCGGGCGGAAACGGTAGAGGTCTTCTTTCTTGTCCGGGCTTATCTTGGCCATCAGGCTGTCAAGTTCCGGTTTAACCGAATCATAGAATTTGTCATGCTTGGCGCTTTCCAGCAACTTTTCCAGCAGAATTTCCGATTCTGTTTTATCATCGAACTCCTGTTGAAGCATGTAGTGTACAAATTCATCATATTCTTTGTCGCTGAGGCGGAAGGTTTCCGGCGCTGCTATTACGGGGTGTTTTAAGGAATAATCAATGGCATAGGGTTGCAACAAGCCGCGGCCTGCAATGCTGTAAGATATTTTGTTGTAGGTAGGCATTTCCATTTTGATGTCGGGGGTGATACCGCCGCCATCATATACCGTACGGCCGTTTTGCGTTTTGAAGGCCTTGATCAGTGAGTCGGGGACGTTGCCCACGCTGCCGTCCGGGCGGCGGTGGCTGTAGTCCACAATTTGTACGCAGCGGCCGCTGGGAATATAGTATTTGGCCGTGGTAATCTTCAGCTTTGCATTGTAGTCGAGGTCACGTACACTTTGTACCAGTCCTTTACCGAAAGTGCGGGAGCCGATGATTACGCCCCGGTCGAGGTCCTGCATGGTGCCGGCCACAATTTCGGAGGCGGAGGCCGACATGCTGTTGACCAGTACTACAATGGGGAGCTCCAGGTCTACCGGCTGCTCATGGGTGGTGTACCTGGTCTCAAATTCTTTGATGCGCCCGCGGGCTTCTACCACCGATGTACCCTTGGGCAGGAACATGCCGAGGATTTTTACCGCCTCATCGAGCAGGCCGCCGCCATTGGAACGCAGGTCTATGATCAGTGATGTTAGTTTCTTCTCTGCCTTGAGCGCGCCGAGGGCCTCGGCAAAATCCTTGCTGCCGTCTTTGGTGAAAGAAGAGAGCATGATGTAGCCGATGCTGTCCTTGATCATGCCGGAGTAGGTGACATCGGGTATCCGGATACGCACCCTGCTGAGTTGGATGTCTACGGTATCTTTGGTCCTGAATTTTACTACCTTGAGTTGCATGGTGCTGCCGGCCGGGCCCTTCAGCTTGTTGCTGCCTTCTGTGGCATTCATGCCGGCGGTCGGTTTGCCGTCAATGGCTATAATACAGTCTCCGGGCACCAGTCCTGCCTTATCGGCCGGATAACCCTTGTAAGGTCCGGTGATCTGTATGCCGTTTTCATCTTTGCGGATGAGGGCGCCGATTCCACCGTACACGCCGGTGGTGACAAAGTCAAAGGCTTCGCTGTCTTCTTCGGGCACGTACTCCGTATAGGGATCCAGGCCGGAAAGCATGGCTTCTATGCTGCTATCCACCAGTTTATTGACCTTGATGCTGTCTACGTAGTAGAGTGACAGTTCACGCAGCACGGAAAAATACAGGTCGGTGCTTTTTGCGGTATTGAAATCGGCGGATTGCGCTAATAAATTTTGAGAAAATACTAAAAAAAATAGTATTGGGGTGAAAAAATGTTTCATAGATAAATTATAAATATTCTACGCCTAAACTTTCAATAAATTTTTTTTCTTCGGTTTGAATTAACTGTTTTCTTTTTTTAAATTCTTCTTTTTTATCAGTTTCCGGATGAAACCAATTTGTCGTAATAAAATAACAGGAAGGGTCTGTCTTCAATGCTTCACTAATATCATTGTTTCTTAATAGTTCCATATTCTCGGTAGTTAGTAACACGGGGATAGTGTTTGCTACATCACTTGACTCTGGGAAAAACCTTGCTAGAGTGTATCCTAGTATTTTATTTGTTTCTATATGTTCAAATTTGTTGGCATAATTAAGAAGAAATAAAATCAGTGCTTTTGAGCGCACCCCTTTTAATAGAATTTTTTCTGGAAACTTTGCTGTTGAAAATCTAACCTCAGGCTTATCGTTAAATACAGGAAAATTTTCATTTCCTTTTAGAAAGTTCTGAAAATGTGCGTATGCTTTTCGTTGAGTAGACAACGAATAAAGCGTGAAATAGTTTGAATATGTGGTAATCCAAAACCACTCTTTTAACTTTTGATATTGTTCGGATGTAGGATTGGAGTAGACTTTAAAAAAGTCCATAATAAAGACCAATTGAATGTTGTAAGGTAACAATTTACTGTCAACAACCAATAGGTCTTCGTACAAAAATTGTATTGCCCGTTTGATCTTTGGAATAGACGCTTTTGTGACAGAGATAAAATCAGGCCTTTTTGCTAATGCTTCTATATTTGTATCATCAAAATATATCTTGCCAAAAGAACTTTGTATACACCTGAATATAGCATTTCTATCAATTCTATCAAAGCTATATATTTTTAATTCTTCTAAGAGAGTATCAATTTCATCTCCAAACCGGAAGCCTTCCTTTAAAGACAGGGCATTTACCATCCAGTCTATAGAGATAGATGTCCCTTTAGAATTTATTCTGGAAAAAATGTCAACAGCTTCTTCTATGTTTGCGTCATTGATATCTATTGATGCTATTTGATAATTAGTAAACGCAACAGACAACTTATCTGCTCGGTCATAATACCGTTCTATTTTTTCTTCATCTTTTATTTTTTCATCAAATTCTTTTCTTGCATATTGCCTGAAATCTCCGGAATTCATCAGCACATAAACAGGAATTTGATATGGTTGGGGACTGGTCCTCGGTCTTAAATACAGAAAAACTTCTTCTTCCAGATCATAATATAAATTAAATAACTCTTCCCACTCCTCTTTATCTTTCTCTATGAGTGTTTTATTAGGATTGGTTAAACAGCCAAACAAGGAAGAGAAACGTTGAAAGCCGTCTAGAATATATGTGGTTGGTGTTTGTGGCTCTTTTTGAACATAATATGAACCAATTTTTTCTTTATTGTTCCAGATAGGTGATTCGGGCTTCCATAAAAGGATAGAACCGATGGGATATTTATTTTTAATACTGTCAAATAGGTCTTTAATATTATCTCTATTCCATACGAAATCACGTTGAAATGCCGGAATTTGAATTGTCCCTTTTTCAATATCGCTTAGATAGCTGGTCAAACTTCTGATTCGAGGCTCTATATGTAATTTACTACTCATAATAACGATTTGATTTTATTAACAATCTCTATTAGTTCTTTCTGATTGTTTTGATGACAGGTTCTTTCCAATAAACTTTTTTTGTGGACCCCATAATGGTCGATATAATTTTTGGGGAATTGGGTTTTAAATTCGGGCAATTTGAATCCTTGATTTAATTTATCAAAATTTAGGTCGGATACATCGGCATATAAGTCTATTACTTCTTTTTGTAAAGTATTCCTGTGTTCTTGTTGTCCTTTATCATCTCTCTTGGTAAACCCTCTGCTAATATTTAGATAATCTTTTTGTTGAGGTGTTAAACTTAGATATGCATCAATCCATTCGCCAAGTACGTTGTTATGTGTTTTGTAATCTGTGAATACCGTGTCTGGCATATAGTTCTCCATCGTTCTTTTTTCAAGAAAATGGTAGATGATTCCGTGCTTTTTTAAAAAGACAATAAGTTGTTCATAAGGTTTTTTCAGAGGCTGATTTTTATATTCCCGGTCGCTATCCAATAATATAAAACATCTCAGGTAACAGTGAGCTTCTTTGGGTAAGGAGTTATAAGCCTGTAATTTTCCGGTGATAAAGTTTTCAATGTTTGAGCATCCGCCGGCGTTTTCAAATTGAATCCAATTGTTGCCTATTTGTCTTTGTATTTCATGGCAGTTGAAATTGTTTACTAAAGATCTAATAAAGTATTGGTCATTAAGGCTGTTTTCCAATATGATGGAAATAGGTTGAATAAAAAAACGGATAGCTTCGTCAATAACAAATTCATTGTTTTGTGAAACGGTGTTGCTCACATAATAGTCTGCTTTTAAAGCACTTTTTTGTTGAATTATTTGTGTGTTGAATTCCTGTATTAACAAGGCCTGATCATCTTTGTCTAATAGCTTGTACAAAGGCCGGTTTTCTATTTGACTAATGTCTGCAAAAACAGCATGCCTGTTTTTGTAAGTGGTTAGTTGGAGTAATACATTCAGCCCTTTAAAATTTTCACCGGAAAAGATGTCAGGTTTAAATTCAATTGTCATGATGAGATGTGTGTGTTTGAGCGGTTCTAATAGCAATGGTTTCTTGGAGTGTTTCATTGAAGACGTTTTCAGGCCAAAAATCAACTTGTCCTAATTCATCAACATTGATGCGCTTTAATTCGCTGCAATTTTTGTCTTTTAAAAAGTCTACATAGTATATAGCCAAGTCATTTTTGCTCAATTTTTTTTCGGCAACAAGACGGCGTAAACGTAATATCAGATTTAGAGAATGGGTTTCAATCAGATAAAATTTATTGGGGTCTTCTTGTCGTGATGTAAAGAACAACTCCGCCAAATTGGCATGGGCTGCAGGATGAAGATGAGTTTCAGGTTCTTCAATTACAATTAATGTTTCATTGATGCATTGAGTTTTGGATCGTGTTATGATTGGTAATACTTGGCTCATTCCAATCCCTGCATCTGTAATGTTTTGTCTTAGATTTTCCCGCTCTATTTCTACTTGAAAAACAGGTGCCCGGTCTTGGTTTATCCGTAAGGCCCAGCCCTCGAAGTTTTCCTGGTACCAGCCAGCTACCTCCGTAATAATTTTTTGATTAGTGGTTAGGGCATCACTAATAAGCTGTTGATAAGCGTATTCCCCTTTGATCCCCGATTTATTTAGATCGATCGTTGTATTCTGCCGGTAATCAGCCATGGGGACAATGCGAATTGGTCCGATATAGTCAGTTTCAAAAGCAAATAAATCAATTAAGTTAACGGATTGACTTAGATCCCCAATAGGTTGAAATCCGTGAAATTTGACGTTGCTGGGTTTTCCGGTTATTTGGTCAATGTATTGTCCCCCCTCGTCGATAGTTAAATCAATGCCAGAGTCAAGTTTCCATTGCTCTATTTTTGAAATTTGTCTGGTTTTTTCATTGGCGATATAAATCTTTAAGCACAAAAGATGTTCCTGGTTTTCGCTTTCCAGTTCAAATTCAATTGCTCTATTTGCCTTTCCGTAAACCAGGTCTTTTAGGTCTGTTCCAAAAGCAATATCATTATTGTTAACTGATAATACCGCGTTTGTTTCGGCTTTTATAGAAGAGGATAGTAATATCGGTAATTTGGACACAACGCTTTTTCCTGAGTTGTTTTTCCCGAACACAATGGTTATCGGCTTAATCTCCAAAGATTGTTTTTCTTTGAAAATTTTGTAATTCTTAAAAGAGATCCGCTTAATCATATGAAAAGGCTTTAATTTACAAAGATAGTAATTTTAAGTGATTATGCGGACAGCTGACGAAGACTTTTTTGATAAGTCAATCCATACCCCTCTTACGGTACGGGATCGTAGCCGCTGCCGCCCCAGGGGTGGCAGCGCAGGATGCGGCGTATGGCCAGGTACAGCCCTTTGAAGAGGCCGTGTTTCTGCAGGGCCTCAATGGCGTATTCGGAGCAGGTGGGGGCGAAACGGCAGCTGGGCGGTTTCAGCGGCGAGATACAAATCTGGTAAAACCGGATCAGCAGCCAGAAAGGAAAGATCAGTAGCCTCCTGAGCCACGGCGCATATAAGGCCTGTAGTGATTTTTTTGCTGCCGGCGCCCTGTCTGTCGTGTCAGCCTTGTTTCTCATTGGAAAAGATGGCTGAAATCTTCTTTCGGCGCTACCAGGTAGGTTTGAAAGCCGAGGGCTTTGGCGGCGATGATATTTTTCTCTCCGTCATCAAGGAAAAGCGCTTCTTGCGGGTTAATGCCCGAGTCGGCGATCAGGTGTTCGAAGATCCGTGCATCGGGTTTTACGCAACCGATTTCGTAAGATACGTAACGACGGTCGAAATAGTCATCAATCGTACGGCCCTGCCTGGTGAAAATATGATCGGTATAGTAGTCCGACACCATGCGGTTGGTGTTGCTCAGCATGAATACCTGGTATTTTTTACGCAGCTCAAGCAATAAATCCAGTTTGTAGGCCGGAATATCCAGCAGAAAACTGCACCAGGCATCCTGTATCTGTTGGTCTGTAATATTTTTGTTGACGGAGAGCTTGCGCAGTTCGTGACAGAAGGTTTCGTTGCTTAGCTTTCCTTCTTCCAGTTCCAGGAAAATGCCGCGTTGGAGGTAGGCGCTCAGGTAGCTGTCGGCATCGATTACACCGAGTTGTTCAAAGGACCTTACGCAGGCGTCGCGGTCAAGGTCTATCAGCACGCCGCCGAGGTCAAAGATAATGGTTTTGAGTTGCATAAGTATAATGTACTAATGGGCTAATTGTTGTAGTTGCTCGGGTTTTCCGACATCGGTGATGGCGGCCCCGCCGATATCGTAGGCGTTAATCAGGTGGTTGCCGGCCAGTTGGAGGTAAGCGTCTACAATAGAGAAGGCGCCGGTTTGGGGGAGGTCCTCCAGCAGGGCGGGCCGGATAATATGGATGCCGCTGAACGCCATGCGCTGCGGATTGTTTGCGGGAATTGCCGTTTTCTGTTCGCCGGTTTTCGTGTTTTCCCAACCGCAGAGGCGGAGTTGCCTGTCGAAGAGAAAATAACGTGAAGATTCCCGTTCTTTACAAGCAAGGGTGGCGGAGGCTCCTGTACGGAGGTGGTATTGGTACAGGGCGGTCAGGTCGATGCTGCTGATGATATCTACATTGTGTACGAGGAAGGGCTGTCCGTCATCGAAAAACCAGGCGGCTTTCTTGATGCCGCCGCCGGTGTCGAGCAACTGGCCGCGCTCATCGGAAATGGTGATTTGTACGCCCTCCGGCCGGTGGGTCTCAAGGTAGGCGATGACCTGGTCGGCAAAGTGGTGTACATTGACAATGATGTCGTCGAAACCAAAGCTGTGCAATCGTTGCAACACGATGCCCAGTAAGGGTGTTCCGTTGATTTCCACCAGGGCTTTCGGCTTGTTGGCCGTAAGGGCGCCGAGGCGGGTGCCCAGTCCCGCTGCCAGAATCATTGCTTTCATAGGCCGGCGGGGATAAACTGTTCAATACCTTGTTCGCGGTGCACCAACCGGATGTTGACCTTGTACTTCCGGGCCAGATAGCGGGCCGTTTGTTCGGCGCAGTACACGGAGCGGTGTTGGCCGCCGGTACAGCCGAAGGCTACCGACAGGTCGGTGAAGCCCCTTTCGATATAGTTGCTCACACTGATGTCGAGTGTGGCGAATACATGTTGTAGCAATTCTGTGGCGCGGGATGCCTGTTCCAGGTAATCAATCACCGCCTGGTCGCGTCCGGTAAGTGCGCGAAAATCGGGCCGGCGTCCCGGGTTATTGATGCCGCGACAGTCCACTACAAAGCCTCCGCCGTTGCCGCTGAAATCAAGCGGGTAGCCTTTCTTATAAGAGAAGCTGGTCACGACAATGGTTAATGCTGCGGTGGCGGAAGGTGCGGGCTGATGGGCAGAAAGGAGCAGGGGATGGCTATCGCCTATGTCTTGTATCAGTTCAAACAGGTAGTTGGTAGAAAGATGGTCCGCCTTATGGCTTTCAATAAGCTTACGAAGATTGGCCAGGGCCTGCGGGATGCTTTGCAGGAACATCGCTTTGTGCTCGAACAGGCCGCGGTAACCGTAAGTGCCCAGGTTTTGCAAGCCTTTGAAGAAGGCGAAAGCATATAACTCTTGGGTGAATTCTTGCCGGTCTACCGGAATCAATTGTTCCAGCGCATGGAGATAATGCTCCAGTAAGACCGCCTTACTTTCCTCATTGAAATTGGCCCTTACCTGGAACAGGAAAGACGCCGCATCATAGGCCAGCGGGCCGTGTCGTCCACCCTGGAAATCAATAAAACGTATGTCGCCGGCGGGGCTAAGCATCACATTACGGCTCTGAAAGTCGCGGTACATGAAATACCTGGATTCCGGCTGCAGTAACCGGGCGGCCAATGTTTCAAAGTCTTGTTCCAGCCGGAGCTCATCGAACTCCACCTGCATCAACTTCAAAAAATTATATTTGAAATAATTCAGGTCCCAGAAAATAGAACGGCGGTCGAAACTTTCTGCCGGGTAACATTGGCTGTAGTCCAAGCCGTCCAGTCCTTTTACCTGCATGAATGCCAATTGTTCCATTGTCTTTTTGAGCAGGGCCGGCGTCTGCGGAGTGCCCAGCAGGCTGTAGAGCGATACGTCGCCTATGTCTTCCTGCAGATAATGCAAACCGTCACCGGCCACAGCATACACTTGCGGAACAGGCGCGCCATTGCGCGTTGCCGCACGGGCTATGGCCACAAAGGCTCTGTTCTCGCGCAGGTCGCTGCCGTAGGTGCCTACCGCCTGCTTTCCGCCGCCGCGGAGCCGGAAATAACGGCGGTTGGAGCCGGCTTGCGGCAATGCCGTCACGCTTTCGGCTTCCGCACCGGACCAGTCTGTGAATAAATCTTTTAATAGCTGCTCGTTATACGACATTTGCAAGGGTATTATCCGAACAAAGATACAAAAAGAAAATTAACAAATCTGTTTGAGGTCGAAATACATAAATTGAGTATTACTGCCATCATCTTTGTGTGACATTTTCTCAAAACGGTTTTTTGTATAAAAGTGTATTGCGCTATGATAGGCATCAACAGTAAGAAAACGACATGCAATATCCTCTTTATGTGCTAAGAGCTGTTTGATACTATCCAATATAAACCGGCCGATTCCTGCGCCGTTAAAATTACTGGCTACAGCCAGTCTTCCTATCTTCACTGCCGGATAACTTTTTTTCTTTTCTGATTGGGAATTCTATGTTTACGATTGAAGCGATTCCATAGATATTTGACTTCTTGGCTTTTAGTGTTAAAAACAACCTTGTCGTTGAGTAAACAGAAATAAGCAACAGTCATATCCTGGTATTCTACAATGTACGTAATAGCCATTCTTTCATTAAGATAGTCTAAAGCATCATCAAGCAAAAAACCATTTAAATCCAAATCTCCGCAGTCAAACGGATTTATTGTTGAATTATGTTTGAGTTTTGTGATTGATAATTGAGTGGGATCAATCATCATAGTTTTTTAAATAGGGAATTTAGCAATTTTTTTGAAAATTTCGTACGCTTTTTCCATACGCTCGATTTCTTCTTTCGGCAGCGGCTTTACTGCTTTCATCCGTTGCTCAAAACGCTGTGCGTCTTTGCCGGTAAGGATGGGGGTATCTTTGATGGGGGTGGCCATGGCGGATTTTGTAAAATGTTTCCACAAAGTTAGTTATTAAAGTTGACTGTGCAAAATTTTCGACGTTTTTTCACTTTTCCTGAAAAAATGCCTAACTTAGCTTTTTAAACCGAAAAAGACGAATCCCATGAAACTCCTCTTAATCAGTAATTCCACTAATGCCGGCGAAGGCTATCTGGAATATTGCAAGCAAGACATTGCCGACTTCCTGAAGGCCGGAAAGGTAACGAAAGTATTGTTCGTTCCCTTTGCCGCCGTGACTTTCAGCTATGACGAATACCAGCAGAAAGTGCAGGAAAAGCTGGCTCCCCTGGGTATAGAAGTAGACAGTATCCACCGTCATGCCGATGCCAAGCAGGCCGTAGTCCAGGCGCAGGCCATTATGGTGGGTGGCGGCAATACCTTCCACCTGCTGAAAGCCGTGCAGGACCTGGGTGTGCTGGATGCCATACGTGAGCGGGTGAAAGCCGGAGCGCCTTACGTGGGCTGGAGCGCAGGATCCAACCTGACCTGCCCGACCATTTGCACCACCAACGATATGCCCATTGTAGAGCCGCAAAGTTTCTCGGCTTTCCACCTTATACCCTTTCAGATCAACCCCCACTACCTTGACGCCCATCCTTCGGGACATGCCGGCGAAACACGCGAGCAGCGCATACAGGAGTACCTGGCCGCCAATCCCGGCCGTTATGTAGCCGGCCTGCGTGAGGCCTGCATGTTCTATGTCGACGGCAATAACCTTCGCCTCCATGGCGACCGTCCGCTGCGTGTCTTCAAATACGGTCAGGAACCTAAAGAATACAAGGCCGGCGACGATATTACTTTTTTAATGAATAATAAATAGCAACTTACAATCATGAAACAGCGTTTTCTAACATTATTCATTATTCACTATTCACTATTCGTTATTTTACCCTTTGCGGCGAGCGCCTGGGGCACCTCCGGCCACCGCATTATCGGCGAGATAGCCAATACGCAGCTAAGCTCCAAAGCCAACAAGAAAGTCAATGCCATATTAGGCCACTACAGCGTGGCCATGATCTCTACCTGGGGAGACTTTGTACGTTCCGACAGCACCTATGACGGCACCGAAAAGTGGCACTATACCAACCTTGACGGCGGACTCGACCGGGCCGCATTCGACACCCTGGCCGTGAAACAAACCGCCGGCGAAAACGTATACCGTGTCATAGCGCTCACCGCCCACCTCAAGCAAAACCCCAACGACACCAATATGCTGAAAATGCTGATACACCTGGTGGAAGACATGCACTGCCCCATGCATATGGGCCGGGCCGGAGACCTGGGCGGCAACCGTATCAAAATTAAGTGGTTTGACCGTAACACCAGCCTCCATAGCTTGTGGGACGACGGCCTGGTTGATTTTCAGAAACTCAGCTATACCGAATACGCTACCCACCTGATGCGCATACATCCCTTGCAGAAGATAACGTTCAAGGGAGACACCGCTACAATCCTTGACTGGGCCTGGGGAACCTACGAATCCACGGAAATCGTATATGCCTCGCAACCTTATGTCGACAAACCTTACGTTTACAACTATAAGTATGTAAGCCTGCTTGAAAAGCGCCTGGTGACTGCCGCCCAGCACCTGGCCGCCATCCTGAACTATATTTACAACTAATCTTAACATCTTTTGTATGTACGGAAAAATACAACAACACCTGGCCGCCGAACTCAATAATATCCGTGAGGCGGGCCTGTACAAAGAAGAACGCATAATTACCTCTTCGCAACAAGCGGAGATACATGTTAACACCGGCAAAGACGTGCTGAACTTCTGCGCCAACAATTACCTCGGTTTATCCAACAATGCGCGGGTGATCAAGGCGGCGCAACAGGCGATGGACAGCCATGGTTACGGCATGTCCAGCGTACGCTTTATCTGCGGTACGCAGGATATGCACAAAGAGCTGGAAGCGGCTATCTCCCGCTACTTCAAGACCGAAGACACCATCCTGTATGCCGCATGCTTTGATGCCAACGGCGGTGTCTTTGAACCCTTGTTTGACGAGAACGACGCCATTATTTCCGATGCCCTGAACCACGCCTCCATCATTGACGGCGTACGTTTATGCAAGGCCCAGCGTTACCGTTACGCCAATGCCGATATGAACGAGTTGGAAGAGTGCCTGAAAAAAGCGCAGGCCCAACGCCATCGTATTATCGTTACGGACGGCGTATTCTCCATGGACGGCAATGTAGCCCCAATGGACAAAATCTGCGCCCTGGCCGAGAAATATGACGCCCTGGTGATGGTGGATGAATGCCACTCAGCCGGTGTGGTAGGTCCTACCGGACGCGGTGTAAGCGAACATTTCAATACCTACGGGAAAATTGATATTTATACCGGAACCCTGGGCAAGGCCTTCGGCGGCGCTATCGGCGGATTCACCACCGGCCGTAAAGAGATTATCGCCCTGCTGCGTCAGCGCTCCCGTCCTTATCTGTTCTCTAACTCCATTCCCCCTGCTGTGGTGGGCGCCAGCCTGGAAGTGTTCAAGATGCTCGAAGAAAGCAGCGACCTGCACAAAAAGCAACAGGAAAATGTGCGCTACTTCCGGGATAAGATGACGGCTGCCGGTTTCGACATCAAACCCACGCAGAGCGCCATCTGTGCCGTGATGCTCTACGATGCCAAACTCTCACAGGTCTTCGCCAACCGCATGCTTGAAGAAGGCATCTATGTCGTAGGCTTCTACTATCCCGTAGTGCCGCAGGGACAGGCCCGCATCCGCGTGCAGCTCTCTGCCGCCCACGAGCAGGAGCACCTTGACAGGGCTATTGACGCCTTCATTAAGGTGGGCAAGGAGTTGAACGTAATTAAGTAAAAAGAAACCAAGTAACTAAGAGGCTAAGAAATTCCTTAGTCTCTGCTAAAATCTATATTTATATGCAAAAAAAATTGACAGCCGAATTTTTCGGCACTTTCTGGCTCGTAATGGGCGGTTGCGGAACGGCAGTATTGGCCGGTTCGCATGTTGGCTGGCTGGGTGTAGCCCTTGCCTTCGGCTTAACTGTATTGACTATGGCTTTTGCCATCGGACATATTTCCGGATGTCACCTGAACCCTGCCGTGACCCTTGGCTTATGGGCCGGCGGTAAATTTGAAGCCAAAGAAATCCTGCCTTACATTGTAGCACAAGTATTGGGCGGTATTTTGGCGGCAGCCATTCTTTATTTTATTGTAACCGGCAGCGGTAAAGAAATCGGCGGTTTTGCGGCCAACGGCTACGGCGAGGCTTCTCCCGAAGGCTTTGGCCTGGGTTCTGCGTTGCTTACCGAGATCGTGATGACCTTCATGTTCCTGTTCATCATCCTCGGCGCCACAGATGAGCGCGCCCCCAAGGGCTTTGCACCCATCGCCATTGGTCTGGGCCTAACACTGATCCACCTGATCAGCATTCCGGTGACCAACACCTCGGTAAACCCTGCCCGCAGCACCTCACAAGCGCTCTTTGCAGGCGGTGTGGCCCTGCAGCAACTCTGGCTCTTCTGGCTGGCCCCCATCGTGGGCGCTATCCTGGCCGGTACCCTGTACAAGTGGCTGAAAAAATAACAGGCTTTATTACAGCTTGAAATAAAGGGGGAGTGTGTATCTGACGGATACCGCTCTCCCTTCGCTTTTTCCGGCTGTCCATTTGGGCGATGCCAAGATGGTATGAGGATCCTTATTTCTCCGGCATTCAGCCTGTGGTATAAAATTTGTTCGTAATAAAGAAAAAATAATTATGAAGAAAATTATACTCTTAAGTTGGGCTGTTTTGCTGTTTCTCCCTCTTGCAGCGCAGTCGACGGACACCGCAGCCCCGCTAAAAACAACCGTACAAAAAAATAAAGATCTTGCTCTTACCGGCATGCCCACCTTGTCATTCAACCGCTCTCGCGGCGTGGGCATTGGCGCTTTGGGTATGCTGTTTTTTAAGACCACGGAGGACACGCTTACGTCGCCTTCCCGTGTCACCCTCTATGGGCAATATACTACCAAAAACAATTGGGCCCTGCTGGGCTTCACACAATTGTTCCTGTGGGATGACTTTGTGCGCCTTTCGGCGGGAGGCGGTTATTTTAGCGCCCACTTCCAAACCTATCAGAATATTGCAGATTACGGTGAGTTGGTTGAAATTCCCTATTCTAATGAAGGCTATTTTCTGGTCTTTTCTCCCCTGTTCCAGGTCTACAAACACTTATTTGCAGGCCCCATGGTGGCTATCATGCAGACCAACCTTAGCTTTGATTTGCCCGGGGGGGCGAGCAGTACGGAAAAGGATAATATTAACTCCATAGGCTTGGTGGGTATGTATGACACCAGGAACAACCAATACAATCCGGACAAGGGAATTACCGCCAACCTGCGCTATACCGCCAATCCGGCTTTTATGGGCAATGACAGCCTCTTCAATAAACTCTTTATCTATGTGAATTAT
This sequence comes from Bacteroidales bacterium, assembly GCA_031548545.1. Classification (GTDB taxonomy): domain Bacteria; phylum Bacteroidota; class Bacteroidia; order Bacteroidales; family UBA932; genus UBA932. The sequence continues at coordinate 3,538 of JAVBQY010000013.1, read as the reverse complement.
TACGCCAGACTAAACAAAACGATGGTCTTGGCCTCCCGTTTCTTCGGCAATATCGGCCTGGGCGATCTGCCTTTTGCTTCGCAGAGCTATGTGGGAGGCCGTGATCTTCGTGGTTATACACAGGGGCAATACCGGGGCAACCAAACTTATGCCGCACAAACTGAGCTGCGCTGGAACTTCTACAAGCGCTGGGGCGCCGTGGGGTTCTTCGGCCTGGCGATGACCGTCGACCCAACCAGCAGCCTTTTGCCCGGCGGCGGCGTGGGCCTCCGCTTCCAGGTTATTCCCAAATACAACATCAACCTCGGCTTAGACGGCGCTTTGGGCAAGGACGATTGGGGCGTGTATTTCCGGATTACCGAGGCGTTTTAATGATTATAACCTGCGTGGCTTTGCCATTGATACCTCTGGTCTGAAAGCAGGCCGTTGGATGTAATTTTATTCAAACAAGTTATCTTTTTTCAACCCATTAATTGATTTTTTTTTGCAATACATGTAAAAGAAGAAGTGAAGGAGAAGAATCAATCCCCAAATAATTGCAGTACAATGTACAGGCTTGACTTTTTCATGAACAGCGTTGAACCCTGACACAAACCACAGTTCCGAAATGGCAATGAAAATCAGATAAGTGGTGCAATGAAACCTGAACCCAACATCATAGATCGGCAAATATTCGCCATCTTTTTTACCCCAACACCATCCTGAAATGAACATTAGAATAAAATAAAGAATTCCACATAAGTGAGTTAAAGCAAACGCTTCTTTTTCGAGAGAAGCACTTAAACAGCTTCTAAAAATAATGGTCAATATAGTAGTGGTAATCGCAAACCCTACTAAATATTTTGTGATTGTTTTCATGAGCTTATAAATTTATAAGATTTCTAATTTCTTGTGAATAAAAGATTTCGATGTTTCTTTTGGTAAATTCCTCAAACAATTCAGCACCTAATTCTGTTAAAAAATAATACTTTCTATCTGGGCCTTTATACCCTTTTCTTAGCTCAAAATTCACAACATTAACATGTTCGAATTTTCTCAACACTCTATATAGGCTTTGCTCTTCGCACGTCATTGTACGATTTGATTTCTCTTCTACGAAATGTTTAATTTCTTCCACATACTTTTTTTCATTTCGAAGTGCAAGAAAAATCCAAAAAGTCAATTGACCTTTCTTGTACGTTTCTTCCCATGCTGATAATAAGTTGTTTACTGTATTTTCCATTTGTATTATTCATCTTGTATAATACAAAGGTAATATATTTTTTTATATCAACAAATTGTTGATTTTTTTAGCGTCCTGCAATAAAGGCGTCCGGATTATACGGCTTGGTGTTATAGGTTTTGCCGGCCGGCGCCCCACCCCCGGCCTTAGGGTGGCGGGGGCAGGCGGTCGCTTAAGGCGGTGATTTTCGCACCGGCTCGCTATTTTCTGCCACATGATTGACGAGAAGTTGATTAACGAAAAAACTAAAATACAAATTTCCTATTTGACGCACCTCACTGAATAACCGCCCGTTTTGGAGTAGCCGTCGGCCGCTTTACTACTGCTACTTCCGAATCCCAGTCTCCCCCCGAGGGTGCTATCGTACTGTTCTGAAGACCAATATCGGCCATCGCTGCCGAGCCCAGTGAGTGTACCATCGTTTTTTCCGCGGTAGCCCACAGCAGGCAGAAATAAACAATAACTGGGGTTGGGGAGGGAGCACGTGCCGGCGCCGGATCCGTAGAACCGACCAGCGACAGCATTCCCCATTGCAGCTGCAGCTTGCCACGCGGTACCCGAATCATTCAATGCAATAAACTCGTTGTTCGTCGGCAAACGCCAACCGGCAGGGCATGGGTGAGATGACCACGTACTCGAGGTGCTGGTCCCGGAAGTCCAACTGGTCATTGTTCCCGAAGCTGTCGCAGACCAAGCTTTCGAAGCCTTATTCCACTGCACAAAGGGGGTATAGGTATCCGGCCTGGCAGCAAAGACCCAAGCGCCACCGGTGTAGGTAGAATTACACCCCGCCCAGGTGGTGGTACCTAAGGTATAGGTGGGCGTCGTACAACTGCCGCCGGTAGGTCCGTCACAAGATGTACTTGCAATCGTCACCACATCACTGTAAACCGACCAGCAGCCCTCTGGGCTCTGTACCTGACCGTTGTAGGTGCCTGCGCCCACATTGGCCGTGCGCGCCCAGACAATACCCGGGATATGGTAGTTCTTTTCAGTCGCGTTGGGCAAGCCGTACCAGTCGGGCAGCGTTATTGTGGTAGTAGCTCCGGAGCAAACCGTTAGTGTACTTGCGGTGAGGGTGGGCTGTGGCGGGGTGCGCAGTACGCCCATGCTCCAAGTTCCTGTACTTACTGCCGGAGTCGTATTACAGCTATTGTCCTTGGCCCGGCGGGTATAGGTAATGGTGAGGGGGGTGGTGGCTGTATTGGCTGCCGCATCGGCCGCCGGCGGAGTGTAGTTATCCGCTGTCGCGCCGGCTATCACTATGCCGTTCTTGTACCAAGAGTAAGTGATTACCCCATCCCCACCGGAGGCCGCTGTAGCGCTGCTGATAAGGGCGGGATTTCCGCCGGCGCAGAGGGTCTGCCCTGTGGCAGCAATTGCGCCTGGCGTGAAGTTGGGCCGTACGGTAATGGTACCCGGCGTAGAATAAGCGCTGGTACAACCGGTGGTTGTTTGTGTGACCATGGCCCTGTAATAAGCCGTTACCGTAGACGCCCCGGGAGCATAGGTGTTGGTAGAGCCGGACACTGCTGTCCAGCTTGTCCCGTCGGTAGAGCGCTGCCAGACGTAGACCTGCGGCGAGCCATGGCCGCCGGAGGGGGTAGCTGTCAGGGCGGCGGGGGCTTCATTGAAACACACCGTTTGTGAACTGCTCACTGAAACGGTGGGTATGGCGTTCACTGTAGCCACTACGGCCGTGCGCACCGCAGAAGTACACTGTGTCCCCGTATTGCGGGCCTGGGCGTAATAAGTAGTATTGCTTGCAACGGAAGGGCTGTAGGCCGTGTTGCCGGAAAGCAGTAAGGTCCCACCCGTGGCGGCGCTGTACCAGTCAATGGTAGCCCCTGCAGAGGGGGTAGCCGAGAGTGTGACCACCCCGCTGGCGCAACGCGCAGCGCCGCTGCTACCGGTGACCGTGGGCAGCGCTCCTGCGCAGTCCACCAAGCCGCTGTTGCCGCTAAGGTCGGTATAGCTGCCTACGCGGAAACCTGCAGGCAGGGTCCAGGCGGCCTCACTGGAAGGAAAGGTCATTGTCCCGCCCGCACTGTTGACTATGATGCCGCAGAAGGGCGCGGTCCCCACCAGCGCTACGGTATTAAAACTGCCTGCCACGCCATAGGTAGCCAGGGGCGGATAATCCAGTGCATAGACACAGGGCTTACTGATGGTCACCCCTGCCTGCGGTGTTACCCGCAGGGTCAGCGTAGCGGCAGAAGCCAAGGCACGGGCCTGCCCGTCTATAAAGAAGCCTGTACTATTACCGTCCACCATACGCGCTTTGGCCAAAGGCCAGCTCGCCTGCCCGGCGGTCAC
>JAVBQY010000001.1:0-139692 GCA_031548545.1 Bacteroidales bacterium | reverse complement strand
TCAGGCAATGACGGCAAGTATGTCTCTCCAAACGATTATGCCGCAGCGGCCAATAGCCTTTATGGCAGTGATGCTTCCCGCGCCTTTACGGAGATCCGCTATGAAGACAATCCCTTGGACAGGATAGCCGCCGAAGTGATGTCCGGCGCCAACTGGACATCACACCCCGTACAGTATACTTATGGAGGAAACCGGGAAGCCGTGGCCTCCTGGCGTTGTCAGGGCGCCCACAGCTTTACCGCTATAAGCTACCCTGTGGGCAGCCTCTTTGTGAAAGAAACAGCCGATGCCAACGGCCATCCCCGCCGTGAATATACCGACAAACTCGGGCGGGTGATCATGTTGGAAGCGCAGGATAGCACTAACCGGTGGATACAAACCCATTATGTGTATGATGAGCTGGGGCTGCAGCGGGCCATCGTCATGCCTAATGCTGCAAGTGTTCAAGATGAAGGGAATTGCTTCTATTACAATTATGACGCCCGTCGCCGGCTGATTGAGAGCAAGGTGCCCGGGGCAGATTGGGTGCATAATGTTTATGATAAGCGGGACCGCCTGGTGTATAGTCAGGATGGCAAACAGCGGAACAAAGGTGAATGGACGGTCTATGAATATGATGATTTGAACCGTGAAACTCAGGTCTACCTGCTCAATTCAGCGCCATGGTGTGAGTATAGCCGGACAGACCTTCAAAATAAAGTTAATAATGGAACGATAGTCGTCCCTGATTATTTGTCGAAAGTCCTATTACGCGAAACCTGGTATGACAGTTATTCTCGTATTCTTCATCTATGGAATAATTGGACTTACCCGCCCAATTTTGAGCGGAATGATTTGGTAGAGAGTTATAGCCAAAATAACAAAGGACGTATAACCACAACCTGTGTCTATACTTTAAATGGTAGCCGTTATGATTTAATCTACACCAGATATTACTATGACGACGATGGCAGGGTTGTGCAGACTGCGTCTACTAATGGGTTGGGAGGTGTAGACCGTACCAGCACACAGTACGACTTCCGGGGTAATCCTTTGCAAAGTTTACAGCAAAGCTACTGGATCGGCAATAGTGATTATGAAGAACTCAGCCTGAAATACACCTTTGAGTACGACGCCGTCAAACGCCCCATTGCCGTGAGCCTCCAGCTCAATGACCAGCCCGCGGTAAAAATTTCCCAGACCCGGTATGACGAACTGCTGCGGGTCAGTAAAAAGACCCTGCACGGCGGGGCCGAAGCCATCACCTACGCCTACAACATCCAGGGCTGGCTCAGCAGTATCAACAGCCCCCTGTTCGCCGAGAACCTGTACTACGAGGCGCCGCCGCAGGGCGTCACGCCCCAGTTCAACGGCAACATTGCGGCCTTGCGCTGGCAGACGCCCAATAAGGGAACCCACTACTACAGCTTCGGCTATGATGGGCTGGACCGCTTGCGCAGCACGCAATACGCCCCCGCCGGCCTGCAATGGAGCAATGCCTTCACCGAGCAGCTGAGCTACGACAAAAACAGCAACATCACCGCCCTGAAACGCTACGACGGCAGCGGGGTGATCGATAACCTGAGCTACACCTATATCGGCAACCAGGTGCAACAGATCACTGACAACGCGACGGCCCAGGGCTACCCCTTGGGCGCTTCGGCCTACAGCTATGATGCCAACGGCAACATTACCAAAGAAGGGACCACGCAAATCGCCTACAACCTGCTCAACCTGCCCTCCACCGTCACCCTGACCGGCGGGCGCAAACTCTTCAACAGCTATGCCGCCGACGGCCGCAAGCTCTCCACCGTGGCGCGCAATGAGCAGAATGAACTGCTGGACGGTAGCAAGACCTACAACGGCAACTTAGTCTTTGACAAAAACCTGGAACTGGAATATATTCTCTTCCCCGAGGGCCGTATATTGAACAAAAATGCTAACTTTGTGTTGGAGTACCATTTGAAAGACCATTTGGGCAGCGTGCGGGTGGCCTTTGAGGCCGGGGCGGCAGGAAATAGCGTGGTGCAGGAGAATGCCTTCTATCCCTTTGGGGCGTTGATTGGAAGTTTGAGCAGCGGCGACGCTGCAGCGGGTGCCAACCGCTATAAGCACACCGGCAAGGAGACGATCTCGGACTTTGAACTGGGCTTTGTGGACAATGGCGCCAGGTGGCGGTTGAATGCGCTCAGCGGAATCGGTTTTGGCGGAATAGATCCATTGGCCGCTAAGTATCCGTGGATAACGCCTTATGCCTATTGTTTGAATAATCCGGTAAAATACATAGATCCAAATGGTAAAGATGCAGTGCTTGTGGTATATCCTGATTATAAAATTTTAACTCCGGTTGGAAAAATAGGCGGATTAGGTCACGCCGGAGTTCTTTTAATAGACAATAAGACTGGAACTACGAAATATTACGAATATGGCAGATATGATAAAGAAGGAAAAGGAGAAGTCCGTAATATTAAAATTTCTAATGTTAAAATTGGGAAGGGTGGGAAACCCACTCAAGAATCTCTAAATAAAGTTATGAGAGAACTGTCAGATAGGGCCGGTAAAGGAGGAAAAATAGATGGAGCATATATTGAAAGTGATGATTTTAAGAGTATGAATGATTATGCTAAGTCAAAAAAAACGGAAAACTCTGATTCTGATAGAAAATCATATGGCCTTACAGATAATAATTGTGGAACTTTTGCGGCAGATGTAGTAAAACAAGATGAAGATGTAAAGAAGAACGCTCCCAGCATTGTAGATCCCAGGCCTAATAGTATCGTTGGAGAATATCAAGATAAATTTAAGACGATTACATATGATCCCAAGAAAGATAAAACTGAAATAAAATAAAAAAGATGGAAAATGTTGTATCAATTTCATTATCAGAACTTATTTTGTTGAATATTTACCTCGGGTCTATAATGTTTATAGTTGGTTCGGTTGTCTTATTTTTTTTAATTCGATCAAAGATAAAAGGAATATCAATTCTAAAAATTTCGTTATCTATCATAAGTCAACTCATTGTTTCTATCTTATTTTCATTATTGGTATGGAAATTATGGACATTGAAGACTGATATTATGTTTGGATTTGTTTTTTTTCCTGCATTAATCTCTGAATTAATTATGATGCCATTGATCTTATTTATATTAAGTAAGGTATTAAAGTGAAAAGTTTTTGATTTAAAAGACTATTTAAGCAGTGTGTATACCCCCTTAGCCTAAATAAAAAATAATGGATGCCATGAAAAAAACACTGATGATATTAATGATAGGACTGACCGTGTCGTCTTATACATTAGGTCAAAAGCCATCCGGCAAGAACAGAGACATACATATCTCACGATGGTGCAACAGAACGAGGAATGTCTGATTTATATACTACACAATTATATGCCGGTTATACAATACGCGAATTAAATCATAATCATCCCAGCAATACAGCGTATCCGTCTGGTTCTTTTGTTCACTCAAATACAGGTCAGGGAGTTGGTGAATGGGGTGATGTTGGCTTTTCTCGTGGCATTACAAATAATCGTCTGGTAAATAGATTGAATGTTCCCATTTTTCAAATTTATATACCAAGCAGTAAATCATATATAAAATATAGTCATAAATCTGTGAGGAGTGATTATGAAAGGTAAAATTATTATAGGCTTGATATTTGTTTTTTTCGCGACAATGAGTCAAGCGCAAAACAATAAATTTATACCCCCCGATATAACGTCAAAAAATCATTTTCTATTCCTGCCTGAAATACAAATTGATAGTGCTTTTATTACAAATTTGAGTACGGTACTATTTGACAAAAACAACAACGATATGAATAGCGTTATTTCTAATCCGAATAATAAGTGGCGACATTTTCATATTAATTTTGAAAAAAAAGATAGTTTGAATTATTACATAGAGGTAAGTCTATGGGATATCCCAGCAAAAAAATCGGTGTTTTTTTTTGAGTATAATAGATACTTTTATTGGTTTAGTGGTGAAATTCCTCCTAATATCATATTGGATACAAAATCAAAGGTGCGGTTTTCATATAAAGAACCAAACCCTGCTCCATACGACCCGCCATTTTGGTATTTAATATACAATGGTGAAACAAAGAACATAGAAATCGAAAAAAAATATTGTTTTGAGTTTTAGCTCCTTATATTTATTAGCATAAATTATGAAACGTATTTTTTTATCATTATTTAGCCTCGTACCCTTCTTTAGTGTCTATGGCCAGTCCGAAATCGTTGATTTCTTAGCAACGGTTGGGGCTCCTGTTAACAAGAAAATATGTATAACAGATGTAATTTATAAAGATGGAAAGTTTGATGCAGTACAAGAGCGGATCATAAAAGGTCGTAAGCTCAAACAAGATAACAATGTGCCGCCAATGTAGATTTAATCATTAGTGGAAGTTAAATTTTATTTTTGGGATGCTATAAAATTAAAAAAACTAGAATGAGAAAAAGCATATATTATGGTCGTGTAAATATTTTGTGTAATCTTTTTTTATCTGTAAGTTCCCTTATTTTTTGATATAACATGAAAAAACTTCTCTTCATCCTCCTTTTAGGCCTTCCTGCCACAGCCCTTGCCCAGCCGCACTGGCATTATCACCGCACAGGCCTTGGCGTTGTTGCCCCTGACACGGTCCAAGCCATTGCTTACCCCCATGACGCCCTGCAAAAAGTAGGCGGCGTTTGGGATTTCAGCACGTTAAAGCCCAAGGGGGCGGTGATTGTCACCTCCCTGCAGCGCGAGGGGGAAATGGTGGAAGTGCTGGAAGAGCAGACGGCCTTTCACTTCCTGGCGCGGCCCGGGGGCAATTACTTTAGCGGCTGGGAGAATGATTTCAAGGCGGTGAGCGTGCATGAACCCTACAATAAATTGCCTTATCCATTCACTGTGGGGCGTCGGGATTCTACGGCCTATACGGCCCAGGGGCGCTATAATAATACCGGCCGGTCCAGCTTTATCACCGGCGTTTATACCACAGCCGTGCTGGGCGAAGGCCGGCTGCTGCTGCCCGGCGGCCAGGCGCTCTGTGCGGCCCTGTGTGTTAAGAGTACGGAGCGTTATACGGAGACCGGCGGCGGTATAACCGAGGTGAGTATAGAAAAATACCTCTGGTATGTGCCCTACTACAGTTATCCGGTCATGGTGACCGCCCAAACCGCCTACACTTATAACGGAGCGCCGTACGACACCCTGCGCAGCGCCTACTACACCCATTGCCGTATGCCGCAGCCTGAAATCCGCACGATCAATGATACGACGCTCTGCCTTGGGCAAAGTATAGCCCTTACGGCTACCGGCCGCGGAAGCTTCCGGTGGCGGGAAGACCGTCCCGGCTCTTCTTTCCAGTCCTTCAGCGACACCCTGATAAGTCCGCAGCGCAGTATCTCCTATATTTTTATGGCGGACGATGCACAGTGTGATACGCATCCTGCCTATGATACCCTGAATATCCTCGTACAAACAATACCATCCATACGGTTAAAAGCCCGTACCATCGCGATCTGTCCTAATACTTCCTTGCATTTAGAGGCGCAGAGCGACGCCGTCCTTCAATGGTTCGAATACAACAGCCATGGCGCCTTGCAGGCCCTGAGCAGTCCTGTGGTATCTCCGGAGCAGGCCTCCACCTATATTGTGCAGGCCGACAATGCTGTCTGTCCAGCCGCAACAGACACTTTAAGTGTCCGCTTTATCCCAGTAGATAAGCCGGACATGCTGATTAAAGCTTCCGGCGAGGATGTTATCTTCGACATCCGGGACTATGACGCCCGTACTTACGCCTATAGCCTTGATTTTGGCGATGGCTCCACCGGCGAAAATAAAGCCATGCACCTGCATCATTATGCCGATACGGGCGCCTATACCGTCGTCCTTAGCGCCACCAGCCTGCAAACCGGCTGTACGGCCTCAAAGGACTACCCGCTCAGCCTTAGCACGCAGGACGACAATCCGCTGATACTTTATCCCAATCCGGCGGATTACCTGCTCAATGTCATAGCCCCGTCGGGCATCACCTTTTACCGGATCATAGAGGTGGGCGGCTCTCAGCTATACAACCAGACCCACTGCAGCGGACAGGAGAAGGCGCTGCAGATAGACGTCAGCTCCCTTCGCCAGGGCCAATACCTGCTCCAGCTCAATACCCTTGACGGCGCTTTCACCCAACTATTCATCAAAGCACAATAACTATCCTCCACCTATGAAACAACTCCATTATTTTCAGACGGCGCTATTGGCCGTGTGCTTATTGTGCATCACCGCGGCGCAGGCCCAGCAATTGCGCTGGCATTGGGCCACCCAGGCCATCAATACCGGTGACGGACATCTCTGCGCCACGCGCTGTGACAGTGTGGGTAATATCTACCTCTGCGGCAATTTTTCGGACACGCTGCGCTTCGATACACTTAGCGCCGTTACGGCCGGACAGCGCGATATTTTTTGGGTCAAGCTGAACGCAACCGGCCAGGCACTTTGGCTAAGCTCGGGCGGAAGCGAAGCTCCGGATTATCCCACCGCCATGTATGTAAGCCCCGGCGGCCTGATCTATACTGCCGGGCTCAGCGGTAAGGCCGCCCGCTTCGGCACACAGGTGGCAGGCGAGGAAAATACCAATCTTTTTATCAGTTGTCATAGTGCGGAGGGGGAGTTGAAGTGGGTAAGCAGCTTCGGCGCCCGGCCCGGCCATTATATCACGTCCGTTATAGCCGATACGTCCGGGAATGTTTATGCCGGGGGCTATTTCGATAAGCAGCTGGTGCTCGATGAGCAGCACCGCTTAAGCGCCGGGGGGCGCAGCAGTTCCCTGCTGCTGAGTCTGGATACTCTGGGGCGGTTACGCTGGGCCGGGCAGCCCGGAGAGCCCTCCGGCGCCGGCGCTTCTGTTAGCGCAGTCAAAAGCAGTCGCATTACCGCCATGCACCTGCAGGGCGATAGCCTGTGGCTGGGAGGAGAGGAGAACGGGCAGGTATTTATCTCAAGAAGCAGCCTGGAGGGCGAGATCACCAACACCTACACGCCTTTTTCGGCGGGCAATGCCCAGGTGGGCAGCCTCGCTACAGCGGCCAATGGTCGTCTGGTTGTGGGCGGTAATTTTGCAGACTCACTGGTGGCGGGCGCAAGCAGCCTCTATGCTATAGGCAACAATGATATGTTTATAGCGGCGCTGGACAGCGCCGGCAGCGTGCTTTGGCAACAACAGCTGGGCAGTGCGGGTTATGACAAGCTCTTTGAGGTGTCCGGCCATCCCGGACAACATATAATAGCTACGGGACTTTATTCCGGCGCCTTGCTCTCGGGGGCGGATACGGTAGCCCTGGGCAATACTACCTGTGATGTTTTTGTGGCCTCGCTGAGTCCCGGCGGAGCGTTGCAGGAGGTCAAGGCCATGGGCGCCCCGGCCGAGCAGTACCCGCTGTCTATGCATCATGATCCGCAGGGGCATGTGTATGTGGGTGGCCTTTTCCGGGACACGGCCACCGTGAACCGCCGGGCTTTGATCGCTGCAGCGGGTAAGGAAGAGGTCTTCCTGGCCAAACTCTATCATTGTAACAAGCACCGTATCGTTTTTTCCTGTGATACGGTCTTTACCGAAGGCCACCGGCATACACTACAACTGCAAGATCAATATGAGCAGTATAGCTGGGATCAGGGCGCATCGCAGGCGCCGGCTTATGTCATTGAATACAGCAAAACGTACCAGGTATTGGTGAGTGACTCGCTGGGCTGCGCGTACCGTGATTCTGTCACGGTGAAGCAGGCGCCTGCCGTTCCGCAGCTGCAAATCAGGGCGCAGGTGGGGCCGGCGGAAAACCCGGCAACAAACGATGTCCGGTGTACATGGGTGATGTGGCGGGAAGAAAAAACTTTCCTATAATGCTTTAAATACAAAAAGCCGCATACAGCGGCACTGACTTTATCCCATGCTCAAACCCAAAATTCTTCTTAGATATACGGATGGAATATGGCGACTTATACTTCTCAACAAAAACAGGAAGAAAACCACCTCGTTTTCTTCCTGTTTTTACATTTATACGGAGAAAGGCCTAACGTTTTGCTTTCTTTTTCTTCTCGGGGGCCGGGGCATCTTGTTTAATGACCATCATCAGCTTGCCGTTGGGCAGGCGATCACCCACTTTTGCTACAATCGACTCCACTTTCCCGTTGAAGGGAGCGCGAATTACATTGTGCATTTTCATGGCCACGTAGATCATGATTTCCTGTCCGGCTACTACTTTCTCCCCTTCTTTCACCATGATTTTTTCTACTGTTCCCGGAATGAAAGATTTGATTTCTTCGGGGTTGGGGCGTAGCCAGGCTTGACGGTGCTCGTATTTCTTGGTGTAGGTCGTTTCGTAATTGCGGCCTTCTTCGAACACCCGTATGATTTGTTTTGCTTTTTCCATAGTCATACGGTTTAAAATGGTGGAATGCCGTGTTTCTTGTGAGGACGTCCCACGTTCTTGTCCTTGGATACCTCAATGGCATGCAGGATGAATTTGCGGGTGTCTTTCGGCTCAATTACCGTATCGATATAGCCTTTGGAAGCGGCGACATAGGGGTTGGCGAATTTTTTCTTGTATTCATCCACCTTTTGTTTACGCATGGCGTTGGGGTCGGCTGCTTCCGTAATTTCCTTGCGGAAAATAATGTTGGCGGCGCCTTCCGGGCCCATTACGGCGATTTCGGACGTCGGCCAGGCAAACACGAAGTCGGCCCGCAGGTGGCGCGAGTTCATGGCAATATAACCTCCGCCGTAAGCCTTGCGCAGGATTACGGTAATACGGGGTACGGTAGCCTCGCTATAAGCATACAGCAACTTGGCGCCGTGACGGATAACTCCGGCGTGTTCCTGGTCGATACCCGGCAGGTAGCCCGGCATATCTTCCAGGGTTACCAGCGGGATATTAAAGGCGTCGCAGAAGCGGATGAAACGGGCGGCTTTGTCGGACGAGTCACAGTCCAAACAACCGGCCATTACCATGGGCTGGTTGGCTACGAAACCTACAGTGCGTCCACCCATGCGGCCGTAACCTACAACAATGTTGCCCGCCCATTTTTCCTGTACCTCGAAGAACTCCGAGCTATCGGTGATGGAGCGGATCACATCGCGTACATCGTAGGGTTTGGTGGGGTCTACAGGGACAATCTTTTCAATATTGAATTTCTTGTCGGGGTTTTTGGCCGCTACCTGAATCAGGCTGTTGGCGTTGTTGTTCCAGGGGATGTAAGACAAGAGCGTCTTGATCTGGTCAAAACACTGTTGCTCGGAGAGGGCATAGAAATGGGCGTTGCCGGTGATTTCACTGTGTACCAGTGCGCCTCCCAATTCTTCCTGTGAGATGTCTTCACCCAATACCGATTTGATAACTTCGGGACCGGTGATGAACATCTTGGAAATGTTTTCCACTACAAAAACATAATCGGTAAGGGCGGGGGAGTACACCGCACCGCCGGCGCAGGGGCCGAGTATTACGGAAATCTGAGGGATTACACCACTGGCCAGGGTGTTACGGAAGAAAATTTCACCGTAACCGGCCAGGGAGTTCACTCCTTCCTGAATACGCGCTCCGCCGGAGTCGTTAATACCGATTAACGGAATACGCATACGTAAGGCGTAGTCCATCATTTTTACAATTTTACGGGCATGCATGGACCCGAGGGAGCCACCTGCGACCGTAAAGTCTTGTGCATAAATTGCTACTGGGTGGCCGTGGATAGTGCCGGTACCGATAATTACACCGTCACCGGGTAATTCTTTACCGTCCATGCCGAATTCACGGGCATCATGTTCTACAAACAGGTCGTACTCATGGAACGAACCCTCATCCAGCAGGTGCTTGATGCGCTCACGGGCCGGAAGTTTACCCATGGCTATCTGCTTGGCAATGGCTTTCTCGCCGCCGCCTTGCTCCGCCTTTTCCCGCCGGGCATTCAATTCTTTTGTTAATGTTCCTAAATTTACCATAGTCTTGAATTAATTGTTTACTTAGGTTCCTTGTGTAAAGGAACTGCAATGATAGGGATTTTTTGTGGAATGTTCGGAAAAAATGGTTACATTTGTAGGTTATTGTTCAAAACTTTATTCCTATGAAAAAGTATATATTTCTTGTTTTCACCTGCTTACTGTTTTGTACGAAAATTTATGCACAGGACATTAAATTGCCGGCGCCTAAAATAGATGGCGGAGCGCCTCTTATGCAGGCGCTTAGCAAAAGACAGACGTCTAGAGTCTTTTCTGCTAAAGAGTTAGATAAACAGACCCTGTCGAACCTTTTGTGGGCTGCTAATGGCTTCAACCGCAGTGATAAACGTACGGCGCCTACAGCCAGTAACCGTCAGGAACTGGAAATTTATGTGGTCATGGCCTCGGGTTGTTATTGGTATGATGCTAAAAATAACCTGCTTGAGCAGAAAGTGAAGGGGGATATCCGGAAGTTGACCGGCAAACAGGATTTCCCGGCCACAGCGCCGCTGAATATTATAACGGTGGCGGATGCTGAAAAACAACCGAAAGACAGCTATTGGTATATTGATGCCGGTTTTATTTCGCAGAATGTTTATCTTTTTTGCGCTTCCGAAGGCTTGGGTACGGTGGTGCGCGCCATGTTTGACAGCCCTTCCCTGCACAAGGCCATGAAACTTTCCGATAATCAGCATATCGTAATTACCCAAACCGTGGGTTATCCTAAATAGTCTTTATCCTAATCTCTTAATATCCTAATCCTTTAATCTCCTAAATTTTTATGTCGACCGATAAATTTGTACACCGCCATAACGGCCCCCGCGAATGTGAAGTTCAACAAATGCTGCAGGCCGTGGGCGCTGCCTCCCTGGATGAGTTGATCAGCCAAACCGTTCCTGCTGACATCCGCCTGAAGCAAGCCTTGGTCCTGGACGCTCCTTTGAGTGAATATGCCTACCTGCATAAAATCAAAAGTATTGCAGATAAAAATAAGCCTTTCCGTTCTTTTATCGGAATGGGTTGGTATGGTACGGCTACCTTGCCTGTAGTCCTGCGCAACGTGTTTGAGAATCCGGCATGGTACACTTCTTATACGCCCTATCAGGCGGAAATATCCCAGGGCCGTTTGGAAGCCCTGTTGAACTTCCAGACCATGGTGATGAGCCTTACCGGTTTTCAGATAGCCAACTGCTCTCTGCTGGACGAAGGAACAGCCGCCGCCGAGGCGATGAAGATGATGTTCGATCTTCGTTCGCGCGAGGCGGTAAAGGCCGGAAAAAACCTGCTCTTTGTAGATGAAAATATCTTTCCCCAGACCCTGGACGTACTCATTACCCGCGCGGCGCCGCTGGGTATAGACATCATACTGGGTAAATACGATACTTACGCTTTTGATGAAAAATGTTTTGGCGCCATCGTCCAATACCCTGCCGCTAACGGTGCGGTGCGCGATTACAGCGCCTTCTGTACCCAGGCCCATGAAAAGGGCGTGCTGGTTACGGCGGCCTGTGATATCCTGTCTCTGGTCGTATTGAAAGAACCTGCAGCCTGGGGCGCGGATATTGCAGTGGGCAGCACCCAGCGTTTCGGTATTCCGGTTGGTTTCGGCGGTCCTTCTGCCGCCTACTTTGCTACCAAAGAAGAGTACAAACGGAATATCCCCGGCCGTATTATCGGCGTGTCGGTTGACCGTCTCGGCAATACCGCCTTGCGTATGGCGCTGCAAACGCGCGAGCAGCATATCAAGCGGGAGAAAGCCAGCTCTAATATTTGCACCTCACAAGCCCTGATGGCTACCATGGCCGGCATGTACGCCGTGTATCATGGCGCAGAAGGCTTGCAACGTATAGCCGGCCACGCCCATAAAGTGGCGGCGGTAATGGCCGGAAAATTGAAAGACGCCGGTTATGTACTGGCTGAAGAGTACTTCTTTGATACGATCGAAGTAAAAGGCGTAGATGCGGAAGCTATCCGCAGCAAGGCGCTGGCCAAAGGCTTCAACTTTTATTACCCTTCGGCCGATACCGTGCGCCTGAGCTTTGATGAGGTGACCGCCTGTGAAGAAGTGTTGGCTGTTATAGAAATTTTCGGGCTCAAACAGGAGGGGACATGTTCGGATCTGCTGAAAAGCCTTGGAATGCCGCGTGAATCGGCTATCCTTACCGAAAAAGTATTCCGCGCCAACCGTTCCGAAACAGAGATGATGCGTTATATCAAGAAACTGGAACGCCGTGATATTTCTCTGGCGCATTCCATGATTTCATTGGGTTCTTGTACTATGAAGCTGAATGCGGCGGTGGAAATGCTGCCCCTGAGCTGGCCCGAGTTTGCCAATGTACATCCCTATGCGCCGGCCGACCAGGCGGAAGGCTATCTGCAGTTGATTAAAGAACTGGAGCATGACCTGGCCGTGATTACCGGCTTTGACGCCGTATCGGTACAGCCCAACTCCGGCGCTGCCGGAGAATATGCGGGGCTTATGGTGATCCGCGCCTACCATGCGGCCAATGGCGACAGCCACCGTAATCTGGTGCTGATCCCCACCTCCGCCCACGGTACCAACCCTGCCAGCGCCAGTTTGGCCGGCATGCAGGTTGTCTTGGTGAGCTGTGACGAGAAGGGTAATATCAATGTCGACGACCTGCGTACAAAGGCGGAGCAACATAAGGACCAATTGTCCTGTATGATGATTACCTATCCTTCTACCCACGGCGTCTTTGAAAGCCGTATCTGCGAAATCATAGACATCGTACACAAGAACGGCGGACAGGTATATATGGATGGCGCCAATATGAACGCCCAGGTAGGCTTGACCAATCCGGGCTTCATCGGAGCCGACGTTTGCCACCTGAACCTGCACAAGACCTTTGCCATGCCCCACGGCGGCGGCGGTCCCGGCGTAGGGCCCATCGGCGTGGCCAGTCACCTGACGCCCTTTTTGCCCTCACACCCCTTGGTGAAAGTAAGCGGTGATAAGGCTATCCATGCCGTGGCTTCGGCGCCTTACGGCAGCGCCATGATCCTGCCTATTACTTACGCCTATATCAAGCTGCTGGGCGCCGAAGGCCTTAAGGCGGCTACCGAGATGGCGATCTTAAATGCCAACTATTTGTCGGCTAAACTGCAATCACACTATACCACCCTTTATACCGGAGAAACCGGCCGTGTGGCCCACGAGTGCATTATTGACGTGCGCGGCTTCAAGAAAGAATACGGTGTAGATGCTACGGATATTGCCAAGCGTTTGATGGACTATGGTTTCCATGCCCCGACACTGTCTTTCCCCGTACCTGACACCCTGATGGTGGAACCTACAGAAAGTGAATCCCTGGCGGAACTTGATCGCTTTATCCAGACCATGATCACCATTAAACAGGAATGTGAGTCCATTAAGTCCGGAGCGCTGGATGCCGAAGACAATCCTTTGAAAATGGCGCCGCATACGGCCATGGAAGTCTCCGCCGATGAGTGGAAACACAGCTATCCGAGGACTCAGGCGGCTTATCCCCTGGCATGGATTGCCGACAATAAATTCTGGCCCCATGTAGCCCGGGTAGACAATGGTTATGGCGATCGTAACTTGGTGTGTTCCTGCGATCCTATAGAAAATTACCTGTAATATAATTTTTTTTTACTATCTTTGCCCGTTCTTTTTAATTAACATTAAGATAGATGACAAAATCAAACATCATGCGCGAGCGCTTTGCGCAATACCGTGACCCACAACAGGTGCAGGAGGCGGGAGTGTACCCGTACTACCGTGCCATTCAATCGGAACAAGATGCTGAAGTAACCATAGACGGGCGAAGGGTATTGATGTTCGGCTCCAATAGCTATCTGGGCCTCACCAATCATCCCAAGGTGAAAGAAGCCGCCATCAAGGCCGTTGAAAAATATGGTTCCGGTTGTGCCGGCTCCCGTTTTCTGAATGGTACCCTGGACATCCATATTGAGTTGGAAAACCGCCTGGCCCAATTTGTGGGTAAAGACGGCGCCCTGGTGTACAGTACCGGCTTCCAATCCAATCTCGGTGCCATCCCTACCGTGACTTTCCGGAATGACTATATCATCCTTGATGAGCTGGACCATGCTTCTATCATAGAAGCCTCCCGCCTGTCCTTTGCCAAAACATTAAAGTTCCGGCACAATGATATGGAATCTCTGGAGAAAGTGCTGGAACGTTGCGAAGCCGATAAAGTTAAGCTGATTGTCGTGGACGGTATTTTCAGTATGGAAGGTGATATCGCCAACCTGCCTGAAATCGTACGCCTGGCCGAAAAATACAATGCCAATATCATGGTTGATGACGCCCACTCCCTGGGGGTGATCGGCGAGCAGGGCCGCGGCGCTTCATCGCACTTCGGGCTTACCGACAAGGTGGACATCATCATGGGTACGTTCAGCAAGTCCCTGGCTTCCATCGGTGGTTTTATCGCTGCTGACGCCGATACGATCAACCTCATCAAACATACGTCACGCTCATTGATTTTCAGCGCCAGTATTACGCCGGCCTCAGCCGCCAGCGCCCTGGCCGCCCTGGACATCATGATCAGCGAACCCGAGCGTATGGAACGCCTGTGGGACAATACCCGCTTCTGTCTGGACGCTTTCCGTAATATGGGTTGGGATACGGGACATACCTGCTCACCGATTATTCCCTTGTATATCCGTGATAACCACAAGACCTTCCTCTTCACCAAAATGGCGCTGGAAGATGGTTTATTCGTAAATCCGGTAGTGTCGCCTGCGGTAAATAACGAGTCTACCCTGATCCGTTTCTCCCTCATGGCAACCCATACGCGTCCGCAATTGGAAATGGCGTTGGAAAAAATGCATAAGCTGGGACGTCAATTGGAAATTATCAAATAAATACCCCCGTATGGTAAGCATCAAAGAGGTAAAAACCGCCAAGGAGTTAAAACAATTCATTAAATTTCCCTTTGAGCTTTATAAAGGGCATCCTACCTGGGTTCCGCCTTTGATAGCGGACGAGAAGAAAACCCTGTCGAAAGACAGTAATCCGTCGTTTGACAACGGCGCTTGTGAGTCAGCTTATTTTCTGGCCTATAAGAACGACAAGCTGGTAGGGCGGATCGCCGCCATGATCAGCCATCGGGCCAACGAGAAATACAATAACCGGGTAGCGCGTTTCGGCTGGATAGACTTCATTGATGACGAAGAAGTTTCCGGCGCCCTGCTGAAGACGGCTGAGGCCTGGGCCAAAAGCAAGGGCATGACGGCCGTGCAGGGCCCCATGGGCTTTACGGATTTTGACCATCAGGGCATGCTGGTGGAGGGATTCGAACACCTGCCGCCCATTATCAGCCCGTACAACTATCCTTACTATCCTGTACACTTAGACAAGCACGGCTACAAAAAAGTAGTCGACTGGCTGCAGTATCGTTTCAACGCCTCGCAGGACGTCCCCGAGAAGGTAGAGCGGATCAATAAACTGATTGCCGAAAAATACAAGTTGAAAGTCTTGGTATTCAATAAGCGCAAAGACGTACTGCCCTATGCGCATAAATTTTTTGAAACGATGAATACCGCTTTCGATGAGGGAGGGATTCACGGTTTCGTTAAGTTGCTGCCCCGTCAGATTGATTACTATATCAAGTCTTATCTCTCATTTCTCCGCCCGGAACTGGCCTGTTTTATTGTTGATGAGAAAGATGACGTTGTAGGCTTCGGACTGAGTATGCCCACCTTATCCAGGGCCTTCCAGAAAGCTAAAGGAAAACTATTCCCCTTTGGCTTCATTCATATCCTCCGTGCGCTGAACAAGTACTCGGAAATAGATTTGTATGTCAACGGCGTACACCCCGACTGGCAACACCGGGGTATTCATTCGCTGTATTACGTAGCGATGAATAAATCCTACATCAGGCACAACGTGAAAATAGCCATCTCCTCCTCACAGTTGGAGACCAATACCAATGCCGTAGGCATCTGGGATAACTACGAAAAAGAATTCCTGTTCCGCACCCGCTGTTTCATCAAAGAAAACATTTAGTTATGGCCCTGCGCCTTCCCAAATTATACCCTATTGAAGGGTTGACACTGCTTTATGCCGTATGCACAGCATTATACCTGCTATGGCCCGGCGCCACTGACCCGGGAGTATTATTGCGTTTGCTGGGCATGCGTGTTTTGGTGATCGTCGGTGTTTTATTGCTGGCGCAGTTTACGGCAAACAAGTTCACGACGCTTATCCGCCAATTATGGCCACTGGCATTGATTGCCTATTGGTATCCCGAAACCTACTACATCCATAGTTGCTTTTTTGGCAACCTGGATCAATTCTTTATGGATATAGACACCGCCTGGTTCGGTTGTCAGCCCAGCCTGGAATTCAGCCGCCTGGTGCCCTGGGGCTGGATGAACGAACTGATGAACTTTGCCTACCTGTCTTACTATTTCATCATTGCCGGTACGGTGGTGAGCCTTTGCGTGAAACGCAGGGAGAGCGGTTTCAAGGCCGCCTTTATCCTGATGTTCGCTTTCTTTGCCTATTACCTTATTTTTATTTTCATCCCGGTGATGGGCCCGCAATTTTATTTTCCGGCGCCCGACAATGCCACGGCTTACACCAAGCCCTTCCGCGCCCTTATGGTTTTCCTGCAGGAAATGGGAGAGAAGCCCACCGGCGCTTTCCCCAGCTCGCACGTGGGCATTACGGTGACCTGCCTGCTTATCCTGTTTTTCAACAACGGGCGTAAGCTGTGTTACTGCCTGCTGCCTATAGCCCTACTACTTATCGCCTCCACCGTATACATCAAAGCGCATTACCTGATAGATGTAATCGGCGGATTACTTACCGCACCGCTGCTGTATTGGGGTGGGGAGAAGTGGTGGCGGAGGGTTGCCGGGAAAAGTTTGGAGGAGGCGTAAAATTATCTACCTTTGTGGTATGATACCGTATAAAACCATAGGAATAGCCGCAGATCATGCCGGCTTTGAACAAAAAGAATTCATTAAAGCCTGGTTGCAACAACAGGGTATTGAGGTGAAAGACTTCGGCACCCATTCGGTGGATAGCATGGACTATCCGGATGTAGCCCACCCGCTGGCCCGCGCCGTAGAAAACGGAGAGCTGGCAATCGGCGTGGGGCTTTGCGGTTCCGGAGAAGGCATGGCCATGACACTGAACAAACATGCGGGTATCCGCGCGGCGCTGTGCTGGATTCCGGAGATTGCCCGCCTCACCCGTAACCACAACAACGCTAACATTTGTGTATTGCCCACCCGTTTTATTGATAACGCCACGGCGCAGGAAATACTCCTGCAATTTTTCACCGCCGCCTTTGAGGGCGGAAGGCATGAACGGCGGGTAGAGAAAATTTCCTGCTGAAATTGATATGTCCCGCAAACTTTTAAACAGCGAACTGGACCGCCTGACTCCCGAGGCCTTTAAAGCCGCGCAGAAGGCTCCTTTAGCCCTGGTGTTGGACAATGTCCGCAGCCAGCACAATATTGGCGCCGCTTTCCGTACGGCCGACGCCTTTCGTGTGGAGCAAATTTACCTTTGCGGTATTTGCGCCGTACCGCCCAGCGCCGAAATCCATAAATCCGCCCTGGGGGCCGAAGATACGGTTTGCTGGCGCTACGAAGCAGATACGCTGTCCGCCCTTGACCGGCTGCAGGCCGAAGGCTACACCCTGCTTGCCGTGGAACAGGCCGAAAATAGTGTGATGTTGCATGATTTTTATCTGGAAAAGGGCCATAAATATGCTTTAGTATTTGGCAACGAGGTAAAAGGAGTGCGGCAAGAGGTGGTAGACCGCTGCGATATGGTCTTGGAGATTCCTCAGCATGGTACGAAACACTCTTTAAATGTATCGGTTAGCATAGGCGTGATTTTGTGGGACCTGGTCGCTAAATTAAGATAAAATGCTTATCTTTGCCTTGGTTATAAAGACAAAGTCATGCTCAAACAAGTCCTTCAACAATCTTTACAGCAAAAACTCTCGCCCAAACAAGTACAGGTGATCCGGATGTTACAAATGCCGGTATTACAACTGGAGCAACGGGTAGAGAAAGAGCTGGAAGAAAATCCGGCCCTTGAAGAGGTCAAACAGACAGATAGTGATGAGGATACCGGAAATGTTAGCATTGAAGACTATGTGAGCCATGAATCTTCGGCCAAACCCTATAACTCTTTTTCCTCCTCTTCTTCTTCCCTTACGGATTTTCCCACCCTGTCGGTCAAAGAAACACTGCACGAACAATTGGAAATGCAATTGGGGTATACGAACCTGACGGAACCGCACTACACCCTGGCCTTATACCTTATCCGCAGCCTTGACGATGACGGTTACCTGCGCCGTGACCTGAGCGCCTTGGCGGATGATATCGCTTTCCGCCTGAATATAGAAAGCTCGGAAGAAGAGCTGGAACAAATCCTTAAAACCATCCAGCACTTTGAACCCGTAGGGGTGGCGGCGCGCAATCTGCAGGAATGCCTGTTGATCCAGTTGAACAGCAAGACACAAAGCCCCGCTATAAAAACAGCGGTCCGCATATTATCGGAGCAATTTGAAGCATTCAGTAACCGGTATTATGACAAAGTAAAAGCCAGCCTGGGATTGACTGATGAGGAATTCAAGGAGGCTTTGTCAATGATTGTGCACCTCAATCCCAAGCCCGGCGCCAGTATAGACAATAGCGACGACCGTTCCATTCATGTCGTGCCGGATTTCTTCCTGGAAATCCGCAATGGGGAGTTCAGCCTGACCATGCCGCGTTACTCCATTCCTGACCTCTGCATCAGCCAGCGTTATCAGGACATATTGAAGCGTGAAGAGCGGGCTAAGACCCGGCAAGACAAGGATACCGTGATCTTCCTGAAGCAAAAAATCGAATCGGCCAAATGGTTTATCGACGCCCTCAGGCAGCGGCAGGATACGCTTATGCGTACCATGCAGGCCATCTTGGACTACCAACATGATTATTTTCTCGAAGGCGATGAAAGTTTGTTGCGCCCCATGGCCTTAAAACACATAGCGCTCCGTACCAGCCTTGATATTTCTACCATTTCGCGGGTGGTTACCAGCAAATACATCCAGACCCACTTTGGTATTTTTGCCCTGAAACAGTTCTTCTCCGAAGGCGCTACCAGTGATACGGGTGAAGAGGTATCCATTCGCAACATCAAAAAACTCCTCGCAGAGCTGATTGATAACGAAGACAAAACTAAGCCCCTGTCCGATGAGGAACTCGCCGAGATGATGAAAAAAGAAGGCTTTAATTTTGCCCGCCGTACCATTGCTAAGTATCGGGAACAGTTGAATATCCCCACCTCACGGGTGCGCAAGAAATCCAGATAGGCTTTACCTTTCAGGTGCAATTTCCAGCCGGTAGCCGTCGGGGTCCGCTTTTACAGCTTTGGTCCGAAAGAGAGGTCGCCGGCATCGCCGAGGCCCGGTACGATATAGGACTGGTCGGTCAGTGAAGGGTCGATTTCGCCCACCCACAGCGTAACCTTGTCGCCCGGCAGGTTGGCTTGCAGGTACTCTACACCGCGGCGGCTGGCTATGGGGCAGGCAATATGCGTATGCAGCGGCGTACCGCGCTCCATCAATGTCTTATACGTAATCAGAATGGAAGAACCGGTGGCCAGCATGGGATCCATCAGGATAAGTACTTTTTCATCAAGCGCCGGTGAAGAAATATAGTCGGACTGAATTTCAAATTGCTGGTGATTGGCGCCGTATTTGCGGTAAGCGCCGATAAAAGCATTTTCCGCCCGGTCGAAATAATTCAAAAAACCCTGGTGCAGGGGCAGCCCTGCACGCAATACCGTGGCCAGCACCACCCTTTCGGAAGCGTATTGCTGTATGGCTGTTCCCAGGGGGGTTCTAACTTCTACAGGGGTGTAAGCCATTGTTTTACTGATCTCGTAAGCAAAAATTTCACCCAACCGTTCCATATTGCGGCGGAAACGCATACTATCATGCTGTATAGTCACATCGCGCAACTCAGCAATATAACGGTTAAAAAGGGAGGGGGTGTCGGTTAAGGCGCGTACTTGCATATTTATTTTACTATATTTCGACAAATATACTGTTTTTTAGACTTTATACCCAAAAAAATACTAAATTTGTAGGCCTATTGTTTCAGTTATGCACATGCTGACAGCCATATTTCTGTATCCTTTGAGCCTGCTCTACGCTTCGGTAGTGTGGGTGCGGAATAAATTATATGACTGGAAGGTCTTTAAATCCGTAGAGTTTGATATGCCTGTGATTACCGTGGGTAACATTACGGTAGGCGGGACCGGTAAGACCCCGCATACCGAACTGCTGGTAGCGCTCCTGAAAGATAAACTGAATGTAGCCGTACTCTCGCGTGGCTACAAACGTTCAACCCGCGGTTTCCGTTATGTGGAAACGACCGACACGGTAGCATCTGCCGGCGACGAGCCCCTGCAGATGAAATGTAAATATCCTAAGGTGACCGTGGCGGTGGATGCCGACCGGGTAGCCGGGATCCGCCGTCTGGTGCAGGATGTCGATCGCCTGGGGGCTGTTATTCTTGATGACGCCTATCAGCATCGCCGTGTAAAACCTTCGCTCTCCATCCTGCTGGTGGACTATAACCAGCCCATCACCCAGGATCACTATCTGCCCTATGGACGCCTGCGCGACAGCCTGAGTCAGAAACACCGCGCCGACGTGGTGATTGTGACCAAGTGCCCGGCTAAGATGCAGCCTATAGAGTTGCGCGTAATGATTAAAAAAATGGCCTTATACCCTTACCAGTGTTTGTATTTTACCGGTTTGGAGTACGGCCTTCCGCAACCGGTGTTTCCCGGGGCGAGTCTGCCGCTTACCGTAAAACATACGGTTGCGCTTACCGGTATTGCCCATCCGGATCCTTTCATAGCGCATCTGTCCACCTATAGCCAGGTGAAGCAACACCTTCGGTTCCCGGACCACCACGCCTTCACCAAAAGGGACATCGCCTCCATCAACACGGCAGTAGCCGTCCATCCGGGCCTGCCGGTATTCACTACCGAAAAAGACGCCCAGCGTTTGCGTATGGCCGCCGAATATTGTAGTGAGGAGGTACGCAAGCGGTTGTTCTATATACCCATCCGGGTCTCCTTCCTTTCTGCAGCCGAGGGCGAGCGGTTTACCCGCTTTATTACCAATTATGTGCTGAAAAATAAACGCAACACCATTCTGCACCACTAAGCGCGGTGCGGCATTACTGCTTTATAAACCGATACACAATATACCCTTTCTGCCGTTGCGGAGCATTGGCAGAGGCGGCGAACCGGGTGGTTCTGGCGGCCCGTTTGGCGGCATCGTGCAGGCATTGGTTATCTACCGATCCGGAGACCTTGATCTGGGTATTGACCACATAGCCCTTCCGGTCTACTTCTATGAGGACGGTTACGTCGCCACCGCCCTCGCATTGGTATACGGGTACAGGCATGCGCATCGCCTTACGACCGCCCAGGTCATAGCTGAGCACCGAGGGGCCTTTATAGTTTTCTGTTTTTGCAGCAGCTGTGGCGGCCGCCCCCACGGGTACTACGTCTCCGCCCTGTTGTTGCTGGACGGCGCGGCGCGAGGCATCGAGCCGCTCCTGCACTTTGCGCGCTTCGTCGTAAATGGAGGAGGGGTTGGTATGGCGGTCGTCTTTCAGCGCCTGCTGAGACTTGTCTACCGCCACATTGCGGGGGGCGTCCCTGCGTGAGGCGGTAGCGGTAATCTTGTCGAGTTCTTTTTCAAAAGTTTTACGCCGTTCTTCTTTTTGTTCCCGGGCGGCTTTTTCCTCCTGCTTTGAAAAATCAAAGACGAAAGAAGAAACCGCTTCGGTAACCGTATGGATATTATACAACAAAAAGACGATCATCACCAGCAAATGCAGGGAAATGGTGGCGTAGATACCGGCGCGGTGTTCGCGGAAAAACCGGCCTAACTTATGAAGGACCTCGTCGAACAAGTTATTTTATCAGGTTTTTAGCGTTGAGGTTGGCGCTTTCAATTTCTTTGAAATATTTCACAGTACCCACCCGGAGCTCCATGGTAGCCGCCTCGTCACATACGATAATGCCTTTGGGGTGCAGCTGCAATGCGCTGATGGTCCACATGTGGTTCACGCCTTCTTCTACGGCATAACGCAGGGCGCGGGCCTTGCTGTGGCCGTTTACAAGGATCAGCACTTCTTCGGCATCCATTACGGTGCCTACCCCTACGGTAAGGGCGGTTTTAGGTACCTTATTGATGTCGTTTTCAAAGAAACGGGAGTTGGCAATGCGGGTGTCGTCGGTAAGGGTTTTTACGCGGGTGCGCGAAGAAAGGGAAGAAGCCGGTTCGTTAAAGGCAATGTGCCCGTCGGGGCCTATGCCGCCCATAAAGAGGTGGATCTTGCCGTAGCTCCTGATTTTTTCTTCGTATTTACGGCATTCTTCATCCAGGTCCTTGGCGTTGCCGTTAAGAATGTTGACATTGTTTTTGGGAATATCGATACAGCTGAAAAAATTATTCCACATATAGGAGTAATAGCTCTCGGGATGTGTCTTGGGCAGGCCTACATACTCATCCATATTAAAAGTAACCACATATTTGAACGATAGCTGTCCTTCTTTGTGCAGACGGATCAACTCATGGTAAACACCCAGGGGCGAAGAGCCGGTGGGCAGTCCGAGTATGAAAGGCTTGGTGGCCGATGGCTTGAATTTTTTTATTTTCTGTACGATGTAGGCCGCAGCCCATTTGGATATTTGTTCGTAGTTGTCTTGGATAATTAAGCGCATATAGTTGTTTGTTATTAAGTGTTTTGTAGTAATTCCCGGGCGTTGTCCACGGCCGCCTGGCTAACGTTGCGGCCGCTGAGCATACGCGCAATCGCCATGACGCGCTCGTCGGGGCTAAGCATCCTGACTTTGGTGACGGTAGCGCCGGCGGCGTTTTCTTCCTTGTAAACGCTGAAGTGGGCCTTGCCCTTGCTGGCCACCTGCGGCAGGTGGGTGATGTTAATTACCTGGATGGTTTGGGAGAGGTCATGCACAATAGCCCCCATCTTGTCGGCAATGTCCCCCGAAACACCGGTGTCAATCTCGTCAAATATCATCGTAGGCAGTCCGCTGCTACGGGCCATCAGTGATTTCAGGCACAGCATTACACGGGATATTTCCCCGCCGGAGGCCACGCGCGTCAGTTCCTGGGGCGGCATCTCCTTGTTGGCGGAGAACAGAAAGGAAACCGTATTTTTACCTTTGGCGTGGTAGCTGTCCGCCTCGCCGATGACTACGCGGAACAGGGCGTGCGGCATGCCTAAGTCGCGCAGCATGTCACAGATGTGCTTTTCGATACCCGGCGCCGCTTGTTGCCGTCCGGTGGAGAGCTGCCCGGCCAGCCTGTCCGTCATATTGAAGTGCAGGTCGTGCGTCTTTTGCAGCTGGGCCAGTGTCTGGTCGAAGTTTTCAATGCTGTTGAGCCGGGAGCGTAGTTCTTCCTGCAGGCCGATGAGTTCTTCCACGGTGTTGAGGTGGTGCTTCTGTTGCAGGGAATAGATGGTATTGAGTCTGTTTTCGACGAAGTCCAACCGCTCCGGCGCTACTTCCGTCTTGCCGTTGAGACTTTCGATTTCATCGTTGATGTCACGCAGTTCGATGCGGGCGGAGTTCAGGCGTTCCGCCAGTTCCTGCGCAGGGCTGAGCACGGATGCAATCTTTTGCATACTGTGCGTGGCTTCGCGCAGCAGGTTCTCCGTAGAGAATTCGTCTCCGGATAACAACAGGTTGACCTTGGTGAGCGCTGTTTTAATATCGCCGGCGTGGGTGAGCTGTTTGAGTTCATCTTCCAATTCCTGTTGTTCTCCGGCCTTCAGTTGTACGGCGCTGAGTTCATTATGCTGGAAGAGCAGGTAGTCGTAGTCGGCCTTGGCCTGCCGCGCCTTAGTTTGCCATCCGGTAAGGGCTTCCGCAGCGGCGGTGTAAGCCTTGTAGGCTTGTTGGTAGGCCTGGAGCAGCTCCGCATTGCCGGCCTGGGCGTCGATGACCGAGGTCTGGAAAGAAGAGGTGGAAAGCAGCAGGTTTTGGTGCTGTGAGTGGATGTCTATGAGCCTGTCCCCCAGTTCTTTCAATACGCTCAGGGTGACGGGTATCTCATTGACGAAGGCGCGGGATTTTCCGTTGGGGCTGATGATCCGGCGGATGCTGGTCGAGGGGTCATAGTCAAGGTCATTGTCTGCAAAAAAGGGCTGCAACCCGTATCCGTCGACTGCAAAAACGGCTTCTACCACGCAATTGCGGGTGTTGTCTTTGAGCACCGCCATATCGGCGCGTTGCCCAAGGATCAGTGAGAGCCCGCCGAGTAAGATGGACTTGCCCGCACCGGTTTCGCCGGTAATAATACTTAAGCCCTTTGGGAAACTGATATCCAGTTTCTCAATCAGCGCATAGTTTTCTATGGACAGTGTTTGCAGCATACTAAAAAGGAGTGGTTTGTTCTTTCAGTTTGGTATATTTCTTTTCGTTGAGCTTGTCTACTTCCATTAGTATCTGGTATACGCGCAGGCGCTCCTGTTCGGGCGCCTCAAGGTAGATGTTGACAATCTCATCGGCTTTGGCATCGAAGAATAACTTCAGGAAAAAGAGGTAGGTGTCCGGCCGGTCACGGTATACGCGTTGAATATCCAGCAGGGCCTCAGTCACGGCATCGCGTCCTTCGCTGATGCGGCTGCTCATCACATCTAATCCCAGGCGGTGGTATTTGTAATAGGCGCTGCGTTCGGGGCCATATTTGTAATTGAGCATGTTCTCAATCATCCAATAACGGTTATTGCGCGATCCGTCATACGGGCGCCAGCCTTTTTCATTGGCATTTTGTGCATTGATGACGATGTGCTCGGCTTTTTTTAACCACTCGGTGCCGCCGTTGAGCGCGAAGCTATCATAGTCCAGGCCCAGGATGATG
The DNA here is from genome assembly GCA_031548545.1 of Bacteroidales bacterium. Classification (GTDB taxonomy): domain Bacteria; phylum Bacteroidota; class Bacteroidia; order Bacteroidales; family UBA932; genus UBA932. Next base: position 114,808 of record JAVBQY010000001.1, on the reverse strand, counting down.
TAACAGTAAAAGGCGAAGATGGAAGACAGCGCGCTGGTATAGGTCTGTTCGTTGAATTGTATGGGGTCGTACTCAATGTAGGTGAAGCTGATTTCATTGTCCTGGAAGTTGAGTACCGGCGTGTTGAAGGTGGTGCCGTACACCGGCCGGCTTAACTGTACCTGCAGCGTACCTTTGAACTCGCTGGCGGTGAGCTGCTCGGTGATGGTCAGGAAAAAATTGCATTCTATGCGTTCATCGGAAGCAAAGCGGTTGTTGGTCCAGGCCGTGTTGTTGATGAAGTCGCGCAGGTCTTTTTGCAGGGTGTTGAAGACAGACTGGTTCGTCCCTTGTATTTTAGAGGTGTTCAGGCTAAGGTTGCACCGCAACTCCTGCGCCTGTAACAGGCCGCAGCAGCAGAGCGCCAATATAACTATATATAAGACTTTTTTCATGTTTGATTTTTTCGTATCAATTCCTCTATCGCCTCCGCAATATCTTCCGCGACCTCTTGTTTCGATTTCAGGTCGAAATTTACGGTCCGTCCGTCCGGGTATAAAAAAGTAACCTTGTTGGTCTCGGTGCCAAAGCCTGCGCCCTGGTCATTGAGCGAGTTGAGCACCACCATATCGAGGTTCTTGTTGCTCATCTTTTTGATGGCGTTGGCTGTTTCGTCATTGGTTTCCAGGGCAAAGCCGATGATGTGCTGCCCGGCTTTCTTCTGTTTTCCGAGTGTGGCGGCTATATCGACCGTAGGTTCCAATTGTATGGTTAATGCTTCTTTTCCGCGTTTAATCTTCTTGGCGGAAGGCTGTGCCGGTGTGAAATCGGCCACGGCGGCGCAGAATACGGCGATATCACAGTGGGTAAAGGCCTGCCCGGTGGCCATAAACATGTCATGGGCGGAGACCACAGGCTGCACCGTAATGCCGGGGTTTGTCGTTTTCAATGGAGTGGGTCCGCTGACTAAGCTGACATGGGCGCCGTGTTTTGCCAGTACCTCGGCCAGGGCGTAGCCCATTTTACCGGAAGAGTGGTTGCCGATGAAACGTACGGGGTCAATGGCTTCGTAGGTAGGACCGGCGGTAATTAATACCTTCAGTCCCTCAAGTTTTTTTTTTTTTGCGGACAACTGCTGTTCCAGCTGTTCGAGCCAGGTCACTATTTTTTCGGGCTCTTCCATGCGTCCTTGTCCTTCCAGGCCGCTGGCCAGACTTCCGCTGGTCGGCGTGATAACGTGGACCCCGTTGCTTTGTAATGAAGAGAGGTTACGCTGGGTGGCCGGATGCTCAAACATGGCAAAGTCCATGGCCGGCGCGATGATTACCGGGCAGCGGGCGGAGAGGTAGGTGGTGAGCACCAGGTTATCGGCTATGCCGTTAGCCATTTTGGCCAAGGTGTTGGCCGAGGCCGGAGCGATAAGGTAGTAGTCTGCCCATTCCCCGAGGCTGATATGGCTATTCCAATCGCCGTTTTCAGGGTTATAGAAGTCCACCAGTATAGGATGCTTGGATAAGGTGGCCATAGTCAGCGGGGTAATGAACTGCTTGGCCATGGGTGTCATCAACACTTGCACCTCAGCGCCGGCCTTGGTCAATAAACGAATGAGCATAGCTGCTTTATAGGCGGCTATGCTTCCGGTTATGCCGAGTAATATGTGTTTTCCTTCAAGCATAAAATCTGTGTTCCCGTAAAGGGCTTATTTTTTTTCTTCGGGACGTTCTTCTATCTTGCGGTAGTAGATTTTCCCTTCCATGAGTTCCTGTACGGCAATTAACGTGGGCTTGGGCTGACGTTCGTAGTAGCGGGATATTTCAATTTGCTCACGGTTTTCGAACGTTTCTTCCAGATTGTCGGTATAGCTGGAGAATTCTTCCAACTTACGGTTCAGTTCCTGTTTGGTTTCGGCGGCAATTTGGTTCGCGCGTTTGGCAATAATCATCGTAGTCTCATACACATTGCCGATGGGCTCAGAGAGCCGGATCACGTCACGGGTAACAGTACTTACGGGGACATTTGCTTTTTTTTCTTTTTCCATATATAGAATGTATATTATTACTGGGCTAAAAAATCGAGGGCTTTCCGGTGCATATCGTTGACCTCATTTTTGTATTTGGATTCGGGATACTCCCCGGCGATATTATAATATTCATCAATCACGGCCTGGTAGCGGTCACGTTGTTTCGCCGGAACGCTGTGCTTGGCCAGTTGATAACTGGAGGCCATAATCAGGTACAGGATTTCTTCGCGGTAGCGTGTGCCCGGATTGTCTTTGAGCGAGGTTTTAAGGGCCATGATCGCCGCTTTGTAGTCTTCTATTTTATAATAGAGTGCAGCCGAATTATACGCTTTTTCATCCAGGCGGCCCAACAAATCGTCCTGCATCTCTTGTGTTTCTTTCAACCACTGGTTAGAGGGGTACAGGTAAATAAACTCATTCATGGCAGCCAGGGCCTGGTTACTCGGTTTGGGGTCAAGTGAAGACCGGTAAGTCATTCCGTAGAGGCTGACACAACGGAGATAGTAGGCTTCTTCCGTAAATTTGCTGCGCGGGAAAGTCTGGCGGAACTGGTCAAAGAAATGGGCGGATGACATCACATCGCCGTCCAGGTAATAACTCTTGGCCAGGAAAAAGTTGACGCTATCATCGCGCTGGCTTCCACGAAAGTATAATAAAATATTGTCGAAAAGCTGGGCTGCACGACCGTATTTTCCGTTTTCGTAATACTCCAACGCCTTCTTGTACTTCAGTTCCTGGTCGTTTCCCTTGATCAACTTGTCAAAAGAACTGGTACAGGCCGCCGATAGTACCACAAGCGCGGTGACTACAAATGAATATACTAAGTGTTTATATTTCATAATAAGCCGCAAAGGTAGGTATTTTTTTTAAAATCTATTGCTCGCTCAGGAACAAATCCGCATCCTTGGCGGCCATACATCCCGATGCCGCCGCTGTAATTGCTTGACGGTAATGGGGGTCTTGGACATCGCCGGCCGCAAAAACACCCGGGACATTGGTGCGCGCCGTACCGGGTTTGGTGCAAATGTAGCCCAGTCCATCGGTGCTGACCGCCGGTGTGAATAGCGAGGCATTGGGCGTATGGCCTATGGCCAGGAAAAAGCCCTGGATATCAATTCTTTTTTCTTCTCCGGCTTTGTTAACCAGTAAGGCGCCGGTAACCCCGTTGGTGCCGCCCAGTATTTCCTTGGTTTGATGTTCCCAAAGGACTTCAATATTAGACGTTTTTAATACGCGGTTCTGCATGGCCTGAGAAGCGCGGAATACATCCCGCCGTACGATCATGTATACTTTTTTACAGATGTTGGAGAGGTAAATCGCTTCTTCGCAGGCAGTATCGCCTCCGCCTACTACTGCTACGTCCAGGCCTTTATAGAAGAAGCCGTCGCAGGTGGCGCAGGCCGAGACGCCCTGGCCCCGGTATTTTTCTTCCGAGGGGAGTCCCAGGTATTTGGCTGTTGCTCCGGTAGCTATGATAAGTGTCTCCGCTTCAATAGTATGGGCCTCGTCAATGGTGATAATAAACGGCCGTTGACTAAGGTCGGCCTTGCTTACCGAACCAAACCGGATTTCCGCACCGAAACGTCCTGCCTGCTCCCGGATCTGCATCATCATCTCCGTGCCGGAAATACCCTGTGGATAACCGGGGAAATTTTCGACATCGGTTGTGGTCGTTAATTGTCCGCCCGGCTGAAGTCCTTCATAAAGAATTGTTTGTATATTTGCGCGAGAGGCGTAGATGGCTGCGGTATAACCCGCCGGTCCACCGCCAATGATAAGACATTTAACTTTTTCGGATGCTGTACTCATGGATTTTATTTAATTTATAAGGAATGACAAATGTACAAAATTATTTTTGCAAATCTATAAAAAATACCTATCTTTGCAGCCCCTTACGTTTTTTAGGGTATTGAATCGGGGTGTAGCGCAGTTGGCTAGCGCACTTGCATGGGGTGCAAGGGGTCGTGTGTTCGAGTCACATCACTCCGACTCGTAAATCGGACGGATCGCATAGGTTCGTCCGATTTTTTTTGTTTATTAATCAGCTGCTTGTTATCTTTTTTGCTTTTGTTGGCTATTAATTCATCAAAAAATGCTATCTTTGAAAGTTTTAAAAACGATAGCGATTTTGATATATGGCTAAAGCACAGCTTAAAATATGTCTCGGCAGTTCCTGCTTCTCCCGTGGAAACAATGCCAATCTGGAGGTGATACAACAGTACCTGAAAGAGAATAAACTGGAGGCCGATGTTGCTTTTTCCGGGCATCTTTGCGAAGAGAAATGCAGCAGGGGACCGGTAGTCTGTATCAATGACCGTGTTTACGAAGAGGTGAACAAATCACGCCTGTATAAAATATTACAAGAGGAGTTTCCATGCTAAGACCTATATATACGGAGCCGGAAAGTTGTCAGGATTGTTATAAATGTATCCGTGAGTGTCCGGTCAAAGCCATCCGCATTGAAAATAACAAGGCTTACATTATGGAAGAGCGTTGTGTGTATTGCGGGCATTGTACCCAGATCTGTCCTACCGGGGCTAAAAAGGTCCGTGATGGTTTAACCCGCGCCCGGCTTACCCTGAGTAAACATCCCAAGGTGTATTTGTCGCTTGCGCCTTCTTACATTAGCGAATTTGAGGGCGTCTCCACTTCCGCCTTGCTGGCCGGTATCAGGCAGCTGGGCTTTGCCGGAGTGTCGGAAACGGCCCTGGGCGCCGAATTGGTATCCGCACGTACCGATAGTTATTTGCGTACGGCCGGAAAAGGGGTGTATATTTCCTCTGCCTGCCCTGTTGCCGTGGATTATATACGGAAATATTCGAGTGAGGCCGTGCCGGAGATTACCCCGCTCATGTCTCCCATGCTGGCTCATGCTAAAATGCTGAAAGAACTTTATGGGAACGATATTAAAGTGATCTTTGCCGGGCCCTGTATTGCCAAGAAATTAGAGGCGGACCGCCGGTCGGACCTGATTGATGTGGCCATTACATTCCGGGACCTGAAAACATGGTTCGAAAAAGAAGGGGTAATGTTGGAGGCCCTGGCCGGAAGTGAAGAAAAATTCGTGCCTTACCGTTCCGGGATGGGCGCCCTGTATCCCATTGAAGGCGGAATGCTGGAGGGTTTGCATAAGGCGGATAAATCTCCTTTTTATATGGCATTTTCCGACTTGTCTACCATTAAGGATGTTTTGAAAAACGTCAATCCCGACGCCTATAGTGATACGATCTTCCTGGAATTGCTGGCCTGCAAGGGCGGCTGTGTGAATGGGCCGGCGCGGCTGAATAATATTTCTCCGGCCGTCAAACGCTATGAGATTGTCCACCATTCGGAGGTGGGGAATCCGCGCGAAGACTTTGCCCACCTCGACCTGGAAGAATTGTTTACCTGTGATGACCAGACCGTCCGTTCCGAGTACACGGAGGGGGATATCAAACAGGCGCTCGAAGCTGTCGGGAAAACCACGCCGCAGGATGAACTGAATTGCAGCAGCTGCGGTTACGACTCTTGCCGGGACTTTGCCGTGGCCATGCTTGAAGGCCGGGCCGAAGATAATATGTGCGCTTCATATATGCGCAAAATAGCCCATGATAAAGCCACCGTCCTGTTGCAGAAAATACCGGCCGGGGTAATCCTGGTAAACGCAGACCTGAACATTGTGGACATGAACCACTATTGCGCCGTATCACTGGGGCCGGAAATTGAAGAAGTGTATGAGTTTTGTCCCGGCATGGCCGGTGCGCCGCTGAGCAATATCTGTTCTTTCGGGAATCTTTTCCGGACGGTGCTGACCACCGGTGAAGAAATCAAACAGCGTCAGGTGAAAGACAAGGACCGGATGTGGCTCCTGTCTGTTTATAATATACAGCCGCACCGTTTGGTGTTCGGCTTGCTGCAGGACCTGGAAGATCCCAATGTTAAAAAGGATTGGATTATTGAAAAGACGAAAGAGGTGATCAAGAATCACCTGTCTACCGTGCAGCAGGTGGCCGGATTGCTGGGCGAAAACGCCGCCTTTACCGATACTACGCTGAAATCTGTGATTGAAGTCTATAATAAAAACAAAGATATTTTTTAAAACGCCGTGCTCAGGACCAGGGAAAATTTCATAGAGGTAGAGTGCTTTCAGAAGAACAAAGCCGGCAATATCGTGTGTGGTGACTGCTTTCGCTCCCATAAGATGAAAGACGAAGGCCGTGCGGTGAGCGTACTGTCCGATGGGTTGGGCAGCGGTATCAAAGCCAGCGTGCTGTCCACCATGACGGCTTCCATGGCCTTGAATTTTTCCATTATGAATGAAGATATCATTGCGGCCTCCCAGTCCATCATCAAAACCTTGCCGAAGGACCAGGTGCGCAAGATCAGTTATTCTACTTTTTCCATTTGTGATATTGATTGTTTCGGACATGTGCGTCTGGTAGAATATGAGGCGCCCTCTTTCCTGCTTTACCGCAACGGCGCTTTTGTGGATATTCCCAAGGCCGTCATACCGGTTGACCGTGAAGATGAAATGGCCGGAACATCCCTGTGGATATCCGAGTTTGCCATGGAGAAGGAAGACCGGATTATTTTCTTCAGTGACGGGGTCAGCCAGTCGGGCATGGGCTCGATGGGTATGCCCTTCGGCTGGTCCGACGGGGTAAAAGATTTTATCTCCGCTACTATTTCCGGTACCCAGGATATTTCAGCCTCGGCCCTGGCGCGTAAAATTGTGGTGCAGGCCGAGAAAAATGACGGCCATGCGGCTAAGGATGATACGAGCTGTTGTGTAATTTATATGCGTAAGCCGCGTAATCTTTTGGTTTGTACCGGCCCGCCTTATGATGAGAAAAATGACAAGACCCTGAGCCGGCGGGTACGGGAGTTCAACGGTAAGAAAGTCATCTGCGGCGGTACGACCGCCCATATCCTGTCCCGCGAATGGAATACACCCATAGAGTTGGATATGAATATTGTAGACCGGGAGTTGCCCCCCATTTCGCGTATAGAAGGCGTGGACCTGGTCACCGAAGGCATCCTTACCATGGGAAAGGTGGAACGCATATTGACCTCCGGTGAGCGTGACCGCCAGAAGGAGGGGCCGGCGGAACAAATGGTAAAACTCTTGCTCAATAGTGATAAAATAACCTTTCTGGTTGGTACGAAAATCAATATGGCGCACCAGGACCCCACCTTGCCGGTAGAGCTGGAAATCCGTCGTAATGTGGTGAAAAAGATAAAGTCCTTATTGGAAGCAAAATATTTAAAAGATGTAGAAATAGTGTATATTTAAAAACAAATACTATGGCAAAGATCGAATTGAAAATATGCATGGGAACCATGTGTTATGTCATGGGAGGTGCAGACCTGAAGGGTGTGGTGAACAACCTGCCTTATGATATTAAAAAACATCTGTTGGTGTCTTATTCGCCCTGTCTGGGCTATTGTGACAAACAGCAGAGCCCGCCTTACGTTGAAATCAATGGTAAGATGGTAGCCGGTGTCAGTAAAAATAATTTAGTACAAATATTAAAAGAGGAAATAGCTAATGTTATATGATAATTTCGCTATGCTAACCAAGCGTGAGATGTTGATCCGCCTGGTTAAGCTGTTAAAGGAACAAAATTTTGTAAAGGGGATTACCTATATCCCCATTGAAATGCGTCCCCGGGACAAGCGCTCGGTCAATTGCTGTATGCATAAGGACCGCTACATTCTCAAGCATAAGTTGATTTCCGTACTTGGTTTTGAAGTAACGGGGGAGGAGATTTATCTGATCGACCTGGAGGTTTTTGCACAGCGGGCCTTAGACAACAAGAATGTGAAGGAGAATATCCTGACCGTAGTGCACGAGGCTTGCAGCGCCTGTATGCAGTCGCAGTACCTGGTGACCAATATGTGCCGTGGTTGCGAAGGCCGCCCCTGTATGATGAACTGCCCTAAGGGTGCGGTTTCTTTCAAAGGTGGAAAGGCTACTATTTCGCAGGAAGATTGCGTGTCTTGCGGGCTTTGCCAGAAAGTTTGCCCTTACCGCGCTATTATATACACACCGGTTCCCTGCGAAGAGGCCTGCCCCGTGAAAGCAATTACCAAAAAAGAGGATGGAACCGAGCATATAGACAAAGATAAATGTATCTATTGCGGCAAATGTATGCAGGCCTGCCCTTATGGTGCGATTATGGAGCGTTGTAAAATTGTGGATATATTCAAGGGCCTCAATAATCCGGAAAAACGGGTCGTGGCTATTCCGGCCCCGGCTATCTACGGACAATTTGATGCTGCTCCCGGTCAAATCCTTGCAGCGCTCAAAAAAATAGGCTTTGATGAGGTAGTCGAAGTAGCCCTGGGCGCCGAAGACACCTCCCGTTTTGAGGCCGAAGAATTTGTGGAACGTATGCAGGAAGGCCAGCCTTTTATGACTACCTCTTGTTGTCCGGCCTATGTTGGCTGGGTCGATAAACATGCCACCCAGCTTAAACCTTTCGTGTCACATACCTACAGCCCGATGGTCTATGCCGCCAAACGGGCCAAAGCCCTTTATCCGGATGCCGATGTCGTGTTTATAGGACCATGCCTGGCTAAGCGTTATGAGGCCGAATCCGTGCCGGAAGTCGACTATATTATGAGCTTTGAGGAGTTGGGCGCCTTTATGGTGGCCTATGGCGTGGAGGTGAATGCTTGCGAGCCTATGCCGCTCAATGCCGAAGTGACGAAATTCTCACGTGGTTATGCACAGGCGGGCGGCGTAAAAGATGCTATTGTCAACGCTGTGGGTAATAATTACAAGACACTGGCTGTAGAAGGCCTGGACCGTAAAAATCAGAATTTACTGAAGAATATGGTCAAGAAACCGGATGCCCAGTTTGTGGAAGTAATGGCCTGCGAAGGCGGCTGCGTGAACGGCCCCTGCTCGTTGGCGCCCTATTCATTATCGAAACGTCAGATCAAGAAAGCCATTCAGTAAGCTTAGTACTTGAATTCGATCATAAATGCGTTGAGGTTGGTTTCCTGTGACAGTCCCAGTTTTTTACGGAGACGGTAACGGGCCACCTCAACGCCCCTGACCGAATTGCCGGTGAGTTGTGCTATTTCTTTGGTGGACAGGTTCAGCCGCAGGTAGGCGCAGAGTTGCAGGTCATGTGGTGTCAGGCTTGGAAAGCGTTGCTTCAGGTGATGGAAGAAGTGGTCGTGTATCGCATCAAAATTATCCTGGAAGCGTTTCCAGTTGGCTTCGGTAGACAGGTTCTTATTGATGAACTTGATAATGCCTGAGATATTTTTGGCGCTATTGTCCTTCTGTAATTCCTTTTTCAGTTCCAGCAGCACATTGTCCTTTTGTATAATGGACATCGTGCTGTTGGTTAGTTCCCGGCTTTTAAATATCAATTCGGAGTTCAGGCGTTCATTGGTCAGTCTCGTAATTTCCTGCTCTTTCTCCTTCTGTTCTTCTTTATGCCTCAGGTCTTTCAACTCCTGCTCTTTTAACTGCTGTATAGAATCTCTTCGTCTCCATAACCAGTTTATTCCTAATGTAATCAATATAATCAGTAGTACCAGCGACAGGTTGGCCCAAGAGGTACTGTACCAGGCCGGGCGGATGGTGAAGCCGAATTCCTGCTGCGCTACCGTGTTGTTTTGTATATCGGTAACCCTGATTATAAACTTATACTCACCGGAGGGGAGCCGGGAGTAGGCCGCCTCATAATTAGCTTCCGCCCTGCTCCAGTCTTTCTCCAGGCCTTCTAACTTATACCACACGGTTTGCTCATGGAGCCCATACACCGGATAGGCAAAACTAAATCTTATACTATTGTAGTTCGCCGGTAGCACCGGAGTTGTTTCCGGCATTGTTTTCAGGGTATCGGTCTCTTTGTCCTTATTGAAAGCGGCTATTTGCCGCAACAGCACTGCCGTCGGCGGCGTAGTATTAAAGCCGGAAGGTTGCAGTAGCACAAAACCATTGCGTAGTCCGATATAAGACTGGCCGTTCTTGTTGCTAAAGACAGACTCGTGTTGTAACAGGAGCTGGTTGTCAAATATGCCGGCGGTGAGCTTTTTTATCAGCTTTACCTTGTTCTCATGGTCTATCTCTATCAGTGCTATTTCATCATTGCGGAAAAACCAGTAGCGTCCATCCCTGTCCGCTATGATTTTATGCGCATCTCGAAATTGTCCGATAACCTCATTCAGTTGGTTATAACTGATAATCCGGTTATGGATTTCATCATAGGTGTAGAGTTCTTTCCCGGTGGTGAATACGATCCTGTTATTGATCTTGAAGACCCCTATGCGCTCTGTGGCAACTCCGTCTATGCTATCATAGCGAATTACCGATTCCGCCCGTTTCAGCTCCTCGTCAAGCCGGATCCTGAACAGGCCCTTCTCTATATGTCCCGCCCAAATGATTTGGTTATGATCTGCTTCTATATACCGTACCGGTTCCATGAACCCGTCCACCACATGGCTTTGTTGCCAGTGTCCCAATCTGTCTTTCAGGAATACGACCAATGAGGTATAGGTGCTTTGCAGCAGGGTTTCGTTTTTTCGTCCCGGGAGGTCTAATAAGCAATATCCTCCGGTAATACCGGAGATCGCCACGGCCCTGTCTCCATCAATCCGGAAAGTGCCGTTATTGTGGCCGCACAGCAATTCTCCACCCCATTCCGACAAATTCCATACCTGCCCTTGTGTATTGGGGATCATTTCAAAATGCCGGCCGTTGCGGGGACATTGGAAAAGGCCTTTATTTGTGCCGAGGTACAGCCTGTTATTGTGCTCCCGTATAGCATATACGGCCTCCACATTGTCGTAATTGCCTCTGTAGAAGCGTAGGGCCGGATTAATTTCCACCTGGTCTATTCCATTGTCCAACGCCAGCCATACGTTATTCTCCCGGTCGGCGTACATTCCTAACACGGTATTGTTCTGCAAGCCATTTGTCTTGTTCAGGTGCCATAGTAGCTGTCCATGACGGTTAATAGCTACAATGCCGTCCAACAGGGTGCCGAAGAGATATAGGGAATCCCTCACCGTTAAGACCCGGTTGATCTGGGCGTGTTTCAGCAGGGCGTCCGCCTCCGTGTGCCAGGGGGTGAAGTTTTTCCCGTCATGTATAAAAATGCCTTTACTTTGTGTAGCCAGGAGTAAACGATTCTCTGTAAAAGGAAGGATGCCGGAAAGCTGATATTCATTAGTAAAATGTTCGCCTTTAGGCATCAGGCGCGCCGTCCCGTTATGCAGACTATAGAGCCCTGTGGTGCTTCCGGCGTAAAGCATATTACGGATATTGCTCAGTACCAGGCAGGCCGTCGGCAATTTGTGCAGCTGTATGCCCTTTCCGTCATAGGCCAGGTAGTTGACAAAGGTTCTGAAAAAGACTTGGTTATCTCTGAATACTATAGACCATATTTCATCATTATGCAGCTGGGAAGGGTCTTCCACCAGTGTTTTCAGGGAGTGGTAATGCATCCTGCCCCATGCATCTCTTTCCCAGTAGCCGAATTCTTCAAAGGAACCGCTGTATAGCCGTCGGCTATCCTTATGATAGGCGACCGTTCTCAGTCCGTATTTGCCGGGGAGGGGGTGCAGTTGCCAGCGCTTACCGTCAAACTCCAGTAAACCATGCGAATTGGCAAAATAAAGCAGTCCATTTTCATCCTGTGTTACCGACCAATTTTGGCTTGATGCTATAGTGTTGAAATTTTGATAATTACTAATTTTTGGTGTAGCGTTATAATCCTGTGCAGTTAATGGAATTACTACTACAGATGATAATATAATTATCAGATTAATAATGCTATATATTTTTATAGGCCTATTCATTTCATTGTTCTTCTGCTTTACAAAGATAGCTTTTTTATTAAAAAGCGCATAAATTATTCCAGATATTTGCAAAGTTGCCTTTTAGTTATTACAATTAATAGTGTATAACAATTTTATAAAGTTGTTGTTTTATAATTAATTATAATTTTTTATTGTGAAATGAAGTAGTAAAATAGGGGTATGTATTTTCGATGAAGTAATAATATGAATGTTCAAAATTTTGCATCCGAAATTATCTCTGCCACTTTTGTATGAATTAAGTGTTAATCCTATACTAAATAAATGTCAACTAACCTTTGTTTTTATTAATAACGCAATGATTATAAACAAATTAATTACACAATGGAGCAAAAAGTTCGTCCTTTTACTGGGCGTATGGCTTTTTGTGGGGAGCCTTGCCTATGCGCAAAGCAACAAGATTACCGTATCCGGTAAGATTATTGATGAGACCGGGCAAAGCGTGCCGAATGCCACTGTTATGGTAAAGGGCACCGCTGTGGGGACCTCAGCAGACTTAGACGGTAATTATACCATTACGGTCAACCCTGATGCTACGCTGGTCTTCTCATTTATCGGTTTTAATAATGTGGAGGAGGCTGTAAACGGTCGCGCCAAGCTTGATGTTACGATGATCTCCGGTCAGGAACTGGAGGCCGTGGTGATGGTCGGTTACGGTTCTCAGAAGGCCAAAGACCTGACGGCTCCCATAGCCCTGGTTAATGCCGATGTGTTTGAGAAGCAGGCTACGGCTAATCCGGCGCAGGCCCTGCAGGGTAAAGTAGCCGGCGTACAGGTAATCAATAACGGCGCTCCGGGTTCCGGACCTGCTATACGTATTCGCGGCGTAGGTTCTATCGGTGATTATGCCAAACCTTTATATGTAGTAGACGGTGTATTTGTGGATAATATTGACTTCCTGGGCAATGGCGACATTGAAAGCATGAGTATTCTGAAAGATGCTTCTGCCTCTGCTATTTACGGGGTGCGTGCGGCCAATGGGGTCATTCTGATTACTACCCGTAGCGGAAAGCGCGGCGACGCCCGGGTTACTTATGACGGTTATGTGGGTATACAGATGCCGGTTAACCTGATGCAGATGACCAATACGGAACAGTATGTGACCCTGATGAATGAAGCGAACGTCAATACCATTGGCTATGTACCCAAAAAAGTGTCTGACTTTAAAGGCGCCAATACCAATTGGTATAAAGAGATGTTGCACAATGCTATTATGACCAGCCATAGTGTAGACGTATCAGGCGCTACGGATAAGGTTAATTATTCAGTGGGTTTGAACTATCTGTACCAGGATGGTATTTTGAATATGGGCAATGATTACAGCCGTTTCAATATCCGCGGCCGTGGAGAGTATCAGGTGTCCAAGTATGTAAAAGTCGGCGCCTCTTTTCTGGTGTCGCGCTATGTGCATGATAAGCCGAACGACGGCGCGTTTTTCCAGGCTTTTTTGAACCCGCCTACTTATAATGTATATGACGAGAGCAATGAGGCGGCCTATCCTGTGAAGTTCGGTTCGCCGCAGTCGGTTGGCCTGGGTAATTCTTATGGAAACCCATATGCCTCAGCTTACTATTACGATGTCCGGGAAGATGGTTACCACATTTTACCTACGGCGTTCCTGGAAATTAAATTTTTGGATAACCGCCTGACTTTTAAATCTCAGTATAATCAGGACCTGACATTCTTCAATAGCCGCGACTATGCCTTGGAATATTTTGTGGGGGGCTCTCAGGGCCGTACCACCTCAAAGGTGACCAAGAAGAATAACACGCAGACTAAAATGTTGTTTGACAATACGCTTGTTTTTGCGGATGCCATCGGTAAGCATAACTATAGTTTGATGGCCGGTATGTCTGTGCGCGAAGAAGGTATTTATTGGGTGGAAGGCAGCGCCTTGAATGTGCCCGGCACCGATGACAGTGAGAAATATATTAAAAACGGCTCGGCCAGCGGACGCGATGCCAATGACAGTGGGGATAAAAACCGCGGTATGTCTTATTTCTTCCGTGGAACTTATAACTTTGACAGCCGCTATCTGGCTACCTTTACTTTCCGTGCGGACGGCAGTTCTAAATTCCAGGACAAGTGGGGTTACTTCCCCTCTGTGGGGTTAGGCTGGGTGATTACCGCCGAGGATTTTATGAGCAGCCAGAAAGTTGTTGACTACCTCAAATTGCGTACGAGCTGGGGGATGTTGGGGAATGATAATGTTCCGGCCAACTCTTCTTATATCGTAGGCAAGCCCGGCCGATCCAGCTCCGGTATTTTTAATGATGTACTGGTTGATGGCGTTGGTGCGCAGACCGTATACCAGAACTATCTGAAATGGGAAGTGGTGAATGAATTTGATGTGGGCGTGGACTATGCCTTCCTGAAACACCGCTTAACCGGCGCCGTAGACTTCTTTCACCGTACTACTAATAATGTAGTGTTTAACGCCCCTATTGCCAGTGGCGGTGGAGTGGGTGAACTCCTGGGAAATAACGGTACGGTACGCAATATGGGGGTGGAATTTTCCATTGAATGGAAAGACCAGATCGGAACGGATTTCTCTTATACCATCGGCGGCAACCTGACCTATCTGAACAATCGGGTAACCGAAGTGCAGAACCGTCCGGACGGACGGGTGCCCGGCAAGGTGATTAACGGCGCTACGGCTACATATGCTGTAGAAGGCAAGCCTATCGGATCTTTCTACGGGTATGAGGTGGCTGGTATTTACCAGACCAAGAGCGAACTCAAGGATGCGCCTGCCGGCAGTGAACTGGGTGACTTTAAATTCCGCGATGTAAATGGTGACGGAACAATTGACGCCAAGGATGTTGTGTACCTGGGTAGCCCGGTGCCGACCCTGATGGGCGGTATTGATCTCGGCCTGAATTATAAAAACTGGGATTTCTCCATTTCCCTGCAAGGTCAGTTAGGCAATAAAATCTTGAACCAAAAGCGTATGTCTCGCGGCGTATTTGCTGAAGGTAACTATGATGTTGATTTTTACAACAATCGTTGGACCAAAGAAAGCCCCAGCACAAGTTATCCTTCGGCTGCCGGTATGAATAAAACCCTGGCCCAACAGCCTAACTCTTTCTTTGTGGAAGACGGTTCGTATATCCGTATCCAGAGTGTGCAGATCGGTTATACCATACCCCGTTCCGCCAGCTCCGTATGGCCGGATATCCGGGTCTATGCTTCGGCGCAACGCCCGCTGACCGTGTTTGGTTATAACGGCTTTACTACCGAAGTTTCGGGAGCGCCCAATGAAACGGGTATTGACAATAACGTGTATCCTATGCAGGCTATTTACAGCATTGGTGCCAGAATTAAATTTTAACCTCTTTTTTTAGACACGTATGAAAAACACAGTTATATATACGCTCTTGCTTTTGATGGTAATGGCCACCGGCTGTACGGAATACCTGACTTTCCCGCAGGAAGGGCAAATGCCGGCCACCGGATTGGATACCACCAAGAAAGAAAATATGTTTGCTCCGGTAAGTAATGCCTATGCCTCCTTACGTAATGGAGATACCCATGGTTTTGCTTACCTCGGCATGCTGGAAATTACCAGCGATGATGCGGATAAGGGTAGTTCCGAAACCGACGGCGCCGGTATGATAGAATTGAATACCTTTAAGTACGGTCCTTCAAATATCCATGTTAATGCATACTGGGAAGCGCTGTTCCGGGTGGTAAGCGCCGCTAACAATGCCATCTTTACCCTGCCCAGTTTCAAGGGCATCCTCAAGACGGAGGCAGACCGCAAAGACTATGAAGGTATGATGGCCGAAAGCCGCTTTATCAGGGGATACGCTTATTTCTGCCTGGTCCGGGCATTTGGCGGTGTTCCTATCATTGACCGGGTGATGACCTCTGAAGAACTGGCCCGGCAGCCGCGGGCTTCTGCAGCGGAAGTTTACGCTTTTATCCATAACGACCTTCTGGCCGGCGTGAATAATCTGCCGGATGGTTATACCAAGGAATGGGCAGGCCGGGTTTTCAAGACCAGTGCTATGGCTATGCATGCCAAAGTATTCATGTATGAAAATAAATGGGACTCGGTAGCTTTTTACACCAATAAGGTAATCAGCTCCAGGAAACATGAACTCTATACCAATTTTTATAAGATGTTCCGGATTGATGCCGAAAACGGTACGGAGTCTTTGTTTGAAGTTCAAAGTTCTACTGTAGGCCTGCAAGACGGCAACCGCGATGATGTGATGTGTCCCTATGCCTATTACCAGGGGCCGCGTAACAATAAGCCCGAAAATATGCAGGGCTGGGGCTTCAAGGTTCCGAGTGATGGTTTGCGCGCCTTCCTGGCGGGCCGTGGAGAAAGCGAACGTATCAAAGCTACGGTGATGGTGCGCGGTACGGTAACTCCGGAGGGAGACAGCATCTGTACCTCTTGCGCCAATCCTTATTATAATATGAAGACATATACCCCATCGGCCTATAACAAATGGTCCAATAATGGCTACGGGATGAACCAGAATGTACGCGTATTGCGCTATGCCGAGGTCCTGCTGATGCATGCCGAGGCTTTGGCCCAGGGCGCTGCCGTACCGGTAAGCATGACCCTGGACCAGGCGATGAATGAAGTGCGCGCCCGTGTGGGCCTTTCTACGCCGGGCGGTTATAGCCTGCAGGATATTTATGACGAGCGCCGCGCCGAGCTGGCCCTGGAAGAGAACCGCTTCTATGACCTGATCCGTACAAACCGCGCCCAGAGCATCCTGGGAGCCTTGGGCTATACCTCCAAGAATGCATTGTTCCCCATTCCGCAACGGCAACGCGATTTGAACCCCAGTCTTACCCAAAATTCCGGATATTAGTATTAAACTATTTATAACCTAAAATTAACTTATTATGAAAAAGAACTTTAAATGGCTTTTTGTAGCAGCTCTGCTGGTTGGAGGCTTAAGTATGTATTCCTGCAACAAGGATAACGGCGGAGATGATCCGGGCCCTGGTCCTGTTGTGCTTGACCCCGACAACATTGCTCCGGGCAACCTGATCGCTTACTGGTCGTTCAATGATACGCCCAATGATACCAAAGGCAGCCGTACCGGTACAGCCGTTGGTACCGTAACTTATGTTGCCGGTAAACGTGGTAAAGCGTATCAGGGTGCTGATGCTTCTTATATCACTTTCCCCTATAGTGCAACAGATGCGATTGCCAAGGTGAAAGCTTACACTGTTGCCTTTTGGGTGAAATTTAACGCCCGTGTAGGCGCCGATGCCATCTTCTCTTTGAGCGGTGGTGAAGTGGTTACTACCGGTGGCGTGGCTTCTCAGCCTGCAGACCATTGGGGTGCCGGTATGCAAATCTACCAGGATGGTCCTGCCGACTCAGTGCAACTGCGTACGGTTGGTAACCGTAATGAATTCGGTATTTTGTGGGATCCGGCTGCTAAAACACCTATGGCCGTTGGCGGTGGCTGGTACCACTTCATGGTACGCTATGACAATGCGAACTCTACCAAAGATTATTTCATCAATGGGGTGAAATATGAAGCTTGCCAGGTAGCCAATATCCCGCAGGTAAATGACGTTGATCCTTTGGTTCCCCTGGGCGATCTGCACCTTTATACCCGTGTCGGCAACTCCAACATCGGTGTGATCGGTTACTGGGCTAATAACGTATTGGGTTATTCTGTTGAAGGTTGGATGGATACCTTCCACGGTCAATTGGACGAAATGCGTATCTACAACAAGGCTTTGACCGATACTGAGGTTAAATCACTGTACGATGCTGAATTTGAAGTGGCTGACTAATCCTGTAGACAGGTAAAACAACTTTACCCGAACCCCAAAAATGAGTTTAAGGTAGTTTTTGGGGTTCTTTTTTTTATTATGAAAAAGAAACTATTATATTTTTTTATTATTGCCTGCCTGGCGGTTATGATGACGGCCTGCGAGAAAGGCGCTGATAATCCGGACCCTAAGCCGGAACCGGTTCCTACGAATGTGAAAATACAAGTTGACAGTGTACTGGTCAATGGCAGTTATGCTGCTTATAATGCTACGGTAGTAGATGTATCCTGCCAGCAAAAAGTACAGATCAAAATCCTTCTGGCCAAAGAAATCAACCCGGAAGTATTTACCAAGGAATGTATGACTATTTCCAATGGCGTTTTAGATTATACCTATAGTTTTTCGGACTATAAAACCATTTTGTGTGAGACTACTACATTGCCTGTAGCCATGGGCAAGTATACCATAAATATCCCGGAGGGAGAAAACTCCAAGGGGGGCCGGGTGCTCAATCCTTACAAGACTAATTTTTCTACTTCCATTGATTCTACGGATAAGTTTCCGCGTATTAGCGATGAGGCGTTGCTGACCAAGGTACAGGAACAGACTTTCAAATACTTCTGGGACTATGCGCATCCCACCTCCGGCCTGGCCCGTGAACGTTTTAACTCCGGCAATACGGTAACCTCCGGCGGCAGCGGCTTCGGCCTGATGGCCATATTGGTGGGGATAGAACGTGGCTTTATTACACGGCAGGAAGGGCTTGACCGTTTTACCAAGATCGTAAACTTTTTGAATGCCTCTTCGACGGAAAAATTCCATGGCGCCTTCCCGCACTGGCTCAATGGCAGTACCGGAAAAGCCATCGCTTTCAGTGCCAATGATAATGGCGGCGACCTGGTGGAAACCGCATTTCTGATACAAGGGCTGCTTGCCGTACGTGAATACTTCAAGGCCGGAACCACTCCGCAGGAAATAAGCCTTTGCAGCAATATTACCACCATTTGGGAAAATGTAGAGTGGGACTGGTATCGCCGTGGCGGTCAGAATGTGTTGTACTGGCACTGGTCTCCCGATAAGGGCTGGGCCATGAATATGAAAATATCGGGTTGGAACGAGAGCCTGATCGTATATGTACTGGCGGCGGCATCGCCTACCCACGGAATCCCCAAAGTGGTTTATGACGAAGGCTGGGCCCGTAACGGTAATATGCGCAACGGTAAGAAATTTTACGGTATTACCCTGCCCCTGGGGAGCGATTACGGCGGCCCTATGTTCTTTGCCCATTATTCTTTCCTTGGGCTTGACCCGCGGAACCTGGCGGACCAGTATGCCAATTACTGGACCCAGAATGTGAGCCATGCCAGGATTAATAATGCGTACTGCATCGCCAATCCGAAAAAATATGCGGGTTATAGTGCCGATTATTGGGGACTTACGGCCAGTGATATTCCCGGTGGTTATACGGCGTCTTCGCCAAACAATGATGTAGGAACCATTGCACCTACGGCCGCCCTGGCGAATATGCCTTATACTACGGCCGAATCTATGAGGGCTTTACATTTCTTCTATTACAAATTGGGAAATAAGCTTTGGGGTGATTATGGCTTTAAGGATGCCAGCAACCTCACCCAGTCCTGGTTTGCCTCCTCTTACCTGGCCATTGACCAGGGACCTATTGTGGTGATGATTGAAAATCACCGTACCGGATTGCTGTGGAATACCTTCATGCAATCGCAGGAGGTAAAGGACGGCTTGACTAAATTAGGATTTACTTCATACTAATCATGATTAATTATATGCGAAATATCGGAATTCTTTGCTTTATCGCCGTCTTGTTCGGCGCTTGTACCCAAGGCAGGCAAGGGGATGCGGAAATGAACCGCTATATTGATAATCTGATGCATCAGATGACACTGGAAGAAAAGATCGGACAGTTGAATTTGCCGGTGGCCGGAGATATTACCACAGGACAGGCGGGGAGCAGTGATATAGCTCAAAAAATCAAGGAGGGCAAGGTCGGCGGTCTCTTTAATATTAAAGGGGTGGCTAAGATCAAAGATGTACAACGCATAGCCGTAGAAGAAAGCCGTCTGAAAATTCCCCTGCTCTTTGGTATGGATGTGATCCACGGCTATGAAACCGTGTTTCCTATTCCTCTCGGATTGTCTTGTTCATGGGATATGGAAGCGATTGAACAATCGGCCCGTATTGCAGCTATAGAGGCCAGCGCCGATGGCATCAGCTGGACTTACAGCCCCATGGTAGATATTTCACGCGATCCGCGTTGGGGTCGTGTGTCGGAAGGCAGCGGTGAAGATCCTTATCTTGGCGGGCAGATCGCCAAGGCCATGGTGCGTGGCTATCAGGGGGGATTAACCCGCAATGATGAAATTATGGCCTGTGTGAAGCATTTCGCCCTGTATGGGGCGCCTGAGGCCGGACGGGATTATAATACAGTAGATATGAGTCGCCAGCGTATGTATAATGAGTACCTTTATCCATACAAGGCGGCGGTAGAAGCCGGTGTGGGTTCTGTGATGGTCTCTTTCAATGAAATTGACGGGGTGCCGGCCACAGGCAACAAATGGCTGTTGACGGATTTGTTACGCACGGATTGGGGTTTTGACGGTTTTGTGGTGACGGACTATACCGGTATAAGTGAGATGATAGCGCATGGTGTCGGTGATCTGCAAACCGTGTCTGCACGGGCCTTAGAGGCCGGTGTGGATATGGACATGGTGAGCGAAGGTTTTCTGACTACGTTACCTGCTGCTGTGGAAGCAGGTAAAATTACGGAAGAGCAGATAGACCGGGCCTGTCGCCGTATGCTGGAGGCGAAATACAAGCTGGGCCTTTTCCAGGATCCTTATAAATACTGCAACGAAGAACGCGCCAACACACAATTGTATACGGCGGAACATCGTGCGGTGGCGCGCAAAACCGCTGCCGAAAGTTTTGTGCTGCTGAAAAATAATAATGTATTGCCCTTGAAACGTCAGGGAACCATTGCGTTGGTGGGGCCTCTGGCCGATTCACGTGAGAATATGGTCGGCACCTGGAGTGTGGCGGCCGATCTTAAAAAACCGCTTTCTCTGCTTGAAGGCCTGAAAGAAGTGGCCGGAGAACAGGCAAAGGTCGTTTATGCCCGCGGCAGCCAGTTGAGCCATGACCCGGCTTTCAATGAACGGGGTACTATGTTTGGCCGTACGCTTAAACCGGAGTCCCGTTCTGCACAAGCGCTTATTGATGAAGCTTTGCAGGTGTCTAAAAATGCAGATGTTATTGTGGCGGCGCTGGGTGAGGCCTCAGAAATGACGGGGGAAAGCAGTTGCCGTACCGATCTTAATATCCCCGATGCACAGCAGGAA
The DNA here is from genome assembly GCA_031548545.1 of Bacteroidales bacterium. Classification (GTDB taxonomy): domain Bacteria; phylum Bacteroidota; class Bacteroidia; order Bacteroidales; family UBA932; genus UBA932. The sequence goes on along the minus strand of JAVBQY010000001.1, from coordinate 93,865 downwards.
CTGTTGAAGGCCTTGTTGAAGACCGGTAAGCCGGTAGTGCTTGTGCTCTTTACCGGCCGTCCCCTGACCCTTAACTGGGAAAATGAACACGTGCCGGCCATCCTGAATGTGTGGTTTGGCGGTACGGAAGCAGCCCATGCCATCAGTGATGTGCTCTTCGGTGATGTCAATCCCTGCGGAAAACTGACCATGACTTTCCCGCAACATGTAGGCCAGGTTCCCTTGTTCTATAACCATAAAAATACAGGACGCCCGCTGGAAACCGCCTGGTTTCAGAAATTCCGTTCAAATTACCTGGATGTTACCAATGAACCGCTCTATCCTTTCGGTTACGGTTTAAGTTATACGACCTTCAGGTATGGCAATCTGGGTTTGAGCAATACGACCATGAGCGCCGGCGGAACCATTACGGTATCGGTAGATGTGACCAATACCGGTAAGTATGATGGAAAAGAAGTGGTCCAGTTGTACATACGGGACAAGGTGGGTTCGGTTACCCGTCCTGTAAAAGAGCTTAAAGCGTTTAAAAAGATAATGTTACGCTCTGGTGAAACGCAGACGGTTAATTTTGACCTTTCGGTTGAAGCGTTAAAATTTTATAACGCGGACCTGCAATTTTTGGCAGAACCCGGTGATTTTGATATCTTTGTGGGTGGCAATAGCCGCGACGTACAAGCACTGACATTAACCCTTCAATAATTAAAGTTGTGAAAAAAAGTTTTCTATTCCTTTTTTTAGGCCTATTGGCCGTTAGTTTGTCCGCGTTTACCGGACTACTGACCGCTTGCGCAGATCATACGCCATCCGGGCTATCGGATGAGGCGTTGATGGATTCTGTGGAACGTCGTACGTTTAATTATTTTTGGGAGGGTGCCGAACCGAATAGCGGTTTGGCGCGCGAACGTCTGCATATTGACGGCGTATACCCGCAAAATGATGCGCATATTGTAACAACCGGAGGCAGCGGCTTCGGGCTCATGGCGCTTGTGGCAGGTATAGAACGCGGCTACGTGACCAGGGAAGAAGGTATTGCACGTCTGACTAAAATAGTAGGGTTCCTGGAAAATGCCGATCGTTTTCATGGCGCCTGGCCACATTGGTTGAATGGAGAGACCGGAAAGGTTAAAGCATTCAGCCGGAAAGACGATGGCGGCGATTTGGTGGAAACTGCCTTTCTGATACAGGGGCTGTTGTGTGTGCAGCAATATTATAAGCAGGGCAGTGCGGAAGAACAGGCTTTGGCAGCGCGAATTGATACGCTGTGGAAAGAGGTGGAGTGGGACTGGTACCGCAACGGGCAAAATGTACTTTACTGGCACTGGAGCCCTAATTGTGGCTGGGAAATGAATTTCCCGGTGCATGGCTATAATGAATGTTTGATCATGTATATCCTGGCCGCCGCTTCGCCTACGCATGGGGTGCCGGCCGAAGTGTACCATGAAGGATGGGCGGAGAAGGGAGCCATCGTGAAACCCGGTGCGTCAGAAGGCTATCCCCTGCAGTTTTATCATCAGGGAGCGCCTTCCGGCGGTCCTTTGTTCTGGGCGCATTATTCTTATCTCGGATTGGATCCGCGCGGCCTGAAAGACCGTTACGGTGATTATTTCGAGGAAAATAAAAACCATACGCTCGGCAGCCGGGCCTATGCTATACGGAACCCCAAAGGCTATAAAGGCTATGGCGAGAATTGCTGGGGTATGACCTCAAGTTATTCTGTTGCCGGCTATGCCGGACATGCGGCAGATACGTCGCGCGACCATGGGGTGATTTCGCCTACGGCGGCCCTGTCGTCCATCGTGTATACACCGGACTATTCTTTGCAGGTAATGCGTCATTTGTATGAAGACCTGGGCGATAAATTGTGGGGGCCTTACGGTTTCTACGATGCTTTCAGCGAAAGCGCCGACTGGTATCCGCAACGCTACCTGGCCATTGATCAGGGGCCGGTTGCCGTGATGATAGAAAATCATCGCTCACAATTATTGTGGAATTTGTTTATGAGTCATCCTGATGTGCAGGAAGGCCTGAGAAAATTGGAGTATGAAAAAAAATAAGTGGTGTTTATACCTGGCTGGCATGGCGCTTATTTTATCTGTTGCATGTAGCAAGGATGAAGCGGAGCCTGTAGAGCCAGATCCCGAAGTTCCTCAGTGGGTGCATGAGCCCGATTCCTCAAAAGTGTTGATTATCGGAATAGACGGTTGCCTGAATACGGCCATCATACCGGAGTTGATGCCTAATTTGTATACCTTGGCGCAAACTTCGTGGTTCAGCACCAATGCCATTGCCTTGACGCCTACCTGGAGTTCGACCGGTTGGGCCTCCATTATGACGGGGACGGCGCCCGATAAACACCGTTACCTGCTCAACGAATGGACGGAATCGCAGACCAGGTTGACTACTTATCCGGCTTTCTTCAAGTACCTGAAAGCCCTGAAACCAGCTTGGCGTACTTCTTCTGTCGTAGCCTGGGGCACGCTGCATAATTTTCTGATCAAGTCGGATATGGTGACGATGCGTTATTCCAGCAGCAGTGACGCTTCCGTAGAAAATAAGGCGAAGGAAGAACTGGCGCTGGAATACGCCCCCGAGGCCATGTTTGTGCATTTCGACGGGGTCGACCATGTGGGGCATGATGCTTCGGCCGGCGCCGGCTATGATATCAACGGCGCTAAATACCGGGCGGCGGTAACTGAAGTTGATCAACGTGTAGGCCGCCTATTGGCGGCAGTAAAAGCGCGACCGAACTATACGGAAGAACGCTGGCTGATCGTGGTGGTGACCGACCATGGCGGTAAGGGTACCGGACACGGCGGATCTTCTTATGAAGAGATGAATGCTTTTATTCTCCTGAACGGACCGGGGGTAACGCCTGCATTGGTCAATACGCCGCCGGTGATCACCCCTGTGCCGGTAGAAAGCGATGCGGACGGTTTTGTTGTTTATAAAGACGGTGTGTATGCCAGCCTGCCTCAATTGCCTGCCTTGGATTTCGGTACGGAGAAGAGTTTTACCATAGAGATGGATGTGCGTCTGGATTTGGTGAACGGCGATGATCCCTGCTTCTTTGGAAATAAGGATTGGACCAGCGGCGCCAATGCCGGTCTTGCCTTTGTAAGCCGCAGTCAGGGCCAGTTGATGATTAATGTGGCCGATGGCGCCGGCAAACGGGTGGACCTGCGGTGTGACGGGGTGCTGGCGGATAAACAATGGCACCGGATATCATTCACCTATGACCGGGCTAACGGCCAGGTAGCACTGTATATTGACGGGGTTAAACGCGATAATTATTCGTCTGTTAATGGTGATTTGTCAACATTTGCCACCATGGGCTCGCTCAATAGCAGCCATTCTTTCAAGCTGGCGCAGGACGGTACGGGCGGTTACGGTTCCGTATTCAAGGGCGGAGTGAAAGAGCTTCGCGTGTTCAGCGGCGTGGCGGTGGATGGGGCTACGGTCGTGGCCTATCATAGCAAACAGATGGATGATCAGCACCCCAATATCGCCGACCTGGTGATGTATAATCCGGGAGCTTTTAGCGGGCTTACGCTGGCCGGAGGCCTCGGAAAACCGGCATTGACCTTGACTACCGGTGCGGTATACGATTACGGAAATGCTCCGCACTTATATGATATAGTTCCTACTATTTTCAACTTCTACGGCTTGCCCATTAAGCCGGAATATCAATGGGACGGGACACCGTTATTAATGTTTTAGGTTAAGGTTAGTTTTTTTACCGGGCCGGGATTTTCCCGGCCTTTTTTATGCCCGTTTGATTATTTGTGGTATGAAAATTGTACTGATTATGGTATATAATTACGGTCTTTTGTACCAAGTAGAAACAGATAAAACTATAAAACAATGAGAAAAATATTTTTAATAGCATCATTGCCAATCTTATGGTTGGCCTCTTGCAATCAGCAACAACATCAGTCAACACCATCCGATAGTGCCGGCTATGAATTTGTCAAGGGTTATCCCACCGGCGCCACTATTCAAAAAGCCTATGATGAGGCGGACCTGAACCGCGCTATTCAGACGTATCGCTTTTTTTATCCTACGGTATCTATTTTGGCTACCTGGGATGGCAATATGGCCGCCGGATGTGTTCCTAACCAGACATTCGCCATTATGGACGGCGCTCCCGCACAGGTCGTGTTTACGCCTAATTCGGATACGCGTTATGCCGGGCTTCCGCTGGACCTCAGTAACGGCCCGATGGTTATAGAAGTACCTGCCGGTCCTATTATGTCGGCGGTGAATGATATGAACCAGTTGTGGATCATGGATATCGGTATGCCGGGACCCGACAAGGGGAAGGGGGGCAAGCATATTATCCTGCCTCCCAATTATAGCGGAAAGGTACCTGCAGGCTATTATGTGGGAAAATCAACCACCAACCAGGTGCTGGTGTTGTTGCGCGCTATTCCCCTGGACAATAATCCTGAAACGGGGGAAAAGCTGATGCGTTCCGTTAAGGTCTATCCTTTGGGTAAACCGGCTCCGGCGCTCAGCTGGATAAAGCTGAACGATAAACCGGGCGATTTTACGCCTGCCCGTTGGGAAAATAATATAGGGTATTGGGAGCGCCTGGCCAAATTTATTAATGCGGAAACACCTAATCCCGAATACCGTACCTGGTATGGGGAGCTGGCGCAATTGGGTATTGAAAAGGGTAAAGCCTTTAATCCGGATGCCCGCATGAAAGCTATTTTGGAAAAAGCCGCTACAACGGCTAACGCGATTATGCGCGTGCAATCGTTTGCCGACCGCAGCGCCGACCGCATAGTCTGGAAAGATCGCCAGTGGGAGTGGGCCGTATTGCGCTATGCCGGCGATGGAAAGTTTAATACGGAGAATTATGTTGACCTTTACGCCCGCGAGAAATGGTTTTACCAGGCGCAGATTGAGTCTCCTGCAATGTTCAACCGCGCTCCCGGCGCAGGTTCTCTGTACTGGTTGGGTTTGAAAGATAATACAGGTGCTTATCTTGACGGTTCGAAAACTTATAAGCTGACTGTTCCGCAGCCTGTTCCGGCCCGGCTATTCTGGTCGGTTACCATATATGACAGCCAGACACGTAGCGAAATTGCCGCGGCCCAGAACAAGGCGGCCTTACGTTCGATGTTTGAGCTGAAGGCTTTCTCCGGACAGCCTTTCGTGGAATTATATTTTGGGCCTGAGGCGCCGGCCGGCAAAGAGAATGCCTGGATACAGACGCTCCCGGATAAGGGCTGGTTTAGCTATTTCCGTATCTATGGCCCCGAAGCGCCTGCCTTTGACGGTAGCTGGAAACCCGGTGATTTTGAGGAAGTGAAATAAAAGACGGGTTGTTTTGTACGGAAATGATTATTTTTGTATAAAAAACCGGCGCTATGACGACAAAACAACGGCAAATACCGCATACCTACGTTATTATATTTTTTATCCTGCTGACGGCCACCCTGATGACCTGGTTGATTCCGGCCGGGGAATATGACCGTACGCAGAAAGTGATGGACAGCGGCAGTGTCCGTACTGTAGTGGTGCCCGATTCTTACCACCGGGTAGAACAGGCGCCGCAAACCTGGGAGCTATTTTCTTCTTTCTTTCAGGGTTTTACGAATCAGTCGGCCATTGTCATGTTCATCTTGCTTATCGGTGGTGCTTTCTGGATCCTGAACGCTTCCCGCTCCATTGACGCCGGTATCCTGTCTTTCCTGAATTTTACGGCACGCTTTGAACGGCGGCGCCTGTTCAGGAAAATAGGGGTGAATAATGTCGTGATGCTCTTGATCATGATAATGTTCAGTGTTTTTGGCGCCGTGTTCGGGATGAGTGAGGAGACCATTGCCTTTGTGATCATACTGGTGCCCCTGGCGATTTCCATGGGTTATGATTCCATTACGGGATTGTGTCTGGTTTATGTGGCCGCACACATCGGTTTTGCCGGCGCCGTGCTGAATCCTTTTACGATTGGCATTGCCCAGCAGATGGCCGACCTGCCGTTGTTTTCAGGGATTGGCTACCGTATTTTCTGCTGGCTGGTGATCAATGCGATCGGCTTTTCCGTTATTTTGTGGTGGGCCAACAAGGTGAAAAAAAATCCGCAGGTCTCGCCCATGTACAAGTTGGATGACTACTGGCGCAAACACCACGATATTAAAAAAATGGATATTGAGTACCGTAAGACTTGCGCCTCATGGTGGTCCTTTGCTTTGGTAACGGCAGCCCTGCTTGTCTTTTCTTGTTTATATCCCTTGTCGACCCTGGAGGTGGGTACGGCGGCATTCCGCTTTCCTGCCGTCCCTTTAGGTAGCTTACTGTTTATAGTGCTGGCCCTGGCCGGATTGCGTAAATCCTATCATTTTTATAACCTGGCCCTGCTTTTCGGCACCATCTGGTTTTTGATTGTCGGGGTGATGGGCCATGGCTGGTATGTGAAAGAAATAGGCAGTTTATTCTTTGTCATGGGCCTGATGGCCGGTATGGCTGCCGGAAATACACCGAATGAAATTACAAAGCTCCTGCTGGAAGGAATGCGGGATATCCTGTCGGCCGCCGTAGTGGTGGGCCTGGCCGGAGGTACGATTGTAATCCTGCAGGACGGGAAGATTATCGATACCATCATGTACAGCCTGTCGGGCGCCATGAGTGAGGTGGGTAAGGCCGGATCTGTTGCTATTATGTATCTAATTCAGACGGGATTAAATATTATCATTCCCTCCGGATCGGCCAAGGCGGCCTTGACCATGCCGATCATGGCGCCCTTTGCCGACCTGATCCATATATCGCGGCAGGCAATGGTGATGGCCTTCCAGTTCGGAGACGGTTTTACAAACATGATCACGCCAACATCGGGCGTACTGATCGGCTGCCTGGGTGTAGCTAAGATCCCCTATGAAAAATGGTTCCTGTGGGTGTGGAAATTCATTCTTCTGTTGATAGTACTCGGCTTTGTATTGTTACTGCCTACTATTTGCCTGCCGCTTAGCGGGTTCTAATAGCAGGCAGGTACATATTACTTTATCTTGGCGGACTCAATGAGCTTCCGGCCTTGTTTTTCCGCTTCTTCGTTGAGTTGTTGGGCTTTCTTTGTCGCCTCTTCATTCAATTTTTGAGCGGCCGCTTCGGCCGCTTTTACTGCGGCTATCTTAGCCAGGGGGTTGGAGGTCTTGTTGGCCTCGCTAATCAATTGTTGCCCCTGTTTCTGGGCTTCCTGTACCAGGGCGTCACCAGCGGCTTTGGCTTCGGCCTTGAGTTTTTCCACCTGTTTGGCCGTTTCTTCCGCCAGCTTTTTGTTGACCGTATCTTTTGCTATTTCGACCTGTTCCTTTACAATGGCTGTGGCCTGTTCCGTCAGGCTCTTGGTGTCGAGGCTTACCACAGGTTGTGTGAACGAACCGCCGATCCTGGCATTTACCGCCAGTTTGTGCCCGGCGATGGCAGCGGGCAGGTCGATTTTAGCCGTGTAATCAAGCGTCTGGTCAATACCGGCGGAGCCACTGACCAACATAGTACCGATACCTGATTTAATCGTAAAGGGCTGGGTGCTCAGCCGTCCGTTCTCAACGGTAAAATCAATGCTGAGGTCCTTGGCCTGGAGGTTGGCCAGTTGGTCGTTCTTCAGGAGTGCGGCCAATTGGTCAAGCGCTGCGATTTTTTTAATGCCTACCTCATTGGACGAGATATTTCCCTTGGCCGAAAGCGTGGAATATACGGGCGACAGCTTTTGGTCGAGCTGTGTATTGAGTTGCATACGCATGGAAAATTTTCCCTCTATGTTTTCAAATACGGGCGCCAGTTTTCGGATCATACCAAAAGCATTAAAAGCATCCGCAAACTTCACCTGCTTGATGTCGAGCCCCAGGCTGGTCTCAGGCGCTGCCGGGTCTTTGGCCGTACTGTAGTAGCCTTTTACCGCCATGCTGCCGCCCATGCTGTTGGCAGAAATATGTTGGATATCCAGTTTGCCGTCTTTTACTAATAGCTGTCCAGTCAGATTATTCATAGTCAGCTGATCAAAGATTACCTGCTTGAGTTTGGCCTCCATGCGGAAATCAATGTTCTTGGGGATTTCGAAGGCCGACAGGCTGCTGCTATCGGCGTTATTGGCCTGTCTTTCTGTGGATGCTGGCATCAGCTCGTTGAGGTTTAGATAGTTGGAGGTGATGCTCAGCGCGCCTCTTACCGTCTCATTTTTCAGTATATATGGAATGAAATGTTCCAGTTTTCCGTTGGCTGAAATATCATTGTTACCAAGTTTCACATTGAGCGGGTTGATCTCCACATAACGGGGACTGAACTTCATTACCGCCTTGTCAACCGTCACTTCACGGAAAGAGGGGCTCTTATACACCATATTGCTTAAGACCAGGCTGCCGTCCGCCCTGATCTCTTCATAGTTCTCCTTTTCTATCTGAGAGAGGCGGCCGGCAAACGACAGGTCCGCCTCAAGTAAGCCGCTTAGCGACGTACCCTCGTCCAGCGGGTAAATCTCTTTGATATGGCTGAAGTTGATTTTCCCATGCGCTTTGCCGCTGAAGGCCGTATTACTCATGGGTTGGCTAATGTGTGCATTCAGGTCGAAGGGATTGCCCGCCATCTCAAAGTGGAACTTATTTACATCAATTTTGGCCATGTCAAGATTCCCGCCGGGGCCTGTTGCGGCAAGATCAACGGCAATATTGTCCACTGATTTGGGCAGGCCGGGGTATTGGAATTTGCCCTCCTCCACTTTGAGCTGCAGGTCAAAAGCCGGGTAATGGTCTCCGGCCATTTCTCCTTTGGCGCAGGCCGATAGGGATACCATCCCCGACGCCTTGATGTCCTTGAAATCTTTGGCATAAATGGCCGGAATAAGCGACAGGATTTGCTTGAAATCAATAGCCGGCGTACTCAGGCTGAGGTCCATGCCGTAGCCTTTTTCCAGCAGGGCCACCCATCCGTCGATAGAGGCCTCCAGGGCATTTAGTCGGATGATATTATCATTGAAAGTATATTTATTGTGCAGGAGGTCGGCGTCAATATCCGCCTCCAGTGTGGCCGTTGCCTTTGACAGGTAAGGAATCTTATCCATAATGAAGCTTAGCGCTGCAATAGAAGCTTCAGTCTTCAGGTGGGAATGATCCGCCGTCATATTCCCGGAGAGTATCAGGTTCAGGTCGTCAACCACAGCGCTCATTTTCGCCTGCTCATCGCGGTAAATCAGGTCGAAATCCGTTACTGTTATTTTCCTCAACAGTAGTTTGAAGGAAGAACTGCCGGTGTCGGCTGTCGCTGTTTCCGGGCTTTCAGCCGCTTTCATGATATCCCAGTTGGCCTTGCCGTTGGGGTGTACTATGGCTTGAAGATCAGCGCGGTCAAGCAGGATACTGCGGATCTCATAGCCTGAATCACCCAGCAGGCTCATCAGGTTGACAGTGGCGCTGATTTCACCGCAGGATAGCAGGGTGTCCCCTTCAAATTCATTAATGCCCGTCAGGCTTACATTTTTCAGGCTGATACTGGCATTGGGGAAGTGGCGGATAAAACTCAGATTCAGCGATTCGAAATCAAACCGGGCATTCAGCATACCGTTGGCTTCTCTCTTGACTATCTTTATAATGGTGCCCTGAAAAGCAAAAGGGAGTACAAGCAAAGCCACGAACAATACGCCGATCGTTATTCCTGTAATTTTAAAAAATTTTTTCATAAGCCGAAATTTTGTGTATTGTATTTGGGAGTAGATATTTTACAAAAATAGTGAATAATCCGAGACCTTATAACACCTGTACTTTTATTTTGTTTTTTCGCCGGAATTATTTACATTTGTCTTAATGATATTTTAAAGGAATGAAAACCCATTGTTTTATATATTCCGGTTCGTTTTCAGTGGCGTATGCCATTGAAGTATCGGTATTGAAACATGAGGTTTTTGATCTGTAGGCGCTGGTCTGCTCAATAAATTTTTCCTCATTTCTGATATACATATTTTGTAATTTACGCATTGCTGTAATTTATTTTTAGTCTATGGATAAGATAATTACAATAGAACAAGCGGTAGCCGGGATTAGAAGCGGTATGACGATTATGGTGGGCGGTTTTCTCGCCAACGGTAGCCCGCATACTCTTCTGGAAGCCCTGTCGCACACGGCTGTCCGTGATCTTACATTGATTTGCAACGATACGGCCTATGCGGATAAGGCACACGGCCGATTAATCGCCAACAAGCAGGTCCGCAAGGTGATCACCTCGCATATCGGCACCAATCCGGCCACCATTGAACAGATGAATGCCGGCACCCTGGAGGTGGAATTTGTTCCGCAAGGTACGCTGGCTGAGCGCATTCGAGCTGCCGGGGCCGGACTGGGCGGGATACTGACCCCTACCGGGCTGGGGACTTTGGTGGAGCAAGGCAAGGAAAAGCTGACGGTCGATGGCCGGGTTTACCTGTTGGAAAAACCACTGCGGGCGGATATTGCATTGTTGGGAGCCTCGGTGGCCGACAAGGCCGGTAACCTTATTTACAAAGGTACATCACAAAACTTCAATCCCCTGATGGCTACAGCAGCCGCTACGGTGATTGTTGAGGCCGGCGACCTGCAGGAAACCGGAACCCTGGTGCCGGAAACCGTGCATACCCCGGGCATATTTGTGAACCATATAGTTAGGGGAAGCTAACTGAGCGCCTGAGTGATTTCTCCGGAAAATGAATTTTAATACTACTAAATACTATTTCTATGACCAATATAACTTCAATGATTCGTGTACGTATGGGCGCCCATGATGCGCACTATGGCGGAAACCTGGTAGACGGCGCTAAAATGTTGCAACTTTTCGGCGATGTAGCCACCGAACTGTTGATTATACGCGATGGCGATGAGGGGCTCTTCTGCGCCTATGACAACGTGGAATTCCTGGCTCCGGTGTTTGCCGGCGATTATATCGAAGCCGTCGGTGAAATTGTAAGCGAGGGCAACAGCTCGCGCAAGATGGTTTTTGAAGCGCGTAAGGTAATTGCCCCGCGGACGGATATTTCCGCCTCGGCAGCCGATGTGCTGAAAGAACCGGTCGTGGTTTGCCGTGCTTCGGGTACCTGTGTCGTTCCAAAAAACAATCAACGCAAATAATATGGAAAAACTAATCATAACAGCTGCTATTTCCGGTGCGGAAGTCACCAAGGAAATGAATCCGGCGGTTCCGTATACCAAAGCGGAATTTGTCCGGGAAGCCAGGTCGGCCTATAACGCCGGTGCCAGTATTATCCATCTCCATGTACGGACGGATGACGGAAAGCCCACGCAGGATAAAGCGCGGTTTGCGGAAATTATTGACGCCATCAAAAAAGAAATTCCCGATGTGATCATCCAACCCTCTACCGGAGGGGCTGTGGGCATGAGCAACGATGAAAGATTGCAACCCACCGAGTTGAAACCAGAGATGGCCACCCTTGATTGCGGCACCCTGAATTTTGGCGGAGATGAAATTTTTGAGAATACCGAAAATACCATCAAATATTTCGGCCAACGTATGATAGCGCTTGGTATTAAACCGGAACTGGAAGTGTTCGATAAGAGCATGATTGAGATGGCGCTGCGCCTCCACAAGAAAGGCTTTATCCAGGCGCCCATGCACTTTGATTTTGTGATGGGCGTAAACGGGGGTATCGGTGGTGATATCCGCGATTTCACCTTCCTGCGCGGCAGTATTCCTGCCGGTGCGACCTACACCGTGGCCGGAGTCGGGCGCTATGAATTTCCCCTGGCCATGCTGGCTATCATTGACGGCGGGCATGTCCGCGTAGGCTTTGAAGACAATGTCTACCTGTCCAAGGGTGTGCTGGCCAGGTCTAATGGCGAATTAGTGACCAAGGTCGTGCGTATGGCCATGGAAATGGGTCGTGAAATCGCCACTCCCGACGAGGCGCGTAAAATTCTCGGCTTACCTGTTATCTCTTAATTTTTAAATCTTTAAACATTAAAATATGCAAAAGCAAGGAAATAAATACGGACTCCACCGCGTTATTGAGCCTAAGGGCGTACTGCCCCAACCGGCCAACAAAATCGACAATAATATGGAGGAAGTCTACGACAATGAAATCCTCATTGATGTACAGACATTAAATATTGATTCGGCCAGTTTTACCCAGATAGAAGAGCAGGCCGGCGGTGACAAACAAAAAATCGCCGAAATTATGCTCGGCATTGTCGCCGGTCAGGGCAAGCACCGTAATCCGGTTACCGGCTCCGGCGGCATGTTGCTGGGCACTGTAGAAAAAATCGGAGATGCGCTGAAAGGTAAAATTGACCTGAAAGAAGGCGATAAGATAGCCACTTTAGTGTCCCTCTCCTTAACGCCCCTGCGCATTGACAAGATCAAAGAGATCCGCGCCGATGTAGACCAGGTGGATATTGACGGCAAGGCCATCCTGTTCGAGAGCGGCATCTATGCTAAAATTCCTGCCGATCTGCCGGAGAAATTGGCGCTCTCCGCCCTTGACGTGGCCGGCGCTCCCGCCCAGACCGCTAAATTGGTGAAACCCGGTGATACGGTGCTGATTATCGGCGCCGGTGGAAAATCCGGCATGCTCTGCTGCTATGAAGCCAAGAAGCGCGCCGGCGTAACCGGCAAGGTAATCGGCTTGTGTCATAGCGAGAAAAGCACCCAGCGCCTGAAAGACCTGGGCTTTTGCGATGAGGTCTTCTCGGCCGACGCCACCAAGCCGGTAGAAGTGCTGGAACGCATAGAAAAACTGACCAATGGCGGGATGTGTGACCTTACCATTAATAACGTAAACATCCCCGATACGGAAATGACCAGCATCCTGTGTACCAAGAATACGGGCACGGTTTACTTTTTCTCCATGGCTACCAGCTTTACCAAAGCAGCGCTGGGTGCAGAAGGAGTGGGTAGCGATGTGACCATGCTGATCGGTAACGGTTATACCGCAGGACATGCCGAAATTACCCTGCAGCTGCTGCGCGAGAGCGAGCAACTACGCAGGGTCTTTACCGAACTGTATGCTTAAAATGGTACGGGGTGAGTACTTACCCTGTACCATAAAACATAGATGTACAACGCTAACAATTTGCACATGAATACCAAGAGTAATAGAGAAATCATGTTTCCCGAGATCACCGACCGGCAGTGGAACGACTGGAAATGGCAGGTGAAAAACAGGATTGAGACACTGGAAGAACTGAAAAAATATATTCCCCTGACCGCCTCGGAAGAAGACGGAATCAGAGAGTCGCTCAAGACCCTGCGTATGGCAATAACGCCCTATTACCTGACGCTGATTAATCTGGAAAATCCGGAATGTCCCATCCGCAAGCAGGCCATACCCACCAATGCGGAGTTGCACCAGTCGGAGGCCGATTTACTGGATCCGCTGCATGAAGACGAAGACTCGCCGGCTCCGGGGCTGACCCATCGCTATCCGGACAGGGTATTACTGCTCATTACCGACCAGTGCTCTATGTATTGCCGTCATTGTACCCGCCGTCGTTTTGCCGGCCATCATGACAAAGACCCGTCGGCCGAGGGTATTGACCAGGCGATTGAGTACATAGCCAAAACACCGCAGGTGCGTGACGTGCTGCTCAGCGGCGGCGATGCGTTATTGGTCAGCGATGCCAAGTTGGAATCTATCATCAAACGCTTACGGGCTATCCCGCATGTTGAAATCATCCGTATAGGTTCACGTACGCCGGTGGTGCTTCCGCAACGCATTACCCCGGAACTGGTGGATATGTTGAAAAAATACCACCCCATCTGGCTCAATACGCATTTTAACCATGCCAACGAGATCACCTCGGAGTCACGCGCCGCCTGTGAGCGCATGGCCAATGCGGGCATTCCCCTGGGTAATCAATCCGTCTTGCTGCGCGGGGTGAACGATTGCCCGCAAATCATGAAGCGCCTGGTATATGAGTTGGTGAAGATGCGTGTGCGCCCCTACTATATCTATCAGTGTGATTTATCCATGGGCTTGGAACATTTCCGTACGCCGGTCTCCAAAGGCATTGAAATCATTGAAAACTTACGCGGCCATGTGTCGGGCTATTGTGTGCCTACCTTTGTAGTGGACGCACCCGGTGGCGGCGGAAAAATTCCGGTAATGCCCACCTATCTTATTTCCGAGAGCCCGTACCGGGTAATATTGCGTAATTTCGAAGGCGTTATCACGACCTACACCCAACCGATGGATTATACGGAGACGGAGTGCCAGTGTGCGGACTGTAAGACGATTCAGAAGTCAAGAGGCGTAGCCTCCCTGATGCACGGCAAAAAATTAGCGCTGGAACCCGAAAACCTGGAACGGAAAAAAAGATTGTCCAAATAGCGGAATGCCGTTTATCAAAGATATATTGCAGCACACCAGCCTTTCTATTGTGGGGATGGCCAAGAATACAGGCAAGACAACCTGTATGAACTATGTCTTGCGCCGTCTGGAGGAGGAGCGGGTACAGGTGGCGGTCACCTCCGTCGGTGTCGATGGGGAGGAACGCGACGTCTTGTACGATACGCCCAAGCCGCGGATTTGCCTGCGGGAAGGTATGGTCTTTGTCACGGCGGAGCGGGATTTTGAACAAAAAGAATTTCCGGCCGACATATTGGCCGTGTCGGAACGTCCTACCCCTTTGGGCCGCCTGGTCACGGCGCGGGCAAAGGGTGCCGGAAGGGTCGTCCTTTCCGGTCCGTCCGACGCTCAATGGTTAAAGGAAAGCATTGCGGCAATGCCTGCTTACGGTGTACGCTTGACCTTGGTTGACGGCGCCTTGTCGCGTATGAGCTTGGCTTCGCCCGCCGTTACAGATGCCATGATTCTATGCACCGGAGCGGCATGTTCGCTGCAACTCCGGGAGCTGATCGGCCGTACGCAATTCCGCTGCGAACAGATTAACCTGCCGGCCGTAAAGGTGCCGGCCGGCTCTATTTTCCGGATAGACTCCGTATTTACCTACAAAGAAGAAGCGCCTTTGCCGGACATGGTGTATGTGGCCGGCGCCGTAACGGACCGCTTCCTTCAATACCTTTCGGCCCGGGCAAGGCCGGTAACCTTGGTCGTGCCGGACTTTACCCGCCTTTTTATCCAGCCCCGGACCTATGCGGTGTTTGTTCGCCGTGGCGGAAAAATCATGGTAGAGGACCGGGCCAGGCTTTTGGCCGTTTGCACCAATCCTACCGCTCCGGAGGGTGCTTGTCTGGATGCCGGCTTGTTGCGGGAACAACTACAGGCGGCCCTGGGGCTTCCCGTATATGATATTGTACAAATAGAACAGCGCATGCCAACTCAACGCAGTTAAAATGATAGAAAAGATGACAGAAAAGAGCAAACTTGGTTTGAACCCTGCAAAAATAGCCGAGGCCAGAAACAGCGCCCGGCAGATCGCCATAGAGGTACAAGCGGTCGTCGAGCATTGTACCACCCTTAGCGTAGAACGTACGCTAAGCCGTTTGTTGGGTATTGACGGCGTTGATGAAAACGGTGTACCGCTGCCCAATGTGCTGGTCGACCATATCAATGCCGCCGGCCGTTTGTCGGACGGCCTGTTATTTGCCTTGGGCAATGCGGTATCGGCTACCGGTTTTCCGCCACAGGCCATTGCCGAGAAGGTCGCGGCCGGGGAGTTGGATTTGACCGCCTTTCCAAGATGCGGTCCGGCGGAGATCGGCCGCGTCTTGCAGCCTTATATCGATGCCGGGTTGGATTGTATCAGGGCCAATCGGCAACGGCGTGAAGATACCATTGCAACCATAGGCGAGGGCGCCAAACCCTATATCTATGTGATTGTCGCCACCGGAAACATCTACGAGGATGTGGTGCAGGCCCGGGCGGCCGCCCGTCAGGGGGCCGATATCATAGCCGTGATCCGCACCACGGGACAGAGCCTGCTCGACTATGTGCCTTATGGCGCCACCACGGAAGGCTTTGGAGGCACCTACGCCACCCAGGAAAACTTCCGTATCATGCGTAAGGCCCTGGACGAAGCCGGGCAGGAGTTAGGGCGTTATATCCGTCTGTGCAACTACTGCTCCGGTTTGTGCATGCCGGAGATTGCCGCTATGGGCGCCCTGGAGGGCTTGGATGTGATGCTCAATGACGCCTTGTACGGCATCCTTTTCCGCGACATCAACATGCAGCGCACCATGGTAGACCAGTATTTTTCCCGCATTATCAACGGCTTTGCCGGAGTGATCATCAATACCGGAGAAGACAATTACCTGACCACCGCCGATGCCGTGGAAGAGGCGCATACCGTCCTGGCCTCGGACCTGATCAACGAACAACTGGCCTTACTGGCCGGCATTCCGGAGGAACAGATGGGCCTGGGCCATGCCTGTGAGATGGATCCCGGCCTGAAAAACGGTTTCCTGTATGAGCTGGCGCAGGCGCAGATGACCCGTGAGATCTTCCCGAAAGCACCTTTGAAATATATGCCGCCTACGAAATTCATGACCGGGAATGTTTTCCGCGGACATATCCAGAACGCCTTATTTAATGAAATTGCCATCTGGACAGGCCAGGGCATTCAACTTCTGGGTATGTTGACGGAAGCGGTACACACCCCTTTCATGTCGGACCGCTACCTCTCTATTGAAAATGCCAGGTACATTTTCAATAACATGCAGGATATAGGCAGCGAGGTGGAATTCAAACCCGGCGGTATGATTCAGCGCCGGGCGCAGGAAGTCCTTGAAAATGCACTGGAATTATTGAAGAAAGTGGAAGCGGACGGCCTCTTTTCCGCCCTGGAAAAAGGCCTCTTTGCCAATATCAAACGCTTCGAGACCGGTGGCAAGGGCTTGGATGGCGTTGTACGAAAAAGTAATCATTATATCAATCCCTTTATTGAATTAATGCGATGAGTTCAGGACTATATTCAACCGCCCCTAAAGATTTTAACCAGACACTGGACCTGACGCGCGTAAAGCCTTACGGCGATACGCTGAACGACGGGAAAGTGCAACTGAGTTTCACCTTGCCTGTGCCTTGTACCGACGAGGCTGTTGAGGCGGCCAAACAATTGATGTACACGATGGGTTTTGATGACCCGCAGGTGGTCTTTTACCATGAACTGGCGGCCGGCTATACCTTTTTCAACTGCTACGGCCGCTGTTCGCATACGGTGGATTTTACCAAAATCAAAGTGCAGAAAGTGGAAAGTACCACCTGGAGCATGGAAGCCACCGATGCCTTCATCAAAGAGCATATAGGCCGGAAAATTATAGTGGTAGGCGCCAGTACCGGCACCGACGCCCACACCGTGGGCATTGACGCCATCATGAACATGAAAGGCTACGCCGGCCATTACGGACTGGAGCGCTATGAGATGATCAGCGCACTCAACATGGGCAGCCAGGTACCGAATGAGGAACTTATCCGTAAGGCCATGGAACTGCATGCCGATGTTTTATTAGTATCACAGACCGTGACACAGAAAGAAGTCCATGTGAAAAACATGACGGAGCTCATAGAAATGCTGGATGCCGAGGGCCTGCGCAGTAAAATGATTGTAGCTTGCGGCGGCCCCCGCATCAGCCACGAGCTGGCCAAGGAATTGGGCTTTGACGCCGGCTTCGGGATGAACACCTATGCCGACGATGTCGCCTCGTATATAGCGCAGGAGGTGGCAAGAAGGTACAAGGTATAAAAATATATGTAGTATGACAAAAGATCAGCTTAGAGAAATAATCGCCCGGCGTGCGGCCAAAGAGTTGCACGACGGTGATGTGGTGAACCTGGGCATAGGCTTACCAACCCTTATCCCCAACTATATGCCCTCCGGCGTACAGGTGATCCTGCAATCGGAGAACGGCCTTATAGGCATGGGGCCAACGCCGGAATCCGGTAAGGAGGATCCGGTACTGATTAATGCCGGAGGCGGTTTTATCACCGCTTTTCCGGGAGCTTCGGCCTTTGATTCGGCCACCTCTTTCGGGATTATCCGCGGCGGCCACGTAGACGTGTCTATCCTGGGCGCCCTGCAGGTGGATGAGCGGGGGGACCTGGCCAACTGGATGATTCCGGGAAAGAAGACGCCCGGTATGGGCGGGGCGATGGATTTGCTGGTAGGCGCCCGCCGCGTTATCCTGGCCATGGAGCACACGGCCGGCGAAAGCAGGAAAATACTGAAGAAATGCACCCTGCCCTTAACGGCCGCCGGACAGGTGAATATGATCATTACCGAAATGGGCGTAATGGAAATCACACCGGAGGGGATTGTCCTCAAAGAAATCCATCCCGAATTTACCGTGGAGCAGGTACAGGCCGCCACCGAAGCCGACCTGATTATTGATAAGAACTTAAAACCAATGTTATAAACGGTACACCTTGTACCCTTTCACCTTAAACCGTTATTGTATGAATAAAGTGTATATTGTAGTGGCCAAACGTACGGCCATCGGTAAATTCATGGGCACGCTGGCTCCCTTGTCGCCCGCTGCGTTGGCCGTTCCTGTGATTAAAAATATATTGGCGGAGACTAAGATAGATCCGGCTGTTATTGATGAGGTTATCGTTGGTAATATCCTCATGGCGGGGCAGCAGCAGGGCATAGCCCGGCAGGCTGCTGTAAAAGCAGGTATTCCGGACAGTGTTCCGGCCTATGGCCTGAACATGATTTGCGGTAGCGGGATGAAAAGTGTTATCAATGCCTTCCAGGGTATTAAGGCCGGTGAGGCGCAGCTGGTACTGGCCGGCGGAACCGAGAGCATGTCGGGCGCCGGCTTTGTAGTGCCGGGCCCTACCATGCGCAACGGGCAGAAAATGGGCGATTTTAAGGTGATAGACCACATGGTGTGCGATGGACTTACGGATGCCTTTGCCGGTTACCACATGGGGGTTACGGCCGAAAATATAGCGGAGAAATATCATATTTCCCGTGAGCACCAGGACTCTTTCAGCTGGCATTCGCAGCAAAAGGCCATAGCTGCCGTAGACGGCGGAAAATTCAACGATGAAATAGTCCCCGTGGAAATAGCCGGGCGCAAGGAAACTATCCTTTTTGACAGGGACGAATTCCCCAACCGTACTACTTCTCCCGAAAAATTGGCGCAACTTAAACCCGCCTTCAAAAAAGACGGTACGGTAACCGCCGGCAATGCCTCCGGCCTGAATGACGGGGCTTCGTTTGTACTACTGGCCTCCGGAGAAGCCGTGCAAAAATACGGTTTAACCCCCCTGGTAGAAATTGTGGCCACCGGGCAGGGCGGGGTCGACCCTGCCATTATGGGAATGGGACCGGTGCCGGCCATTGCCAAAGCCTTGCAGAAAGCCGGATTGAAACTGGCCGATATTGAACTGCTGGAACTGAATGAAGCCTTCGCCGCTCAGTCCATAGGCGTGATGCACCAGCTCTGCGTAGACCATGCCGTTGAATGCGAATGGCTGCGGCAGCGCACCAATGTCAACGGCGGTGCCATTGCGTTGGGCCATCCTATCGGCGCGTCGGGCAACCGCATTACGGTAACGCTGGTACATGAAATGAAACGCCGCCAATCCGTATACGGACTGGCAGCGTTGTGCATAGGTGGCGGAATGGGCACGGCGCTGATCCTGAAAAATAGCGCTACTTCATAATTTCATTGAGTTTCTTTTCCAGTTCATCGCCCCGGAGTCCCTTGGCGATGATGATGCCGTTCCCGTCAAGCAATATGGTCTGGGGGATCCCGTTGACCGCATACAGTTTCGCCCCCTCGCTTTTCCATCCGTCCAGGTCGGACAGTTGGGGCCAGGTCATTTGCAGGTCTTTGATGGCCTTGAGCCAGGGCTCCCTTTTGTTGTCCAACGAAACGCCTATGATCTCAAAGCCTTTATCTTTATGTTTTTGATAAGCTTTGACCACATTGGGCATTTCATGGCGGCAAGGCCCGCACCAGGAGGCCCAGAAATCAATCAGCACTACCTTTCCTTTACCGGCAAAATCCGATAATGCAATGCTGGTTCCGTCGGGCCCCGGCATCCTGAAATCAACAAAAGGTTTTCCGATTTTAGTGTCGCCGATAATCCTGATCTTTTCTGTCAGCGATTGCACTTCGGCTGTTCCCTGGGCCGTTTCATCCGCATACTCCAGCAGGCTCTTCAACGTATCTTCCGGATAACTCAGCGCATACTGCAGCTGGCTTTGTCCGGCCGGATTGTTAATGTTCTTTTTGATAAAATTAATCAGGAGCGCCTCTTTATTTTTGTTGTATTGGCCGTATGCCTGGACTACGTCCTCATTAAAAGCGCCGGATTCTTTCTCCAGTACTTGCTGCATGGTGCTGTCCAGGCAGAAGTTCCTGTCCTGTAATTGTTGTAACTCCTGATTATACGCCGTACCGCTGACCCTGGACCTGAGCGTGTCGGAGCTGATGGAAATCGGCAGGTTTTCAAGAATGACCACCCTGTGGAGCAATTCATCCCCCCGGTCGGAGTTAATGTTGATGTAAGCTATCCGGGGCTGCTCCACCCGGCCTTTAAAGGTGTACTTTCCATTGAAGACCCTGGCGGAATCAATCATCTGCATTTTTCCGTCCTGCATACTTTGCAGGCTGACCAGTTGTCCTTCGGCCGCCGGATGTTCAATATTGCCTGAGATGGTATAGCTGTTATCCTTACAGGAAAATAGGGCGGATAACAAGAAGAGCGCGCAAATAATTTTTTTCATGATGCTATAAATATAAATTGATTAACGGGGGTTTAACGGCATTCCGGGATTGAAATTCTGTACACTGATGGGAATTTGCAGCACGTAGGCCTTGTCATGGGGCTGTAGCTGTCCCAACAGGTTTCCGGACGCATCACGCCGGATGACGGCCGGCATCCGGCCTTCCTTGTCCAGGCGGCGCATATCGGTCCAGCGTTGTCCCAGTAAGAGCAATTCACGCCGGCGCTCGTCCAGCACTATTTGCAAGGCTTCTTCCGTTGTTGAGGCCGTGAGTTCGACTTCTCCGGCAGGGTCTATCCGCTGCTCCCGTATGGCGTTCACCAGTTTTAACGCGCCGTCGATATCCCCTTTGTTCCGGACCAGGCATTCCGCTTTGGTAAGGTATATTTCAGGGAATCCGATGCCGAAATTTGGCCGGAAACTGATTAGCATGGGTATCCTGATTATTCCGTCTTCGTCAGGAAGTGTGAAATACAGCATGCGGGAGTCAAATAGCATGTCCTCTTCACTAAATACGGACAAGGCCTCTTCGGATATAAATGCTACAATACAGCCGGCATATTCCATACTGGGCTGGATCACCCATAGCTCTTGCGGATTTTCGTTTAATCGAGGGTAATCGTCATTCTCCAGATAGTCGGCATAATTGAGGATTTGATGAGGCAGCGGGAGTAGCAGGTTGGCATACTTCTCCGCATTTTCATAGTCTGCCATTGACAGGTAAATGCGGGCTAACAGTGCATTGACCGTATTTTTGGAAGGCCGGTATTTGTTGATGTTTTTCTCGGGTAGAAACGCCATGGCTTCCTGCAGGTCTTTAAATATAAAGTCCATGCATTGCCGTACTGTGGACCGGGGTGCTGTGGGATCTGTTACATTGCTTCCCGTTTGCAGGGGTACGCCAAGGTCTTTGTCCGCCGTCGTTTCATCATAAACAGGCGCGTATAGTGTCATGAGCTGATAATACTGGTAAGCCCGCTGGAACAAAGCCTCTGCTCTATATTGCTGTTTTTGCTTCAGGCTGCCTCCCGAAGCGTCCATGACTTCATTAATAATGACATTGGCCGTATAGACCCTGTTATATAATTTTCCCCAAAAGAGCGGCTGGCTGTTGAGGTCCATATCTATCACCTCTTTCCAACAGTAGGCGTTTTGTGGAGGGGAACTGGTGGTAATATTGTAGGCAGAGTTGAATATTTCATCGCCTAATTCAAGGAACTCATCCATGCCGGCGCCCGATGTAAATATAGGATTATTGAGCATCCGGTCGTAGTCCTCTACGGTAGAGGGCACGGCATAGCCTCTTGGCTCCACATCCAGAAAATCGTTACATGCGCTCAGACTTACAAGCAATAGAACGATGGGTATGATTTTGTGTTTTACTTGTTGCATGGCATAAAGGTTTTAAAAGTTGAGGTTAAGGCCGAGGGTGTAAGTCGGTGTGATCGGAAAGTTTTTTGCCCCGCTCAGCGGATTAATGGCCTCGGGGTTGATGTCGTTGCCGCTGAATGTATAATACCACAAATTGCTTACTTGCACGCGTATTCTGAGTGCTTCTATATGCAATGTCTGCAGCCACTTTTTGGGGAAACTGTAAGTCAATACGATTTCTTTTAGTTTGACATAATCCGCTTTACGTATAGCCGATTGGGCATATCTGTAGGCGCTAACCGCCTCTTCTGCAAACCAGCCGTCATCACCAAAAAAAAGCGTTCTGTGATTGTAGCCCGGAACCTGTGTGTGCGCTTCATCTCCCGGTTTCATCCAAAAATTCTGGCCTCCTTCAATTAAATTGATGTCGGAGGGCAGCGGGGCGGGTGTCCGCATCACATGTCCGCCGTTGAACAGGAACATGAAATACAGGTCGAAGTTGGCATAGCTGATGGTATTGCTGAAGCCTAATGTGTACTTGGGAATGACGGTTCCCGAATAAATCAATGCATCTATCGGGACATCCAGCCGTGCTGGGTAGGTATAGGCAATGATGTTTCCTGAGCCGTCATTGACCAGCGGCTGTCCCTTTTCATTCAGGCCCCGGTAGTCATAACTGAACAGGGCGTCTATAGGGTAGCCGGCGGTGACGACCCGCCCCTGTGCTTTGTAGTACGAATAGGCGAATTCTTTTTCTTTTACTTTCTCTACCCGGTTATGGTTGAATGATACCGTAAGGTTGCTGCGCCACTGAAAGTGTTCGGTCCTGATATTGGTGCTGGCGAATGATAAATCTAAGCCCTGATTGGATATTTCGGCGTAGTTTTGCAGCAGTTCACTGAAACCCGATGTAGGGTCGACCCCCGTATTGCCTAATACATCTTTTGAGTATTTGTAATAATATTCCGCCGTTAGCGCCAGCCGGGCGTCAAATAGCGAAAGGTCAAGCCCGGCATTGTAATTCATTGTTTCTTCCCACCTCAGGCTTTCGTTTTTTGGCGATATGATGGTGTTGTACATAGGGTAATCAGGTATGCGCGGGTCGGCCAGTGTTTGGGTGAGGATGAACGGCCCGTTGTCTTTGGCTATATTTCCGTTAAAACCAATGGAGATGCGGGCCTTCAGGAGGTCTATCCATTGGATGTTCCGGAGGAAGGATTCGTTCTTTGCATTCCATGAAGCGCCTACGGACCATAGCGGTTTGTAGCGGTACTGGGGGTCCGTACCGAAGAGGTTGGACTGGTCTATACGGAAACTTCCGGTGAGTACATAGCGCCGGTCAAACGTGTAGGCGGCATTGGCATAAAAGGAAACAAAGCGGTTGTCTGTATAAAATTTTCCATAAAGACTGTTATAATTGAACGGGTCCGTGGCTACGAGTCCGTTATAAAGGGGAGACAGATGGTTTATCCATTCTGTGGTGGTTAGTCTTTCAATATTTACAGGCAGGCTGATGAGTGATTGGTCATCGTAGCCGAATAGCGTATTGAGCAGATTATTGCTTACAATCTGCCGGCGTTCGGCGCCTGCAATGGCGGAAATATTATGCTTCCCTATTGTTTTGTCTATATTGGCTTGTAGCCGGATGGTGTAGTTTTCCGACCTCCCGTTACTTTCCGTTAATATAGCGCCGTAGGGTATGCCGAATGTGATGGCGCCGGTCTTGGATACGTCAAGGTGCGAGTTGGCCAGGCCCCGGATATAAAAGGAGTTTTTGTCGTAAAAAGAGTTCGTCCTGGACAATGTTTTTTCATATACTCCTCCGGCTTCCAGATAAATGCCGTCTATAATCTTGGCTTGCAGGGTGGCCTGCATACGTATATTGTCACTGCTTCCGGAATTATGGTTTAGCCGGAATTCATCATAAGGATAATAGTTAAAATCATAGAAGCCGGCGTCTATCAGGGCCTGGTTGGCATCCGGGTCTATACTCGGCGTCCTGAACATAAACGGCGCATGGACAGTGGGCAGGGCCTTGTCCTCGCTATCTCGCAACTGCTCATAGGGCAGGAGCAGGGATAGTGAGGGGGTGCTCCGGCTCCGGTTTTGCTGATAGCCGTAAAAAATAGCGGCATTGGCATTGAAAATTTTGTTGATTTTATAGTCTCCCTTCATGTTCACCGTTACTTTTTGCTCATCCGCCCCCTTGGTCAGCAAGTCATTGTTCAGGTAGCTCAGTCCGAGAAAATAGGTCGCCCGTTCGGAGCCGCCGTTCATGTTGAAGTCCACTTGCCGGTTGATACGGTTTTGATAAAACAGCTCCTGGTATTCCTGCCTGTTATCCAGTGTGCCTATCTGTTGAAAAATAGCATCGGCCTTATCATTGCCGATCAAGCCTTCGTTAAGGTCAAATTGCGTGGCATGTATCAATGAATAGTATTTGTTGGTGAGGGTGTAGTTGGCGCGTTGGTCCCGTGAGGCGGAGATCACCTTGCGTATGGCATTGACATAGTCATGCCCCCTTACATAGTCCAGGTCTCCGGGGTCCGGCTTGAATCTTATGCCGACGTTGGCTTGTAAGGAAAACATGGTTTTTCCGCTATATTCACCTTTTTGGGTGGTGATTACAATGACACCGTTGGATGCACGTACACCGTAAATGGCGGCTGCCGCCGCATCTTTCAGCAGCGATATGCTGGTTACATCATTGGGGTTGATATCGTTTAATTGTAGTTCGCTGGGAAAGCCGTCGATAACAATCAGCGGATTATTTACCGCATTAAATGTAGATACGCCACGGATCTGTACCTCATTAGGATTTAAGGGGTCAACATATAATCCGGCCATTTTTCCTTCCATTGAGGTAGCGATATTGCCATCGGTTACAATGCGTTGTTGCAGGGCCTCACTGCCGACCGTAGCCACGGCGCCGGTCATTTGTTCTTTCCGTATTCGCTGGTAGCCGGTAACCACCACCTCGTCGAGCAATTGGTTTTCTATGGACAATATACTATTGACCGTATGTCTGTTATTCACGGCGATTTTTTGTGTTTTATAGCCCATGAAATTGAAGACGAGCGTATCGGTTGCCGGATGGGGAATCTCCATGCTGTACTTTCCTTCCGAGTCGGTAACGGCCGATAATTTTTGGTTATTTTGTATAAAAACCAGCACGAATGATAAGGGCTCGCCGGTATCATTGTCTATAACCCTGCCGTTTAAGCGGTGAGTAGGTGTTGTGGAAGAGGCGGCTTCCGCAGGAGGGGTTTCGCTGTGGCCCTGCGGTTGGCCGGCGGTGGTATCCTTGTTGCCGGCAACTGGTGGTGTATTGGCCGGAAACAGGGTGATTTGTTTACCTATAAGTTTATACCTTATGTTATCTTTGTCGAAAAGCTGGTTTAAAACGGCGGATAATTTTTTGTCTTTTACATGGATGCTGGTGTTTTTTTCTACATCGATTTGCTGGTTGTTGTAGAAGAAGACCAGTCCTGTTTGTTGCTCAATCTCATCCAATATGCGTTTGAGCGGTACATTGCTTTTTTCTATGGACAGCCGGGGATCCGGGCTGTTATCCTGTGCTGCGGAAGTGGTTGTGTGCAGCAGAAAACCTATAATTATACATCCGATAATGAGACCGGATGGGAATGCTTGTTGCTCATGCGCTAAATGGATTTTCATATATGTTGGGTTTAAGGTTAGAACGTATTTCCACTCACTCTTTTCTGCTCAGGAGAATGTTTTTTCCGTCTATCTTGTAAGAGATATCGGATGTTTGCCGCAACATCTCCAATACCTGGCTAATGCTTTCTTCTTTAATTTTTCCGGTATATGTGAAATCTAACAGTGTGGTATCAGTGACCCTGATGAGAACGCCGTACCAGCGTTCAATGCGTTTTATCAATTCAGGCAGAGGGAGGTGGTCAAATACCAGTATACCCTCTTTCCAGGAGGTGTAAATGTCGGTGGCCACGTCCGATGGCCGGCTGAATGTTTGGCGCTGTTCTTCGTAGCGGACGTGTTGTCCGGGCAGTATACGGATGGTTTGATTTGATTTTTCATGCAGGAAATCAACTTCTCCGTTGACCAGGGTTACCGCCGTTGTGAGGTCCGTGTCGTAAGCGCAAAGATTGAATGAGGTGCCTTTGACCAGTACATTGCTGCCCCGGGGGGTGCTTACGTAGAAAGGAAAATCCTTGTTTTTTGTTACTTCAAAATACGCCTCGCCTTTCAGGCTCACCTTTCTCCGGCTGCCTGTAAAATGATGAGGGTAGGTAAGCTGTGATCCCGAATTGAGCCAAACCTTTGTGCCGTCGGGCAGTGTGAATTCGGCCCGGCTTCCCAATGGGGTATAAATGCTGATGTCCGATTGTCCGGTTTGCGGCAGGTTGTCCTGTTTGGTATTGCCAAGGGCCAACCACAGCAGTCCGATGGTAGCCGGAATAAACAATATGGCTGCTATTTTTGAAAGATAGCCGGTGAATTGGATGATCTTTGAAGAGCGCGAGCGGGTTTGTATTTTTAATTTCAGACGGGCAAAATCAGGGGCGGTTGAGGAGGCAGTATTCGAATTCAGGGCCCATAAGTTCTTTATGGTGTTGAAATAACGCCGGTTTTCGGGCGATGCTTCCACCCAGTTGAATAATTGAGAGGTTTCTTCTTTATTCAACTCATTCATGAGGTAACGGATAATGGTCTTTTTATTCATAATGAATTTTCCTATATATAAAACAATATGTATAGCTGCTACCCTAATTTTTTTTTCAGGATAGAAGGTGGAGGATTTAAAACAGAAAGAGTATAATATAAGGAAGGTAGGGCCGGAGGTTTTTACGGAAAAGACGCAATGTATGCATCATTCTGTATTCTACTGTTTTAACGGAAATTCCCAGCTGACAGGCAATTTCGCTGTAGCTTAAATGTTCTTCGCGGCTCATTTCAAATACAATCCGGTAGGGTTCCGGCAACTCATCCAGGGTTTTATTGATGAGTGTCTGTAATTCGCTTATTAATAGTAGTTCGGCTGTTTTATCCTTAAGTGCGTGGTAGTTGATGGCCGTTTCGCGGTATTTGAGGTAGTCTGTGTAGTTGCGTCCGGCCAATTGTTTTTTCAGGTAATTCAAGCTTTTATTTCTGGCTATCCGGTATAAGAAGGCTTGAATATTAGCGTCAGGAGTTAATTCCCGGCGTTTTTCCCATAAGCACAAAAAACAATCCTGCGCTATTTCCTTTGCATATTCGTTATCATTGACATAACTCTTGATATATGCGTGGATTTTATTAAATAGTGCATTGTATACCAGTTCGATAGAGGATATATTTCCTTCTCTGACGCCGGTGATAACATAGGGTTCGAAAAGTGCCATCCCGGAAAATTTACAATAGCTTGATTATGTAAATATACGGGAAATTTATGCAAACATATAAGATTTCGTCTTAAAATTTTACTGTTCAGCCTGATTTTCCGGCCCTGTTTTTTGTGGGTGGGCTTTTATGTATTATTAATCAGTGGTATATGGTTATCTTTTGGCTTGTTCAGGATGTCCAGGAAATATTTTTGCAGCAGGGCTTTTACCTCCGGGAGTGCTACCGGGCGGCCGAGTTCCTGCTGCAGGGAGGTGACCCCCTTGTCGATGAAGCCGCAGGGATTGATATGGCGGTAATAAGAGAGGTCTGTGTTGATGTTGAGGGCGAAGCCGTGGGTGGTGATGAAGCGGGAGGCATGTACGCCTATGGCGCAGATTTTGCGGGCATTCGTGCTGTGGGCATCTATCCATACGCCGGTAGCGCCTTCGAGCCTTCCGGCCGCTATGTTATAATGGCTCACGGTGCGGATGATTACTTCTTCCAGCGCAGTGATGTACTCTTTGAGTCCGAGTTGCAGGCGTTCCAGGTCGAGGAGGGGATAGCCCACGATTTGTCCCGGGCCGTGGTAGGTAATATCACCGCCGCGGTCTACATGGTAATAGGAGGCCTGTATGCTTTGCAGGAATTGTTCGTTGACCAGCAGGTTGTTGGCCTTGCCGTTACGGCCAAGGGTGTATACATGAGGGTGTTCGCAGAAAATAATCTCTTGCAGGTCTTCGGCGGTGCCTTTGGCGGTGAGGAGTTGCTCGGCAATGCAGCGTTGCCGGTCCCAGGCCGCCTGGTAATCTATGGTGCCCCAGTCTGTGAAATGCATAAAAGGAAATTAGGAGATTAGAGGTGAGTGGGGTCGATTTTTGCTTCCAGAAATGTTTGTTCCGCCATATAGGAGGAGCGAACAAGGGGGCCGCTTTCAATATTATCGAAGCCCAGGGCTTTACCGTAAACTTTATATTGAGAGAATTGGTCGGGGTGGATATATTCCGCCACAGGGATATGTGTGGCGCTGGGGCGCAGGTATTGCCCTATGGTGAACAGCCGTACACCATGCCGGCGGGCGTCTGCCATGGTTTTTTCCACCTCTTCGGGGCTTTCGCCCAGGCCAACCATAATGCCGGTTTTCCCGATGCTGTGTGCGCTTACGTACTGCAGTACTTCTAAGCTTTTGGCGTAGTGGGCGCGGGAGCGTACCATGGGGGTAATCCGTTCTACGGTTTCGAGGTTATGGCCGATGATGTCCGGCCGGGCAGCCAGGATAATATCCAGTAATTTTTTGTCGGCATCAAAGTCGGGGATCAGCACTTCAATAATGGTGTTGGGGTTGGTGGTGCGTATGGCTTTAATCGTCTCAGCCCAATGAGCGGCGCCCTGATCAGGCAGGTCGTCGCGGTCTACGGAGGTAATCACACAGTGTCTGAGCTGCATGAGTTGTACGCTTTCCGCTACTTTCTGCGGTTCTGCAGGATCCGGAGGCAGTGGTTTGCCGGTTTGTGTTGCGCAGAACTTGCAGGAGCGGGTGCAGATATCGCCCAGGATCATGAAAGTGGCGGTTCCTTTGCTCCAGCATTCGCCGATATTCGGGCACTTGCCGCTGCTGCAGATGGTGTGCAGGTGGTGTTGCTCCACCATCTTGCGGGTGATGGGGTATTGGGGGCTATGGGCCAGTTTTGTTTTCAGCCAGTGGGGTTTTCTTTCCATGTGATCCGGTATATGTTTTTGGTAGCGGGAGTTACTTTATAGCGGTCGTCAATCCGGTGGCCGGCCACCCACACGATGTCGTTGCCGGAGAGGATAACGTATTGCGCCTCTTTCAGGTGGTGCGGCACCTTGTTGTCAATAAAAAAATCACTGAGTTTCTTTTTTCCTTTCATGCCCAGGGGAACGAAACTGTCTCCATCCTGCCAGCGGCGGAGCGTGAGCGGGAAGCTGAGTTTTGAAGCATCAAGGTAGGCGGTGTGCCGGTCACGCGGCAATGCTGATTCTGCATGGTATTCCCGGGTGCTGATCTGCAATTTCAGCGGCCATTCTACCGAGCCGGTCCCGGCATCTATAAGAATATCATACAACAAGGGCTGGGTGCATAGGGGGGTTATAAGCAATTGTTCCCGCTCCCTGGTCAGCTGATAGCCGGGGCTAAAGAATAATTTTCCGGGCTGCCCGCTGAGGGTAGTGGTAATATTGTCTATCTGAGTGCTGTTAAAACCATAAGGCTGTAGCCACTCGTGAAGGTAATAGCCCGGAGCAGCGGAATCCTGCAGGGGGCGGATGTCTATTTCCAGTTTGTCGCCGGATAGCCGGCAACATTGTGCGGCCATACGCCGGACTTCCTGCCCGAGCAGCTGTTGCGCCT
Source organism: Bacteroidales bacterium (assembly GCA_031548545.1). Taxonomy (GTDB): domain Bacteria; phylum Bacteroidota; class Bacteroidia; order Bacteroidales; family UBA932; genus UBA932. Next base: position 64,168 of record JAVBQY010000001.1, on the reverse strand, counting down.
GTGCCAGGTAGGCGGCGCTTTGTTGTAGCGTGGCGATTACCGAGGGATTCAGGCTTTCGAGTCCGGGAATGGTATGGTGACGTATGTAGTTGCGGGCATAATCATCGGAGGCGTTGGAGGCGTCTTCGCGATAGCTTATTCCGTTCATCGTTGCATACTGCCGGATCTGCTCCCGGCTGGCGAATAGCAACGGACGGATGACATTGCCCTTGGCCGGGGTCATACTGCATAGCCCTTTCAGGCCGGTGCCGCGAATGAGATTGAGCAGGAGGGTTTCGGCCTGGTCGCCCGCATGGTGGGCTATGGCTATTTTATCGAAGCCTTGTTCCGTGAGGAGCTGTCCGAACCAGTTGTAGCGTAGTTCGCGGGCAGCCATTTGGGTGGATAGTCCCCGTTCCGCTGCGTAGACTTTGGTATCGAAATGAATAGTATAAAAAGGCAGTTGGCGTTCATCGGCCCATTGCCGGACAAATTGCTCATCCCCATCGCTTTCGCTTCCGCGTAGTCCGAAGTTGCAGTGGCCCACTCCGCAGGCTAGTCCGCTGCGTACAAAAAGTTGGGCCATTACCATGGAGTCAATGCCGCCGCTGACCGCCAGCAATATCCTTTCATGGGGAGCGGCTAAGCCTTCTTGTTCAATATATTTTATAAAGCGACTATACATGCTAAGGGGCAAAATATTTGATAAAGGTACAAAATATTTTTGTCTTTAGGCCGGCCGGGGCCGGAGGCTAAAAAAAAGAAAGCGCCCAGTAGTCTGGACGCCTTCTCTGTTTTTTGATGAAGTACGAGTAAATTACTCGGCTTTCTGTTCGCCGCATTGGGCAGTGCTGTCGGTTTTGCAGCAGCCTTCTTTGGCAGTGCTGTCAGCTTTGCAGCAACCTTCTTCTTTTGCAGCACATTCTTTAGCGGTAACAACCGTAGCAGCGATGCTGTAGATAGAGAATACATTGCCGGTGCTCAATACTTCACGGTATTCAGCAGCTTTTTTCAGCTTGTTTTCTTTAGCTACGGGGCATTCTGTAGCGTTGGCTTCGTTTTCGAGGGTTGTGATGTACTCGGCATCAACAACAGTTTCTGAAATCAAGCCTTTTACGCTTACTTCCTTGCCAATGCAACCTTTGCAAACTTTGATGTCTTCTACAGTAGGAATTACCATCATGGTTTGTTTGCTGGTGTCGCTCATACCCAATACGAAAGCACCGGTAGAGTCACACACGGACAAAATAGTGCCGGTGAGGGTGGTATCCTGGCCAACGAAAGCAGCCGGATTTTCAAAGAAGTTAGCAACGGTCAGGGGAGCAACCGGTTTTGAGCAGCAAGCTGCTGCCAGAGCTGCAATAGCAGCGAAAGTTAAAAGTTTTTTCATTTAATTATGTTGTTTTTAAAATTAGTATTCTTCCTCATTGAAGAAAAAATCTTCTTTGCTTGGATAGTCGGGCCAGATATCTTCAATGCTATCGTAAATTTCTCCATCATCTTCTAAAGATTCCAGATTTTCAATGACTTCCATTGGCGCGCCGGAGCGGGTGGCATAATCGATCAGTTCATCTTTCGTGGCTGGCCAAGGCGCGTCTTCAAGTTTGGAGGCGAGTTCGAGAGTCCAGTACATAGTTATTTATTTTTTTGTAGTTCAACAATTTGAGCCTATTTCTCCAATAATAATAATGCGCGAATATAGAGATATTTTTGTTATCTCCGGATATTCTTATATATATTTAACAGATACTTAATGTAGACGCTTAGGGGAGCCAGCAGGTTTCGTCCACGCCGGCCGTGTGGGTGAGTTGTCGCGCAAGTACGAAAAGGTAATCGGATAAGCGGTTGAGGTATGTTATAACATTTTCGTTTATAGTATGTTGCTGTGCCGCTTTGAGCGCGGTGCGTTCGGCGCGGCGGCATACGCAGCGGGCGACATGGCATTGTGCGGCGGCGGCCGGAGGTCCCGGAAGCAGGAAGGCGTGTAGCGCAGGGAGCGTCGTATCCATATCGTCAATGGCCGACTCAAGCGCTTTGATGGCCTCCGGTTGTATTTCCGGCAGCTGCTTCGGACCTCCGTCGCTGGCCAGGAGTGCAGAGGCGACCATCAGATCTTGTTGTATGCGTAACAGGTCGGCGCTTTGCTGTGCATTGACAGGGTAGCTGCGCAGCAATCCTATGTGGCTGATCAGCTCGTCTACGGTGCCGTAGGCCTCTACCCGCAGGTCGGTTTTGCTGACCCGCGTGCCGCCTACCAGTGCGGTAGCGCCTTTATCTCCGGTTTTGGTGTAAATTTTCATTATCCTTTCGCGGGATGGGGGTTGTGCTGGTCGCTCTCGATCAAACCGTCGCGTAGCCGGATGATACGCCTGGCGTGCAGGGCGATGTCTTCTTCGTGGGTGACTACAATAATGGTATTCCCCTTTTTATAGATATCTTCAAAAAGATTCATGATATCGATGGACGTCTTGGTGTCAAGGTTCCCGGTGGGTTCGTCGGCCAAAATAATGGAGGGGTTATTGACCAGTGCGCGGGCCACCGCCACCCTTTGCCGCTGTCCGCCGGAAAGCTCATTGGGCTTATGGTCCATGCGGTTGAGCAGGTCGACATTGATCAGGGCGTTCTTGGCCCGTTCAATACGCTCATGTTTGGGCATCCCCGAATAAATCAGCGGAAGCGCTACATTGTCCAGCGCGGTATAGCGGGGCAGGAGGTTGAAAGACTGGAAAACGAAGCCTATTTCCTTGTTGCGCACTTCGGCCAGGCTGTTGTCTTCCATCTGGCTTACGTCTGTGCCGTTGAGGACATAGCTGCCGGAAGTGGGGGTGTCCAGGCAACCCAGAATATTCATAAGGGTGGATTTCCCGGATCCCGAGGGACCCATGATGGCAACATATTCATTACGGTGAATGGAGAGTGAAACGCCATTCAAGGCGCGTACTTCCTGTGTGCCTACCTGGTATATTTTTTTCAGGTTGTCGATGCTGATCAGCGTATTGTCCATAGCATTCAAAAAGATGAGACACAAAGATAGGAAAAATGTAGGAATGTGCAAATGTGCGCATTATTTCGTACCTTTGCCTCATGCAAAACATCTTGGATCAGGATATCAAATTTTTGCCGGGAGTAGGCCCCCGCCGCGCCGAACTTTTGCAGAAAGAATTGGGCATACGCACATTTGAAGACTTGCTCTACACCTTTCCATTCCGCTATATTGACCGTACCCGTTTTTACACAGTGAAAGAGGTGCTGGATGCGGGCGGTGATCTGCCTTATGTACAGCTGAAAGGTAAACTGGTGCGTTTTGAGCAAATGGGAAAGGGTCGTGGAAACGAGCGTCTTATCGCCTTTTTTTCTGATGGTACCGGCAGCCTGGAGCTGGTGTTTTTCCAAGGATTGAAATGGGTGAAAGAGCGCCTGAAGATGGGGGTGGAGTATCTTGTGTTCGGCCGGCCTTCCAGCTACCGGGACAAGGTGAACATCGTACATCCGGAAATAGACGAGCTTAAAGATGAAAACAAGTTGCGGCAATCTGCCCTGCAAGGGGTGTACGGTAGCTCGGAGAAGTTGCGTGACAACGGTTTGGGACAGCGGGCCTTTTTAAAATTGCAGGCCAATCTGGCCGGCGCCATTTCGGGTAAACTGTATGAAACCCTTCCGGCCTGGCTCACCGCCGAACAGCGGCTGATGTCATTGCAGGAAGCCTTGCTTAACGTACATTTTCCGCAGGATGCCGACAGGCTGGCCAGGGCCCGGCAGCGGCTCAAATTCGAAGAACTTTTTTACATTCAGTTAAGTCTGCTGAAACAACGCTCCGTACGGCTGAGCGCCTCGCAGGGCTTTGTTTTTACCACCGTGGGCGAAAACTTTAACAACTGCTATAACCGCCTGCCTTTTCCATTGACCGGCGCCCAAAAGCGGGTGATCAAAGAAATCCGCAGGGATATGGGCAGCGGCAAACAAATGAACCGTTTGCTGCAGGGCGATGTAGGCAGCGGAAAAACCCTGGTGGCTCTACTTTGTGCGTTAATTGCCAATGACAACGGTTTTCAGGCGGCCATTATGGCGCCTACGGAGATCCTGGCGCAGCAGCACTACGTGAGCATTACCCAGTTACTCGAAGGTACAGGCATACAGGTCGGTCTATTGACCGGCTCCACCCGGAAAAAAGAACGCAAGGCCTTGTCCGAACAATTGCTTGACGGCCGGCTGCATCTGCTTATCGGTACGCATGCGCTTATAGAAGATACCGTGCAGTTTCAGCAACTCGGCTTTGTTGTGATTGACGAACAGCACCGTTTCGGGGTGCAGCAACGGGCACGCCTGTGGAACAAGAGCAGCTTTCCGCCCCACGTATTGGTGATGACGGCCACGCCCATTCCGCGGACCCTGGCCATGACCCTCTACGGAGACCTCGACGTATCGGTGATAGACGAGTTGCCGCCGGGCCGCCAGCCCATAAAAACCCTGCATTTCAATGACAGCAAACGCCTGCGTGTATTTGGTTTCATGAAAGAACAGATCGGGGCCGGGCGGCAGATCTATGTTGTTTACCCGCTCATCAAGGAGTCGGAAAAAATGGATTACAAAAACCTGGAAGACGGTTATGACAGCATAACCCGCGCTTTTCCTCCTCCGGACTATGTGACCGCCATAGTACACGGACAGATGACCGCCGAAAACAAGGCCATCGGCATGCAGCAATTTGTCAGCGGAAAGGCGCACATCATGGTGGCCACCTCCGTGATAGAGGTCGGGGTGAACGTCCCCAACGCCTCGGTGATGGTGATTGAAAGCGCCGAACGTTTCGGTCTCTCGCAGCTGCACCAGTTGCGCGGGCGCGTAGGGCGCGGCGCCGAACAGTCCTACTGTATACTGATGACCGGTCTTAAACTTTCTACCGAATCGCGACAACGCATGGAACTTATGGTGTCCACCACCAACGGCTTTGAACTGGCCGAAGCCGACCTGCGCCTGCGCGGGCCGGGCGACATGGAAGGCACCCAGCAGAGCGGTATGCCTATGGCGTTGCATATTGCAGACCTGGCGCACGACGGGCCGTTACTCGAATATGCCCGAAAGGTAGCCACGGCCATCTTAGAGGCGGATCCGGACCTGTCATCCGAAAAAAATGCTTTACTTTGTAGTCGTTTAAAGAAACTAAAGGCCTCCCTTACCGATTATAGTGTTATCAGCTAATGAAAATCACTTCATCCATTATACTATCTTTTTTACTGTTGGTATTCTTGCTCCCGGCCGGGGCGCAACCACAACAGCAAAAGGATTTTGTATGCCCGCCTGTGCGCAGGTATGCCGAGCAGGACCTGGTTTTCCGTCCCGGTGAGCGGCTGACCATAGTGGCCAATTACCGCTGGGGCCTGATCAATGCCGATGTGGGTGAAGCGACGATGACCATAGACGAAGGCCGTTTCCGCGACACACATTATTTTGTGGTGAGGGCCTATGCCACCACCTATAAATTTTGGGATAATTTCTTTTTGGTCAGAGATGTGTATGAAGGCCAATTCGATACCGAAAGCCTTCGTCCGCTGTACTTCCACCGCAACATCAATGAGGGCGGGTACAAAATCTTTGGCACCGTGCATTTCAATGATAAGGATTATACCATTAAATCCTCTACCAAACGCAATGACGATCCGCCCAAAGACACCCTCCTGCAGGGCCGTTCCTGTACCTATGACCTGATCAGCCTTTTCTATAACTCCCGTAACCTTGATTTTTCCAACCTGAGCCCCGGCAAGATCTACCCCTTTTCCCTGACGGTAGACGATGAAATCTACAACCTGGGTTATCGCTTTATAGGCTATGAGGTAAAAAAAATCTCCGGGCTGGGCACTTTCCGCACCCTGCATTTTGCCGCCCAATTGGTCGCCGGCGATGTCTTTACCGGTGAAAACGAGCTGGATATCTGGATTACGGATGACCCTAACCGGGTGCCGCTCCTGATCCAGTCGGCCGTAAAAGTCGGCCGTGTTTCCGCCCGGCTCAGTAAATACGCCAACCTGAAATATCCCTTAACCAGTAAAATCAAATAAATATGGCCGCACCCCGATTAGTCAGCCACACCGGTACCGTAGTCTCAGTCGTTGACGATGAGGTGGCGGTCCTGATTCAGGCCACCTCCGCTTGCGCCTCCTGTCAGGGCAAGTCCTTTTGCTCCATGTCCGAGAAAAAAGATAAAACCATTACTGTCCGGGTACGCCATGGCCGTTTTGAGCCGGGGCAACAGGTCCGTGTAAACATGCGTTTATCTTTGGGTATGAAAGCCGTGGGCCTGGCTTATGCACTTCCTTTATGCTTATTATTAATAATTTTATTAACTTTGCTCGGTTTAGGCGTGTCAGAGTTATGGAGTGCACTATCTAGTCTTTTGGTGATCGCGGTGTACTATATATTATTGTATACCTATCGTGACAGCCTGAAACAGGAATATGCTTTTGATATAGAAAAAATATAGATATGGATATGAGTACTACGTTGGTTTTTACTATTTTGGCTCTTAGTGTACTGGCCTTGATTTTGGCTGTGGTGTTGTATTTTGTAGCGCAACAATTTAAAGTAGAGGAGGATCCGCGTATTGACGAGGTGCAGATGGTCCTTCCGGGCGCCAACTGTGGCGGCTGCGGTTATGCCGGCTGCCGCGCTTTTGCCGAGTCCTGCGTGAAGAATGATACCATGGACGCTCTTTACTGCCCTGTAGGTGGGGCTGAAACCATGGGTAAAATCGCCGCTTACTTAGGTAAGGTGGCACCCGAGAAAGAGCCTATGGTGGCCGTGGTACGTTGCGCCGGCGCTTGTGACAAACGGCCGCGCACTGCTATTTATGACGGCGCGCTTTCCTGCGCCGTGTCCGCTACCCTTTACAGCGGCGATACCGGTTGTTCCTATGGCTGCCTGGGCGGTGGAGACTGCGTGAAAGCCTGTAATTTCGGCGCCATGACCATGAATGCAACCACCGGCCTGCCCGAAGTGGCCGAAGAAAAATGTACGGCCTGCAATGCCTGTGTGAAAGCCTGTCCCAATAAAATTATCGAACTCCGCAAAACCGGACCCAAGAGCCGCCGTGTATTCGTCTCCTGTATCAATAAAGACAAGGGCGGAGTGGCTAAAAAAGCCTGTAGCGTAGCCTGTATTGCCTGTACCAAGTGTCAGAAAGTATGTCCTTTTGAGGCGATCACCATTGAAAACAACCTTGCTTATATAGACTTCAACAAGTGCCGCCTTTGCCGCAAATGCGTACCCGAGTGTCCTACCGGCGCCATCTGGGAAACCAACTTTCCGGCCCCCAAGCCCGTAATCTCTTAGTCCCGTACTCTCTACCAACATGTTCAACAGCTTAACCCGCAGAATCGTAGTCTTTGTATTTGTCGGCACGGCCCTGGTATTTGCCGGGCTGATATGGTACAACTATTTCGCCATGAAAAATATGGGTGAGAACACCCTGCGTGAAAATGCGAAAAACGAAACCCTGCGTTATGCTGCCGAAATCAACAGTGTATTCACTGCTGCCGAAGAAATTCCGGAAAACCTGGCGGTGGTACTGGAGAATTTTGATTTCAATGATGAAGAGTTGAACCTTCTGTTAAGCACGCAACTCCAGCAAAATCCCGAAGTCTACGGGATGATTATCGCCTACGAGCCCTACAGACGGCAGAAGAAAGAAAAATTCTACGCCCCTTACGTCCACTACAGCAACAATGGAGAGATAAAGCTGTTAATGGCCGGAAGCGAAAAACACGATTACTTTGAAGAAGAATGGTATAAGGCGCCGGCCACCAACCTGCGTCCCCACTGGAGTGAGCCCTATTATGACGAAGGCATCGGCGAACAGTTGATGATTACCTATTCCGTCCCTTTTTACAAATACGGGAAGAACCGGGAAGAACCCATCTTGCAGGGAGTCTCTACCGTAGACATAGACATCGACTGGCTGGAACGGAAGATGATGCATATCAATGCCCGTAAGTCCGGTTACGGCGCCATTATCACCGGCTCGGGCCGTGTGGTCGCCCACCCGGTAGACTCCCTGGTCATGCACAAAACCGTATTCGATGCGCTCAAGATCCAGTACAACGCCTCCATGGATTCCGTTTTTCGCCGCATGCTCAGAGGGGAGTCCGGTGTAGAAGCCGTACACTATAAGACGATGAAGGACGGCAAAGACAGCTGGGTGGCCTATGCTCCCCTGCGCAACGGCTGGTCCATCGTTTTCTTTTATCCGGTGGAAGATTATCTCTCCGAACTGGTGCGGGTTACCCACCGGCTGATTCTTATCGGGGTGGTATTCCTGTTGCTGCTACTGGGCGTTATCTACCTTATATCACGCTCCATTACCAAGCCCATTGTGAAATTGACCAGGGTGTCGGACAAGGTGGCTGCCGGAGACTATGCCGTTGATTTTCCCGAGCCTTATCATAATGATGAAATAGCCCGCCTGAGCCGCTCCTTTGAATCCATGTTGACGGCGCTTAAGAAGATGCTTTCGGAACTGGAGGATATCAACCATAACCTCGAAGACAAAGTCGCCTTGCGTACCCGTGAGATTTCCACTATCGGGGAGATGGGCCGCGGCATTACCGCCGGTCTCAACTTTGAACATGTCATCGTCAAACTTTACAACCAGACCAAGGAACTGATGCCCTGCGACGCGTTCACCATTCTGAGTTACAACAAAGAACGGAGCGTCCTGGAAGGCAAGTTTGCCGTAGAAGAAGGCGTGGAATTGCCCTATTATGAATATGCACTTGACGAACAGCGCTTTGCTACCTGGTGTGTCAAAAACCGTCAACCCATCCTTATCAACGACAATGAGACCGAACACGTCAAATATATTCCGCAACGGGTGGTGCCCAAAGGGAAGTACGTGCAATCGCTGATTTACCTGCCCCTTATTTCTCAGGATGAGGTCGTAGGCGCTATCTCCATCCAATCTTATACCAAAGACGCCTATACGGCCCATGACCTGGAAATTTTCAATATGCTGGCGGCTTACACTGCCGTAGCCGTTGCCAACGCCCAGTCCTTTGAAGCCATCCGCAAAATTAACAAAGACCTGCAGGACGCCCAGAACAAATTGATCCAGTCGGAAAAAATGGCCTCCCTGGGCCAACTCACCGCCGGCATTGCCCATGAAATCAAAAACCCCCTGAACTTTGTCAATAATTTCTCCGAGCTTTCCATCGGTCTGGTCGATGAGATTGAAGAAGACCTTGAAAAGGCGGGTAATGTGCTTCCTTCCGACATTAAAGAAGACCTGGAAGACATCCTTTCCGATTTGAAGCTTAACGTGTCCAAAATCAACGAACACGGCAAGCGGGCGGATAGCATCGTCAAGGGTATGCTGCTTTACTCCCGTGGTAAATCCGGTGAGATGCAATTGACCGACATCAACGCCCTGCTGGCCGAATACGTAAACCTCGGTTACCACGGTATGCGTTCGCAGGATAAGACCTTCAACATAAAAATGGAGCAGCAGCATGACCCGGCGCTTCCGAAAATCAATGTGGTGCCGCAGGACCTGAGCCGTGTCTTCCTCAATATCATCAACAACGCCTGCTATGCTACCCATGAAAAGCATAAGGTAAAAGGCGACAGCTATTTTCCGCTGCTTTCCACCACCACCATCAACCACCCGGATACGGTGGAAATCCGTATCCGCGACAATGGCACCGGTATTTCCGAAGAAAACATGAACAGACTGTTCAATCCCTTCTTTACCACCAAGCCTACGGGTAAGGGTACGGGCCTGGGGCTGTCCATGACCTATGAGATTGTCACCACCCAGCACAAAGGCGAGATCAGGGTGGATTCCAAAGAAGGGGAATACACGGAGTTTATCATTATCATACCAAAGAACCTGAAATAATATAATATTAAGAAGAGAGAGTAATCCTATGGCCGAGAAAATTTTAGTAGTAGACGATGAAACCGATTTGGAACTGGTAATGCGCCAACGTTTCCGCCGGCAAATCAAAGACGGTATGTATGAATTTGTATTTGCCTATAACGGACTTGAGGCCCTCTCCAAGCTGGTGGAACATCCTGACATAACTATTATATTGAGTGATATCAATATGCCAGAGATGGACGGGCTTACCCTGTTGACCAAGATCAATGAACTGCGTATGCCCACCCTGAAAACCGTGGTGGTCTCCGCCTACGGCGACATGGACAATATCCGTACCGCCATGAACCGCGGCGCCTTTGACTTTGTCACCAAACCGGTGGATTTTGCCGACCTCGAAATCACCATTAAGAAAGCGCAGGAACAACTGGACATCTTACGTGCGGCCATTGCCGACCGTGAACAGCTGGTTTCCATCCAGCATGACCTGGACATAGCGCGGGATATCCAGCAGGCCATACTTCCCAAGAAAGAAAACCCTTATCCCCAGATTCCCGAATTTGAAATCTCCGGCCTGATGACCGCCGCCAAACAGGTAGGGGGAGACTTCTTTGATTATTTCCTGATTGACAACGACCGCCTCGGTTTCGTTATTGGCGACGTAAGCGGTAAGGGTATCCCGGCCGCTATCTTCATGGCCGTGAGCCGTACGCTGATCCGCGCCACCGGTCTCAAGGGCGAGCCCACCCACGAGTGCATGAACTATGCCAACCGCCTGCTCTGCAATGAGAGCCTGGATTCTATGTTTGTTACCGTATTCTATGGTATCCTGAACTTCAGAACCGGTGAGATACAGTGTACCAATGCCGGGCATAATCCGCCCCTCATACTCAAGGCCGACGGTTCCGTACAGCCCCTGGTCGTGACCAGCAATATCGTCATGGGCGCCTATGATGAGTTCCAGTACAAGCCGGACAATAGCCGCCTCGAAAAAGGCGACACCCTTTTGTTGTATACCGATGGGGTGACCGAAGCCTTTAATGCCCAAACCCGGGAATATGGTTTTGAGCACTTGCAGGAACAGCTGAAAACCATGATGACGCTTTCGCCGAAAGAACTCTGCCGTACGCTGGAGCAGGATGTGCACCGTTTTGCCGCCGGTGTGGAGCAGTCAGATGATATTACCCTGCTGGCGATAAGGTATAAATAGGACGATTTATACTTTTTAACACCGGAGTTAGCGCGGGAGAGCCTTTTTGTTTGTAAATTTGCATCTAATAAGACGTTCTTTACTTCTACCCTAATTGTATCACGTAAGTGATAATTGGCGTTGGCTTTTGATCTGATAAGAGAAACCTGAGAAATTTCTGTAAGAAACAAGAGATAAAGCCGGCGCTCACCCCCTTTTTTATGCGTCTTTTAGACGTTGGAGTTGATCTTCAATCGCAGATCGTTAAAAATGGTGTGGGCCTGGCGTATTTCGTTTCTTGGGCTTCTCAGGGCCTCTCGTATGGAATAAGCTATAAAAGGCCTGCGCTATAAGTACCATTTAAATATTCAACCATTTAAAGAGTAAATGCTATTGCTGCAAAATTATTTTGCGGCAGGGGTTTTTATTGTCTGTTGCTTAAGGAGCTGCTTTGTCTCTCACACTCTCATACACGTCTTGTTACTATTGTTATATCACGAGGGCGGCTCCTTATTTTCTCTTTTTCTTTTTGGCTTGACCCAAAAAGAAACAAAAAAATCAAGGCTGACGATAACCGGCGGAAAACCGTGCGTTCAGGCTAAAACAAGGGAACTCACGGCTACGCCGTTCAAACAACCCTTGTTTCTTAACGCCCTCACTTCCGGTTTTCTTCACGCCGGTTCCCGTAGGCCGATCCCGGCTGCAAAAGGCCGGAGCTTGTTGTTCTCTTAGTCACTTACTTTCTTAGTCTCTTAATCACTTTTAATAACATGAAGAAGATCTGTTTATTGCTTAGTTGCTTATTTGTTGAGTTGATGTTGTTATCCGGGCCGGTGGCGGCGCAGCCGGTGACCGTGGGTCAACTGACCGTTTATGGAGACAATACCTTGAGTTTCGATATTGCCTGGGGGCCGGATGGAGGGCGCGTAACGCCCTGGTCGGATTCCGTCTGGGTACTGATAGATTATAAGGATCCTGCCAGTGGAGGACTGCGGCGTTTGCCGGTAACATCGGCCACGTTAACCGCAGTCTCTTCCACTTGGTCTTTAGCCAAGGTGCGCACAGTGCCGGGCAATACCACAGGTTTCTTTGTAGACGGGCAGGCACGGGCCTTGGGCACTGCCGCTACACTGACCGTGCGGGTGACCCCGCAGGCCGGGGTGACGATTTCGAAGCCCTGTGTCTACGCCCTGGACTATCCGCCCTTAGCCACCTATGGCGTGGACGGCGGCGATAATACCGTAGCCCTGGTGGGGACAGCACCTTTCTGCGGCAGCCTGATCAATGACTCCGGCACAACAATGACCTTTCCTTCTTCTGCCGCTTCCTGGACCCTGCCTGCGGGCTACAGGGTGAATGAGTATACCGACCTTACAGGCAATAGCGGACTGGTGGATTGCGGAGCCTCCCGGCCCACGGTGACCGGCAGTAGCGGCGCCCTGCGTTGCGGCAGCGGAGTGGTCACCCTTTCGGCTACGGCCTCTGCAGGGGCTACCATTGACTGGTACAGCGCCGCTACGGGCGGAACCTTACTGCTTTCCGGTAACATGGCTTACAATCCCTCTGTGGCAACCAGCACTACTTATTACGCCCAGGCACGCAATACCGGGACAGCTTGCACCTCTGCTTTACGTACTGCCGTGGCAGCTACGGTGAACGCCCTGCCTACAGTTAGTGTATCTGTTTCACAAACGCTTTGTTTCAATGACAGCCCCACCGCCCTGACGGCTACCCCCTCCGGCGGCCATGGCTCGCCGCAGGTCTACGCCTGGGAGCGTTCTACCGACGGGTCGAGCTGGAACAGTGTGTCCGGATCTACCAACACGTATGCTCCCGGGGCGTCTACGCTAACGGCCTATTACAGGGCGCAGGTCACACAAGCAACCACCGGTTGTACCAGCGCTTATTCTACGCCTGCAACTATTACCGTACAGCCGCAGTTTACCCCCGGCGCTATTGCCACCACCGGGCAGACCCTCTGCGCCGGCGGTACCCCCACTATCATCAGCAACGCTACGGCAGCCTCCGGTGGGAATGGGGTGATCACTTATTCTTGGTACAAGAACGGTACAGTGATAGCCGGCGCCACGGCGACGACTTACACCCCGCCGCCGACCGATGCCACCACCGCTGCTACCGTGGTATATACGCGCAAAGCCAAAGACGGACTGTGCAACACTACAGATACCCTCTCCTCCGGTAGCTGGACACTGACCGTAGTGGCAGAACCCACCATTAGCCTCGTACCCATTGCGCGAGCGTTGTGTTTCAATGAAGTCGCCGCCACCCTGACGGCTACTCCCGCAGGTGGACATGGTACGCCGCAGGTTTACGCCTGGCAGCGCTCTACCGACGGGTCGAGTTGGAGCAGTGTGTTCGGATCTACCAACACCTATGCTCCCGGAGCCTCTACGCTAACCGCCTATTACAGGGCCATGGTAACACAAACAACCACAGGTTGCGTCAGCGCTTATTCTACGTCGGCGACTATCACCGTACGGCCGCAGTTTACCCCGGGGGCTATTGCCACCACCGGGCAGAGCCTCTGTGCCGGCGGTACCCCCACTATCATCAGCAATGCTACGGCAGCCTCCGGTGGGAATGGGGTGTTCACTTATTCATGGTACAAGAACGGTACAGTGATAGCCGGCGCCACGGCGACGACTTACACCCCGCCGCCGACCGATGCCACCACCGCTGCTACCGTGGTATATACGCGCAAAGCCAAAGACGGACTGTGCAACACTACAGCGACCCTCTCCACCGGCAGCTGGACGATGACCGTAGTGGCAGATCCCACCATTAGCATCGCAGCCAGTTCGCAAACGGTGTGTTTCAATGACAGCCCAGCCGCCCTGACGGCTACCCCCGCCGGCGGCAACGGAACGGTCAGCGCATACGCCTGGCAGCGCTCTACCAATGGGTCGAGCTGGAGTAACGTGTCCGGCACTACCAACACCTATTCACCCGGGGCGTCTACGCTAACGGCCTATTACAGGGCGCAGGTCACACAAACAACCACCGGTTGTACCAGCGCTTATTCTACGCCTGCAACTATCACGGCCAAGTACTGTGACGGACCTACCGATAGCAATTGTTCTTACAAAACCCTTACCATAGGCACCACCACCTGGGCGGGCTGTAACTCTACCTATACCACCGTCTCCGGCACGGGTGGCCAATGGGTCTTTGCTGCAAAGCCGGATACCTATACGCCCTTTGTACAGTGGAATAAGCCGTCAAAGGCTTGGTCGGCAATAGCGCTTGGGGCGCAAGCTGCTTGGACTTCCGCTACGAGCACCGCTTCAAGTTGGAGCAACGGATTTCCCTGCCCTGAGGGCTGGCGTTTGCCGACACTGGCGGAGTTCCAGGCCTTGAATGATGCCGGTAGTGTTTGGGGTGCAGTCGCCGCCAAAGGAAACGCGCTGGCCGGGCGGTTCTATGGATCCGGTGCCAGTTCTTGTTCACTCCCGACCCCAAGCGATTGCATATTTTTGCCTGCTCTCGGCGAACGCTCCAAAAGCGATGGTTCGCTCAGCGATCAGGGTGGCTACGGCTACTATTGGTCATCTGAGCAGTACAATAGCACGAGCGGCTACAGCATGAACTTTCATAGTAACAATAGCAGTGCGGAGTACAGCTACGATAAGGCGTACGGCTTCTCGGCCAGGTGCGTCAAATAGAAACGCTGCCTATCTTAGTGTTTTCGTTTACCGGCTTGTTGCTCCTATGCGGCAGGCCGGTGCGGAAATCACCGCCGCCGGCGCAAGCCTGCCCGCGCAACCCAAAGGTTGCGGGCTGCTACGGCCTATAACTTTAGTGTAGACTTTTCGCATTCCTCTAAAATGTAGTCATGTTCCCAAAACCGGTAGTGCGGCGTTTACCTGCCCACCATATCACGGGACAAAAGCAGGGATATTCAGTAAACAAAAAATCAATCCCAACTAAAGTTTTGATGCTTTTCATGAGGGCATACGCCTACCGCAATACATAGCCAAACAACAACAACCCTTCCGCAGCGCAACAAATGAGGAGCCTGCTGAACAAGGAACGCTCTACCCTCTCACCACCAGTGTAAGCTTGTTCCCTCCGGCGGTGTAGGTATAGTGTATGCTTTCCGTCAGTCCGCGGGCAAGCACCACGCTGAGTTCGTCAATGCCGGCTTCGGCCGCGAGATCGCCGAAGAAGTCAAATTCCGCCCCATTGTAAAGTAGTATCAATTCAACAGTGCCGGTCTTTTCGGCGAAGTTGACGGTGAGTTGCAGCTGCGGGGCGCTTAGCGGGGCCAGGCTGGTTTTGAACAGGCCGGAGATCACCTCTTCCGACAGCAGTTGCAGGTTGCGTGACAGCTTGCCCGAGAGGTAGTGCCGGATGCAGAAAGCCTCCAGTTCGGCATTCAGGGCGTAAATATCAAAGTCGGGGGTGTTGATGTCGTAATTAAGGGCCTTGATGCGGTTAATGAAGGCGCGGGTCTTCTCGCGCTGCGGCCGGCCGAAGAGCTGTGCCGGAGGGCCTTCTTCATAGATGATCCCCTCGTCCATATAAAAGATGCGGGTGGCTACATCGCGGGCAAAGTCCATCTCGTGCGTTACAATAGCCATCGTCATGCCATCGGCTGCCAGGCGCCGGATCACGGACAGCACTTCGCTCACCATCGTGGGGTCGAGGGCGGAGGTGGGTTCGTCAAAGAGTATGATTTCCGGATCCATGGCCAGGCAACGGGCTATGGCCACGCGCTGCTTCTGTCCGCCGCTCAACTCGTGCGGCCAGGCCTGGGCCTTGTCTTTCAGGCCTACGCGTTTCAGGAGCTCCAGGGCCTTTTCTTCGGCGGCTTGCTTAGAGAGTCCGTTGAGCTTCATCGGCGCCAGGGTCAGGTTGTCCAGTACGTTGAGGTGGGCGAAGAGGTTGAATGACTGGAAGACCATGCCCATCTTCCGGCGGATTTTCGGCACATCGGCTTTTTTGTCGAGGATATTTTCCCCGTCAATACTGATACTGCCGCCGCTGGGGCGTTCCAGGAGGTTGAGGCAGCGGAGGAAGGTGCTCTTACCCGTGCCGGAAGGGCCGATAATGGCCACCACTTCACCTTGCCGGATTGTTGTATTGATACCTTTGAGGATAGACAGTTCGCCGAAGTTCTTCGTTAAATTTTGTACGCTGATCATGATTTCCGGCCTCCTTTTTTGATAACAGTCTTTTTAGTAGATAATGAAAACAACCAGATGAGCAGGGTGGTTACCCCGAGGTAGATTAAGGCCACCATGATGAGCGGGAAGAACGCGTCGTAGGTGCGGCTGCGGATAATGTCTCCCGCCTTGGTGAGGTCCTGTATGGCGATGTAGCCTACGATAGCCGTTCCTTTAATCAGTGAGATGATTTCACTCTGGTAGACCGGTAAGGCGTTTTTGATGGTCTGGGGCAGGGTGATCAGCAAAAACACCTGTGTTCTTCTGAAACCCATAGCCAGCCCCGCCTCCGTTTGCCCATGGTCTACGGCCATAATCCCCGTACGGATAATTTCGGCGATATAGGCTCCGCTGTTGAGTCCGAATGCAATGACGGCTACCACCACCGCATTGATGTCTATCCGGGCGAATATGACATAGAAAACAATCATCAGCAGTACGACCATAGGCGTGCCGCGCAGTACGGTGATATAGGTGTTGGCGAAGCCTTGCAGGAGTTTGTTGCCGGACATTTTGCAGAAACAGACGGCAAAGCCCAGCAGGGTGCCCAGCAGCAAGGCAAAGAAGGATATGAGCAGTGTTGTGCCGAGGCCTTTAAGGATGAGTGTATAGCGCTCCTCCACCAGCAGGTTCTTATGAAAGCCTTCTTTCAGCTTGGCCCAAAAGCCGGGTATATGGGTTTCGGGTTTCGGGGCCTCGGCTTTTTTTACGATCACTACCTGACTCTCTTCGTAATAAGGAATGGAAAAATCAATGGATTTACGCCGCTCTTCGGTGGCGAAGATGTTGGACAGGATCATGTCCGCTTTGCCGCTGCTAACGGCGCTTAACAGGCTGCCGAAAGGCAGGTCGATGAGCGCTAACGGACGGTTGAGTTCCAGTGCTATGCGTTGGGCCAACTCCATATCTGCGCCGATAATGCGTTTGTCTTTGTCATGGAAAACAAAAGGAACGCTGGTGGCGTCGACACCCACCAATAGCGGCTTTCCTGTTTCCACCGCCTTGATTTTTACTTCTTCATACTTTCCGTCTTCGCGCAGCCACCGTTGATGTATGTCTTTAATTACGCCTTCCAGCCAGAACTTTTCCAGTATCCGGTCGACTTGACGGCGGAGTTCGTTGTTGCCTTTACGGAAACCTATGCAACTCTTTCCGGCCGAAAAATGTTCGGGCAGGATGCGCAGCCCATCTTGAGTGGTGACGGTATAGATGGCAGTGCTGTAGTCTACCACATAGCCTTCTATTTTATTGCTGAGCAGGGCGGTGATCAGGTCGGGAAAATGACTGAATGATAATAATTCCGCCTCCGGGAAGTGTGTTTTTATACACTGCTCGTGCGAGGTGCCTGTGATGGCGCCCATGCGCGCCTGTTTGAGTTCTTCTATCGAGGTTATAGCCTTTTCGCCGGGGGCTTTCTTGTATAGTACCATTTGGTATTTGAAAGAGTAGGGGATGGAGAAGTTCACCTCCTTTTTGCGCTCTTCGGTGACGGATATGCCCGACATGCCGATGTCTGCCTTGCCTCCGCTTACGGCCGGCACCAGGGCGCCGAAACTCATATCCATAATTTTTAGCGGCCGGTTCAGGGCTAAAGCTATGCGTTCGGCCAGTTCGGCTTCAAAGCCGATGATTTTCCCGTTTTGTTCATGGAAGGCCACCGGGGGGCGGGTGGCGTTCATAGCTACGACCAGGGGTTCGCCTCCGTTGGCCTGCGGGATCTCGACCGTTTCATAACTGCCGTCCTGACGGAACCAGCGTGCATCCATCGCCGTCAGCGTACTGTCGGCCTTCATGGCGGCAATGGCGGCGTTGATTTTACGGAGTAGCGCGTCTTCTCCCTTGCGGACGGCTACGGCATTGTTATATTTCCTTAGCGGTTCCGGGAATACGGCCATGTCCTTGCGGGTATGGGCAATGTTTTGTACGAACATGTCGCTGGCTATAGCCGCATCGGCCAGTCCTTTTTCCAATGCCGTTACGGCATCCATCAGGTCGGGGTAAATCTGCAGCGGATTGCCGGGGTATAGTTCCGTCATCAGTTGTTCACCGGTGGTGCCTATGGCTACGGCCACCTTGAGGTGGTGCAGGTCATTGAGCGATAGCAAGCCTTGGCCGGTGTTCCCGGCCTGTTCAAGGGCCGCCGCCGCATCATTGCTACGGGTATGTTCCGGCTGCTCCGTGCCGTTAATGCCCCCGGGCGTACGGGGGTTGTTTGTACAGGCGATTCCGGTCAGCAGGCCGAAAATTAATAATAAGACTCTCATTGGACTTGAATTTTACACGAAAATACTAAAAAATACTATAGTAAAGGATAAATTTCATTATAAAATAATTTTTCTTTATCTTTGTAAATTATGACCGTTAAACAGGTATTCTATAATGATATGGCGGAACTTGGCCGTTTGCAGGAATTGGTGGAACAATTCGGCGAGGAGGCTTCATTTCCGGCTCCTGTGGTTATGCAGCTGAATGTGGTACTGGAAGAAGTCGTATCCAACGTAATCAATTATGCCTATCAGGGAATGCCTGCGGATACGCCCCTGGACGTCCATATAAGCTATGAGCAACCGTTGCTGACCGTGGTCGTGGAAGATAAAGGCCCGGCCTTTGATCCTACGGCGGCGGAAGACCCGGATATAAGCCTGGCGGCGGAAGACCGGCCGGTGGGTGGCCTGGGGATATTTATGGTAAAGCAAATGATGGATACGGTGACCTATCAACGCCGTGATAATATAAATAGCTTAACGCTAACAAAAAAAATTTGAGCATTATGAAATACACAACAACACTGGAAGGTAATTTTACCGTCGTAGCCCTTGAAGGCCGTCTTGATACGACCAACTACACCGTTTTTGAAACGGGTATCAATAATCTCTTGAACGAACATCCGGTTAACTTGATTTTAGACTGTTCCAAATTGGATTATGTGAGCAGCTCAGGCCTGCGTGTATTTTTGAATATGCAGAAAAAATGCACGGCAGCCAACGGAAAACTGTTGTTCTGTAACCTGCTGCCCGAGATCCGTGAGATTTTCAACATCACGGGCTTTACCAGCATTTTCAAAATTTTTGATACCAAAGACGCGGCTTTGAACGCCTAAGGCGCCCGCCTTGGTTTACAAGCAAAAGGATAGACCGAATGCCAGGTAAGCCTGCTCCATCAGCGGGTTTACCGTGGCGGTTACCGACGGGATGAGCAGTATGTCCGCACCCAGATCGAACGTGCGTTCTACGTGTAGTCCGACATTCACTACTGCAAATGAATTATTGTAATAGGTATAGGCGCTTTTGAAAGGGCTGATACCGGCCAGGACCTCCCAGTTGTAATGCCGGGCGGCTAATCCTTTATATTTGATTTCGAAGTAGCTGGAGAAAGCCTGCTCGCCGGAGGGCTGTCCGCCTGGCCCCATTGTCTTGTCCTTGCCGTAAATAAAAGTCGCCCACTTGAGGTGCAGGGAGCTATTGGCGTCGAAAGCATGGGCGTAGTCTGCAAACAATTCCAGCTTATGCAGTGTAGAATCCTTATTGTAGTTGAAATAGCCGGTAGTCGGCTCGGGCACGCTCCAATAGTCGAACAGGGTGATGCTTAACTTGTCCGCCTCCGATAACTGGTAGCCGTAGTAGATGTTGTAATCAAATTCTTTGAGGGTGAATTGGAAGTCGGTAAAGCCTACCAACTGCAGCCCCAGCGTGTGTTTGCCGCCCCAATGCATTTCACCGGTGATTACCGGTTGCAGCCCTGCGCCGGAGAGCGGGGAGCCCCGCCACATATAACGGCTTACAAAGTCAACCGAGGGCTGAAGCGTAAATTGTGTTTTATTTTCGGTTTGCGCCTTTAGCGGCGAGAGGGTCACAACACAGGAGACCAGTAGGAGAAAAAAGCGGTTGGTCATGTGAATTTTCGGTATAAGAATGTGCAAAAATAGGATTTTTCGTGCTTATATCAATATTTTTTATTATTATCTTTGCATATTAAATTTAGAAACACAATTATGCTCAGAACATTTTCTATTGGCGGTATTCATCCCGCCGATCAGAAGCTGGCGGCGCAGAGTCCGCTGCAACAATTGCCGCCCGAAGGAATGGTAGCCCTTTTCCTCGGTCAGCATATTGGCGCTCCCGCAGAGCCGGTGGTGGCCAAAGGCGACCAGGTGAAGGTCGGGCAGCTGGTGGCCAAAGCTTCCGGATTTATGTCTGCCAATATTCACGCCTCCGTGTCGGGTACCGTTACCGCTATTGAGCCGGTGACGGATATTGTGGGTTTTAAGAAACCCGCCATAATTATCCAGGTGGAAGGTGACCAGTGGCTGCCGGAGATAGACCGTACGCCCGCGGTGGTACGTGAGATCACCCTGGATGCTCCGGCTATTATTAAGAAAATAGCGGATGCCGGTGTCGTAGGGTTGGGCGGTGCGGCCTTTCCTACCCATGTAAAGCTGACTCCGCCTCCGGGCAAGAAGGCAGATGCGGTAATTATCAATGCCGCCGAGTGTGAGCCTTACCTTACCTCAGACCACCGGGTGATGCTTGAATACGGCGAGCAGGTCATCATCGGCGCCTTGTTGCTGAAGAAAGCCCTGAATGCCCCCAAGGCATACATAGGTATTGAAACCAATAAACCCGATGCCATCAAATTGCTGACGGATATCATACGCGAACACCATTATGAGGTGGATATCGTTCCCCTGAAAAAACGTTATCCGCAGGGAGGCGAAAAACAGCTGATCGATGCCGTGATCGGCCGGCAGGTGCCATCTATGGGTTTGCCCATTGACGTGGGCGCCGTGGTGCAGAACGTGGGCACCGCCCTGGCGGTCTATGAGGCAGTGCAAAAAAACAAACCCTTGATAGATAATAGCGTGACTGTTACCGGCAAGTCGGCCGGGCGGCAGGTGAACCTTCTGGTGCGTGTGGGGACCCCCATGTCCAAGGTGCTTGCGGCCGCCGGCGGTATCCCCGAGGATACGGGCAAGATTGTATGCGGCGGGCCTATGATGGGCAAGGCCATTTCCAATATTGACGCTCCTACCTCCAAGGTGAGTTCGGCCATCCTGCTGATACCCGGAAGTGAGGCCAGACGCAAGGAAGCGTCTAACTGTATCCGTTGCGCCAAGTGCGTACAGGCCTGTCCTATGGGCCTGGAACCTTACCTGTTGATCAAGCAGACCCAGCGTAAATTGTATGATGATTTGGAAGCCAACCGGGCGCAGGACTGTATCGAATGCGGCTGTTGCCTCTATTCCTGCCCGGCGCAGATTCCCCTGTTGGATTATATCCGCCTGGGCAAGGCCGAAGTGATTAAAATACTGCGCTCACGCCCGAAATTATAATCTCCTAATCTCTTAATCTCAATACATGAAACAACTTGTAATTTCCCCGGCGCCGCACGCCCATAGCAAGGACAGCACCCAACGCCTGATGTTGGATGTGGTGATCGCCCTGCTACCGGCCTATCTGATGTCGGTATATTTTTTCGGCCTCGGCGCCCTTACTACGGCAGCCGTAGCCATTATTTCCTGCGTGTTGCTGGAGTACGCCATTGAACGCTGGGTGATGAAAAGAGAAAAAACAACGGTAGGCGACCTTTCAGCCTTGGTAACAGGCCTGTTGCTGGCGATGAACCTGCCGGCTAATATTCCCTGGTGGATTGTCTTCATCGGTTGTGTGGTGGCCATTGGCGTTGCCAAGATGACTTTCGGCGGCCTGGGCCAGAACCTGTTTAATCCCGCCCTGGTGGGCCGTGTATTCCTGCTGATTTCCTTTCCGGTGCAAATGACCTCCTGGCCCCGTCCTGTGGCCTGGACCGGAGTCGATGCCACTACAGGCGCCACTCCGCTGGCCATTGTCAAGGAAGGGCTGGCCAAAGGCGATACGGTGGAACAGATCATGAGCGCCGGTGATTTCTCTTACCTGCAACTGCTCTTCGGAAAAATCGGCGGATCGGCCGGTGAGGTATCGGCCATTGCCCTGCTGATAGGCTTTGCCTATTTACTCCTGCGCCACGTGATTCGTCCGCATATTCCCCTGGCTATTTTCGGTACTATTACCCTGTTCGGCGGTATCCTCTGGCTGGCGGATCCGCAGCACTTTATAGACCCATTGTTCCACCTGCTTACCGGAGGGGTGTTACTGGGGGCTATCTTCATGGCTACGGACTATGTAACCTCACCCATGAACCCCCGCGGTATGATAGTGTACGGGGTGGGCATCGGCCTGATCACCATCCTGATCCGTGTGTTCGGCAGCTATCCCGAGGGAATTTCTTTCGCTATCCTGATCATGAACGCCACCGTACCTTTAATCAACCAATATATTAAACCCAAACGTTACGGCGAGGAGGTGAAACATGGCTAGGTCTTCTTCATTTACAAATATGGTGGTCGTACTGACACTTACCGCCCTGGTATCTTCAGCCATTATGGGCGGCGTTTACCTGCTCACTGCCGATGCGATTGTTGCGGCCGAAACGGCGAAAATCAACACGTCTATCTCCGAGGTGGTGCCGGCCTTTGATAATAATCCGTCGGAAGACCCGCAGACCATAGAGCTCGATGGCCGTACCCTGCGCCTTTATACCGCCAGACAGGGCGAAGAAGTAGTGGGCGTGGCCGTGGAAACATCCACCTCCAAAGGCTTCGGTGGTTTGATGGCCCTGATGGTGGGCTTCCTGCCCGATGGTACGATTAATAATATTGCCGTACTCTCACATGCCGAAACCCCCGGTCTGGGCGATAAAATCGACAAAAGCAAGGGGGACTTCAGCCTGCAGTTTGAGGGCAAAAATCCGGCCGATTTCAAATTGCTCGTGCGTAAAGACGGCGGCGATGTGGATGCCATTACGGCTTCTACCATCAGTTCGCGCGCCTATTGCGATGCGGTGGAGCGCGCTTATCGCGCTTTTCAGGAGACTAAGAAATAAAGAGACTAAGTGACTAAGAATAACTACTTATGACTAAAGTTCAATTGATATTAAAAGGGCTGATCAAGGAAAACCCTACTTTCGTATTGCTCCTGGGGATGTGCCCTACCTTAGCTACGACCTCCTCCGCCCTTAACGGCATGGGGATGGGCCTGGCCACAGCCGCCGTGCTTACGCTTTCGAATATGGCCATTGCCGCCGTAGCCGCACAGATTCCGGACAAGGTGCGCATACCTTGCTATATCGTGATTATTGCCACTTTCGTAACGGTGGTCCAGTTCCTGATGCAGGCCTATGTTCCCGATCTGTACAAAACCCTCGGTTTGTTTATCCCACTGATTGTGGTGAACTGTATTGTGCTTGGCCGCGCCGAAGCTTTTGCCGCCAAAAACTCCGTACTGGATTCCATGTATGACGGTTTGGGTATCGGCCTTGGCTTTACCGCCTCATTGACCGTAATCGGTATGGTACGCGAGCTGCTGGGTGCCGGGGCCTTCTTCGGCATGAAAATCCTGCCCGGAGGCATTACGCTCTTTATCCTCGCTCCCGGGGCCTTCATCGTGCTCGGCTACCTGATGGTCTTGTTTAATAAGATAAAGAAGTAATTAACAAACAACGAATGAGGTCCGTTATTTGTTCTTCATTATTCACTATTCACTATTCATTATTCACTATTTGTTATGGAATATATTCTGATCATCATATCCGCCGTATTTGTCAACAATATCCTGTTGGCGCAATTCCTCGGCACCTGTCCCTTCCTCGGGGTATCGAATAAAGTATCGACCTCCCTGGGTATGGGCGGCGCCGTAATGTTTGTAATGGGGCTGGCCACGCTGGTGACCTACCTGCTGCAATACTATGTGCTGGTGCCCTTGCATATCGAATTCATGCAAACGGTAAGCTTCATTCTGGTCATTGCCGGATTGGTGCAAATGGTGGAGATCATCCTGAAAAAAATCAGCCCGGCCCTTTATCAGGCCCTGGGTATTTTCCTTCCTCTTATTACCACCAACTGCGCCGTATTAGGGGTGGCCATACTGGTGGTGTCTAAAGAATTTGCCTTTGGTGGCGCCGAACATTACCTGAACCTGGCAGAGAGCGTGGTCTACGCCATTGCTTCGGCGGCCGGTTTCGCCCTGGCCATGGTGCTTTTTGCCGGACTGCGCGAACAGCTTGACCTGGCCGAGGTGCCTAAAGCGTTTAAAGGCATTCCCATCGCTTTGGTCACCGCCGGTATCCTGGCCTTGGCTTTCATGGGCTTTGCCGGATTGGTATAATTAATCCTTGTCATATTATGTTACCGAACGCCGAAACATATTACTTAGAAGGTAAGGCCCACCAGCAAAAGCAGGAATGGGCCGAAGCCATCAACGCTTACAAGAAAGCGCTGGAGCTGGATCCTGAAAGTCCTGCGAAATTCGCCCTGGACTACATTAATGATATTCTTGATTTCCGTTACACTGATTTGATAAATCCGTAAAAGACAGGCTATGAAAATTGTGATTGCAGGGGCAGGCGATGTGGGGAGCCATCTGGCCAAAATGCTTGTAGAGGAATACCATACCGTCACGGTGATAGACCATGATGAGGACCGGTTGCGGCATGTAGCTGAAGTCGGTGACCTGCTGGTTATTCACGGGCGTTCTACTTCTTTGGACACCCTGGAAAAGGCCAATGTGGACAAGGCCGATCTGTTCATCGCCGTGAGCCCGTCGGAAGAGCAGGATATGAATATCGTCAGTTCCGTCTTTGCCAAGCAGATGGGTGCCAAGAAGGTGATTGCCCGTGTAAATAATGAAGAGTACCTTAAGCCGGAGCATCATATGTTGTTTACCGACATGGGGATCGACAGCCTCTTTTATCCCGAAAAAAATGCCGTTTCGGAATTGCTGGATTTACTGGAACAGACCGGTACTACGGAGTTCATGGACTTCTCGGGGGGGCGTTTGCAACTGTTGGCCTATAAACTTGACGCCAAAGCGCCCATTGTAGATAAACTCTTGCGGGACGTGGAGCATGAAAACAAAGAAATCGAATACCGCGCCGTGGCGATTTCACGCGATGGGAAAACGATCATTCCTTCCGGGTCGGATGAATTCCGGGTCGGAGACCTGGTTTTTGTGATCTCCAACAGTTCGGCCATTAAAGAAGTGATCAGCCACTCGGGCAAGGTGAGCATTGATGTGAAGAAGGTGCTGATCCTGGGCGGCACCCGTATTGGGGAAATGCTGGCCGTAGCCCTTGAAGACAAGGTGGCCAACGTGAAGCTGATTGACTCCGACCGCGAGCGCTGCGAGCAGCTGGCGGAGGAACTGGACGAAACCCTGGTGATCAATGGCGATATCCGGGATACCGACCTGCTTAAAGAAGAAGATGTAGCCAATATGGATGTCTTTGTGGCGGTGACCGGCAGTTCGGAGACCAATATCCTTTCCTGCATCCTGGCCAAACGCCTGGGTGTGAAGAAAACCATTGCGGAAATCGAAGATATAGACTATATAAAGCTGGCGGAGAATATGGGGGTGGATACGGTAATCAACAAAAAACTATTGTCGGCCAGCCGTATTTTCCGGTTCACGATGGGCGCCAACGTACAGTCCATGCGCCTGCTCAACGGCTCCGAGGCCGAGGTGGTGGAGTTTATCGTGAAAGCCGACAGCCTGATTACCAAAAAGCGGATACGCGACCTGGATTTCCCTAAAGACGCCATTATCGGCGGCGTGGTGCGGGGTGAAGATTGCTTCATCGCCGTTGGCGACAGCCAGATCCAACCCTATGACCGGGTGGTGGTCGTGGCCCTGCCCGCAGTACTTAACAAGGTCAATAAGTTTTTCAGGTAAGCCTGTAAACCTAAGCATAGACATATAAAAGAAGGGCGGCTGTTCCAATCGGATAGCCGCCCTTCTTTATATGCTGTTGCTATTATTATTGGCCGAATCCCATCATGAAATATACGGGAACGGAAATAAACATCAGGGCGATAATGGTTGCATATATGCAGGCGATCACTTTCAGGCGGCAGAGCCATGTGCTGTTGTTAATCCCTACGGTCTGGAAAGCGCTCCAGAAACCGTGCATGAGGTGGAACCACAGTGCGCAGATCCAGATGATGTAAATAATGCCGTATACCGGCATGCGGAAAAGTTCGGCTACTAATCCGTAAGGATCCGCACAGCCTTCCTCTCCGATGAAATGCGGCAACTGCATCTTGGCCCAGAAGTGGGTGAGGTGCAGGGCTAAAAAGCCGAGGATAATCAGTCCCAATACAAACATATTGCGGGCGGCCCATGAAGAAGCCTGGGCTTTATTCGTCACTTCATAACGCTGGCTGCCGCGGGCTTTCATATTGCCCCAGGTCAGGTACACGGCGTAAATGATATGAATCAGGAAACCAAGGGCCAGTACCGGAACCATTACCTGTATGAGAGGGTTGGTATCCATGAAATGACAGGCAGCGTTGTAAGCGTCACGGCTTACCAGGAGTAACATGTTTACGCCCGAGTGGATGAGCATGAAAACTAATAAAAACAGGCCGCTGAGGCTCATCACAAGCTTTTTACCGATAGAAGACGCGAAAATATTTGCCATAACACAGATTTAAAATTTGGTACGCAAAAGTACGAAAATAATTATGAATTACGAATTAAGAAGTATGAATTTCCTTTAGTTGTTTTTTGGCTTCTGATTATCAGTCCATTGAAACGAGTATAAAATACCTTCCAACAGGCGCAGGAGCTCCCGTTTGTCTGAACGGGGGTTGTATACGAAGGCCTCCAGGCAGATAATATTTTTGCCGGATTGGTCAAGGAAAGAGTGGCTGATGAAAGGCCCGCCCATATAGTCGCCTTCTATGTCCCACAAACCGCGTACTTCCACGAAGTGGATGTTGTTATACAGCAGGCTGCGTGAAACGGGCGGTTCTGCCGTGGCGGTGGTCATGTAGGTGCTGTCGAACTGTCCGGGCACCTCACGCTTTAACATTTCGTTCCGTGCGGTGATAAGGCTGTGGAGCCGGAAGGAGGTGCTGTCTTTATAGGGGTATTTGTATACAAAGATATTCTGGATGAGCTTTGCACTTGTCGGGTAGTTGATCCAGACAAAGTCTTCACGTTTTTTGAGGATGTGGCAGCCGTCGGGGAAGTAAGGCGATCCGCCGAAAATCCGGTTGAGCGTATCCCTGATGTAGCGTGCCTCATATTTCTTTGAATTGTTGATCACCCGGTCATGTTCCGCATTTTCCAGGATGTTCAGCAGGCGTTCCTGTTCCTGGTCTGCCAGCCGGAGGATTTCGCTGCTGTTGGTGCCGTTGATCCGTACTATGGTCTGGGGTTGTGCCCAGACATCGTGTTTGACGATAATCCTGTCCGGGATGCTGTCGGGGGTCAGTTGCACGAAAACAAGGTTACGGTGCAGTTTGAACACATTTGAAAAGGAGGTGGACGGAATGGTGATCACGTTAAACAGGGGTTCGCGCTGGGGGAGCAGGGGATAATCTGCAGCCAGTATCTGTTTGATTTGTTTGCTGAATGTGCTATCCCACAATGGCTGGTCGAAAACAACGACCACCTCGCCGGCCTTTCCGCCGGCATTGGATTTGAGTTGCGGCCCGTCCTGACATGCTGTCGTCAGGCAGAGAAGGAACAGGAGTGAGGCATACAGGTGTTTTTTCATAGGACGTACA
This sequence comes from Bacteroidales bacterium, assembly GCA_031548545.1. Taxonomy (GTDB): domain Bacteria; phylum Bacteroidota; class Bacteroidia; order Bacteroidales; family UBA932; genus UBA932. Next base: position 36,347 of record JAVBQY010000001.1, on the reverse strand, counting down.
TTTTATTTGTTCACGAACTAAATTGCCTTTATGGCCGGAGTGGCGTAAATTAGTTGAATAGTCTGTAAATATCGTTGCCGAAAGCCAGGATCATTAAACCGATCAGGAAGATAAAGCCGGCCATCTGGGCGTATTCCATGACTTTCTCACTGGGTTTGCGCCGGGTGATCAGTTCGTAGAGTACGAAGAGCGTGTGTCCGCCGTCAAGACCGGGTATGGGGAGAATGTTCAGTACGGCCAGCATGATGGAAAGGAAGGCGGTAATGCTCCAGAATGCGAGCCAGTCCCAACTGGCGGGGAATATCTTGCCGATGGTGATAAAGCTGCCCACGGACTTGTAGGCTTCGGTCTTGGGCGTAAAAATCAGTTTCAGTTCATCAAGGTAGTTGGAAATTGTATTGTAGCCTTTTACAGCGCCGGCGGGGAGGGCGCCGAGTAGGGTGTAGCTGTGGCTGGTTTCCTTAAATTCTTCGCTTGGGTTTTCCGGATGTATGCCGAATTTACCTTCGTTGTTAACCTTTAATACCAGATGGAAGATGCTGTCGCCGCGCTGTATGTCGGTTGTTACCGTTTCGCCCTTGAATTGTTTGAGGAACGCTACTATATCTTGTATGGCGACCATATTGCTGTCATTGACGGCTACAATCCGGTCTCCCTTCAGGAGCCCGGCCCCGCTGTTATGTGAACTGTCGGGGAGCGTCCCTACAATATAAGGTATGCGTAATTCGAACATGCCGGGCTGGAGCATGGCGGGCAGGTATTGCTGGTCAATGTCCAAGGTGAGCGTATCCTTGCCGCGGAGCACCGTGGCGGTATGGGCTTGCTGGCGCAGCATGTTGACCTGTAGTTCGGTGAAACGTTCTACGGGCTTGTCATCGAAAGCCAACACAATATCGCCGTTGCGGAAGCCGAGTTCCAGGGCCAATTCATTACACTGTACACCGTATTTGGCATCTTTGGCGGCCAGGTAACTGTCACCCCAGGTGTAGAGCACCCCCGCGTAAATCAGGACGGCCAGCAGCAGGTTGTTGAGTACGCCGCCTACCAGCACCCAGAACCGTTGTCCGGCGGGTTTGGTGCGGTATTCCCATGCCTTGGGTTCCTGTTTCATTTGTTCCTTGTCCATGGACTCGTCAATCATGCCGGCAATTTTGCAGTAGCCGCCCAGCGGTAACCAGCCGATACCCCATTCCGTCTTTTCGGGATGCGCGTTCCAGGCTTCTGGCACGGCCGACGAGAGGAAAGAGAAATGCCATTTCCCGTTGAAACGTTTAGCCCTTAGCAAGGAAAACGAGGGGTTGAAGAAGAGATAGAACTTGTCTACCCTGATGTTAAACCGGCGGGCCCACATAAAGTGGCCCAACTCATGTACGAATACCAGGATAGAGAGGGACAGCAGCAGTTGTATGACTTTCAGTGTTATTTCCATAAAATTAGATATTGTTTTTGGCTATGATACGGGCTTCCGTATCGGTTTGTTGCAGGTTGTTGAAATCAGGTTCGGCTATGAATAGGATTTGTTGCATGGTTTTCTCTATGATCTTCGGGATGCCGGTGAACTTGATCCGGTCCCCGAGGAAGGCTTCTACGGCCACCTCGTTGGCGGCGTTCATGGCGCAGGCAATGTTTCCGCCGCGGCGCAGGGCCTCATAGGCCAGGGACAGACAGGGGAATTTCTGCGTATCGGGCGGAAGGAAATCCCAGCACTGGCTAAGGCCGAAGTTGATACGTTGCTCAGGCAGGTGCAGCCGGTCCGGAAAACTCAGGGCGTATTGTATGGGCACTTTCATATCCGGCAGGCCCAACTGCGCTTTGAGGGCGCCGTCGGCAAATTGTACCATGGAGTGTACGATGGATTGGGGATGTACGACTACATCTATTTTTTCCGGCGGCAGGCCGAACAGCCATCGGGCCTCAATCACTTCGAGCCCTTTGTTCATCATCCCGGCCGAATCAATGGTTACCTTGGCGCCCATGCTCCAGTTCGGATGCTTGAGGGCCTGAGCCTTGCTTACCTGTTCCAGTTCGGCGGCGGGCGTACGCAGGAAAGGGCCGCCGGAGGCGGTCAGGTATATTTTTTCAATGTCACTGCGCTCCCCGGCCAGGCATTGGAAGATGGCGGAGTGCTCGGAGTCTATGGGGATGATAGGGGCGTGGTTTTTCATGGCGGCCTGCAGTACAATATGCCCCCCGGCTACCAGTGTTTCTTTGTTGGCCAGGGCCACGGCCTTGCCGGCATTGAGTGCGGCGAGCGTAGGCGCCAGGCCGGCAAAACCGACAAGCGAAGATACTACGATATCCGCCGTATCCCAGGCTGCGACTTCGCTGAGCGCCTGTTGTCCGGCATAGACCTTGATGGGATAGTCCGCCAGTGCATCCCGTACTTTTCCGTACAGGCGTTCGTCTGCGATGACCACCGCGTTGGGCTGAAATTCAACCGCCTGTTGAATCAGCAGGTCTGCATTGCCGTTGCCGGTGAGTACTTCTGCTTCAAATAAGTCACTATGCAGCCGGATAATATCCAGGGTCTGCGTGCCGATAGAACCGGTCGATCCGAGTATGCTTATGCGTTTTCTGGGCGTCATGCGGGATTAAAAGCTGATGTATTGTTCCGGGTCTACAGGTGTTCCGGCATACCATAGTTCAAAATGGAGGTGGTAGCCGGTTGATAGCCGGCCGGTATTCCCTACCAGGGCGATGACCTCGCCGGCTTTTACACTGTCTCCTTGCTTTTTGAGCAGTTTGGCGCAGTGCTTGTAAACTGATATAAGGTTGTTGCGGTGTTGGATCTGTATGGTGTTGCCGGTTTCCTTGGTCCAGACCGCAAGGACCACTGTGCCGTCAAGTGTGGAGAGGATGGGGGTGTTGGCCGTAGCGGCAATATCTATGGCGGTATGTCCGTTCTTAATGTCGAAATGGTCTGTGGTAACGCCTTTCACCGGGGTGAAAAAATTCAGCCCCTGCAAGGCGATCTGCCGGTCTTTTTTCTTTTTCGGGTCGGCAGCGCTTTCCTGTAACTGCCGCTCCACATCCAGGCGGAGCAGGGAGTCTTCTTTCGAGCGATGGCTGATTACCGCTTTGCTGAATACGATGGAGTCGCTGAGGTGTTCGACAGGCATGGGATCTTCTCCGGAAATGATACGGTTCAGGTTGTCCAACTGCAGTTCCCAGCGGTACATCATCATTTCGAGGGAGTCCGCCCGCAGGGCGTTTTGCACGATATCACGGCGGGTCTTGTCATCCGGGTAGCCGGGAATCAGTTCGCGGAGCGGCGTAAAGGCGATGGTCACCGTCACAAGGGCGATGATGGCAATGATGGTGGAGCCGCCGAGGATCAGGGCCTCAAAGCCGGATAAGCGGATATGCCAGATTTGTTTGTAAGACGAGTCGTTATAGACTGAAAAACGGTATTTGTGTTTCAGTCTGCCGGTCTTTCTGGTCTGGTCGTTATGTATGCGGTCTTTTTTGGACATAAGATTTATCAAAAAACAAAAGTACGAAAAAGTATTGAGTAGAGACTAATTTAGCCGGGGGTATTTTAGTCCGTGACTTTTACAAAAACTTCTTCGCTGCGCCACAATCCGTGTTTGTTGCAGTAAGCAAGGGCGGTAAGTCGCATGCTTACGGCCGGTTGCACCTCAAAGTCCACCTCTATCTGAAGAGGGGTCTCGCCCAGCCGGGCGGTGTCCAGCTCGGCCTGGCCGACCAGGGTCTCTAAATCCCATAGCTGTACATACACAAAGTGATGTACGCTTGTGTTGGGGTGCTTGGCCTGCAGGCCTATACGGACTTTAACCGGGAGCATTTCGTCGCGGCGGGCCTGGGTGTTGCAAAGTACTACGGGCGTGTGTTTGTCGGCATAAGTGCGGACAACTTCGCTGCCTTCGGCAAAATCGGAGTAAGTGAATAAACGAGGCATGGCATTAGGATATTTAAGGGTGAAAAGGTACAGGATACAAAGGTAGCAAAAACCTTTTTTCCCTTTCTACCTTTTACCAATAAAAAAAACCGGCGTTAGCCGGTTTCTTTATATTATTGTTCGCTTACTCCTCCGCGGAAGTCTTCACCACCTTCGTGGCGGTGTTCGCGGTGCTCGTGATGGTCCCGGCGTTCTCCGCGGTCGTCGCGGCGGCGGTCATCTCTACGGTCATCGCGGCGATCTCCGCGACGGTCGTCACGGCGGCCATCCCTGCGGTCGTCACGGCGGCGGTCGTCCCGACGGTCATCGCGGCGCGGTCCGCGGGGGCGGATTTCCGGTTCTATATAACCTTCCGGTTTTTCTTGGAGGGCGCGCAAAGAGAGGCGCAGTTTGCCGCTCTTTTCGTCTACTTCGAGCAGTTTCACGGTAACGATATCACCGGTATTCAGCATATCGGACACCTTTTCCAGGCGGCCCCAGGTCATTTCTGAGATATGCAACAGGCCTTCTTTACCGGGGAGAATTTCTATAAAGGCTCCGAAATCAAGGATGGATTTCACGGGGCCGGTGTACGTCAGTCCTACTTCAGGGTTGGAGGCAATGCCTTTGATCCATTCCAGGGCCTTGGTGATGGATTCCTTGCTTTCACCGAATACGGATACCAGTCCCTTGTTGTTTTCTTCGGTAATGGTTACCGTGGTACCGGTTGTTTTCTGGATTTCCTGTATCACTTTTCCACCCGTACCGATTACGGCGCCGATGAATTCCTGGTCAATTACGATCTGTTCGATACGCGGTACGTGCGATTTGAATTCGGCGCGCGGTTCGCTGATGGTTTTCATCATTTCACCCATGATGTGAAGGCGTCCCTGACGGGCTTGTTCCAGCGCCTGGGCCAGTACTTCGTAGGGCAGTCCGTCTACCTTGATATCCATCTGGGTAGCTGTAATACCATCTACCGTACCGGTTACTTTGAAGTCCATGTCACCGAGGTGGTCCTCATCACCGAGGATGTCGCTCAGTACGGCATATTTCTGTGTTTTGCTGTCGGTAATCAGGCCCATGGCAATCCCTGATACGGGTTTGGTAATAGGTAAACCGCAGTCCATCAGTGCCAGGGTGCCGGCGCAAACGGTAGCCATGGAAGAGGAACCGTTGGATTCCAGAATATCGGATACCACACGTACGGCATAAGGATTGTTTTCGCCGATGGGAACTACCGATTTGAGGGCGCGGTAAGCCAGGTTGCCATGGCCGATTTCGCGGCGGCTGGTGCTGCGTGCCGGGCGCGCTTCACCGGTGGAGAAGGGCGGGAAGTTATAGTGCAGTACGAATTGTTGTGAGGCCTGGGTCAATACGTCATCTACCGGTTTCTCATCGAGCTTGGTGCCGAGGGTAACGGTGGTCAGCGACTGGGTCTCGCCGCGGGTGAACACAGCGGAGCCGTGTGCGGCGGGCAGGTAGTCAATTTCGCACCAGATCGGGCGGATCTGGCGGGTATTGCGGCCGTCGAGGCGGATGCCTTCATTGAGGATCATATTACGCATGGCTTCTTTTTCCACGGCGTGATAGTAACGGTTCACGAGGCTTTTCTTTTCGGCGCGGGCTTCTTCCGGGAGACTTTGCATGAACTCTTCTTTCAGCGCGTCAAAAGCGTCGGTGCGCTCGTGCTTGCCTTGTCCGGATTTGGCAATGGCATAGCATTTATCGTAGCAGAACTGGTGAATGGCGGCGCGCAGCTCTTCGTCATTGCTTTCATGACAGTAGGTGCGTTTCACGGTTTTACCGGTTTCCTGCGTCAGTTCCTGTTGGATTTGGCAGTGCTTTTTGATTTCGGTATGTGCAAATTTGATGGCTTCGAGCATATCATTCTCTTGCACTTCCTTCATTTCGCCTTCCACCATCATAATGTTTTCATAGGTGGCGCCTACCATGATATCCAGGTCGGCAGCTTCCAGTTCCTTGAAAGTGGGGTTGATCTTGAATTGGCCGTTGATACGGGCTACGCGGACTTCCGAAATGGGACCGTTGAACGGAATGTCGCTCACTGCCAAAGCGGCGGAAGCGGCCAGTCCGGCCAGTGCATCGGGCATAATATCTTTTTCAGCAGAGATCAGGGTTACGGTCACAAATACTTCTGCGTGGAAATCTTCGGGGAAGAGGGGGCGCAATGCGCGGTCTATCAGGCGGGATACCAGGATCTCGTAATCGCTGGGACGGCCTTCGCGTTTCATAAATCCGCCGGGATAACGGCCTGCGGAGGCGAATTTCTCTTTATACTCCACCTGCAGGGGCATAAAGTCTACATCTTCTTTTGCTTCTTTGGCGCAGGTTACGGTAGCCAATAGCATGGTCTTACCCATTTTTACCACCACTGAGCCGTCGGCTTGTTTCGCCAGTTTCCCGGTTTCAATCTCAATGGTTCTTCCATCTTCCAATAAGATGGTTTTGTTCACAATGTTCATATTATTTTTTTCTCGTTAAATGTCGTTTTATAAAAGCAAAAAAGGCAATTGCGCACAATTGCCTTTTTTGTTTTGAGCTTCTTATTTTCGAAGGTTGAGTGCCTTTACTATTTCCCTGTAACGCTCAATGTCGGTGGCCTTCAGGTAATCAAGAAGGCGACGGCGTTTACCTACCAATTTCAACAAGGCGCGTTGGGTGTTGTAGTCCTTCTTGTTGCCTTTGAGGTGATTGGTAAGGTGAGCGATACGGTAGGAAAATAGAGCGACCTGACTCTCGGGAGAGCCGGTGTCGGTATTAGACTTCCCGTACTGTCCGAAAATCTCTTGCTTTTTGTCAGCGTTTAAATAAGTTGCCATAAGTTAAGCAATTGATTTTTAGTTAATAATTAATTTTTGTCCCATTATTGGGGCTACAAAGGTACGTTTATTTTTCGGAAAAACAAGGGGGGAATTGTTAAAAACTCCCCCCTTGCCGTCTATAGCTGCCCTTCTACGTTCCAGACGAAGGCGCTCAGGCCCTGGGCCTCGGCCTTTTCGTTGAGTTGGCGCAGGCGCGGCATCAGTCGCTCAGCCTCTTCGTCGCTTACGATAGAGAGGATGCAGGCGTTCTTGGTGGGCCAGGCATGGGTGCCGTAGTGGGGCTCGCCTTTATTGCTGCCGCGGCCGAAGGTTTCGTCCCAGCGGGTGAATCCGCGGATGCTTTCGCTGTCCAGGATGTCCTGGATGGGCTCTGTTAATGTTTGTCCGTAGGTTATAAATATTGCTTTCATGACGAATTATTGAATTTGGTTCGCTTTACGTTCTTTTTTTAACTGGCGGTTGCCGAACACCGAGTAAATAGCCGGGATGACCAGCAAGGTCAGTAAGGTCGAGAAGGTCAGCCCGCCCACAACGGCAATACCCATGGGTTTCCAGATTTCAGACCCTTCACCGCTGCCCACAGCCAACGGAATCATACCGAGGATGGTGGTCAGGGTGGTCATCAATACAGGACGCAGACGTGACTTCCCGGCGGTGATTACGGCCTGGTTGATACTCAGCCCGCGCTCGCGCTGCAGGTTGGTAAAGTCCACGATCACAATACCGTTCTTCACCACGATACCTACCAGCATGATGGCGCCGATCAGGGCGATCATGCCGAGGGGCGTACCGGTCATCCAGAGGGCCAGGAATACCCCGGTAAAGGCGAAGGGTACGGAAAGCATGATAATGAAAGGCATGCGGAATGACTCAAACTGGGTGGCCATAACGATGTATACGAGCAGGACGATCAGCCCCAGCAGGGTCAGCAGGTCGGCAAAGGCTTCCTGCTGGTCTTCTACGGAACCGGCGATCGCTACGGAAATCCCATCGGGAATTTCAAGTTCTTTGATCTTTTTTCCGGCGGCTTTGGCTACATCACCCAGTGCGGCGCCCGAGAGGGTGCTGGTAACGGTGATTACACGCTGGCGGTTCTCGTGTTCGATTTTTGGGGGCGAGAAACGTTCTATTACCTTGGCGACTTCTTTCAGGCGGATAGACTGGCCTCTATTGTTATACAACAGTATGTTTTCAACATCCTCTACCGAGGTGCGGAATTGTTCGTCGTAGCGTACGATGATGTCATATTCCTCGCCGTTTTCACGGAACTTGGATGCCGTTAATCCGTTGATGCGGTTACTTACATACATGGCGGCCGATACGGTGTTAAGGCCGAAACGGGCTACTTTTTCACGGTCAAAGTCAACCTGCATTTCTACGCGCATTTGTTCGCGGCTGAGCCGCACGTCGCGGGTGCCTTTGATTGTGCGAATGCTGTCGGCCAGGGCATTGGCGACCTTTTCAGCGGCGTTGAAATCATAACCGTAGACTTTTATGTCCAGGTTGTTGGAAGACATACCGCCACCCTGGTTGCCTCCGGGGGTTACGCTGTATTTCACAATTTCGGGGAACTTGGCGATCTCGCTGCGCATGACATCCGCTACCTCATTCATGCCGCGCTGTCCTAATTTTTTGCGGGCATGCAGTTCGTCCATGACTACGGTAAAGGTGATGGCGTTTACTCCCGAGTTACCGAAGAGGGCGGCAAAACCGGCCTTGTCATCGGCGCCGGAGCTGATGGAGAGCACCCTGATTTCAGGACATTGCTCCATGAAGTTTTTCTCAAGGCGGTGCGCTAAATCTGTGGTCTCTTTCAGGTTCGCGCCAACCGGTAGCTCCACGGAGGCCGAAATTTGTCCGTTGTCGGAGGTGGGGAACATTTCCGTAGGTACGACACTCAATAAACCTAGACTGGCTATAAAGATCAGGAAAGCGCTGAGAATGGTCAAAGAACGGTGACGTACGGCCCAGGTCAGTATGTTGGCATAGCCGTTATCCATTTTATCGAGGAACTTGTCAATGGGTTTAAAGATGATGCCCATTCCGCTATACGTATGGCTGGCCTTAAATTGCAGCATTTTGGCCGATAACATCGGGGTAAGGGTAATGGCCGCCAGGGTGGATACCAGGATGGTGATGGATACGATCCAGCCCAGGGGTTTAAACATGATACCGGCAATACCGCTGGTCATGGTCAGGGGAAGGAACACGGCTATAACCGTCAGCGTAGTGGCGATTACGGCCAGCCATACCTCGTTGGTGGCGTAGATCGCCGCATCTTTGGGACGCGCACCCCGTTCCAGATGTTTTACAATATTTTCGAGTACCACAATGGCGTCGTCTACCACCATACCAATGGCTATAGACAGGGAGCTGAGTGAGATGATATTGATTGTTCCGCCTGTGAACAACAGGTAAACGAAGCTGGACATCAGTGAAACCGGAATGGTGAGCACGATGATGAACGTCGCCCTCCAGCGGCCAAGGAAGAAGAGTACGACCAATACCACGAAGATAAAAGCGTACATTACCGTTTCGGTAAGACTGTTGATACTGTTGGTGATGTGCGATGAGGTATCCTGCAACACTTCGAGCTTCACATCCGGCGGCAGCGTATTGCGCAGTTCGGGCAGCAGTTTGCGTATAGACTGGGCTATTTCCACGGAATTGGCGCCGGACTGTTTTTGGATCACGATACGCACCCCTCGCTGTCCGTTGATGGTTTCTTCCACGGTCATGGTTTTGATCGTGTCTTTCACTGCGGCGATGTCCGACATGCGGATGATCTTGTCACCGGAGCGGGATACGACAATGTTTTTGATCAGGTTACTTTCCGAGAATTCTCCTTCAATACGCAAAGACAGCCGCTCAGTGCCTATATCAATGGCGCCTGCGGGAATGTTGGCATTTTCCTGGGCTATGATCTGCCCGATTTGCTCTACCGTAAGGTTATAGGCTTCGAGCTTCTGAGGGTCTACATTGATCTGTACCTCACGTGTAGGACTGCCGCTGATACTTACGGCGCCCACGCCGTTGATACGGTTGATGGGGTTGGCCACTTTCTCATCCAGCATTTTGTACAGCCCATTGTAGCTTTCCTGAGCGGTGGCATACAGGTACATGATGGGAATCATGCTGGAATTGAATTTGATAATCATCGGTTTGTCTACGTTGTCGGGCAGGTAGGTTTCCATCCGTCCCAATACGTCGCGGACGTCATTGGACGCCTCGTCGAGGTTACTGCCCCACTCAAACTCCAGGGTGATAATGGACATGTTGTCCTGGGATTTGGAAGTGATCTTCTTCAGGTTGGAGATCGTATTCAGGTTGTCTTCCAAAATCTTGGTGACGTTCTGTTCGATGTCGGCTGCACTGGCCCCGGCGTAGGTGGTCATTACGCTCAATGCCGGGAAGTCCATCTCCGGATAAAGGTCTATGGAGAGTTTGTTGAGCGAGAACAGTCCCAGGATGATAGCCCCGATAAAGATCAATATCGTGGATACCGGCTTCCGGACCGCGGTTTCGTATAGTTTCATAGTTTAGTTGCTTTTTACTGTTACTTTCGTTCCGTTGATCAACCGGCTTTGTCCGGCTACCACCACTTGTTCGCCGTCATTCAGGCCGGAGAGGATTTCATAACGGTCGCCTTTGCGCTGTCCGATCTGCACCTGACGGAAATTTACGGTCTGGTCGCTGTTCAGCACGTATACGTAACGGTCATTGGTGCCGTTCTGTTTGATTACGGCTTTGTCTGATACCATTATATTATTATGTGTGCCGTAGTTCAGGATAACGCGGGCGAACATTCCGGGGCGGATTTTCAGTTTGTTGTTGTCTAACCTGATTTCTACGTCGAAAGAGTGGGTTACCTGGTTGATGGTGGGGTAAATAAGGTATACCTTTCCGGAAAATTCCTGGCCGGGATAGATGTCCAGTTTTACCTGCGCCGGCATGTTTATTTTCACATACGGGAAATTCTCTTCTTCGGCATGGATGACGATTTTTACCGGATTGATCTGCTGTACCTCCAGAATGGGCTGGCCGCCGGTGAGGGCGCCATTGTCGAACATACGTTGGGTCACGATGCCGGAAATAGGAGAGGTCAGTTGGGTATTCTTTTTCAGGTTGGCTACATTTTCTTCGGCCACGCCGATCTGGGTTTCCATCTGGTCAACCTGTTGTTTGGACGCTCCGCCGCTTTGGTAAAGCGTTTTGGTACGCTGATAGTCTGTTTTCAGGTTTTCCAACTGCAATTTGGCCTGGAGGAAATTGGTCGCTTCCATGTCGGCCAGCAGCTGGCCCTTTTGTACCATGTCGCCTACTTCCACCATGTATTTTTCAATACGCATGGAGGTCTGGCTGGCAATCATGTTGGCAATGCTGGCTTCAATGGTCCCTGTGTACTCAAAGGTTTGTTCCACCGCTTCGCGTTGCATGCTTTCCACGATCACCTCGGGTAATTTCACCTCATCGCTTGTACTGTTGCCTTTACCCTGACAGCCGGCCAGCATCAGGGTGGCCACTCCCATTACGGGCAGGTAAAGCATGCCCTTTCTAATCAAATTTTTCATGGTATATATTTTTATTTTTTTTATTGTCCGATTAACATTTCATAGTTGGCTTTGGCAATCAGGTACGCGCTTATAGCCTGCGCATAAGAAAGCCGCGCATTGGTTATCCCGAGCGCTGAAGTATTCAGCTCAAGGATGGTGCCGCTGCCGGTCTCATAACGTTTCTGGGCGATGGCATGGCCTTTTTGCGCCAGTTTGACGTTCTCTTTGCTGGAGTTGACCTGTTCAATAGATTTTTTGATGTTGTCAAGTGCGCCGATCACCTGCATGTTCAAACTGCTGGAGAGATAATCGCGTTGCAGCGCCAATTCGGAGGCGGCAATCTTGATCTGCTTTTCCTTCATGATGTTGGTCAGGCCGTGGAAGATAGGGACGCTTAATTGTACACCCACCGAAAGCGAAGGGTCATACCAGCGCAATCCGCCGGCGGTTATCTCACCTGTAAAAGGACTCAGTTCGTCATTGTCATTTCCCATACCTTGGTATGCAAAGCTGCCGAAGGCCACCAGGTTCGGATAGCGTTGGGTTTTCTGGAGCTGCAGTTGTTTGTTCGTTTTTTGCAATTGCAGTTCCAGTTGTTGCAGGTCGCTGTTATTGTCTATGGAGAAATCTATGGCGCTGATGTCTACCAGTTCGTTTTCAAAGTCGGTCAAGGTACCCGTTACCGCTAAGGGCACATTTTTATCAATGCCCAACAGTACTTTGAGGAATAGCCGGGTGTTGGTCACTGCATTTTCGCTTTCCAGTACACGGGGGTAGCTGTTGCGCATCTGTACCTCGGCCGATACGTAATCATATTCGGCCGCCATACCCACTTCGTATTTATTCTTGGCGTCCTTGTAGGTCTGCGTCGCCAGTTGATAAGATTCCATAGCAATTTCATGGGCGTCCTTAGCCAGCAGGGCCTGATAAAAGGCGTTGCGGACCTGGTTGCGCATGTCTATTTTGGAGGCGCGGGCTTTTTCTACGGCCAATTGCATGTCTATTTCGCTCATTTGTATGTTTGTCCATAGTGCAGGCACTACTAAGGGCAAGGAGGCGGATAGGCCTAAAGACACTAAATTATCCTGGCCGATTTTCATCGCCATACCACCCATTGCCATGGTTTGACGCATCACATTACGCGTATAACCGGCCGTTCCGTCAATAGTAGGAAATAACCCGTACCATGCCGCTTTCTTACTATAATCCACCCGTTGGATTTCCTGTTCGGCAATCTTGATTGTCGGGTTATCGCTTAATGCAATCTGTAAGGCTTCCTGCAGATTGATGCGCAAGGTGTCGGGCGTGGCGCCTGCCTGCCCCCAACTCATGACCGGAAGGCAGGCCAAAGCCATCAGCCATCCGAATTTTTGCAATGTTTTCATTTATGATAATTTTTTAATATTTTCAATGTATGCGGGTAAAAATTTGTCCAGAATCTTCAGCCCTTTTTCGGTAGCCATTCCACGGGAGAAATTGTACATAAACAGGGTCGCCATCAATTCTTTATTGACGGGGGCGAAAAGATCCAGGTGCAAGATGTGAGAGCTGATCACCTGTATCAGCAGAGACACGTGGTAGGGGTCCAGGTCCGTACGGAATACCCCGTCGGCCTGTCCTTTGGCCATCATCCTCCGGCTGATATCTATATTTTTTTCTTTGAAAATCTGCACGGTAGAGGCGTGTACATCAGGGTAGTATTTTAAAATTTCCTGGAACAGGTTGTGCTTGACATTGCGCATAAGGTCCGAGGTGCATTGTGCGGTCTGAAACATCGCCTCAATAACATTGTCCGTGCTTTGTAATACTTTTTCCACTTCCTCGTGTCCGCGCATGAGGAAGTATTGCATGCAATGGGATAGTAAATCTTTCTTGTCGGAGAAATTTTCGTATATGGTACGTTTTGACATCCCCAGGGAAGAGGCGATATCGTCCATGGTTATTGTTTTGCACCCGTTCCGGGCAAACAAAACGGCCGATTCCTGGATAATGCGCTCTTTGGTACTGTTCATAAATTAATCGATCTAAATTTAAAAAGTCCGGCAAAGTAAGTGAGAAAACTTTTAAAACGAAAATAGTTTTCCCGGTGTTAACAATTATTTAACATATTAGTGTCATTTCACGGAGATTTGCATTACCTTTGTGGCGCTATATTCAGGCTCACATAATAAACTTTATACATACATTATTACTAACACAATGAAAAAATTAATTCTTTTTTTAGCAGCCGGACTGACCCTTTTTTCCTGCGGGCAGAAGGCTAATTATACCATTAATGGTACGGCGACCGGGGTTGCCGATGGTACCTTGATTAAGATTTCCCGTGCCGAAGGCCGTGACCTTCTGGCTGTCGACAGTGTTAAGGTAGAAAACGGCACCTTTAAATTCAATGGCTTTTTAACTGCCGACCGTTATTTTATTACAGTGGCTGCCGGAGAAGATGTATTGCCGCTGTTCATACAGGGTAATGAAGAAGTATTGGATGTGGTATTGGATAGTGAAAATATGAGAAACAGCACCATCTCAGGAAGTGACGTGAATGATAAATTTGTGGCATTCCAGAAAGAACAACTGGCTGTGGCGGAGGAAATCAAAGCCTTGATGCAGCAGTACCGTGCGGATATGGTCGCCATTAAAGAGAACAAAAAACTGAAGGAAGCGGACAGGGTGAAACAACTGAAAGCCCTGGAAGATTCTACGGATGTTAAATACAACCCCCTGGACCAGAAGAAAACCGACCTGACAAAAGCTTTCATTCAGGAAAATGCCAATAACCTGGCCGGCCAGTATGTATTCCTGCAGACGCCTTATGCCTTGTCTAACGAAGAATTGGAGACCTTGGTGGCTGCCATCCAGGATACGACGACCAACAATGCCAAAAAGATCCTGGAACGCCTGGACAATGTAAAGAAATCGGCCGACGGCCAGCTGTTCGTTGACGTAACGCTGAACAATACGGAAGACCAGCCGGTAGCCCTTTCTACCTGGGTAGGTAAAGGCACTTATGTATTAGTGGATTTCTGGGCTTCATGGTGTGGTCCCTGCCGCCGCGAAAACCCCAATGTCGTAGCCATGTATCAAAAATATCATGAAAAAGGCCTGGATATCGTGGGCGTTTCACGTGACCGCGCCAAGGAACCCTGGTTGGAAGCCATTGAAAAAGACGGCTTGGTATGGAACCATGTATGGGATAAAGACGGTGTTGCCGCCAAGGCTTATGTGGTAGATTTTATTCCCACTATTTTCCTCTTTGATAAAGAAGGTAAGATTGTAGCCCGTGGCCTTCACGGTGAAGAATTGCGCGCCAAATTAGCAGAGGTTTTCGGAGAATAAGCGGATGGAACTATTTGTTGACGTACTTAAAAACTCCTTTCTCATTACCGGTCTGGTAATGGTGATGATGCTGTTGATCGAGTATTTCAACATCCATTCGAACGGCCGCACTTTCAGCCGGCTTGAAAAATCCCGCTTCGGCCAGGTGCTGCTCGGCGCCTTGCTCGGACTGGTTCCCGGCTGTATCGGCGGATTCGCGCTGGTTTCTTTGTTTACCCATAATATTGTAAGCTTCGGCGCCCTGGTAGCTATGATGATAGCCGCCACGGGCGACGAAGCTTTTGTTTTATTCGCCGTCATCCCCAAAACGGCCTTATTGTTGAATGCTATTCTCTTTCCGCTGGCTATTGTTACCGGTTTGGTGGTAGACCGTTTTGTGAAACGCTTTCCGGTACCTTTCAATCAGCAGCATTTTGCCATTCATGAGCATGAGGGCTGCGCCCATGGCGGCCCGGCCCGGCTGAACCTGAAAAATATCGGCTATAACCTCCGGCATATCTCTTTTGAGCGGGCTTTGCTCCTGGCCGGATTGTTACTCTTTGTACTGAGTATGTTGTTCGGACTGTTGGAACATGACCATGCGGGTCATGTGCATGTCCATGGACAGGACTGCGCTCACGGACATCATCACATAGATACGAATTTCCTGTTTTCCGAACGCTGGATGAATGTGCTGTTTGCCTTCCTGAGCATAGTGGTGATGGGGCTTATTGCAGCGGTGGACGAGCACTTCCTGGAAGAGCATCTCTGGGGGCATATCATCAAAACCCACTTTCTGAAAATCTTTTGCTGGACCTTCGGCGCCCTTCTGTTTATCCAGCTGGGGCTGCACTACTTTGATGTCACCGGATGGATCAGCAGCAATCCCTTCCTTATACTAATAGCGGCGGTGCTCATAGGCATCATCCCCGAATCGGGGCCGCATATCATCTTTATTACCCTCTTTGCCTCCGGGCACATTCCTTTTAGTATCCTTCTGGCCAACTCCATTGTGCAGGATGGCCACACCGCATTGCCGCTGCTTGCCGAGAGTAAGCGCGGGTTCCTATGGGCCAAGCTCTTAAGTGTGGTTGTTGGTTTTGCTGCTGGTTTAATAGGTTATTTTTCAGGATTTTAAAAAAAATCCCCGCAGAGGGTCGCCTGACTGGGGAAATCTGTCACTTATATTTTAACCACTTGTTGTTGATAACTTAAATATTTAGTTGTCAATTGTTTATTTATTGTTTGTCGGGTGTGGTGGAAAAAAGTGGAATTAAGTGGGGGTAAGTGGAAGAAAAATTTGTACATTTGTGGCATAAACTGATTTTCAACCCTAAACCTCTTTATGTTATTTGTTGGTGAATATATGGCAAAGCTCGACGACAAGGGTCGTATGGTGTTCCCGGCGGAACTCCGTGCGCAATCCGGTTCGTTGACCACCCAATATATGGTACATAAAGATGTGTATACTAATTCGCTGGAAATATTTACCCTGGAAGAGTGGGCCAAGCATTCGGAGGCCGTAAGGCAGAAAATGAACCCGCTGAGCCATAAAGGCAGCATTGCCTGGGAGATGTTTAACCGCCATCGCGCCATTGTGGTTCCGGATGAAAAGAACGGGCGTATACTCATCCCTAAATACCTGCTGGAAATGATCGGTGTGCAGAAAGAGGTGGTATTTATGGGTTTGGATTATAAGATAAAACTTTGCGCCAGAGAGAATGCGGGCAACGGCATGAGTGAGGCGGAGTTTAGCGAACTGTACGATCAATTGATGCAATAAAACAGGAGGCTGCTATGCAAGACGCCTATCATGTTCCCGTAATGCTGCAGGAAAGTGTGGATGCCCTGTGTATTCAACCCGGCGGAGTTTATGTAGATGTTACTTTCGGTGGCGGCGGCCATTCCCGGGAGATATGGAGCCGTTTGAGAAAGGGTCGCCTGATCGCGCTTGACCGTGATGCTGATGCGGTCGTTAATAAGATAGAGGGGAAGGGTTTTACTTTAATCCAGAATAATTTCAGGTTCTTGCGCGGATTGGTACGGAATGAGGGGGTGGAGGCTGTAGACGGCATACTGGCCGATCTGGGGGTTTCGTCACATCAGTTTGATACCGGAGAGCGGGGGTTTTCTTTCCGCTTCGAGGCGCCGCTTGATATGCGGATGAACCACAAAAGTTCTTTGACGGCGGCCAGGGTGGTTAACACCTATGATGAGCAGCAGCTGCGTTATATTTTCAGTGTTTACGGAGAGGTGGATAACGCCGGTAAGGTGGTAAATCTGCTGTTACGGGCGCGTGAAAAGCAGCCGCTTGTTACCATCAGTGATTTGGTGGAAAGCCTGAAGCCCTGTACGCCTAAAATGATGGAACATAAATACCTGGCCAAGGTGTTCCAGGCCTTGAGGATGGAGGTGAACGGCGAGATGAAGGCGTTGGAGCAAATGCTTGAGCAGGCATTGAAGCTCTTGAAACCCGGCGGACGCCTGGTGGTCATTACTTACCATTCTTTGGAAGACCGCATGGTGAAAAACTTCATGCGCTCCGGCAATCCGGCCGGCAAGGTGGAAAAAGATTTTTACGGCAGGGAAGCCGTGCCCTTTACGGTCATTACCAAAAAGGCGCTTTTGCCCTCCGAAGAAGAAATACAACGCAATACCCGCGCACGCAGCGCTAAGCTCCGTGTCGCGCAGAAAATATAATATGCAGGAAGGAACTCAACATACCGCCCCTCGTAAATCCAGCATCCTCAAAGATGTGATTTCGGGAAAAGTGTTGCTTAACGTGGTACTCGTCAGGCAGCGCTGGTATATCTTATTCCTTTTTATGCTGGCCCTGACTTACATCGGCCTGCACTACTATATGGAGAAAACCGTGCGCGAGACACGCCGCCTGGAGCACGAATTGACCAACCTGCGTATAGAGTATACGACCCGCTCTTCGGAGTTAATGCTGATGAGCCGCCGTTCTGAAGTTAACCGTCAGATCAAACAGCGCGGCATGACGATTTGTGAGCCGCAGTACCCACCTAAAAGAATTAAGATCGACTGATGGAAGCGCCGAAAAATATATTGATGCGTGTAAGCCTGGTTTTTGTTGCGATTGTTTTACTGGGCCTGATGATTTTTGCGAAGATCGTCTATTTGCAGTTTGATACCGGCCTCAAAGACCAGGCTTCAAAAATCAGCTATCGCGAAGAAGAGCTGCCGGCTAAGCGGGGGGATATCCTGGCGCATGACGGCCGCATTTTAGCCACCTCGCTGCCTTACTATAGCCTCTACATGGACTGTACCGTACCGCATGATACCTTATTTACTAAAGACGTAAAGGGGTTGTCTGCATCATTGTCAGGTTTTTATGCAGACAAGTCGGCGGCCGCTTATGAGAAACTGCTGCGAGACAGTCGTGCGGGACGCAAGCGTTATGTGCGCCTGGGTAATCGTAAAGTGAGCTACACGGAGTTGATGGAAATAAAGAAATTCCCTATCTTCAACAAAGGTCGCGGCCTTGGCGGCTATATCGCCGAAGAGCGGAATGTGCGTACCAATTCTTATGGTAACCTGGCTTTCCGTACCATTGGCTGGAGCAATGATGTGGGGGTGAGCGTAGGTATAGAAGGCGCCTTTGATTATGCATTGAAAGGTATTCCGGGAGAGCGGACCGTAGAGAAAATTGCCGGCGGAGAATGGATGCCCGTGAATAGCGGTATGGATGTTCCGCCGAAGAACGGGTTGGATGTTGTCTCTACACTTGATATAGACATACAGGATGCTGCGGAAACCGCCCTGCGTGAGCAATTGGCCAAGGCTCCCGTATTTGAAGCCGGTTGCGCCATTGTGATGGAAGTGAAAACCGGGGAGATCCGCGCTATCGCCAATATGCGTCGCCGGAGCGACGGGTCTTATGCCGAAGATTATAACTATGCCATAGGCCAGGCTACGGAGCCGGGGTCTACATTTAAGCTTTATACTTTAATGGCCCTCCTGGAAGACAACAAAGTGGGATTGGAGGATATGGTGGCCTGTGACAACGGAAAATGGCTGTACAACGGAAAGACCTTTACGGACGTGACGGCTGGCGGTTACGGCACCATCCCCGTACAGAAAGTATTTGAAAAATCATCCAATGTGGGCTTTGCCAAAATGGCGGTAGACTACTACAAGGGCAATGAGCGCCAGTACGTAGACAAGCTCTATGCCATGAAGCTGAATGAAAGACTGGGGCTGCAGATTTCAGGCGAGGCGGCTCCCCAGATCCGCTATCCGGGGGATAAAATGTGGTCCGGGCTTTCACTGCCGATGATGTCTATGGGCTAT
Source organism: Bacteroidales bacterium (assembly GCA_031548545.1). Taxonomy (GTDB): domain Bacteria; phylum Bacteroidota; class Bacteroidia; order Bacteroidales; family UBA932; genus UBA932. The sequence continues at coordinate 17,424 of JAVBQY010000001.1, read as the reverse complement.
GAAGTTTTGTTGACCCCCATTAAAACACTGACCCTCTATAATGCCATAGCCAACGGCGGCCGCATGGTGAAGCCCAAGTTCGTAACCGAATTGCGCCAGGGAAATAAAACCGTGGAGCACTTTTCCACGGAAGTAATCACCAGCTCCGTCTGTTCAAAATCGACCTTAGACAAGGTGCGCCAGGCCCTGGAAGGCGTCGTGGAGCACGGTACGGCCGTGGCCCTTCGTGATGAACGCTATAAAATCGCCGGAAAAACCGGTACGGCCCGTATCGTATTTGACGGCGTATATGAGAAAGACGGTTACCGCAAACACCAGGCTTCTTTCGCCGGCTATTTCCCGGCCGAAAATCCGCAATATGCCGCTGTGGTGGTGCTTTATACCGAAAAGACCAGAAGTAATTTTTACGGTGGCGCCTGGGCGGCACCTGTCTTCAAACAAATTGCCGACAAGGTGTTTGTGTCACATCCCGAATGGAACCAGGATATCCGTCCCGGGTCCGGACAGCAAATGCTGGCAGACCAGGTGGCGATGAACGCCGGCCGGCCGGCTCCGCAGAAAATCAACGGCAAGGCACTTCCTTCGGTCGTGGGGATGACGCTCAAAGACGCGCTATTTCTGCTCGAAAACCAGGGATGCCGGGTCTCATTTTCCGGTGTAGGACATGTGGTGGCCCAATCCATGCCTGCCGGTACCGAAATAGATAAAGGAACTTTAATCAATCTGGAATTGCGATGAAACTTACACAACTCATACAAGCCGTAACTCCGTTGAAAGTACTGGGAGATACGCATTGCGAAATCCGCTCCCTGGGTTTCGACTCCCGTAATATTGCCGCCGGGCAGCTTTTCTTTGCCCTGGTAGGCGCAGCGGCCGACGGCCATGCCTTTATCGGCGAGGCCTTGCGCAAAGGCGCTGTGGCTGTGGTTTGCGAACAATTGCCGGCCGATATTGACCCTGCCGTATGTTATATTCAGGTGGCCGACTCGCACCTTGATATGGGCAGGATGGCCGCCGCATTTTACGGACATCCTTCCAAACAATTGAAACTGGTAGGTATTACCGGCACCAATGGCAAGACCACTACCGTCACGCTGTTATACCGTTTGTTTCGCGCATTGGGCCATAAAACCGGTTTGCTTTCCACTGTGGTCAACTACATTGACGACCAAGAGGTAAAAGCGGTGCGCACTACTCCCGACGCCATACAGATCCAGCGGCTCATGGCCGATATGGTAGCCGGCGGCTGTACCTACTGTTTCATGGAAGTCAGCTCACACGCCATAGTACAACACCGGATATCGGGCCTGCATTTCGATGGGGCGGTGTTCTCCAACATCACCCATGACCACCTTGACTACCATAAAACCTTCGAAGAATACATCAAGGCCAAGAAAATGTATTTCGACCACCTGCCCGCCTCCTCCTTTGCCCTGATCAATATTGATGACCGCAACGGCCGGGTGATGGTGCAAAATACAAAGGCCGCCGTGAAAACATACTCCCTGCAGGCGCCTGCGGATTTCAACTGCCGGATCATTGAAAATACCTTTGAAGGCATGCACCTCAATATTTGCACGGCGGAAGTATGGACGCGTTTCATCGGCCGCTTCAATGCCTACAACGTGTTGGCCGTATATGCGGTTACCCAGCTGTTGGGTGTAGACAAACACGAGGCGTTGCGTCTTATCAGCGCCATGGAGCCGGTCGCAGGCCGTTTTGAGTATGTACGCGGAGCTAATGGCGTTACCGCTGTAATAGATTATGCCCATACCCCTGACGCCCTGCAAAATGTGATTGATACCATCAATGATATCCGTACCGACGGCCAACGCCTCATTACCGTTGTCGGCTGTGGCGGCAACCGCGATACCACCAAGCGGCCGGTAATGGCGCGCATCGCCGCCGACTGCAGCGATACCGCTATTTTTACGGAAGATAATCCCCGCTTCGAAGATCCGGAAACTATCCTGGATGAAATGTTGGCCGGGCTGAACCTTTCGCAGCAAGACCGTTGCCTCCGTATCCGCAACCGCAAAGAGGCCATTAAGACCGCTGTGCAGATGGCCCGTACGGGCGACATCATTCTCATTGCCGGCAAAGGCCATGAAACCTACCATGAAGTGAAAGGCGTCCAGACGCATTTCGACGATAAAGAAGAAGCCCTTAATCTCTTAGTCTCTTAATTCCTTAGTCTCTATATTATGCTATATCACCTCTTCAATTACCTGCATACCCACTTCAACCTGCCCGGCTCCGGATTGTTCCAATACCTTTCGTTCCGCGCGGCCTTGGCGGTGATTTTTTCTTTGCTGATCGCCTGGGTCTTCGGTAAATATATTATCCGTCTGCTGCAGCGCAAACAGATAGGGGAGATTGTGCGTGACCTCGGATTAGAGGGGCAAATGGCCAAAAAAGGGACTCCGACCATGGGCGGAATTATCATTCTCCTGGCCATTCTGGTGCCGGTACTGCTTTTCTGCAACCTCTCCAACATCTATGTCCGTCTGATGATCATTACAGCCGTATGGATAGGCGCTATAGGCTTGCTCGACGATTACATCAAGGTCTTCAAAAAAAATAAAGAAGGCCTGCATGGAAAATTCAAAATCGTGGGCCAGTTGGGCTTGGGTATTATCGTGGGCCTGACCATGTATTTTTGCGATGACGTGGTGGTGCGCGAGCGCGTAGACAAGAACGCCCCCAATGTACAGACCGAAGTGCTTGTTGACAGAAACCACCGTGAAACCGTCTACCTGCAGGACAACAAAACGACAAAAACAACCATCCTCTTTGTAAAGGACAATGAATTTGATTACAGCTGGCTTTCACCCGTATCCGGAGAGGCCGGACAAAGCATTGGATGGATCTTCTATGTCTTGGTAGTGATCTTTATTATAGTGGCTGTATCCAATGGCGCCAACCTGACCGACGGCATGGACGGCCTGCTCTCAGGCGTATCCATCGTGATAGGCGCCGTATTACTGATCTTTGCCTACCTGTCGGGCAATATCATTTACGCCGATTATTTGAACATTATGTATATACCCAACAGCGGCGAGCTGGTGGTCTTCATGGCTGCTTTTATCGGTGCGCTGATTGGATTCCTTTGGTATAATTCCTTTCCGGCCCAGGTATTCATGGGTGATACGGGCAGCCTTACCCTGGGCGCCATCATCGCCGTTTTCTCCGTAGTGGTCCGGAAAGAGTTGCTGATTCCCTTGTTATGTGGTATTTTCTTTGTAGAAAGCCTCTCTGTAATGATACAGGTGGCTTACTTCAAGTATACCAAGAGAAAATACGGAGAGGGCCGGCGGGTATTTAAAATGACCCCCGTGCACCATCACTTCCAGAAAGCGGGGGGGCAGATTCCGGCCCTGATCCAGCGCCCTGCACAGGCTTTGCCCGAGGCCAAGATCGTGACCCGTTTCTGGATTGTAGCCGTTTTGTTAGCCGTTTTGACAATAGTAACCCTGAAAGTCCGGTAAGCGTATGGAAAGAATCGTAATATTAGGTGGCGGTGAGAGCGGCGTAGGCGCTGCAGTATTGGCAAAAGTCAAGGGCTTTGATGTATTCCTGTCCGATTCCGGAAAGCTGAAAGAAGAATATATCACTACCCTGCAACAGTATGCCATCCCTTATGAAGAAGGCGGGCACAGTGAGGAGCTGGTTTGCAATGCCGCCGAAGTGATCAAAAGTCCCGGTATTCCTGAAACCGCCCCTTTGGTGGTGAAACTGCGGCAGCAGGGCACGCCGGTGATTTCGGAGATTGAATTTGCAGGACGCTATGACAAGGCGAAGAAGATCTGCATTACCGGCAGCAATGGTAAAACAACGACGACCTCCATCATCTATTTCCTCTTGCAGAATGCCGGCCTCAATGTAGGTTTGGGGGGCAATATCGGTAGGAGCTACGCCTATCAGGTAGCGACTGAAGATTTTGACTATTACGTTTTGGAGCTAAGCAGTTTTCAACTTGACGGGATGTATGATTTCAAGGCCGATATTGCGGTCTTGCTGAATATCACTCCCGACCATCTTGACCGCTATGAGTATAGAATGCAGAACTACGTAAATTCCAAGTTTCGTATTACCCAAAACATGTCTGCCGAAGATTGCTTTATCTTCTGTTCTGATGATGAGGTAACGGTAGAACACCTGAACACCATCGTGCTGAAGGCCCAGCAGCTGCCTTTTTCGCAGTGCATAGAAGTGAAGCAGGGCGCCTATGCCGATATGGATACCCTCCATGCCCACTATCGTGACAATGAGTTTGCTATGTTGATCCGTGAACTGGCCCTGCAGGGCAAGCACAATGTCTATAACTCCATGGCCGCGGCGGTAGCCGGCCAGGTGCTCAATATCAAGAACGATGTTATCCGTGAGAGCCTGATGACTTTCAAGGGCGTGGAACACCGGCTGGAGCCTGTTTTAAAGGTGCGGGATGTCTTGTATGTCAATGATAGTAAGGCTACCAATGTGAATTCGGCCTGGTATGCCCTGGAAAGTATGAAGACAAAAGTGGTTTGGATTGCCGGCGGAACGGATAAGGGGAATGACTACGGCGAGTTGTTTGAGCTGGTAAAAAACAAGGTAAAGGCAATTATATGTTTGGGCGTGGACAATGCCAAACTACATCAGTCTTTTGAGGACAAGGTGCCGGTGATGATCGATGTCCGTTCGGCCCAGGAAGCCGTAAGGACGGCTTATGAATTGGCGGAGCCCGGTGACACGGTCTTGCTTTCACCCGCCTGCGCCAGTTTTGATTTATTTAAGAACTATGAAGACCGCGGCCGCCAATTCAAAGAAGCGGTCTGCAACCTCTAAGCAAAAGATTCAAGCGGTGTCTTTTATTATTTAATATTCGTTATTCACTATTCATTATTTATGTACGCGTCGTTACTAAAAAATATCAAAGGAGACAAGGTGATATGGACCATTATCATCCTGCTCTCACTGGTGTCGATACTGGCCATTTATTCGTCGACCAGTGCTTTGGCATTCAAACGTGGCGACTCTACCTCCATTTACCTGCTGAAACAGGTGGTTTTTGTGGGGGCGGGCTTTGTACTTATTTATCTGGCGCATATCGTACGTATCGGATGGTACCGGCGTCTGGCGACATTTGCGCTGGGCCTGAGTGTATTCCTTCTCCTCCTGACCATGGTGATCGGCGTGTCGCTGAACGATGCCGGCCGTTGGCTCCGTATACCGATCATCGGCTTTACGTTCCAACCGGCGGATATTGCACGTATCGCCCTGATCCTGTATATGGCCAAGGTCATGGAGTCGGAATCCATGGATAATTTCAAGGATTTTATGCTCAAATTGATGCTGCCGGTGGGCGTGATATTCCTGCTGGTACTGTGGAGCGGCACCTCTACGGCCTTGCTGTTGATTCTGACCGTATTCGTGTTGATGTTTGTAGGGGGGATTAAAATAAAACATTTACTGAAGGTCGGGGCAATGGCCGTCGTTTTGGTCGGTATTGTAGTCGCCCTTGGTTTGACCACGAACCTGTTTCCCCGTGTCACTACGGCTATTCACCGGGTAGAAACCTTTGTTAATCATAATGCGGCGGAAGAGGGAGAAGATACCTTCCAGTCCGACCAGTCAAAAATAGCCGTGGCTACCGGCGGTATTAGCGGTAAAGGCCCGGGCAACAGCACCCAGCGTTATGTGCTGCCGCATCCTTATTCGGACTTTATTTATGCCATCATTATTGAAGAATACGGTATGATCGGAGGGGTGCTGGTGATGTTCCTCTATTGGATACTCTTGTTCCGCGCCATTGTGATTGCCCGTTCGTGTACCAGGGTCTTTCCGCAGATAGTAGTGCTGGGACTTGTGCTGGCCATTGTATTCCAGGCCATGCTTAATATGGGCGTGGCGGTGGGTATTTTTCCGGTAACGGGGCAAACCCTTCCGTTGGTGAGTCTGGGCGGCAGTTCACTGCTTACCCAGAGTATAGCCCTGGGTATTGTATTATCGGTGAGCCGGGCTACGGAAGAACGTAATATACCTTCGTCAGTTGAAAATGAAAAATTGAAAAAGGAGAAAGGATAGCCATGAAAAGAGAAAATACCATAGCCCACACTCCATTGAAAGTGATCATCAGCGGTGGCGGTACAGGCGGACATATTTATCCGGCCGTATCGATAGCCAATGCGCTGAAGCAGCGCTGTCCGGATGCGGACATTCTCTTTGTGGGCGCCGAAGGGCGCATGGAGATGGAGAAGGTGCCGGCAGCAGGTTATCCTATTGTGGGGCTGCCTGTGGCCGGTTTACAACGGCGACTGACGTTCTCGAACCTGCTTCTGCCCTTTAAGTTATGGAAAAGCCTGCAAAAAGCGAAAAAGGTCATCCGTGAATTCCGCCCCGATGTCGTGGTGGGCGTTGGCGGCTATGCCAGTGGCCCGGTGTTATGGTCGGCCCAGCGCATGGGTATTCCGACCTTGATTCAGGAACAAAACTCCTATGCCGGAGTGACTAATAAACTGCTCTCCGCGAAAGCCCGGAAAATCTGTGTGGCCTACGAGGGCATGGACCGTTTTTTCCCTGCAGACCGTGTAATCCTTACCGGCAATCCTATCCGCCAGGACCTCCGGCGTGATGACGGCAGCCTGCGTGCCGAAGCGGCCGCTTTCTTCGGCCTTGATCCTGCCAAAAAGACCATACTGGTGGTAGGCGGCAGCCTGGGAGCCCGCACCCTGAACCAGACCATGACCAATGCTTTGCCTGCCTTGCTGAAAGGCGAGGTGCAATGGTTGTGGCAAACCGGTAAAGGCTATTATACCACGGCCAAAGCGTTGGTAGCCGAACCATCGCCGGTAAAGGTGCTGGAATTTATTTACCGTATGGATTACGCCTTTGCCCTGGCCGATGTGGTGGTGTCGCGCGCCGGCGCCGGAACTATTTCGGAACTCTGCGTAGTGGCCAAACCCTGTATTTTTGTACCCTCACCCAATGTGTCGGAAGACCACCAGACCAAGAACGCCCGCGCCCTGGTAAACAAGCAGGCTGCCCTGATGGTGCAGGATGCGGAGGCCCCCCTGAGCCTGATTAATGAGGCCTTGCAGTTGGCCAATGACGATGTCCGGTTGCAGAGCCTGCGCAACAATATCGCCGCTTTGGCCAAACCCAATGCGGCTGTCGATATTGTAGGTATACTCTTATCCCTTGTCTCCGGGCCTTGTGCATCCCCATCTCCTGCTCCCTCTCATGTTTACTTTATAGGTATCGGCGGTATCGGTATGAGCGCCCTTGCCCGTTACTACAAGCACCAGGGCGCCGTAGTGGCCGGCTATGACCGCACGCCTTCGCCCCTGACGGAGGCACTGGAGGGAGAGGGCATTATAGTGCACTATGAAGATGGCCTGGCCCTGGCGCCGGAGGCTTTTATACACCATAAAGAAAATGTATTGGTCATTTATACCCCGGCTGTTCCTGCAGACCATAGCGAGTTGCAGTATTTCCGCCAAAACGGCTATGAAGTGATCAAACGCTCGGCGGCCTTAGGGCACCTGGCAGCATCCAAGACCACGTTGGCAGTGGCCGGTACGCACGGAAAAACAACGACTACTACCTTGCTGTCTCACCTGTTGACTGTTTCGACCGATGGTTGTTCCGCCTTTCTGGGGGGGATTTCCAAGAACTATAACAGTAATTTATTGCTCTCGCAGGCCCCCGCACTGGTGGCCGAGGCCGATGAATACGACCGCTCTTTTTTACAGCTCTTCCCGCAAATCGCCGTGATTACGGCTGCAGATCCGGACCACCTGGATATTTACGGTACGCCGGAGGCTATGCAGCAGGCTTTTGTGGATTTTGCCGCACAGGTTAAACCCGGTGGCGTCCTGATTGTGAAAGAAGGTGTAAACCTCCCGTTCGTGCTGAGCGGCGGTCAAAAACTATACCGCTATTCTTATGACCGGCCGGCCGATTTTTATGCGGGCAATATACGGCTGCGCCATGACGGTTTGCATTGTTTTGACTTGCATTATCCGGATGGCGTGTTGAAAGATTGTGTGTTGGGTATACCGGGCTGGGTGAATATAGAAAACGCAGTGGCGGCTTCGGCAGCGGCCTGGGCCTATGGCGCTGATATGGAAAAATTGAGCACCGCCCTTGAAAGCTTTGCCGGCGTCCGGCGTCGTTTTGATGTGCAGGTCAACCGGCAGGGTTGTACTTATATTGATGATTACGCCCATCATCCGGAAGAGTTGCGGGCGGCTATTACCTCTATCCGTGAAACCTATCCCGGACGGAAAATTACAGGCGTTTTCCAACCCCACCTGTATAGCCGAACCCGCGATTTCGCCGATGGTTTCGCCGAAAGCCTGAGCCTTCTGGACCGCCTGATTCTATTGGACATTTATCCGGCACGGGAATTGCCTGTAGCAGGAGTAAGTTCGGAAATTATCTTTGACAAAGTAACACAGACCAACAAACAATTGTGCAGGAAAGAAGAGTTGATGGACTTGTTGGCAAAGGAGGATACGGATGTATTGGTCACTTTCGGCGCCGGAGATATAGACCGCTTCGTCCCCCAAATTAAAACCCTGCTTGAAACCCAAATCACCAAATAACCAAATCACCAAATGCGTTGGAAAGCTATCATATTAACGGTACTGACTACAGGGGCGCTCGTCGCTTACCTGATAGTGAGTAGCGCTTTTGTGGCCGTGCATCACCAGGATCTGGTTTGTGCGGAAGTGGATATCCATATCTGCGATAGCCTGGTAAATAGCTTTATCGTTCCGGCCGATGTGGCGGTGATTATAGAAAAGGAAGGGGTAAAAACCCTTGGCGAACGTATGTTACGGATGGATATGCACCAGCTTGAACAATTGCTGAATAAACGTAATGTGATTAAAAATACGGAGGCCTTCACCTCCATTGACGGCGTACTGCATATCAACGTTTACCAGCGCCGCCCCATTATTCGCGTACAGACGCCGCAAGACCGTTTTTATATAGATGAGACCGGTTATATATTTCCGCTTTCCGGCGTACATACCTCTTTCGTTCCTATTGTTACGGGTAATGTACCGATTGCTCTTCCGGCCGGTTATCGCGGTGTTATTCCTGCGGCGGAGTCTTTCCTGCAGCAGGTGTATGACCTGGCCCTCTTTCTTGACGAAGATAGTTTCTGGCAGTCACAGGTTACCCAGCTGAACGTGCAGGATGCAGCGCTGGTAGATATGGTGCCCCGTGTGGGGAACCAGTTGATCCGCCTGGGCAGTCTGGATAATTATAGGTATAAATTCAATAAGTTAATGGCGTTCTATCAGAAAGTGTGTCAGGCAGACGGACCTGAGATTTACGCCATGATTGATTTGCGTTATGGTAATCAGGTAGTAGGTGTAAAAAAATAAATCATTGTATCATGAAAAAATATGTAGCAGCCATTGATCTTGGCACCACCAAAGTTGTTACCCTCATCGGAGAAAAGATGCAGTCGGGTAAAATTCACGTTGTGGCACATTGCGAAGCGCCTTCGCTGGGCGTTACACGCGGAGAAGTGCTGAATATCCAGGAGGTGGTGAGCGCCGTACAGCCCACCATCAAAGAAGTAAAAACACAGACCGGTATAGAGTTTTCAGAGGTCTATGTAGGTGTTGCCGGACAACATATCCGTTGTGTGGAAAACCGTTTTGATGTGATCCGTTCCAATTACCATGAAGAGATCAGCGAGGATGAAATCAAGGCCTTGGAGAATAATATGTACCATACCCGTATTGAACCGGGTGAAGAGATCCTGCATGTCATTCCGCAGAGCTATAATGTAGATGACCACTGGGGCGTGATCAATCCGGTAGGTATGCTGGGCCGCAAGCTGGAAGCCAACTTCCGGGTATTGGTGGGGCGTACTTCTTCTGCAGAACACACACAACGGGCTATTCAGCGTATGGGCCTGAATCTTTCCAAGCTGGTGCTGGAACCGGTGGCCTCGTCCCGCGCCGTGTTGCATGATGAGGAAAAGGAAATGGGCGTGGCTATGATTGATATCGGAGGCGGTACCACCGACCTGATTATTTATTATGATAAAATCGTACGTTACTCGGCCGTAATTCCTTTCGGAGGCAACATCATCTCCGAAGATATCCGCAAGGGCTGCGGTATACTGCCGCGTCAGGCCGAACAACTGAAAGTACAGTACGGTTCGTGCTATGGCGACCTGGCCGTGGATAATAAGATCATCACCATTCCGGGTATTTGTGGCCGCGAATCGCGTGAAGTCTCTTTCAAACTCCTGGCCCAGATTATTGAAGCCCGCATGGCCGAAATCATAGAGGCGGTAATGTATGAAGTAGAACGCTCCGGTTACGCCGATAAACTGCATGCGGGTATTGTCCTGACCGGCGGCGGCGCCCAGCTGGAACACCTGCCCGAGTATATGAAATACAAGACAGGCCTGGATGTACGGCGGGGGAAACCCTTGTTTATTACTACAGATACCAGTGAAGATGTGAACCGCTGCTCTTTCTCTACGGCGGTGGGCCTATTGATGAAGGGGTTTGATTATGAAGAAGAGGCCGAGCAAAACGCCCATCGTTTGGACGTTAAACAGGCTGCTGTGCAGGTTGTAAGGCCGGAGGAAAAAAATCCGGAATTGGAGCCGGTTACGGTGGCACCCGGAGTTAAAGCGGCCGACGCTACTCCACCTGTAAAACGGGTTAAAGAGCCTAAGGCGACAAAGGGCAGGCAGATAGGAGGATTTTTCGCCGATTTCTTCAAAGATCCCGACAACAGTATTTAGAATAATCTCTTAATTTTGCTATCATGAATAATGATTATATACCCTTGGACTGGGACACAAAAGGTTCCATTATTAAAGTAATAGGTGTGGGCGGCGGCGGAAATAATGCGGTAAATAACATGTACCGTATGGGCATAGAAGGCGTAGAGTTTGTCGTGTGTAATACCGACGGACAGGCCCTGCTCTCCAGTCCTATCCCCACCAAAGTGCAGTTGGGCTCTATGCTCACCCGCGGACGGGGCGCCGGTTGTAATCCCGAACAGGGAAAACAGGCCGCCCGTGAAAGCGAAACGGAAATCAAGGACCTGCTGAGCGACCACACGGAAATGGTATTTATTACTGCCGGAATGGGTGGTGGTACCGGTACGGGTGCTGCGCCGGTGATTGCTAAAATTGCACATGACCTTGGCTTGTTGACGGTGGGTATTGTAACTCTTCCGTTCCGTGATGAGGGCCGGGATTTTATGGCCCGCGCCCGTGAAGGCATCCATGAGATGCAGCGTTATGTCGACTCTTTGCTGGTGATTGATAACCAGCGTTTATACGAAATTCATGGGGAACTGCCTATTATCAAAGCCTTCTCCAAGGTCGATGATGTGTTGACAACGGCAGCTAAAGGCATTGCCGAAATTATTACCCGACACGGTTATATCAACGTCGATTTTGCCGACGTGCGCCGGGTGATGGAAAAGAGCGGCGTGGCCATGATGGGTTCCGGAGCGGCCTCCGGCGAGGGGCGTGCACTGGCGGCGGTAGAAGCCGCCTTGTCATCGCCGCTGCTGAACAATAGTGATATTTCCGGCGCTAAAAATGTACTGGTAAATATTACCGCCAGTGACAATGTATTGATGTCGGAACTCAACCAGATCATGGATGTGGTGCAGGAACGTACAGGTGGTGATCCCGAATTTATTAAACGCGGCGTGGTGTTTGACAATACGCTCGGTGATGCGATTAATGTTACGGTAGTGGCCACCGGTTTCGGTGTGCAGTCCATTCCGGAAATGATCGTTCACCAGTCTACCGGCGAGCGGGTCATCCTGAAAGATGCCTTGTTGGATGACATGGAAGATTATCTGCCGGAAAAGAAGAACGGCCGTAATACAGACGAGACTTTTGAGATCAAGGATAACAAAAAAGTATTTGTAGTGGATGATGAACCCGTACAAGTAAGTATGCCGGTTGCCGCTCCGGCTCCGGTACATACGGTGGCGCCTGCACCTGCGCCCGCCCCTTCGCCGGCTGTTACTCCGCATCCCCGGACCAGGCCTGCCCTGATTCTGGAGAAGAATGACGATATTACCAAGTTGGAAGATGTTCCGGCCTATTTGCGCAGGAATTTATATGTAAACAACCCGGAAAACACTGCGGATGATGTTCCCCTGACCACCACAAAAATCACACAGAATGTGGCGGGCGGGCACCAGTTAAAACGGGACAATGCGTATTTGAACCAGAGTCTGGATTAAGCGCTGTTACACTACGTTCACTTCCATTTCTAACCGGATACCGAATTTTTCGGCTACGGACTGTTGAATGGCTTCGGCAAGTTGTAGGACTTCATTGCCGGAGCCATTGCCGTAATTTACCAATACCAGCGCCTGTGCGTTGTGTACCCCTACATTGCCTATGCGTTTCCCCTTCCATCCGGCCTGTTCAATGAGCCATCCGGCGGGAATTTTTACCTGATTGTCTTCTGCCGGATAAGTCATGAGCCGTGGCGCCATCGCCTGCAACTCCGCTGCTTTCTCAGGACTAACCGTCGGATTTTTGAAGAAGCTGCCGGCATTGCCGGTCACGGCCGGGTCGGGGAGTTTTTCTCTGCGGATTTGCAGCACAGCCTCTCGTACCTGCTGTATCCCTGCGTCCGGCTGCGTCTGCATAAGCTGGGCGATGCTGCCGTAGTGGGTTTTTAACCGGGGAATCCGGTCGAGCCTGAAGCGTACCCGGGTGATGATCAACTTGTTTTTCCAGTCTTGTTTGAAAATGCTGTTACGATAGCCGAACCCGCATGCTTCGGTTGTGAAGCGGCGTGTTTCCAGGCTATCGATCTCAAGCGCTTCCACGGAGGCTATGCAGTCTTTGACCTCTACGCCGTAAGCCCCTATGTTTTGTACGGGTGCGGCGCCTACGTTGCCGGGGATACCGCTCAGGTTTTCGAGCCCTCCCCAATTGTTTTTTACGCAGTAGGCGACCAGGTCGTCCCAGATTACCCCTGCGCCGGCTTCTACGTACACGTGCTCATTGTCTTCAAAGGAGACGTTTATTTCTCCTGATTGAGGGTGGATGACCAGGCCTTCGACATCACCACGCAGCAACAGGTTGCTTCCGCCCCCCAGAATGAGCCGCGGGAGGTTGTTGTATGCCGGGTCGGCCAGCAACTCCTTCAGTTCTTCAATGTTTGCCGGTGCAGCATAATACAGCGCTTTGACGTCGAATCCGAAGGTGTTATGCGGTTTAAGCGGATAATGTTTCTGTATCAACATCGTTTTTCTTGTATTTACGGAAACAGTAAGACAACATGATCAAGACAACAAAGAGGATGACCACAAGCAATTCGGACGTGAGTTTCTGGAAGGTCTGGTGCTCGGCAATGAGTTGTTCCGGAACTTCTTTTAAGTACTTGTTTTCCAGTTCGGCTATCTCCGGAATGTCAAAATGGCTCCATTTGGCAATAATGGTGCCGTTGTGAAGTAATAGGAGCCCGGGATTGGAGCGTACCATACTTTTCAGCGGTTTTTCATCTGTAATGTACACCGGATACATCCCGCCGCTTTGCTGCATGAAGGCTTCGACATGCTCCTCATCAGATCCCGACAGGCCGATCAGATTCAGCTGCTCATGCGTCAACACATAATCATTGATCCGGTTAATGGCCTCCACATGGCTCAGCGCTGCTTCTTCGACATGGGGCAGGGTCACAATAAACAAATAACCCGGCAGGTTCAATATGGAGTCGGTGATATAGCCCAGGTACGGTGAGTTGATGGTAAAGTCGACGATGGGTGGCTGATAGCCTTTTTTCTTTAGGATATTTACGGATTCAACGAAGGTCCAGCTGCTGTCTTTCGGATAGTTGGACAGGTCGAAGGATTGGCGGCCTTCGCCGGCTTTTTCATAGATCAGGATGGTTTCATATTCATCTGCTGCGGCGCCTTCCGGTATTTCCATGGCCTGCTGGATATTTACCCCTACCTTATAGGGCAGGAAATCAATCAGGGGCAAGTGGCGGTAACTGTATACCGAAAGCAGCAGGGCCAGCAGGCTGAATACCCCGGCCGTGATCCACTCGTTGCGGGCGGTAGATAACGGTTGGTATTTTTTGCGTTGCAGGAATATAATAACCACAAAAATATCAATGGCCACATTTTTATAGAACGTGTCCCAATTGCTTAGTTTGATGGCTTCGCCGAAGCAGCCGCAATCCGTTACCGGATTGTACACGGCCAATATCAGGGTGAGTCCGGTCATAAAAGCCATAAACAGTATGCTGGCCCAGGCGGTAACCACCATACGCAGTCCAAGGAGCAGGCATACGCCTAATACCAGTTCTGCAGCCGAGAGTAAGACGCCGAACTCCATAGCCAGTGGTGTCAGAAAATCCAGGTGAAAGGCCTGGAAATCGGCTGTAAAGATGAGTTGTGAACCGATGGGGTCAATGGCTTTTACATAGCCCGAGAAGATGAACAACAGGCCGGGTAGTACACGGCTGAATAGACGCAGAAACTTCATGTTAATGGAGTGTTGAGAATTGAACGTTAAGGATTGTTCTTATTTTTTCAAAAATCAGATCGGGGGGGAGCATACGCTGCTGTTCGTCTCCGCAGGGGATAACGTGGAAAGCAGGATCTAACGGTGATTGTTCCAGGTACACATTGCGGACCTGTTCCTGCAGGCTGATGCTGGCCTCGTGGATATCCTGTTTGCCTTGCAGGTAACTGCGGTCTTCGCCTTTGCGCTCCTCGCATAATTTTTTTTCCACATGCTGCAGGGGGACGTCAAGGAACAGGGTCAGGTCGGGGCGGGGGATGCCGAAGTAATCATACTCCATCTTCAGTATCCACTCACGCAGACTGTTGCGTTCTGTCTCCGGTAATTTGGCGCATTGGTAAGCGATATTGGAATAGACATAACGGTCTATCAACACGCATTTTCCCTGTTCGAGCCATTGGCGGATCATCCCGGCCGCATCATTCCGGTCTCCGGCATACAACAAGCCTACCACATAAGGATTTACGTTATTGATGTCTCCCAGGTCTCCCCGTAAAAATTTAGCAATCAGCTCCCCATATACAGGGGCGTCAAAACGCGGAAAATGTAAAAATTCCGATTGGATGCGGTGGTTGGCCAATAAATTTTGCAACTTTCTTAGTTGGGTTGACTTACCTGCGCCGTCAAGACCTTCGAGTACAATAAACATATAAAAAAAATGACTATGAAGAACAAAGTTACAAAAAAAATGCGAACTTGCACATTCATTCCAAAGCGCATTTCTTATGTCGACAACTTCTTTAACTTTGCTTTGCGGGCAACGCCGGCTATCCCTGTCGGTGCCCCGTGTGATGGGCATTGTGAACATTACCCCCGACTCGTTCTATGCCGGCAGCCGTCACACTTCAGCCTGTGATGTGCTGGAAACCGTTGAGCAAATGGTGCTTGATGGGGTAGATGTGGTTGATTTAGGCGCCTATTCCACCCGTCCGGGCGCCACCGAAGTGAGCGAGCAGGAGGAACGGCAACGCCTGGAGACGGCCTTTGGCGCCATTCACCGTAATTTTCCGCAACTCATTCTTTCCGTAGATACTTTCCGCTCAGGTATTGTCCGGTATCTCTACGAACACTACGGCCCCTTCATGGTCAATGATGTTACCGCCGGTGCGGCCGATGAACAGATGGTACCCTTGGTGGCGGAGTTGGATCTGCCCTATGTGGCCATGCACATGCGCGGTACGCCGGCCACCATGCAGCAGCTGACAGACTATGATGACGTGCTTGAAGACGTGCTTGCCTATCTGCGTAAACGGCTTACGGAATTTCGTGTGGCGGGCGTCCGTCAGGTAATTCTGGATCCCGGCTTTGGTTTTGCCAAAACCCTGGAGCAAAATTACCACCTGTTCAATCACCTGGAGGCCTTCCAAACACTCGGCGTGCCGCTGCTGGTCGGCATTTCCCGCAAAGGTATGATCTGGAAGCCGCTGGCTATAGACCCTGCCCGCGCCCTGCCGGCGACCTCGGCCTTGCACTTGCAAGCCCTGTTACATGGAGCCTCTATCTTGCGTGTGCATGATGTGGCCGAAGCCATGCAAATGATCCGGCTGATGAAACTGCTTAAAACTTGCTGATCTGGGCGGAAAATCGTACCTTTGCAACTTATAATTCATGACAATGTTTAGTTTTATCAATATTACCGTTACCGACATTCTGGATATTTTCCTGGTTGCCTTTTTGATTTACCAGGTTTATAAGTTGATGCGGGGTTCGGCGGCGATTCGTATATTTTTCAGTATCGTAGTGCTCTATATTTTCTGGTTTGTAGTACGCATCCTGAATATGGAATTACTGAGCACTATCCTCGGCCAGGTATTGGGCGTAGGGGTGCTGGCTATATTTATCGTCTTTCAGCCGGAGATTCGTCGCTTCCTCTTGCATTTGAGCACGCGCTATTTTGATACCAGCGGTTGGCGCGGTGTCTTTTGGCGCACCCTGTTTCATGTGCGCAAAAGCCCTGTCGTGTTGGATATCGACGCCCTTACCCGGGCCTGCCGCAATATGTCGGAACGCAGTTGTGGCGCCTTGATCCTGATTACCCGCCAGTCTTCATTGGATATGTATGCCGAAACAGGTGATACGATTGACGCCCAACTGTGCAGTCGCCTGCTCGAAAATATTTTCTTCAAAAATTCGCCCTTGCATGACGGCGCCCTGATTATAGAAAACAACCGGATCAAAGCGGCCCGTTGCACCCTGCCCATTACCGAGAACCCTAACCTGCCCGCCGGCTATGGTATGCGCCACCGCGCCGCCATAGGCGCCAGCGAACACTCCGATGTAATGGTGATTATTGTTTCGGAAGAAACCGGCAAGATCTCTATGGCCGAGCACGGCAAGATCATTAGCCTGAGCGGTCCTAATGAACTGCGCGACAAATTGGCGGAGATGCTTTAACCTACTTGTGGTATTTTAGTATAATTAACGGAAAGCGTTTCGCCTCCTGTGATATTTATTCTAAATTTGCATTTATATAAGACGTTCTTTACTTCTACCCTATTTTATCACGCAAGTGATAATTTGGCGTTGGCTTTCATTACTCGACTTAGAAAATTAGGAACTTTCTGTAATATAGAGAAAATAAAGCCGGCGCCCACCCCTTTTTTATGCTTCTTTGGAAGTGGGATTTTCCTTTCAATCATAGATCGTCAAAAATGGTGTGGGCCTGGTTTATTCAAATATTACAGGTTTCCTAATACCTCTGAGTCTGATTAAACTAAAAAAGGTCCGCACTACAAGTACCATTTAAATATTCAACCATTTAAAGCGTAAATGTTATTGCTGCAAAATTATTTTGCGGCAGGGGTTTTTATTGTCTGTTGCTTAAGGAGCTGCTTTCTCTCAAACACTTCTTGTTACTGTTGTTACGGAATGCGGCATGCGCCGCAGGGTGG
>JAVBQY010000002.1:0-13555 GCA_031548545.1 Bacteroidales bacterium | reverse complement strand
TGACCAATGCCAACTATACGGTGACCAACCGTGTAAGCGGTAGCTGGACGGTGAATGCGAAATCGATCACCGTAACGGCCTTAGGCGGTAGCTCTAATTATGGCGACAGCCCCGTTAATCCGGGCTTCACGGCTACGGGTTTGGTCAACGGTGAAACCGAATCGGTATTGACCGGTTTGAGCAACAGCTTCGGCATTAACGCTACTACAGCAGTGGGGGTTCATACCCTTACGGTAGCGGGTACCTTGACCAATGCCAACTATAGCGTGACAAGCCGGGCAAATGGCGCCTGGACGGTGAATGCCGTGATAAGGGCTACAGCCGGCGCTAACGGACGTATTTCGCCTGCCGGTGAAAGTATTGTAGCGCCCGGCGGAAGTCTTAAATATACCCTTGTACCCGATGCCGGTTACCGTGTGGAAAATTTGCAGGTGAATGGCGAAAGTCTCGGATTCAAGCACACTCATACTTTTGCTAACGTAATGAGTTGTAATACTATTCATGCAGCCTTTACGCTCATCCTGCCACCGGTTGTCGGAGGCATTACTACCAATGACGATGTGATGATGCAGCCTGCTTTTGATCCGGCTGTGAAGACTTATCAGGTCATCTTGCCGTGTGCTGCCGAATCTGCCATGTTCCAATTTACAGTGGCGCCTGGCGACACCATTATTTATAATGGCGACAGGTATGCGGACTTTGTGGATGTAACGGTGTATAAAGGCGCTCAGGGTAGCTTGCAGATAGTAAGCCTTTCGGTTGAAAACTACTGTGGTTCTGTTAATTACGTTCTTAATATGTATACGCCCTACGATAACAGCCGACTGGTACAGCCCTATGACAATATGCTGGAGGTGATCAATAATCCGGCGCTCATTGCCGATGGACGCCCCTTCGATAATAACGGCTTCTACCAGTGGTATCTCAATGATCGACCGATAGCAGGCGCCAACAAGGGTATTCTGTACGCCGGGCAAGGTAAACAGCTTACGTCCGGTATTTATAGCCTGGTTGGTTCCTATGCCAATGGCGAACGGAACAAGGTGTGTCCGCTGTCAGTGGAACAGGTGAAACAGCTGGAAATGTATGCCTATCCGAATCCTACCACCAGTTGGGTGACGGTTAAAAATGCCGGTACGGAAACCGTACGGGTATACGATATGGTAGGCAAGCTCGTGAAAATGGTCCGGGTAGCAGATCCTTCCATAGAGATAGATCTGTCCGACTTGCCGGCGGGTATATATCTCCTGAGCAACGGGCGAGAGTCTGTTAAGGTATTGAAAAACTGATAAGCAGGAAGTAGGAAGAGAGGGTGTTCAAGATCTTTGGGCACCCTCTTTCTTTTTTATTATCTTGAAATTTGTACCTTTGTTAAATGAAATATAAAATCCTACTATTGCTGCTGTTAGCTTTCTCGGTGAAGGCGATGGCTTACGATTATTCCGAGCACAAAGATATTGGTGATGCCGCCTGGCGCCGGATGATGGAAAGCATACAAAAAAGTGAGCACGGCGCTTTCCTGCTGCAATTCCTGAATATCGCCAAAGAGGAGAAAACAAATACGTTTTATTTTAAAGACCTGTCGGTGGCTGGTGGAGAGACGGTGGGCTATGGTGTGCTCAATGGGCTAAGCGGCGACCATGCCCGCAACGCCTTGCAGCTGGAAGAGCAATTGCGCCGGAAAAATACGCTGATGCAGCAGATTATCTATTTGCATAAACAGTACATGGAGCAGGGGTACACCTCGGCCCCTAATGGCAAGATTACATTTAAGGATTTCAGTTACCTTACGCTGGCTGCCGTCAACCAGGCGCATTTTTACGAATATGGCTTGACCTTCCAGCAGCAATTCAGGAAGTTCAACAAAAGCATGATCAAGGAATGCCAGCACCCGCAAGAGGTGGAAACGATTTTCAAAAAATTGGAAAAGACCAATTCCCTGGACTTTTACGTGACACTTCACGCCCTGGCCATCGATCTGGCCGAACAGGCGGGAAAGCTGGTGAAAACCCATCCGGAACATGCAAAACAATTATTATTTTATGCCTTTTTATTCAATGGCTTTGCAGACCATTTCCTGGAAGATTCTTTCGTGTCCGGCCACCTGGTGGTCAACCGTTCGCTGGTGGCCTCGCTGACCAACAATAATGCGCTGCATAATTTCTACAATGCCGAAGGCGTTACGGTCGTCAATCGTGAGGGTGAAATCTGGCGGGCTTCCGGTGATAAGTTCTTCAACAGTACGCAAAAAAAGATGGCTGCAAGATACAAGTTTGTTAGACATCCGGTACGCCGACTATACGGCAGAGGCCAACCGTACCATACATGCCGTAGAGCTTTCACTCACGGATGTCTGGAACGGCTTTGCACAAAGCTATGAAAATGAAAACCACGTTCCGTTCTATAATCGGATTCCCGATGACAAAGGCCAACAACCCGATTTTCTGATTGCCTCTATTCCGGCCTTGAAACTGGTGCCTATCCCGTTCAATTCCGACCTGTCTACCTTGTTCCCGGACACGGTAAAAATTACGGATGATATGCAAAAGGCCGGGCAATTGTTGTACTATCGCAGCTTTGTGCGCAGCCGTACAGCCAATAGCCTGGTGCTGGGCCTCAATATTACACCCTCATTTGATGGCGTATATTACGAGGGCCTGGAATTCCGCCTGAATATCGGTAACCCGATCAGTGTTTATTCCTTGAACAAGTACGGGGGCAAACGGGGAACGGTCGATTACTGGATGGGATATACGCTGGCTTATAGTTTCGGCCGGTATTACGATATGATAGACTTTTCTTACCTTGATGACATTGATGTTAACGATCCGGGCTTCTCAAATGCTAAACCTCCTGTGACGCACCAGATCCGTTTGGGCTTCCGGAATAACATCGATTTCTGGGTGGCCGAAAAACGCTTCCTGGGTGTGTCGAATTATATGGATGCCGGTGTGCAAATTACCAAAGGAAAGGTAGAGTTTGTTTTTGTACCTACCGTAGCCCTGCAGTTTGGCTCTCTATTCAAAATTAACTATTACAACATGCCGGCCTGGGCGCGCTTGCCCCTGCAGTTGATCCTCCCTTTAAAACTCAAAGCCGGCGCAATGATTTCACCCCACAACTATCCGGCCTTTTTTACAGGGATAGATTTGGACCTCTTGTTTTAGACGGCGCTATACAGTGTCCCTATTTCAACCGGAACATCAACCCGAGGCTGATACTGGGGGTCAGTATGTCGGCAGAGATATTAAATTCATTGTGTATATTGCCGGTGTCGTTTTTATTGGTATAGTAGGAGGTGTCAAGTCTTAGGCCCTTGCCGAATTCCAGGCATGCGGCAATATTATCGCTCAACAGGTAATTGATACCGGGGGTTAATGCCATGTTATAACGGGACACCGTGTAATTAGAGGTGCCGTAGCTGGCCGTTCCCCAACCTCCGCCGCTTTCAAAGCGGGCGTAGAGCGCCAATTTGTCGTTCAATGGGAAGTATTTGATGACTCCGAAGACGATCCCGCCTATACTGGATTGTGTCGATACTTGGTAGGATTGATCCTCAATACTGGCTAGAGAAAACACCTCTTTCTGGTATTCATACACCGGTCCGCCGTATACGCTCCAGGTATCGGCTAAATAAAACTCTGCGCTGGGCGCTATATTCAGGCTGTGGCTTTTTGAGCCGTTAGCATTACTATAGGCATATTGTACACTGCCGCCAAGCCAGAACTGCCCTTGCTGGGCAAAGGCAAAGAACGTCGTACTACAAAGGAGGAGGGTTAAAATTGTTTTTTTCATAAGCAGATGTTTTCTCAAAGATACAAAAATCATCTATATTTGTACTATTAATATTAAAGGAATTATGGAAACAGCCTATTTCGCCGGCGGATGTTTCTGGGGGGTGGAATATCTCCTGGGCAAGGAGCCGGGCGTAAAAAATATTGAAGTAGGATTCATGGGCGGCAGCACGGCTAATCCCACCTATGAAGAGGTCTACCGCGAATTGACCGGCCATGCCGAAACCGTAAAAGTAGACTTTGATCCGGCCATGGTCAGCTACGAGCAATTGGCTAAGTACTTTTTTGAGATACACGACCCCACTCACCTGAACCATCAGGGGCCGGATGAAGGCCTGCGTTACCGTTCGGAGATTTTTTATACCGGCGGGGCGCAAAAAGTCGTGGCCGAGGCCTTGATTGAACAGCTTAAAGCAAAGGGATACAAGGTCGTAACCAAAGTTACTCCGGCGGCTCCCTTTTATAAGGCCGAAGATTATCACCAGCATTATTACGAAAAGACAGGCGAAGCGCCCTATTGCCACATTTACACCCCCCGTTTTTAACAGAAGCGTAACAGAAAAGTAAGCTAAGGCGGTTGCACGTAAGAAAAAAAATCCTATCTTTGGAACCTTGAGTTTTCTAGATAGGATTTTTAATTTTTAAACTTAAAGTTATATGAAAACGTACACAACCGATCACATCCGCAATGTGGTATTGTTGGGCGGAACCCGCTCCGGCAAGACCACGCTTTCTGAGGCCATGCTGTTTGAAGGTAAAGTTATCGACCGTCGTGGTACCGTAGAGGCGAAAACGACCATGAGCGATAGCAGTGAAATTGAGCAGCTCTACCAGCGTTCGATTTATCCTACGATGTTGTACACGGAATTCATGGACCGCAAGTTAAATGTTATTGACACGCCGGGTTCCGACGACTTTGTAGGAGGCGTGATTTCGGCATTCAAAGTAGCCGACGTGGGCCTGATGGTGGTGAATGCCCAGCAGGGCGTAGAGGTGGGTACCGATATCTTCGCCCGCTATGCCGAACGCCACAATAAACCCCTTATTTTTGCCGTAAACCAGCTGGATGCTGAGAAAGCGTCATGGGAAGATACCGTAGACAGCCTGAAACAACATTTCGGCAGTCAATTAGCCCTCGTACAATATCCGGTGAATCCCGGCCCCTCTTTCAATGCGTTTATTGACGTATTGACCATGAAAATGTACCGTTTCAAAGACGATAGCGGTATACGTGAAGACCTGCCCATCCCGGCCGAAGAAGAAGAACGCGCCAACGAGTTGCATAAGGCCTTGGTGGAAGTGGCGGCCGAACATGATGAGCGCCTGATGGAATTATACTTCGACAAGGGTAACCTGACCGAAGATGAGATCCGCCGGGGGCTGCGTGCGGGCTTGGTACACCGCCAGGTGATGCCGGTATTCTGCGTATCCGCCAAGAAAGATATAGGCACCAAACGTTTGATGGAGTTCATTATCAACGTGGCGCCCTCGCCCGAAAAGGCCCGCGACTACAAAACCATCACCGATGAGTTGGTGCCCTGTGATCCCAGCGGCGCTCCTTCCATCTTTATTTTCAAGACAGTAATAGAGCCCCACATGGGTGAGGTTTCTTATTTCCGTGTGATGTCCGGGAAAATAACCGAAGGTATGGACCTGATCAATGCCGCTAACGATACCAAAGAGCGCCTTACCGCCATTTATGCCGTGGCAGGGAAGAAGCGGGAGAAGGTAACGGAGATGCTTGCCGGTGACCTGGGCTGCACCGTGAAACTGAAAAATACCAAGACCAATCAGACCCTTAATGGCGCCGGTAAAGACTGGCAATTCCATACCATCAAGTTCCCGCCTGCAAAATTCCGCACCGCCATTAAGCCCAAGGTGGAAAAAGACGACGAAAAATTAGGTGAAATCCTGAACCGCGCTCATGCCGAAGATCCCACAATCATTGTGGAATATTCAAAAGAATTGAAGCAGACCATCCTGAGCGGACAGGGCGAACACCATATCAATACCCTCAAGTGGCAGTTGAACAATATCCATAAAATAGAAGTGGATTTCTTCCCGCCTCGTATTCCTTACCGCGAAACCATCACCAAGGTGGCGGCTGCCGACTACCGGCACAAAAAACAATCGGGCGGCGCCGGACAGTTTGGTGAAGTGCATATGATTATAGAGCCTTACATCGAAGGGGCGCCTGAAAACAACCGCTTTAAAATAGACGGACAGGAAAAAGTCCTGAACCTGAAAGGCAAGGAAGAGCATATGCTGGATTGGGGTGGTAAACTGGTCTACTACAACTGTATTGTCGGCGGCTCCATTGACGCCCGCTTTATGCCGGCCATCCTGAAAGGGATTATGGAAAAGATGGAAGAAGGTCCCCTGACCGGTTCCTATGCCCGCGACATTAAGGTATATGTATACGATGGCAAGATGCACCCGGTGGATTCCAATGAACTATCCTTCAAATTAGCTGGCCGCAATGCCTTTAAAGAAGCCTTCAAGAAAGCCGGCCCGAAAATCATGGAGCCGGTTTACAGCCTTGAAGTGATGGTGCCCGGCGATGCGATGGGTGATGTGATGAGTGATCTGCAGAACCGCCGTGCTGTTATTGAAGGCATGAGCAGCGTGAAAGGCTTCGAGGTGCTGAAAGCCCGTGTTCCCCTGGCCGAGATGAACAAATATTCTACGGCCCTGAGCTCGCTCTCTTCCGGCCGCGCCTCCTTCACCATGGAATTTGCCGAATACCAACAAGTACCGGCCGATGTACAGGATAAACTCTTAAAAGAATACGAAGCGCACGCCCACGATAAAGACGAATAAGCGCGCTTGTCCTCCCCATGCAAAATGTGCTGATGAAGTTGCTCCCGCAATCCTCATCAGCACATTTTCTTTATCCGGCGTCTTTGCGCTGCCGGGCAACCTTTCTCCGCGTGTCTTAGCAGATTAATTTACAACCCATATAAGCCTGCAGTACCTCCGGCACGACTATACCCTCCGGTGTCTGGTTATTTTCCAGCAGGGCGGCTACTATGCGCGGCAGGGCCAGCGAGCTGCCGTTAAGGGTGTGGGCCAGCTGGGTTTTCTTATGCTCATCGCGGTAACGCAGTTTCAGGCGGTTGGCCTGGAAAGACTCAAAGTTGGACACCGAGCTTACCTCCAGCCAGCGTTCCTGTGCCGCGGAGTACACCTCAAAATCATAGGTCAGCGCCGAAGTGAAACTCATGTCGCCGCCGCAGAGGCGCAGGATGCGGTAGGGGAGTCCCAGGCTACGCACGATCTCTTCCACATGCGCTACCATTTCATCCAGGGCCTTGTATGAATTTTCCGGCAGTTGCAGCTGTACTATTTCCACCTTGTCAAACTGATGCAGGCGGTTGAGCCCGCGTACATCCTTGCCGTAGGAGCCGGCTTCACGGCGGAAACAGGGCGTATAGGCCGTCAGCTTCACCGGAAAATCCGAGGGGTTAAGGATCACATCCCGGAAAATATTGGTCACCGGCACTTCCGCCGTCGGGATCAGGTAAAAATTATCTACCCCCACATGGTACATCTGTCCTTCCTTATCCGGCAACTGCCCGGTACCGAAGCCCGAAGCCTCATTCACCATCAGGGGCGGTTGTACTTCCAGGTAACCGGCTGCCGTGTTCTTATCCAGAAAGTAAGCCACCAGCGCCCGTTGCAGCTTGGCGCCCATCCCTTTATATACCGGGAATCCTGCGCCGGTGAGTTTTACGCCCAGGTCAAAGTCAATGATATCATACTTTTTGGTCAGTTCCCAATGCGGCAGCGCCTGCTGCAAAGCAGGGCGGACCCCACCTTCGCGCACCACCACATTGTCTTCTGCGGCGCGCCCGTGCGGCACTATTTCATTAGGCAGATTGGGCAATAATACAATAGTATCGTTGAGTTGTTTCTCTATGCCGGCCAGTTCCTGTTCCCAGCTCTTGGACAGTTCTTTCAACGCGGCGGTCTTTTGTTTCGAGGCCTCGGCCTCTTCTTTCCTGCCTTGTTGCATCAGTTGGCCGATCTGCTTGGCCATAGCGTTCTGCTCGGCCAGGTTATCGTCGAGTTTAGTTTGTAAGGCCTTGCGTTGGTCATCCAGCGCAAGGATCTGATCAACGACGCCCTTGGCGTCAAAATGTTTAACCGCCAATCTTTCGATCACCAAAGCGGTTTGTTCCCGGAGGGTTTTAAGCGTTAACATAGCTATTTGTACTTAGAACTACAAATTTAGTGATTTTTTTGAAAGTGGCATGATATTTGTTATACCTATTGGTGAAAACAAAAATAATCAATGATGAAACGGATACTTTTAGCCTTAGCGCTTCTGCCAGTCATGCTAACAACAATAAATGCACAAACAATTAAAAACAATATAATCATGAAACACGAATTACCTGCATTGAAGTATCCATTGGATGCTCTTGCACCCACAATCAGTAAAGAAACAATGGAATATCACTGGGGGAAGCATTTGCAAGCCTACGTGAATAACCTCAATAACCTGCTGCCCGGTACGAAGTTTGAAAACGCCTCGCTGGAACAGATTGTAAAAGAATCGGACGGCGCCTTGTTTAACAATGCCGGCCAGGTATGGAACCATGCCTTCTATTTTGACACTTTCTCTCCGGCGCCCAAAAAAGCACCCGAAGGAAAATTACTGGAGGCCATCAACAAACAGTTCGGTTCCGTAGAGGCTTTTAAGGAGCAGTTCAATAAGGCTGCGGTAGGCCTGTTCGGTTCCGGATGGACCTGGCTGGTAAAAAAAGAAGATGGCGCACTGATCATTACCCAGGAATCCAATGCCGGTAATCCATTACACAGCGCCAGCGGACTGCCTTTGCTCGGGGCCGATGTGTGGGAACATGCTTATTATATCGATTATCGTAACCGCAGGGCGGACCACATGACCGCTTTCTGGAATATTGTGGACTGGGCGGTGGTAGAACAACGCTTCAACCAATAAGCGCTGTCAAATAGACACGCTGTTTGTTAAAACAAGAAACCCCGTCAGTTTAAGGCTGACGGGGTTTCTTGTTTATTGTTTCAAATATTACCGATACTTACGCTTGCGGCAGTACGGAAACATATGAGCGATTGTCTCTCTTTTTGCGGAAGCTTACTACACCGGGTACCAGGGCAAACAGGGTGTGATCCTTACCGATGCCTACGTTTTCACCGGGATAGTGTACGGTGCCGCGTTGGCGAACGATAATATTACCGGCTTTCACTACTTGTCCGCCGAACATTTTTACTCCGAGTCGTTTACTATGTGATTCGCGTCCGTTCTTCGAACTACCGACGCCTTTTTTATGTGCCATTTCAATTTAAAGATTTAAAGATTAAAAACTTAAAGATTCAAAGTGTAAAACTTAAGCGATGCTGTCAATCTGAATTTGGGTCAGGTATTGACGATGACCGTTTTTCTTTTGATAACCTTTACGACGTTTTTTCTTGAAAACGATAACTTTCTCACCTTTCAGGTGTTTCAGGATAGTGGCGTTAACCGCAGCGCCGCTGATAACCGGGTTGCCGAGGGTAATGTTACCTTCATCGTCTTTCAAAAACACTTTGTCAAAACTAACTTTTGCCCCTTCTTCTCCTTCCAGGCGGTGCACATAAATAGCTTTTCCGGCCTCTACTTTGAACTGCTGTCCAGCAATGTCAACAATTGCGTACATACTTTATTATATTTTAAAGTTCCGACTCAAGCGGCTGGTTTCGTAACCAGCTCTTTATCTTAGCTTTTTGTCATTAATATTCACATTTTTCCGTAAAAAACGGGCTACAAAAGTAGTAAAAATTATTTATTCCACAAATTTTTTCAACATTTTATCCATAAGTTGTATATTTGTACGTTAAAATTTAATTTTACAGCTATGTCAAAAATGAAATTCCGGCTTTTGCTTATTGGTGGCGTGCTACTGTCTTCTTGCGTCTCTATGAATAAATACAAGTCGTTAGAAAATGATTATCAAGGCATTTACAAAGAGCGGGCAGCGCTTAACGACGAGGTCAACGCCCTGAGCCGTGAGAATGCCGGCCAGCTTCTGCGTTTGCGTGAGTTAGAGGCGCAACTTTCGGATATGCAAAAAATTATGGAAGAGCGAGACGCCTTGCAAAAAGAAGTGCGGGAAGTCCGTACGATGATGGAAAAAATCAGTAAAGACCGCGAACGGGAGACCTCCGGCATGTCTAAACAAATCCAGCAGGACCAGGAAGAACTGCTGCGCAAACAGGATGAGTTGGTACAGCATATGAGCCAATTGGAGAAAATGCGCGAAGAGATGGACAAGCGCAACAAACGGATGGCCGAACTGGAAGCCGTGCTGGCCCGCAAGGATTCTGCCGTCAATGCCTTGAAAGCCAAAGTAAGCGACGCCTTGCTCGGGTTTGAAGGCAAGGGGCTTACCGTAGTGCAGAAAAACGGCAAGGTATATGTCTCGATGGAAGATAAACTGCTTTTTAAATCGGGCAGTTACGAGATAGATCCCAGAGGCGCGGAGGCTATAAAAGAACTGGCTAAGGTCCTGTCCAGAAACACCGACATCAACGTGATGATTGAGGGACATACCGATGATGTGCCTTACCGCAGCTCTTCGGCCGACCTGAAAGACAACTGGGACCTCAGCGTGAAACGGGCCACTACCGTAGTCCGTACTTTGCTCCAGCATTCCGGCGTAGACCCCAGGCGGATAGTGGCGGCCGGGCATTCGGAATACGCGCCCTTAGACCCGCAGAAAACCGCTGCGGCGCGGCAGAAGAACCGCCGCACCGAAATCATCCTCACGCCCAAGTTAGATGAATTGCTAAGCGTCCTTGAATCCAATTAACCCGCCCTATTACCCGCCTCACGGCCCGTAACCTCCTTTCGCCCGGTTCACTATTACTCGCTTTCAGCTCGTGAGCTCGCTTCATTATTCACTATTCACTATTCATTATTCACTCCTTTGGACTCACCTTTCATATTTACCCAGCCCGTCGTCGGTGAACAATTCATCGGCCGCAAGGATGAACTGGATTGGTTGGCTGCCAATCTGGCCAATGCCCAGCATACGGTATTGATGGCGCCTCCGCTCTGCGGCAAGCGCTCCCTGCTTACCAACGCCCTTATACAGGCGCAAAAGCAGCAGGCGTTCCGCTACTGCGCCCTGGACCTGTTCAATATCCGCGACACCTTTACTTTTTACACCGCCTTGGCCGGTAAGGCGCTGAAAGCCGTATGCAGCACCAGTGACGAGTGGGAGAGTGCCGTGCGCCAACTGCTGCCCCTTACCCAACCACGGATCACCATCAGTGAAACCCGCCAGAATGAGATCTCTCTACTGTTCGACGAGCCGCTTTCCGCAGAGGCGGTTCATGAGTTGATCCATTTCCCGGAACAACTGGCCTGTTGGAAAGATCTCCGCCTGATTATCGGTATTTATGAATTTCAAAACATCGCGCAGTTTGACCATTCGCTTGCTTTTCAAAAGAAGCTGAGCGCGGACTGGAAGCAACACAACCGGGTAGGTTACCTGCTTTGCGGTAGCCGGAAAAACGCCATGAAAGCCCTGGTTGCCGAAAAAACGCCTTTCCACAAATTCGGGGAGGTGTTGAGCCTGGATAAGTTGGATGCCAAACTCTCGGCGGATTACATTGTAAAAGCCTTTTCCAAAAGCGGCCGCGTCATTTCCAGAGAATTCGCGGAGCGCCTCTACCATATCGTCTCCGGACATCCTTACTACGTCCAATTGCTGTCCCATTTATGCTGGCTGAATACCAAGGGTTATGTGATAGAAACCGTCATCGGAAAGACCATGGAAGACCTCTATGACTTTAACGAACGGGTATTCCGCTGGACTACCGACAACCTGAGCGAATCACAGCTGAACTACCTGCGGGCGGCTATTGACGGGGTTGACCGTTACAGCGCCGCCGAAACCCTGGCGCAATACAAATTGCACTCCTCCGCCAATGTGGCGCGGGTGCGTGAGGCCCTTGAGAAAAAAGAAATCCTTGAATTCGGGAAAAATAATAAACCCTTGTTTATAGATCCGGTATTTGAACAATGGTTTCACTGGAGATACATGAATAACTAATAATGAATAACGAACAATGAATAATGAAAGGCGGGTAGTGGTGGGGGTGACCGGAGCGAGCGGCGCCATTTATGCGCAACGTTTGTTGCATAAACTCTCGGCTATGCCCGGCGTTGAGGTGGCATTGGTTTTTACCGCTAACGGCGAACAGGTCTTCCGTTATGAGTTGGGCGACGCGGCCTTTGAGGCACTGCCCCTGGCTTTCCGCCGTTATGACAATAATGATTTTTACGCCCCCTTTGCCTCCGGCTCGTCCTCCTTTGACACATTGATTGTGTCCCCCTGCAGCATGGGGGCTCTGGCCCGCATGGCCCAGGGCCTGGCCGCCGACCTGATCGGCCGCACTGCCGACGTGATGCTCAAAGAGCGCCGCCGCCTTATCCTCGTTCCCCGCGAAACCCCCTATAATCTCATTCACCTGCGCAATATGGTGCAATTAACTGAAGCCGGCGCCCTCCTTTGCCCCGCCAGTCCCTCCTTCTACAGCAAACCCGGCACCATTGCCGAGGCTGCCGACACCGTGGTTGACCGTGTGCTCCAATTGGCCGGATTTGATGCCGGCGGGTATAAGTGGGGGGAATAATCACTATGACAATAAACAAAAAAAATCAAGACTGACGCCGCGCCGGCTAAAAATCACGCACTCCGCTAAAACAAGGGAAACTCGCAGCTGCGCTGCTCAGACAGCCCTTGTTTTTTAACGCGTCGTTTGTGATTTCCTTTACGCCACCCGGCGTAGGTCGGTCCCCGGGGGTGTGATTTTCGTGTCGGCTTGCTGCGCTCTGCTACGTGGGTGAAGCAAGCCGATAAACGAAAAAACTAAAATACAACAGTTGTTATTGGACGCACCTGGCACTCGAGCCGCTGGCCTTATCATTACCGGCCGAGTTGGCCGGCTCGCTACTAGTATTAGAGAAGTACAGCTTGTACACCTCCGAGCTACTATACTGCTGTGACGACCAGTAGCTTCCATATTCACCTTGCACGGCGAGCGCACCTTTGGTGTAGGAGCGGTAGCCCATAGCAGGCAGAAAAATGCAATTGCTTGGGGTCGGGAGCGAGCAGGTGCTGGCGCCGGAGCCGTAGAAGCGACCAGCCACTGCATTACCTTTAGCGCCGCCAGCCCGCCAAACCGTACCGGCATTGTGCAAGGCTTGGAACTCCGCCTGGGTCGGCAATCGCCACCCCGTCGGGCAGGGGTAGCCATTAGACCAACTTGAGGCGGTACTTGTACCTGATGTCCAGCCAGACACACTACCGCTCACTGGCCAAGCCACAGAAGGCTTGTTCCACTGCACAAAGGGGGTATAGACATCCGGCCTGTCGGCAAAGACCCAAGCTCCACCCGTACCGGAGGCGGTGGTATAGGTAGAATTACACCCCGCCCAGGTGGTGGTGCCTAAGGTGTAGTTGGGCGCATTACAGTTGCCCATACAAGACTCACTTGCAATCGTCACCACATCACTCATCACCGACCAGCAGCCATCGGGGCTCTGGACCTGGCCCATATAGGTGCCGGCGCCTACGTCGGCCGTGCGCGCCCAGACAAGACCGGGGATATGGTAGTTCCTTTCATTCACATCGGGCAAGCCATACCAATCGGGCAGGCTAATGGTGGTGAGGGTGCCGGAGCAGACGGTGAGCGTACCCGGAGTAAGGGTGGGCTTGGGCGGGGTCACC
>JAVBQY010000018.1:0-76826 GCA_031548545.1 Bacteroidales bacterium | reverse complement strand
GGTCATTGTCCCGCCCGCACTGTTGACTATGATGCCGCAAAAAGGCGCGGTACCCACCAACGCTACGGTATTAAAACTGCCTGCCACGCCATAGGTAGCCAGGGGCGGATAATCCAGTGCATAGACACAGGGCTTACTAATCGTCACTCCTGCCTGTGGCGTTACCCGCACAGTCAGCGTAGCGGCCCTGTCCACCGCACGGGCCTGCCCGTCTACAAAGAACCCGGCGGTATTGCCGGCCACCAACCGCGCCCGGGCGCCCGGCCAGCTCGCCTGCCCGGCGGTCACGGTAGCCCCGCTAATCGGCAGCCGCCTGAGCTCCCCACTGGCTGGATCCTTATAATCTATCAGCACCCACACCGAGTCCGACCAGGGCGTCACCCGCCCACCGTCCGGCCCCCAGGCGATATCGAAACTCAAGGTATTATCCCCATAAGCGGTCAGTTGACCCACCGTCACCGGCTGCGCGGAAAGCGGCCCCACCAGCGGCCCGGACAACAAGATCAACACAACAAACAAGCAACTAAGTAATAAACAAATCTTCTTCATATATTAAAAGTGATTAAGAGACTAACTGACTAAGAAAGCGAGGATCTAAGGGACTGAGAGACTAAGTGATTAAGAGAAAAACAAAAAGCATTTTGCAGCCGGGACCGGCCTACGGGAACCGACGTGAAGAAAACCGAAGTAGAGATAACATACCTTGTATCCCTTTGCAGCCAGGACCGTCCTACGTCAGCCGGCGTGAAGAAAATCGGGAATGAGGCAAATGCCGTAATGACCGATTTTTAGCCGGGCTGGCGTCAGACTTGACTTTTTACTCACACCTTTTTTATTTTTTTAAGGTGTTCGTGAGCTCCGCTGCGCTCCGGTTGGTACTTTTGGGTCAAGCCAAAAGTACATAGTAAAAATAAGGAGCCGCCCCGCGGCATCCCGCGATCGCCCCGCGGCACATAACAACAGTAACAAGAAGTGTAGGTGAGCGCAGCTCCTTAAGCAACAGCCAATAAAAACCCCTGCCGCAAAATAATTTTGCAGCAATAACATTTACTCTTTAAATGGTTGAAATTTAAATGGTATTTGTAGCGTGGTCCTATTATATGATTTATCCGTTAAAAGAGGTATTACGAGACCTATTGAGTACGATTAAATCAGGCCCACGCCATTTTTGACGATCTATGATTGTAAGGATAATCCTACTTCCAAAGAAGCATAAAAAAGGAGTGGGCGCTGCCTTTAAATCCTCTACTCAATGAAAGGTCGTAATTTTCTTTTAAGAGTAAATAAAGCCAACGCCAATGTGCCGTGAGGCACAAAAAGGGGAGAAGTAAAGAACGCTTTTATGAAGACAAAGTTACAGTTTATTTTTGTAGCCGTCAAGATTTGGGATGTTAAAATATATAATCATCGGCGTGCAGCTATAAAAATGCCGGTAAGCATGCATTGACAACACTTTGCTTACCGGCATAATCGCCTCTTGGGGGCGGGTTGATCCTTATTCTTCTTCTGTGTGCACTACTACGTCGTTGTTATTTTTGATCACGCGGATACTGCGGTTGTGTACCATGTGTTGAACTTTATCGCCGTTTTGGCGGAAAGCCTCTTTTTGATCCTCATTGAGTTGCTCGTCAACCTTGATACGGAAGTCGGCGCGCAGTTTCATCATTTGTCCCTGTAAGCCGGCGATTTCATCAATGGTTTTATAAATAGCCTTTTGATCCGGTTTTTCTTCGTCTTGCAAGCTGTTCAGTCGGGCTTTTTTCTCTTTCACTTGGTTCTGTACCTTGCGCATATCCTTTGTCAGGGTGCTGCGCAACTTATCGATAGTTGCTTTTTGGGTATCTGTCAGCGCTGGAATTCCATAGTAAAAGCCTTTACTACAGTGCTGGTCCGTAGCTATGGCCGGGCCGTGGCCTACGACCCTGACGGTCTTTTTAACAACCGGAGGAGCGGATTGTTGATCGTTGTTTTGTGCAAAAGCACATATGCTCAGCATAATGGCGAAACTTAGCAGCATGATTTTTTTCATAATAGTCAATAATTTAGTTTAAATAAATAATTTAGTTGTTATTACTAAGATGACCGGCCGGCTAAAAGGTTTAAACTATATGATGATTTGAATTATTTTTGTACCTTTGGCGGTCTATTTATAAGGAAATTATACTTAAAATTAAGAAATATGGCAGAAAAATTGTTTTCAGAATTTTCACCTGTTGCTACTGAAAAGTGGGAAGAGGTGATTACCAAAGATCTGAAAGGCGCCGATTATGAGAAAAAACTCATCTGGAAGACGATGGAAGGATTCAATGTCCGTCCGTACTACCGCGCTGAGGATCTTAAAAACCTTCACCTGGTGCATAGCGCCAAAACGGATAACAACTGGTTGGTACGCCAGGACTTTGACGCCCGCGAGAATGTGGCCGGCGCCAATAAGGACGCCCTTGAGGTGTTAAATAAAGGCGTAGACGCCGTTGGCTTCCGCCTGACCAAGGATGGTATTAACCAGGTTGACTTTGACTCTCTGCTCAATGGCATTGAACTGCCGGCTATAGAAGTAAACTTTACCGGCGCTTGTCATGCCGCCCCCGAGCTTTTGTCCATGCTGTTAAAGAAAGCCGGAAATAATCCTTTGCACGGCGCTATTGACTATGATCCCTTGCGTCGCCTGAGCCTGCACGGTGCATTCTGTAAGGATGACAAGAGCAGCTTTGAAAACCTGAAAACAATGGTAGAAGGCGCCAAGGCCCAGCCGCAACTCCGTACTATTGGTGTAGGCGCTTACATCTTCGGTAACGCCGGCGCTACGATCGTACAGGAATTGGCCTTCGGATTGGCTATGGGCAGCGAGTATATGGCCCGCCTGACCGAAGCCGGTGTAGACGCAGACCTGGCCGCATCGAAAATCAAATTCACCTTTGCCATCGGTTCGAGCTATTTCATGGAAATGGCGAAATTCCGCGCTGCCCGCATCCTGTGGGCGAATATCGTAAAAGCCTATGGCGCTAAAGAAGACAGTTCGGCTACGATGAAGATCCATGCCGTAACTTCGGCCTGGAACCAAACCGTATATGACCCCTATGTGAACATGCTGCGCGCTACGACCGAAAGTATGAGCGCTGTATTGGCCGGGGTAGACAGCCTGGAAGTCTTGCCCTTTGACAAGGCCTTCCGTAAACCGACGGTTTTCTCCAACCGCATAGCCCGGAACACCCAGATCCTATTGAAAGAAGAGTCTTATTTCGACCGCATCATTGATCCGGCCGCCGGCTCATACTATATTGAAAATCTCACTGCCTCTATTGCAGCCGAAGCCTGGAAACTTTTCCGGCAGGTAGAAGAGAAGGGCGGCTATCTCGAGGCTTTCACAGCCGGCTTTATCCAGGAGCAGGTGAAGGCATCTTCACAGAAACGTGATATGAATATTGCCACCCGCCGGGAAATCCTTTTGGGTAGCAACCAATATCCCAACTTCACGGAAACGGTGGATAAGGAGGTGACCGCAGACGTAGTTACCCGCGGCGCTTCCTGTCATTGCCATGGCGAAAATAAGATAGCCGAACCTATTCAGCAATACCGCGGTGCACAGGCTTTCGAAGCCTTGCGTTATGCTACGGACAAGAGTGGAAAACAACCGCAGGTATTCATGCTCACTTTCGGTAACCTGGCCATGTGCCGCGCCCGCGCCCAGTTTGCCGGCAACTTCTTTGCCTGTGCAGGCTTCAAGGTGGTTGACAACAATCGCTTCGCTACCATTGAAGAAGGGGTGAAGGCTGCGTTAGCCGCCAAGGCGGAAATTATTGTCGCTTGTTCATCGGACGATGACTATGCAGAAGCCGTGCCGCAGATTGCCGGACAGCTTGGCGGAAAGGGTATACTGGTTGTTGCCGGAGACCCCGCCTCACGTGCCGAACTTGAAGCCAAAGGCATCAAGAACTTCGTTAACGTGAAAAGTAATGTGTTGGAAACCTTGAAGGAATATCAAAAACAACTGGGAATTTAATTATGAGACCGCAATTTACAGCTATAAAATATGATGCTGCTCCCAAGGCCGGAGCCGCTAAACCGGCCACTTGGAACACGCCGGAGCAAATCGAGGTGAAAAACGCATATAGCGAAAAGGACCTCGAAAATCTCGAACACCTGAACTATGCTGCCGGTTTGCCGCCGTTCCTGCGCGGACCGTACAGTACTATGTACGTAATGAGCCCCTGGACCATCCGCCAGTATGCAGGTTTCTCTACCGCCGAAGAGTCCAATGCTTTCTACCGCCGCAATCTGGCGGCCGGGCAGAAAGGCTTGTCCGTTGCTTTTGACCTGGCTACCCATCGTGGCTACGATGCCGATCATCCCCGTGTAGTGGGTGACGTAGGTAAGGCCGGGGTGAGCATCTGCAGTGTAGAAGACATGAAGGTGCTCTTCGATCAGATTCCCCTGAACAAGATGTCGGTATCCATGACCATGAACGGTGCGGTACTGCCCATCTTGGCTTTCTACATCGTTGCCGGTCTGGAGCAGGGCGCCAGCCTCGAAGAGTTGAGCGGTACCATCCAGAATGATATTTTGAAAGAATTCATGGTACGTAATACCTATATTTATCCGCCCGAATTCTCTATGCGCATTATCGGTGATATTTTTGCCTACACGGCCAATAATATGCCGAAATTCAACTCTATTTCCATCTCCGGTTATCACATGCAGGAAGCCGGTGCTACCTGTGATATCGAAATGGCCTACACCCTGGCCGACGGTTGGGAATACCTCCGTACCGGTATCGCCGCAGGCATGAGTGTTGATACCTTCGCTCCGCGTTTGTCTTTCTTCTGGGCTATCGGTATGAACCACTTCATGGAGATTGCCAAGATGCGAGCAGCCCGTATGCTCTGGGCCAAGATCGTGAAGACTTTCGATCCGAAGAACCCGAAATCGCTTTCATTGCGTACACACTCGCAGACCTCCGGCTGGTCACTCACCGAGCAGGATCCTTTCAACAACGTGGCCCGTACCTGTATCGAAGCGATGGCTTCGGCCCTCGGACATACCCAGTCTCTGCATACCAATGCCCTTGATGAGGCCATTGCCCTGCCTACCGACTTCTCTGCCCGTATTGCCCGTAATACCCAGATTTACTTGCAGGAAGAAACCAATATTACCAAGTCGCTTGACCCCTGGGCCGGTTCTTACTATGTGGAAAAACTGACCAATGATATAGCACAGCGCGCCTGGGCCCATATCATGGAAGTGGAGAAACTCGGCGGTATGGCCAAAGCCATTGAAACCGGACTGCCCAAGCTGCGTATCGAAGAAGCTGCGGCCCGCAAACAGGCGCGTATCGACTCGCATATCGACACTATCGTAGGCTTGAACAAATACCGCTTGGAGAAAGAAGACCCGATCGAAATCCTCGACGTGGACAATGCCAAGGTGCGCCAGTCGCAGATTGAGCGCCTGAGCCAACTCCGCGCTTCACGCGATGAGGCTAAGGTACAAGCCGCCCTGGCTGCTATTACCAAAGCGGTAGAAAGCAAGTCCGGCAACCTACTGGAACTCGCCGTAGAAGCGGCTAAGGTACGCGCTACCCTGGGTGAAATTTCCGATGCCTGCGAAAAAATAGTAGGACGTTACAAAGCAACTATCCGTATGAATACAGGTGTTTACGCTTCAGAAGCCAAGAACAACAGCGACTTTGAAAAGGCTAAAAAACTGGTAGCCGAATTTGCCAAGAAAGAAGGCCGCCAGCCCCGTATTATGATTGCCAAGCTCGGACAAGACGGGCATGACCGTGGCGCTAAAGTAGTGGCCACCGGTTATGCAGACGTTGGATTCGACGTAGATATGGGACCGCTGTTCCAGACCCCCGCCGAAGCCGCCAAGCAAGCCGTTGAAAATGATGTGCACGTAGTGGGTGTTTCCTCACTCGCTGCCGGTCACAAAACCCTGGTGCCCCAGATTATCGAAGAGCTGAAAAAACTCGGCCGCGAAGATATTATGGTGATTGTGGGTGGCGTGATTCCCGCACAGGACTATGATGCCTTATACAAAGCCGGCGCTGCCGCCATCTTCGGCCCCGGTAGCCCCGTAGCCCTGGCCTCCATCAAGATCATGGAGCTGTTGTTGCAGGAATAATACACTGCTTTTCCCGCTTAGAAAAAGCCTCCAATACAGAATAACTTGTGTTGGAGGCTTTTTCTTTAGTGGCCGGAGTATTGACGTAGGATCCTGTTATCGGGTATACCTTCCGCTATGTTGTCCGAAGGAAGCAACAGGTCTTTGCCGTTTCGTCTATTGAAAATAGATGACAATTCTTTCCCG
The DNA here is from genome assembly GCA_031548545.1 of Bacteroidales bacterium. GTDB lineage: Bacteria > Bacteroidota > Bacteroidia > Bacteroidales > UBA932 > UBA932. Next base: position 70,517 of record JAVBQY010000018.1, on the reverse strand, counting down.
CTTACTGCAACACTTCCGTCAGCGCTTTCATCTCCTTGGCCGGAGACGCTCCTTCATACAATATGCGGTACAACGTTTCGGCGATGGGCATTTCCACCTCGTGCGCCTGGTTGATATCATGGATGCTTTTGCAGGCGAAATATCCCTCAGCCACCATGTTCATCTCGGCTTGGGCGGCCATTACGGAATAGCCTTTGCCGATCATGGCGCCGAAGGTCCGGTTGCGGCTGAACTGCGAGTAACAGGTCACCAGCAGATCGCCCATGTAGGAGGATTGGGTCATGTTGCGCGTAGTGCTCGGATAGGTCCAGTTCAGGAAGCGTTTCATTTCACCCTGGGCGTTAGTCACCAGTACGGCCAGGAAATTATCCCCATAGCCCAGGGCATGACAAACGCCTACGGCCACGGCATAAATATTTTTCAGGATGGCGGCATACTCTACACCATAGATATCTGTGCCGGTGCGGGTCTTGATATAATTGCAGGCAAATTCTCCTGCCAGGTATGCTGCGTTTTCTTTTTTCTTGCACGAGAACGTGAGATAGGAGAGGCGCTCCAGCGCTACTTCTTCGGCATGGCAGGGACCGGTGATGGTACCTATATTATCATAGGGGATGTTATACCTGCGGTTGAAGTATTCGGCCACGGTCAGGTTATCACCCGGAATCATCCCTTTGATGGCCGTAACAATAAACTTGTTTTCGAGGGATTCCGTCAATTTGTCCAGCTCGCCTTTAAGATAGGCGGCCGGAATACAAAATACCAGCACATCGGCATTACGGACTACGGCATTGATGTCATCCGTCATCTCCAGCCGGGAGGTGTCCAGTTCCGCTCCCCGCAGGAATTCCGGATTCCGGTGGTGTTTCTCAATGTACTTGATCATTTTGGGGTCACGAACAAACCATTGCAATTTATCCTGGCTATTGAGCAATACTTTAGTCAGCGCGGTAGCCCAGCTGCCGTTGCCGATCATGGCGAATCGCAGGGACTGGTTTTGCTGCTTTCTGGTGATTAACATGCCTTTATATTTTTGTTTCGAACCCGAAGGTACGACTTTTTTTATATACAGCCAAAAAACACTAATTTTGAGGTTCATTTGTACAATAACCTGTAATTAATTTGTATGGCTGCACGCACGCGTTTTACTCTATTGCTTTTGTTATGTTACACCTTGCTGTTCTCTTGCACTTCTGCTGAACGGCAGTATACTACGATGGATGGTTTTGCCCTCGGAACCACCTATCACATTATTTACCGTGATGCCGGGGGACGTAATTTCCAGCCGTCGGTAGATTCCCTGCTGGCGGATTTCTGTAAATCGTTGTCGATATATGACTCTACCTCAATTATTTCACGAATAAATCGTAATGAGGCCGTAGAAGCCGATGATTATCTTATTGCGGTATTCAACCGTTCCCGGGAGATTTATATGGAGTCGGACGGCGTGTTTGACATTTCCGCCTCTCCCTTATTTAACGCATGGGGCTTCGGTTTTAAGCATAAAGATAAGATCACGCCACAGTTGATCGATAGCTTGCAACACCTCGTGGGTATGGACAAATTACGGCTCGAAGGGCGGCAGCTGCTGAAAGCCGATCCGCGCATGAACATAAGCGCCAATGCGGTGGCCAAGGGGTATGCCGTAGATGTGACGGCCCGCTGGCTCAAGGCGCAGGGTGTTACGGATTATTTGGTGGAAATCGGCGGAGAAATCTCTTGCGCAGGTAAGAATAAGAAGGGTGAGCTGTGGAGCGTGGGGATTGACCGTCCGGAAGACGGTAATATGGTAGCCGGCGCATCCATGGAAGCCATTGTGCACTTTACGGACCGCGCCATGGCTACTTCCGGGAACTACCGTAAATATTACATAGAAGACGGAAAAAAATACGCCCATACCATAGATCCGCGTACCGGCTATCCTGTATCGCACAATTTGCTAAGCGTGACGGTTTTTGCGGCTGATTGCATGTCGGCCGACGCCTATGCCACGGTCTTGCTGGTCCTGGGCCTTGAGGGCGCAAAGGCGTTTCTGGCCGCGCATCCCGGATTGGGCGCTTACCTTATCTACGAGGAGGAGGGGGAGATGAAGGCCATAATGCTTAATGGCGAAGGAATAGTGAATAGTGAATAACGAATAATGAGTGCAGCCCTATTATTCATTATTCGTTATTCACTATTCACTGCTTATCTGTTCTTCTACTTGTTGCAGGCGTTCTTTGCAGAAGTTGAGCAATTCTCCGGCGCGTTGCAGGTCGGCCGTGAGGCTGTCTACATCGGCCGTTCCGGCTTTTAATTTTTCCACGATGGCTGTCAGTTCTTCTTTTGCGCCGGTATAGGTTAATTTGCTGCTATTCTTTTTCATACTGTTTTTTTTTTTTTTTTTAAACTTGTCACTTTTATTGTCCGGTTACATGTAATACGCCCTTGTGCAGGGTGATCTCCAAGCTGTCGCCCGCTTGCACGCCGGAGGCCTCCAATACCGCTTTTCCGTTTTTGCGTACTACCGCATAACCGCGGGCAAGTATGTTGTACGGGTTGTAACTCTCCATATCATTGGCCTGGAGTTGCAGGCCGAATTTTTCTCGTTGTAATAATTGCTGTGCAAACAGTTTGCTCTGCTGTTGCAGCAATAATAGCAACTGGCTTTCACGATGGATAAGCCCGGTGGCCACCTCATGCAATGCAGCGCCGTAAGTGTCCAGCGTCCCCGCTTCGGAGGCCAGGCAGTCAATCAGGTAATCGGCTACGGCCGTGGGGGTTTTCAGGGAAAGATGCGCCACCATGTCTACTACGCTTTCATCTTTGTTATGCCCTATGCCGGTGAGTATGGGCAGGGGGAATTGCGCCACATGGGCCGCCAGTGCATAATCGTCAAAGCAGGCCAGGTCTGCCGTAGCCCCTCCGCCCCGGATAATGGCCACCGCATCAAAAGCGCTGCTGCAGCTATTGATCATATCCAGCGCCTCTATCATATCTCCGGCGGCGGCGCTACCCTGCACGGCGGCAGAGAAAAGCGTTACCCTGAAAGCAAAACCATACTCATTATGGTACAATTGGTGCATGAAATCCTGGTAACCGGCCGCTTGTTCCGACGAGATTACGGCTATGCGTTGAGGCAGTATAGGAAACGCCAGTTCGCGGTTCATGTCGAAGACCCCCTCGCGTTCCAGCCGTGCAATCGTGTGCTGCCGTTGCTGCGCCAGGCTGCCTATGGTATAGGCCGGTTCAATGTCCGTGATGTTGAGGCTTATGCCGAATAAGCTATGGTACTGTACGTTGACCTTTATCAGTACTTTGAGTCCCGCCGCCAGGGAGCGGCCCGTAGTACTTTCAAAATAAGGCTTGATCAGCCGGAAAGCGGAGGCCCAGATCGTCGCATTGATCTTGGCCTTGAGCTGCTCGCCCTTTTCATCTTTTTCCACCAGTACCAGGTAGACATGCCCCGTACTGTGCATTTTCAGCTCGTTGATCTCGGCCGAAATCCAGTAGTGCCTTGCCAGGTGTTGCTGTAATGTTTGCTGTACCTGTCCGAGCAGTTCCGTCAATCCTATGCCGGTATTTTCCACTTGTTCTTTCATCTCTGCAAAGCTACAAAAAAAATCACTATCTTTGCCCCCAATCTCCTGATCCCTTAATCTCTTAATACCGACCTATGCTTATCAAGTCCGCCTCTTTCGTCAGCAGCAGTGCTAAAGTGGAACAATGCCCCAAGAACCCTTTGCCCGAATACGCTTTTATCGGCCGTTCCAATGTCGGTAAATCCTCTCTTATCAATCGTTTGACGGGTCACAGCGGGCTGGCTAAAACCTCGTCTACCCCCGGGAAGACCCAGCTCATCAACCACTTTATCATCAATAATAATTGGCATCTGGTCGATTTGCCCGGCTACGGCTATGCCAAAGTGTCGAAAACCAACCGTGGAAAATTTTCGGAAATAATTACCGGATATATCAATAAACGTGAGCAGCTTACACTATTGTTTGTGTTGCTGGATGTACGGATTGAACCGCAAAAAATAGACCTGGATTTTATTGCGGCCCTGGGGGAGGCCGGCGTACCTTTTGCGCTGGTATTTACCAAGGCGGATAAGTTGGGTGGCGGAGCCTTGTCTTCCAATGTAGCGCATTATAAAAAAGTATTGCTTGAAAGTTGGGACGAACTGCCCCTGATTTTCGTAACCTCTTCCGAAACCGGCGCCGGCCGTGACGAATTGCTGGATTACATTGAGCAAACCAATGAGGAGATGAAGCGATGCGAGATATAGTCCTCTGTTTTGTAGCTTTTTAATCCTGTACGATGCGTCGTCGCGTAGTCACGTAGTCGCCTAATGACTTTTTTTTACTATCTTTGCCCTATCATTTTAAAAATTCATGGAAAATATATCACAGCACAAGTTTCAGATTTTTTCGGGACGGTCGTCTCGCTATTTGGCTGAACGTATAGCCAAAGCCCTGGGTTCCGATTTGGGGAAATCACAGGTAACCGATTTTAGCGATGGGGAGTTTCAGCCGGCCTTTGATGAGAGTGTACGCGGTAACACGGTGTTTATCGTGCAGTCCACCTTCCCTCCCGTGGATAATCTCTTCGAACTCTTGCTGATGATTGATGCCGCGCGTCGCGCATCGGCCTATAAAGTGATTGCCGTGATGCCTTACTTCGGTTGGGCCCGCCAGGATCGCAAAGACCGTCCCCGGGTATCCATCGGCGCCAAGATGGTGGCCAATCTGTTGGCTGCCGCCGGTTGTGACCGGGTAATGACTACCGATCTCCATGCCGACCAGATCCAGGGATTTTTTGATTTTCCCGTAGACCATATTTATGCCAGCAGGGTATTCCTGCCTTACCTGCGTAACCTGAAAATTGATAATCTGTCGGTGGCGGCTCCTGATATGGGCGGCGCCAAGCGGGCCAATGCTTATTCCCGCCTGCTGGAATGCCCTATGATTATTTGCCACAAATCACGCGAAAAAGCCAATGTGGTAGGTTCCATGACCGCCATAGGTGAGGTGGAAGGCCGCAATGTGCTTATTCTTGATGATATGATAGATACCGCAGGCACGATTACCAAAGCTGCGGATATGTTGATGGAAAAAGGCGCCCTGAGTGTGCGGGTAATGGCTACCCATCCCGTGCTTTCCGGTCCGGCCTATGATCGTATTGCCCGTTCCTGCATCAAGGAAGTCATCGTAAGCGATACCATTCCCTTGCGTAAAGATCCTAACGTAGACACCAGCAAAATCAAAGTGCTGAGCGTTGCCGAACTGTTTGCCGATGTAATCCAGAAGGTTTATCGCTACCAGTCCATCAGCGACAGCTTTGTGATGTAAAGGGCATGGAATATGCGCATGTCATCCTGCCTTTAGCCATTCCGCGTATTCTCTCTTACAGTATACCTGAACCGTTTTCCGGTAAAATTTTGCCCGGAATGCGTGTGCAGGTAGAGTTAGGACGAAAAACCTACTTAGCAGTGGTGCAGTCGGTTTCCGAATATGCGCCGGCAGGTTTTGATATCAAGCCCTTGACGGATGTTGTAGACGCGGAGCCGGTAGTCAATGCCGGCCAACTGCTGTTCTGGAAGTGGATGTCCAATTACTATATGTGTAGCTTGGGAGAGGTGATGGCCGCCGCCCTGCCTAACGGTTTGCGTACGGAATACAAGCCCCGTTTCGAAACTTTTGTGCGTTTGCATCCGGCCGTTGACAGCGAAGAAAAGCTGCAACAGGGGCTGCATAGCCTTGCCAGGGCCAGGAAACAGGAAGCCCTCTTACTTGATTTTTTATCACGCTGCAAGATGCAGGAGCCAATGCACTTTCCTTTTTCGGAGGAGGTTCCCAAAAGTGTATTGCAGGCCCATTCTCCGGCGGCTTTCAACGCTTGTATAGAAAAAGGCCTGCTCCAAACCGTGCAGCGCGAAGTGAGCCGGCTTGACCGTTCGGCCATAGCCTATAAGCAAATGCCTGTTTTGTCGCCGGCCCAGAAAAAAGCGCGCAATGACATCAAAGAGGCTTTTCATAAACGGAATGTCGTACTGTTACATGGCGTTACGGCCTCGGGCAAGACGGAGATCTATGCCCACCTGATTGCCGCACAATTGCGGCGTGGCCGCCAGGTGCTTTACCTGGTTCCGGAGATAGCCCTTACTACACAGCTGATCGGCCGGCTCGAACAGATTTTCGGCAAAGAGGTCGTCGTTTATCACTCGCGCTATAGTGACGAAGAACGGGTAGAGATATACAATGAATTGCAGCGCCCGGACGGCCCGTCCATTATCCTCGGCGCCCGTTCCGCTATCTTTTTGCCTTTCCGTAACCTGGGCCTGGTGATCGTGGATGAGGAACATGAGGCCAGCTACAAGCAAAGCAGCCCCGCCCCCCGTTACCATGCCCGCGACGCCGCTATTGTACTGGGCGCCCAGCTCGGCGCCAGGGTATTGCTCGGTACGGCCACTCCGGCCATAGAGACCTACTATAACGCCCTCTCCGGTAAATATAATATGGTCGCATTGACGGAACGCTATCATGATGTTTCCTTGCCGGAAATTACGGTGGTTGATACCATACGGTTGCGTAAGCGGAAGCAGATGAACGGTTTGTTCTCACAACCCCTGATTACGGCGATCGGTGAGGCCTTAGCACGTAATGAGCAGATCATCCTTTTCCAGAACCGCCGGGGCTTTTCACCTTTTGTGCAATGTGCGGATTGCGGGTATATCCCCCAATGCCGGCAATGCAGTGTAAGCCTGACCTACCACAAATACGGTAACCAGCTCAGCTGCCATTACTGCGGCCATGCGGAACCGCTTACCGGCACTTGTCCCTCATGCGGCGGCGGCAATATACAGACCAAGGGTTTCGGTACGGAGAAGGTAGAAGAGGAGCTGCAAAGCTATTTTCCCTCCGCCCGGCTGGCCCGGCTGGACCTGGATACTACCCGCGCCAAGCATGCTTACAGCCGTATTCTCGGTGATTTTGAGTCCGGTAAAAAAGACATCCTGATCGGTACCCAGATGGTGACCAAAGGCCTTGACTTTTCAAGGGTAAACCTGGTCGGTATCCTAAATGCCGACAATAGTTTGAATTTTCCTGATTTCAGGGCCCATGAGCGTACCTTCCAGTTGTTGTCTCAGGTCGGCGGCCGCGCCGGTCGCAAAGAAGGGAAGGGCAGGGTGCTTATACAAACCGCACAACCCAATAACCCCGTCATACAACAGGTCTGCCGCCATGATTATCCCTCCTTTTTTGAGCAGCAATTATTGGAGCGCCGTGAATTTTCTTTCCCGCCTTACGCCCGGCTCATCGCCATATACTTCAGGCATACGAATGAAACACTGCTGAAACAGGCCGCGGCGGCTTTCAAACAGGAAACCGGTCCTATTCTCGGCGAGCGCTTGTTTGGACCATTTCAGCCGTCGGTTTACCGGGTGCAGAACAAGTACATCATGGCGTTCTGGGTGCGGACCAACAAGAAAGACAATTTACCGGATGTTAAACTTTTCCTGCTGGAGCAATTTGCCCACCTGCGCACCCGTCCCGGTTGGAGCGGCCTGGATATCGTACCGGATGTGGATCCGCAATAATCTGCTACAACTTACTGCTTACGACTACCTTGATGGATTTCGGAAGCAACTCGAAGGTGAAAGGCGAGAAGCCCATGGCTTCCCCATCAATCTCTATAGGGCTTTCCGGCCAGGTTTCTACCGTGATATGTTTGCCCTGGGTGGCCAGCACCTTGGAATAATTATATAATTTCCCGTTGTATAATTTGGCGAAATGACGGATTACGCTGAACTTATTCACCCGCTTGATGACCGTAATATCAAACAACCCATCGTCAATAACCGCATTGGGCAGCTGGATCATCCCGCCGCCGTTGTATTTGCCTACACCTACGGCAGCGCTGAATACCGCATTGTCGAAGAAAGGCTGTCCGTCTACCGTTATTTTAAAACGTTTAGACCGGTATTGGAGCAACTCTTTCAACGTGCTTGTAATATACAGGCGTTTGCCCCAACGCCCTTCATCTTTCAACCGGTTGAACCGGCGATTGACCATGGCGTCAAAGCCCATACCCGCGGCATTGGCCATATAGCGCTGGTGTTTGATCCTGGTTTCATGGTAGGTGATACGCCCTACATCCTGCAATACGGTGTGCTCGGTGACAAGCGACTGTACGGCGTCGGAATAGGTTTTCGGAATGCCGAACATGCGCATCCAGTCATTACCGGTACCGGCCGGAATTACCGCCAGCGCAATATCGGCCGTAGGGACCTGCTGTTGTATAAAGATGCCGTTAACCACCTCGTTTACCGTACCGTCTCCCCCTATGGCCACTAACTTGCGATAGCCGTCATTTACAGCTTTTACCGTCAGTTCTACGGCATGGTATTTATGTTCCGTAAATACACAGCTGAAGTCCAGTCCGCTGTGGTTCATTTGATTGGATATGACAGGCCAATCCTTTAAACCACGGCCGCTACCGGCTTTGGGATTCACGATGACCATCCAACCGTCTTTTGTTTTTTGCCCCATTGGCGTAAATTTTCTTACAAATTTATATAAATTTCTTAAACCGGATAATCTTTTATACCTTTGTAGGCAATAATGAACAGAAAAGAGATCATCGTTTTACTGTTAGTCGGCATGACTGCTTTCTACGCCCTTTCTACCATGAAAGAGGCGGGTGGCGCCATGTCCATTGTGAGTAAGACGGAATTAAATGCTTTTCCCTCAGATTCTTCTTCGGATGTGGAGCAGCCGGGCGGCCTTTGCCTGGCCAACAGCTCCGCAAGGATTTTCCAGACCAACCGTACGGAGAAAGAAAGCGTCGATGAACGCTGGGCCTCCTGCGCCTCTTCCCTTAGCCTGCGGATGGAACAAACCGTCGAAAGCTACCTGGCCTACTACTCCGAAGTCATTATCCATCACGCCACTGATTTCTATTCCTTGAGAAGATTGAATATTTGAATGGGTTAAACAGTCAACAGCCTGTTTTAATTATTCTTAATTTTCAATCCTCAATTTTTAATTTTTATGTCAACCGTACTTTTGAGCACCTTTGCCATGATGGCCGGCGCTTTCATTATAGGATTCGCCGTGGCTTATCTTATCAAATTCATCAGCGCTGCGCTGAACTATTTTGAGCATTTTTCATTGGCGCACACCATTGCCCTGTATAAGCGGGCCAACCGTGTCCGCAAGGCGCGCGAAGCGCGTATCCATCTGGCGTTGTCGGCATTCCAGTCGACCATCAACAATGATATGCTGGAACACTATTACCCTTCTACTCCGGAACCCAAAAAGGACCAGGATGAAATGTTGGCGTATTTTTATCCCGATAAAGAAAAAACATTGAAGGATATGAATACAGAGGAAGAAAAACAAGTAATTTTTGGTTATCATGGAAACCGTTGATATTGGGAAGCTTTTTCAGGGGATATCCACCCTGCTCCAATCGGATACAACTATTTTTTTTACGCGTATAGGCCTGGTGCTGCTTGGGATACTGCTGGTATACCTTGGGCGTAAGGGGGTGCTGGAGCCCCTGGTAATGATTCCGATGGGCCTGGGAATGGCAGCCATCAATGCCGGCGTATTGTTTATGCCGGACGGCACCCAGGGAAATCTTTTTGTAGACCCCATGGAAAGCGATCCGCTGAAGTTGATAGACGTGATGCAGATTGATTTTTTACAGCCCTTATACACCCTTATGTTCAGTAACGGCCTGATTGCCTGTTTTATTTTTATGGGCATAGGCGTGCTGCTGGATGTGGGCTACCTGCTCCAGCGTCCGGTGATGTGCATGTTCATCGCCCTTTGCGCCGAACTGGGAACCTTCCTGACGGTGCCTATAGCCCATGCCATGGGGCTGAGCCTGCGCGATAGCGCTTCCATCGCCATGGTAGGAGGGGCCGACGGGCCGATGGTGCTTTTTACCTCCCTCTCCCTTTCCAAAGACCTCTTTGTGCCCATTACCGTGGTGGCTTACCTGTACCTGGGGCTGGCCTACGGGGGCTATCCCTACCTGGTAAAATTGTTGGTGCCGAAAAAACTCCGCGCCATCAAAATGGAGCGGAAGAAGAAAGTTAAACAATACAGCTCGCCGACCAAACTTACCTTTGCCGTTTTGCTGTGTACGGTGCTTTGCTTCCTTTTCCCCGTGGCGGCGCCGCTGTTCTTCTCCCTCTTTATCGGTGTGGCTGTCCGTGAGTCGGGCCTGAAGCATGTGATTGACTTTATCGGTGGCCCCCTGCTGTATGGTTCCACCTTCTTCCTCGGTATACTGTTGGGGGTCTTGTGTGAGGCCCACCTGCTGCTTGATCCGAAAATATTGATTCTGCTTGTATTGGGTATTCTGGCCTTGTTACTCTCAGGTATCGGCGGTATCCTGGGCGGCTATGTCATGTATTTTGTTACCAAAGGCAACTTCAATCCGGTAATCGGCATTGCTGGTGTGAGTTGTGTGCCTACGACCGCCAAGGTGGCGCAGAAAATCGTGGGGAAAGAGAACTCCGCCTCCATGATCCTGCCGGAGGCCCTGGGCGCCAATATTTCCGGAGTAATTACAACAGCAATTATAACAGGTCTTTATATTACCCTGGTGCCGATGATTGAAAAATTTATAAGCTAAGCTTTTCCCATGTTGACGGATGTTCTTGCCGATAAATTATGATGCGTAAAAAAGATTTTTTATCTTTGCAGATTAGATTTAGCAAAACAAATTTTCAACATGGGAAAAATTATAGCAATAGCCAATCAAAAGGGTGGTGTCGGTAAAACGACTACGGCCATTAACTTAGCTGCCAGCCTCTCCGTATTGGAGAAGCGAATCCTTTTGGTCGATGCGGATCCCCAGGCAAATGCTACTTCCGGTTTGGGGTTTGATGTAAACAATATGCAGGGTGATACGGTATACGAGTGCCTTATCGGCCAGGCCGAAGTGGAAAATGCCGTATTAACTACCGAAATTAAAGGCCTGCACCTGCTGCCTTCGCACATAGACCTGGTAGGAGCGGAGATCGAAATGTTGCAGTTGCCTGATCGTGAACAGGTGCTTAAAAATGCCCTGGCCAAGGTGTCGGACCGTTATGATTACATCATTATTGACTGTTCCCCTTCACTGGGCCTGATTACGGTCAATGCGCTCACGGCTGCCAACTCGGTCATTATTCCCGTGCAATGTGAGTTTTACGCCCTTGAGGGACTGGGTAAATTGCTCAATACCATAAAAATCGTACAGAACCGCCTGAACCCGGCCCTGGCCATTGAAGGCTTTCTGCTGACCATGTATGATGCCCGTCTGCGCCTGGCCAACCAGGTCGTAGAAGAGGTGCGCCGCCACTTCCCCGATATGGTTTTCCAAACCATCATCCAGCGCAATGTGAAGTTGAGCGAGTCTCCTTCTTACGGCAAGCCTGTGATCCTGTATGACGCTTCTTCTGTTGGTTCTAACCAGTATCTTGGTCTGGCCAGGGAAGTATTGCAAAAAAACGAAAAATAATATGACAAAAAAAGCCGTATTAGGCCGCGGGCTTGATGCCTTGATGGGTGGGGGCGCCGCCGCCACCGGAAATATCCGTGAGCGGGTGGAACGTAGCGCGGAGCTACAGCCGGAAGCCAGTGTAACGGAGTTGAATATTTCCGATATCGAAGCCAATCCTTCGCAGCCGCGCGTACATTTTGACGAGGAGGCCCTGCGTGAACTGGCCAACTCCATTAAAGCCGTAGGCTTGATACAGCCGATCACCGTACGTGAACTGGGGCCGGACCGTTATCAGATTATCAGCGGCGAACGGCGTTTCCGCGCCTCCAAACAGGCCGGTTTAACACGCGTTCCCGTATATATCCGCAAGGCCGATGACCGTGAACTGCTGGAAATGGGCCTGGTCGAAAATATCCAGCGTGAAGACCTCGATGCCATTGAAGTGGCCATCAGTTTTCAACGCCTGATAGACGAATGTGAACTGACACAGGAACAATTAAGCGAGCGGGTAGGCAAAAAACGCACTACCGTGTCTAATTACCTGCGTTTACTCCGTTTGCCCGCCGAGGTGCAACTGCTCATCCGCGAACGCAAACTCTCTATGGGCCATGCCCGCGCCATCGCCGGTATCGACGATGAGAAACTGCAACTGAAAATAGCCCGGAAAACCGTGGATGATGACTTGTCCGTTCGCCAGGTGGAAGCGCTGATCAAAAAGCATTACCAGGCGCCGGCCGAAAAGCCCGCACCAGCCGCCGAACAGGAACTTCCGGATGATCATTTCCGTTTAATAGAACTGCTGGGCGCTTATTTCAACAATAACATCAACATCAAACGCGGTGACAAGGGCGAGGGGAAGATCACCATTCATTTTGCCAATGATGAAGAAATAAGCCGTTTCTTACAAAAACTCAACGAACAATCCCAGGCTTAATCCTTAAAGTGAAAAAATACCTGCTCCTTATACTCTTTATCCTTGCCGGCTATTGCATGCATGCGCAGCTGCGGACCGACAATATACCGGTGCCGGGAGCCAGGCCGCGGGGTAAAAATTTCTTTGGGGGGCTTAGCGGCCGTGACTCCCTGGGAGTGACCCGCGTATTCTTTTATTCTTTGGCGTTGCCCGGCTACGGCCAGATCTATAATCGCGATTACTGGAAGCTTCCGGTGCTTTATGGCGGGATCGGCGGCCTTATTTACGGTGGCTACCGCAACAACATGAACTTTCTGGATACCGGAGACGAGCAGTATAAGACCAACCGTAATCTCTGTTACTTCGGCGCCGGTATGCTCTATTGGGCGGCCTTGCTGGATGGCATGGCAGCCTACGATTCGCCGAAAAAATACATTCCGCAACGGGCTACCATTTACTCCCTGCTCCTTCCGGGGCTGGGCCAGTTTAACAACGAACAATACTGGAAAATTCCTATCGTCTACATGGGCTTAGCCTTTGGCGTTTACCTTGTCGACTATAATACGACGCAATACCTGCGTTTCAAAGATGCCTACAATGATGTGATGAATGGGCGCCCCGATGAATTCAAAGGCCGCTATACCGCCGAAAACCTGAAATACTACCGGGACTCTTACCACCGAGACCGCGACTATGCGGTCATCTACCTGGGGATTTTTTATGCCTTGAACATTATTGATGCCAATGTGTTTTCACACCTCAAACAATTTGATGTGAGTGATAACCTGAGCCTGCGGATGAGGCCCGCCGTCATGTACGATAATATGATGGCCCAGCGTTCCGCTATGCCTGCATTTGGCATGAGCCTGAATATGACTATTAAATAAAATATAAGATGATGAAGCACTATTTTTTAAGCCTATGCTGCTTGTTGTTGGCGACCGGACTCTCCGCCCGGGTTGACAACAATAAGGGAACGCGAGATACCAGTACTACAGCCGGTCCCACCACCATTATCAATGGTGATGAGGTGCTGGCCATAGATACGGATAACAATATCGACAGCCTCTTGTCCGTTTGGTATATCCAACGCGCCCTGCAGGATACCACCTCTTTTGTCAGCCAGTACGATAGCGACCTTCCGATGGCGGATCTGCCGGATTCCGTTTACATCCAGCGACTGAAAGCCCTGCCCTGTATCATTGACCTTCCGTATAATCATGTAGTCCGCAACCAGATTATTTATTATACCCAACGCATGTCGCAGAAAGCGGAAATGATTCTGGGCCTCTCGGAATTTTATTTTCCGATGATTGAAGAGATCCTCGACAGCTATGACATGCCGCTGGAGTTGCGGAATATGGCGGTGATCGAATCGGCCCTGAACACCCGCGCCGTATCCAGGGCCCGTGCTAAAGGGATGTGGCAGTTCATGTACGGAACGGCCAAGATGTACAACCTGACGATGAACTCTTTCGTGGAAGAACGCTATGATCCTGTTGCCGCTACCCATGCGGCCGCCCGCCATATGAAAGACCTCTACGCCATTTTTGGCGACTGGAGCCTGGCCATTGCCGCCTATAACTGTGGTTCCGGTAATGTGAACAAGGCCATTAAACGCGCCGGCGGAAAACGCGACTATTGGGACATCTATCCTTACCTTCCCCGTGAGACCCGCGGCTACGTGCCGGCCTTTGTGGCGGCCAACTACCTGATGTCTTATTACAAGGAACACGGCCTGAGCCCGAAAAAATTAGACATGCCCTCGCATGTTGACACCTTTATGGTGAACAAACCGCTTCACTTCGAGCAGATTTCAGAAGTGGTAGGCATTCCGGTGGATGAATTGCGCAATTACAATCCCCAGTTCGTATATGACATTATTCCGGGGAACGAGCGGCCTTACGTGTTGCGTATTCCTTTTGAGTATACAGCCTCCTTTGTTGAGAAAGAACAGGAAGTCTACGCCTATAAAGACAGCGTTTACTTCAATCCTAATATCATCAAACAGATTGCAGGACGCAGTTCGGTGCCTGTGGCCGGCGGAAAACAACAAATCCACCGGGTACGCAGCGGCGAAACGCTTTCCAGCATTGCAGCGCGTTACGGCGTTAAGATCAACGACCTGAAATATTGGAACAGACTCAATGGAACCAATATCCGTAAAGGCCAGAAATTAGTGGTTTACGGCAAAGGGTCGGCTAAGTCCGCCCCTGCGGCCGTTACGGCGAAAGCCGGTTCCGGCCAGAAATCAGCCCCCAAGGGGGGAAACAGCAGTGTGCATACGGTGAAAAAAGGCGAAACCCTGTGGAGCATATCGCAGCTTTATGATGATATTACCTACTACGAGATCCTGAAGCTGAACGGCTTTAATAAAAACTCCAAAATTTATCCGGGCGATAAAATCAAGATTAAAGGTTAAAGACTTAACCTTAGCTGTAGTTTAATGTCGCTTTGTACCTGGCCTTCAATGGCCGCTCCGCCGCTACCTATGCTGCTTTTGTCATTATAGCGGGTCTGTGCGGCGTGCAGCCATACGTCCAGCCGTCTCTTCCATTGCCAATGTAAATTGGCGATCCACCGTATCCCCTGCGCATAATAAGCCGGCACCGAAAAGGCGCCTAATACATCATGCTCATAAGCATAAATCCGCGCCTCCCATCCGCCGGTGTCAAAAAGCGCCAGGCGGAAAGAACAACTAAGGCCTGCCTGCGGAAAACGGTAGGCGGTATCATGGTACAATAAAAGGTCCGTTTCGCGGCTACGGCCATCCGTGAAACAGAGTTCTATCCGCTCTTCCATGCGCAGCCGGGGCAGCGGCTCATAGTTGATGCCGTAGCGAAAAGATGTATTCCGGTTCTCCATTATAATAGCCGCTGTTTGCTCTTCGCTGACGGCATTGGCGGCCTTTACCGCTTGCCGTAGTTGCCATCGCATGCCGGTGGTGGGCGTGCTTTGCCAGTCGGCCTGCAGTTGGTACCTCCATCCGGAGGAGGGCGCATTGACCCCATAGCGCAACCAGGGGAAGCTGTATCCATCGGCGGAAAGGCTGATGGTAAGGCTTTGCAGGGGCATCCACTCTAATCCCGTATACCAGCCCTGCTCGTTGGCGGTTTTGCTGTTGTTCCCGAAGGCCCCGGCATAGCTGGCCTGGTAGTTGACTCCATAGTTGCGGTATACCGTACTCCAGCGAAAATCATGGGCGAAGTCGAACACCAACCCGGCGATGCCTGCCTTACCGCCGTTAGCGCTCAGGGCGAATTCTCCGAAAAACTGGCAGCGCTGCCAGAGAAAAGAAACATCAATTCCTGCATTGGCATTCTGCCGTTCCGACAATTCGAAAAGGCTATAAGGCTTGAGTTCGCGCCGGTTTTCGGCGCCATAGCGGTGCCAAAGCAGCGTACTGCCTATTTTCAGCCGTTTCCAACTGAAAGACAGGTTGGCGCCTGTAACCAATTCCGGCAGCCGGCGCTTCTGCGCCATACTGCCGGCGGTATGGTGGAGGCCGGACACAGGCAGGCTTGTAAACCCTTCTTCATCCATTGTGGCGTCAATGTGTTTGTAAGAGCAGAAGCCTGATAGTACCCACTTCCCGAACCCGGCGGTGACACCTATTCCCCTGAAGAAACGGTTTTCATCACTGCCGGTATGTGCGCTGAACCCACGTTCCTGCTTCTTGACCGTTAATACGCCGCCGGACAGCCGTCCGCCGCCGCTCCATACTACCAGTCCCTGGCCGAAGGTGGCCTGGTAATCACCTATCACTATGCGTTTAAAGTATTTATTGAGCCCATTGATGAGAAAATGCGCAGAATAAAAATCAAATCCGGCCGCGTTCTCTCCCTTGAAGAAAGGCTCGCCAGCGCCGTTTGTTGCCGTTATTCCCCACTGCAGCTGCTGGTGGAAGTTGTATTTGTAACGCAGGTACAGGCTCCATGGAAAACCCAGGTAATGCATACTTTCACTTGCTTCATTGCTATACCCTTTGCGTTCTTCAAGGGTGTGGCTGCTGCGCAGCAACAGCTGGTGCCTGCCTTGGCTGAGCCTTTCCCGCCAACTGTCTTTTTTATACGGATTGACAGGAGATACACATAGAAAGGGGGATAACTGTGCGGCCAGTTGCGCGTTGAATCCATGGATCAGCGCCAGCTCATGCAGGCTGAACAGCGCACCGTAGCTTTGCCGGTAGCCGAGCAGGCTTTGTACCTGAAATTCGTTGAAGAGCGGGAACTGCCGTAACTCCGCTGCGCTTGCATTGTTCAGGTCGAGCGGGTGCTCCAGGTACTGCTGATAATCTTCGAACAGCGCCAGCGCCTCTTGCTCCTCGCCCTCCTGCGTATGCGTTTCAATCAGCTGCTGTATACTCCCGGGAAGCATCGGTTCCTGCGGGTAGGCGCAGAGGGAGGGGAATAAGAGCAGAAGGCCGCTTAATCTTCTCATGGCCGGGTGAGGGTAAGGCCCGCTTGTGGGCTAAGGCCCAAAACCGGATGGTATTTTACGGCGATATCAAAGCAGAGGTGCTTGTAGCGGAGGCCGGCGCCGAAGCGGAGCTCCAGGGGACCGGACAATACGCCGGCGCGTAAGGCCAACCGGCCGGCTATGCTACATTCCGTGCCGGCCTTCACCCGCAGGGGCATCCTGTCGTCCTTTTCCAGCTCCGCCTGCAGCCGTATGCTTTCTGTCACCTGGTAGCCCAGCCCCCAGGCCAGTACTACCGGCAGCCGTAAATCCTCCCGCCCTGTGAAGCCTGAAAAAGTAATATTACAGACATACAGCCCTATATCCAGTGCGCCTGTGAGGGCCGCCCGCAGGCCTATGTCACCGCTTATGGCCACGGCATTGGGATAGGCCTCCGGGAAGCGGAGCAGTAGCGCCTGCACGCTGCCGCCGATGCTGAACGCATCTCCCAGCCGGCGTCCCATGGCCAGCCCGCAACGGTTTTCACCCCAAACGGCAGGGCCTGTATTGGATAAATAAATTCCCAGGCCGCCCCCCATAACGGGTAGGGCCGCCGCCAATACGCTCATGCCCAAACCGGGCATGCTAAAAAGTTGTTCGTGCTGAACGCCTGCGGCCAGACGGGGCTCAAGTCCCAATCCTGCAGGGTTAGCCAATGCCGACCACAAGCCATTGGCTAACGTGGTCATCTCTCCCGCTCCCACAGCAGCGGCGTCCCGGGGGTATACCAATCCCTGGGCGTGAAGTGTGGCGGAGCAGAAGAACAGGCATGTTAACGTGGTAACAAAACTGTTCAGAAAACTAAAAGGCGTTAAACTTTATAAGAGTAGTGTTTTATTTGCGCCAATTCTTCATTGGCAGTGGTTATTTTCTCGGCTAAATCGCGTTTGAATTGTTGTATCTTGGCAAATAAGTCAATGTCGGAGGTGGCCAGGATCTGGGCGGCTAAGATAGCGGCATTGCGGGCGCCGTCGAGCGCTACGGTGGCCACCGGTATGCCGGCCGGCATCTGGAGTATGGAAAGTATAGAGTCCCAGCCGTCTATGGAATTAGACGATTTCACGGGAACTCCGATTACAGGCAGCGGCGTAAAAGCGGCAATTACGCCCGGAAGATGGGCTGCTCCGCCGGCGCCGGCAATAATCACCTTGATACCACGGGTATGGGCTTCTTTGGCAAATGAGGCCACCTTTTCCGGCGTGCGATGGGCTGATAAAGCATTAATCTCGAAGGGTATTTTCATATCATTCAAGAATTTAGCAGCGTCTTCCATCACCTTCATGTCCGAGGTGCTTCCCATGATTATGCTTACCAAGGCTTTCATTATAATAAAATATAGAATAAAATAAATTTTACAAACAGCAAAAATAATACTAATTTCGCAATTTAAAATAAATCCTATGAAAAAAGTTACGCTACATGATAAAACTTTTGCCTTGTCCATTCCCAACGCCGAGATCCAAAAGGCCATAGACAAGGTTGCTGCGCAGATCAACCGGGATATGGAGGGCGAAACCCCTGTATTTGTGGGGATGCTCAATGGCGCTTTCATGTTTGCCGCCGATTTGTTGAAACAAATTGAAGTTCCTTCGGAGATATCATTTATTAAATACTCCTCTTATTCCGGCACACAGTCCGTAGGCAAGGTGTCGGAACTCATAGGCTTGAATACCGATTTGAAAGGCCGTAGCGTAATTATCCTTGAAGATATTATTGATACGGGGCTTACCATAGATAATCTGCTGAAAGACTTGTCCACACGGGGATTGAAGCAGGTAAAAATCGCCACCCTGCTCTACAAGCCGGGCGCCTTTAAGGCGAACTACAACATTGACTACGTAGGGATGGAAATATCCAATGATTTTATTGTCGGCTTCGGTCTTGACTATGACGAGCTCGGCCGCAACCTTCCGGATATTTACACCCTGGTAAAATAAAAAATATCATGCTTAATATTGTTATTTTCGGGCCTCCGGGTGCTGGTAAAGGAACCCAATCGCCGCGGCTGATTGAAAAATACGGACTCATTCATCTGTCAACCGGTGATATGCTGCGCGACGAGATCCGGCGCGCTACTCCGCTCGGAGAGGAGGTCAAACACCTTATTGAGGCCGGCAACCTGGTTTCGGACGAGATCGTATTTGAAATGGTGCGTGAGCAACTTGATGCCAGCCGCTCTCCCAAAGGTTTTATCTTCGACGGCTTTCCGCGCACTACCAAGCAGGCGGAAATGTTGGACCGGGAGTTGGCGGACCATGATACGAAAATCGATCTGATGATCGCCCTGCATCTGGATGATGAAACAATCATTAAACGCTTGCAGCACCGCGCCACCATTGAGGGCCGTGCAGACGATGCGAATATCGATATCATCCGCACCCGCATTAAAAACTACAATGAGCAAACGGCTGTACTGATGGATTATTACCGGGCGCAGGAGAAGATGCACCTCGTTGACAGCGCTACTACCCCGCAGGAAACCTTTGACGCCATCTGCGCTATCATTGCTAAAATCTCCTAATCTCATCCCCCATGTCCAACTTCATTGATTACGTAAAACTTTTTTGTGCGTCCGGTGACGGAGGCAAGGGGTCTATGCACCTGCACCGCGAGAAATATGTGCCCAAAGGCGGCCCCGACGGCGGTAACGGCGGCCGTGGCGGACATATTATCCTGCGCGGCAATAAACAGTTCTGGACATTGATTCACCTGAAATACCGCAAGCATATCAAGGCTGAGTTCGGAGAGGCCGGCAGCGGCGCCCTGCGTTCCGGTGCCAACGGACAGGACATTATCCTGGACGTGCCGCTGGGTACCGTAGCCAAGAATGCCGAAACCGGTGAAGTTCTTTTTGAAGTCACCAACGACGGGGAAGAGCAGATCCTCTGTAAAGGCGGCCGCGGCGGTATGGGCAATGCTTTCTTTAAGACCTCTACCAATCAAACCCCCCGTTTTTCGCAGCCGGGTGAACTTCGCGAAGAAGGCTGGTTTATCCTGGAATTAAAACTGCTGGCCGACGTGGGCCTGGTGGGTTTCCCCAATGCCGGTAAATCTACCCTCTTGTCGGTAGTATCTGCGGCTAAACCCAAGATTGCCGACTATGCTTTCACCACCCTGGAACCCAATCTGGGCATTGTGCCCCACCGCGACGGCCAATCCTTTGTCATGGCCGACATTCCCGGGATTATAGAAGGCGCACATGAAGGCCGGGGCCTGGGGCTGCGTTTCCTGCGCCATATTGAACGCAACTCCATGTTGTTGTTCATGGTGCCGGCCGATAGCAAAGATATTCTTACCGAATATAAAATCCTGGTCAACGAACTCAAACAATACAACCCCGAATTGCTGGATAAGCAACGGGTGCTGGCCATTACCAAAAGCGATATGCTGGATGATGAGTTGACCGCCGAGATGAAACGCCATCTTCCCAAAAAAATACCCCACATTTTTATCTCCTCCCTTACCGGCTATAATATTCAGACCCTGAAAGACCTGCTCTGGAAAACCCTAAATACCTGAACCTATGCTTGACCAACTCATACGGATAGACCAATCGCTGTTCCTTTACCTAAACGGATTACACTGCAGTTGGCTGGATCCGTTGATGGTCTTTATAACCGGTAATTTCAGCTGGATTCCCTTATACCTCTCCATCATCTTTTTCCTCTTCTGGAAACGGGATTGGCGCTGGGGGCTATTGGCCCTCCTGGCCATCATAGCCACCTTTGCCCTGACGGACCAATTGGGCGTCCACCTGTTTAAAAACACAATACAACGCCTGCGCCCCTGCTACGAACCGGCGCTTGAAGGCCTGGTCCGTTCCCTTGAAGGTTGTGGCGGCCGTTACGGCTTTGTCTCCAACCATGCTACCAATACCTTTGGCCTGGCCATGATGACCTCCCTGCTCTTTCAAAAAAAATGGTATAGTTGGGGCATTTTCAGTTGGGCCGCTATTGTTTCTTACAGCCGTATATATGTCGGCAAACACTATCCCCTGGATATTATCTGCGGCGCCCTTTTCGGGATGCTGGTAGGC
Organism: Bacteroidales bacterium; assembly: GCA_031548545.1. Lineage (GTDB taxonomy): Bacteria > Bacteroidota > Bacteroidia > Bacteroidales > UBA932 > UBA932. Next base: position 49,629 of record JAVBQY010000018.1, on the reverse strand, counting down.
TGGTGCATATGGAAAATATATTCCCTTATTGCCATAAGAATTACAAGCCGTTTGTAGGGGGTAGACATCGCCTGATCGCCTCATCCCGTTAAACTACCGATCGACTTCCCAGGGAACGGAAATACATAAAAAAACCGGTAAGCAAAGCACTTACCGGTTCTGTTTTTTAGGAGAAGTTGATTACGGAGCCACTACGGGATCAATAATAATGTTATCTCTGAATATGATACCGCCATTCATTTTTCCATCGCCGGTGGTTTGTGTTAAACCATTTAGTTTGATATTGCTGGCTACGCGTAGACGTATGAAGAATGTATTGTTGATGGGGGTCACATTTTCAAGCTGAACAGAAACGATGGATTCTGTTGCAGTTGACCCTGATGCTGTTAATTGAAAATCATTGGTGCCTACACTATTCCGGTTCCATGCTACTGTTCCGGAGCTCATGCCTGTCGTATCAGCAATCCATTCAACAGTCCAGTCACGTGGTGAAGTGGCATAGGCTGATCCTAAAACTTTATTACATTGAAAGCCTATTTTCTTGCTGGCATTGTCGGTGGTGTTCACTTTGAAAAGGATATAGTCATTATGATACCAGGTGGTCATTGTAATATTCGAATTGGCACCGATGGCTGTGATGCGGCTGACCGGATTTCCGGAGGTGGAGGAAATCGGGTTGGTATACCGGGTGATAGAATGGCGTTTACTGTCTGTAGAATAAACGGTGTCACTTGCAGCGATGCCGCCTGAATTATTTCTTACGGCAGACATGCTCCATTTGGCCAGTACGGGAGCGGCTGACTCTTGTGTAATTGCAATGTTTTGTGTTGTCGTAGATCCTGTCATTGAGATGGTTACCGTAGCTGCGCGGGTAGAGAATTCTTCATTTTCAGTAATCAGGACATTGAAAGTGCGGTTTCCTACAGTTCCAGTGGCCGCGCTGAGGCTGCACCATGAAGAAGCGCTTGCAGGGCTGATGGTGGCCGTCCAATTTTTACTGGCGTATAAAGTTACAGTGGTTGTAGACGCATCAGCGGTCTTATTAATATTCGCAGGTGATACCCTCAGGATGTCAATCGCAGGTACGCCAAAGGTGAAGTTATCAACATAGAATGCGGTAGCCGTTCTTGCCGTACCGCCGGTTTGTCCGCCGCCTAAGGCCTTGTAGCGGATACCGATGTATTTAATGCCCGAGAAGCCGGATAAATCAATGTCGCCGGAGGCTATCCAGTCTGAGTCACCCTGTAACATAGCGGTAGCGGTGATCGCCGACAGCTTGGTGGCCGTGCTGGGAGTACCTTCTTTGGTGTCCAATAAAAATACCTCAGCGGAAGACGTGGTGAGCGCATACTTTACCAATGAATGGAACGCGGCGCTTTTAGTAGTAGCGTTATCAAGGTCAAGCGCCGGAGAAATCATCCAGAGTTCATAAGGTTGATCGGCCACTCCTTTGTTTACGTCGGCTACAATGTATTGTTTGCTCACATCGCTGAAAACAGTCCAGGCCATATTGTTATCTGCATTTCCCCACCAATTGCCGACAGTGAATATGCTATCCCCATGCGTGGCGGTTGCCCATGTTTCGGTAAATGTAGTGGCTCCTACTTCGGCTAAACGTTTTACGTAGAGTTTTTTGCTCACAGCGCCGTCGGCAGTGGCAACGGTATAGGTCGTCGCCTGATCGTTGCGTGAAAAGTTGATTTCGTTGAATAATACATTGAAGTCGGCGTCACCGCTACCCTCCGTGATATTGGTATAGGAGAAGGTCGAAGCGGAAGGTTTCGTAATCTCCCAGTCGGTGTTGGAGGTTACATCAATGGTCGTATTGGCTTGTGAGATGGGGCGGTTTTTGTAGTCAACGGTCAGGGAGGCGGCAGAAAGTGACAAGGTAGAAGCGGCTTCCTGACTGATTGTAACGAAACGGTCTGCAGTGCCGGTGGCTTTTACCGTCAAAGTAGCCGAACGTTCGCTGGCTATATCATTGGCCGTTACATTAACGCTCACAATGCTGTCGTTGGCTGTACCTCCGGCAACGCTCAGCGTACACCAGGTTGCGGCAGCGTCTACGGCTATGGTCCAGGTCAGGTTGGTGTTTACAATTACGGTATCCTTACCGGCCGTCTTGGCATAGTCCAATTCGGTAGGTGTCACGGTCATGCGGGCGCCCATGGCATCCTGGCTTATGGTTACTTCCGCCGTTTTTTCAGCGGCGGTAATCGTAAGTTTTACCGTACGTACACTCAGTGTTTTGTTGGCTTGTACCGTTACGGACACAGTCGTTTGTCCTTCCTTTCCGGTAGCAGGATTGTAGCTGTACCATGACTTATCGCCATTGTCGCTGATTGTCCAGGCAACATTACTGGTTACAGCAATAGAACTTGTTACACCGCCTTCCGGTGCGCTGACAGTTTGTGTTGACACGCTCAGTTCGGTCGATATCTTATTATCGTCCTTGCAGGCCGTAACACTTACCGCCAGAATTACGGCGCAGCACAACCATGCGGCCCGTAATAATTGTGAAGAAATAAATCTCATAATAATTAAATATTTAAATTTGGTTTAATTTTATTTATTTGGGATCCATGATGATTTCCCAGGCGCCGCTTTGCGCGGTGGGATCTGTGGGAATATAACGTTCAATGTACAACGTGAAGCGTTTGCTGCAAAAATCCAGTTCGCCGGAGTAAGCTTGTTTGCCTTCAAAATTCGTAGCGCGGGCCCACACTTCAACGTCACGGCCGTCAAGCCTTGTCGTATAGAATTTCTGGTTGCCGGCCACCGTTACGGTTACCGGAACCTTGCTGTAGTCCACTACAAATTTCACCGGATATACGTCAATGGGCGTAAGGCCCCCAATGGCCATCAGGGCCATTCCCAGGCTGTCAATAACCACGGTGTCGGCCATGGTGGCGGTGATATGGTAGTTAATCGGGTAACTGGTCTGTGTGTCTACATAGTCACCTACTAAGCCGCCCATATCCGAAGCGGTCATTGTACAATAGGATTTGAACGCCATGCTTGTGGTGTTTTTGAGGTACATGGTACCGCCCTGTCCGAAATAAGGATCGGCCAATTCAAATACCAAACTATCCACCCCGTTCTTATTATAATAATTAGGGCTGGTTTGTATCCTGGCGCTGGCTTTTAATGCGCCGCCGGGCACCTCAATGTTGAAGATGTCGCCTACCGCATAATTAAAGCCGTTGATGAACATGGAGCCGGGGCGGGTAGCGCTTTTAAGCCGTACCGGAACAAAGGTCTTGCCTTCGGCCGGCTTGCCCAGCCACACGGTTAATTCCGACGCATTTGTTTTGCCGGGTTCTGCGTACACCTCAGTAACGTCAGTCACAAACTGACTTACCTGTTTACCGTCATACACCTTTTCGTCCGAACTGCAGGACCACAAAAAGGCGCTACACAGCAAAGTGAAAATGATTGTTATTCTTGTCTTCATATATAAAGTCTAGTTGAGGATGTTAGGATTAATGTCAATTTCACTTTGCGGAATGGGCCAAACGGTTTTAGGATCGGAGGCCGAAATAGACTGTACTTTCGGCGGGTTACCCGAACCGTCAATCAGGTCGCCGTAGCTACCTCTGTCGATTGTCAAATTGAGGCGTTTCAGGTCAAAGAAACGTTGGCCTGTAAAGGCTAATTCCTTGCGGCGCTCCGCCATAATCAGGTCGTACAATGCCTGGCCGCTGGTCGTCTGGTCGTCAACATAATTGGTATAGCGGTTTTTACGCACATGATTGAGGAAATCACGCGCCTCTTTTTCGTAATGAGCAGGTCCGCCCAATTCGTAGAGGCGATAAAAGATTTCGGCAATGCTAAGGTACATTTCGGGTGTACGCATTACTACGCCGTCACATACGTTGGTAGGCGATCCGGTACGGGTCCTGTAGGTGTATACGCCGGCGTAGGTCTGGCCCTTGTATGCGTCGCGCCTGGTGTACGCCGTGATACGGCAATCGGTCTCGTTGCTTGAATAAAGGTTGCTGTACAACTTGTAGTTGATCGAATAGTCATTGCGGAATCCGCCCGAAGCATCGGCTTGTCCGTAGTTATTACCGATAGTCACCCCGTCGCTGTCTAAAATAGCAATACGCAACAGCACTTCTTTATTGGCGTCGGTAAAGCTGTTATGCCACTGCTGTACAAAGGATACGGGGTCTGTAATTCCTTTACCGTCGATGGCACTCAGGGCGGTATTCAGTGCAGCTTGCAGAAGCCCTTCGTTATTGCCGTCGGCGGCCAGGGTTAAATAAACACGGGACAGCATGCCGGAGATCGCTTGCTGGCTGAAGCGGGTATTGATGCCCTGGTTATGCGCATCATTAATGCTGAACATATAATTGTCGGCATCTACCAGGTCATCCAGTATAAATTGGTATACCTCACGCAGGGTATTACGGGAGGGTTTGGCCAGCGGGTTATTGCTGGTGACATAAGGAATGGCTTTAATGGTTTTCGCCGAGGTAGAGTCTGTATAGCGCGGTGCAAACCAGCGCACCAGATCAAAATGGCCCATGGCGCGTACCGTATAGGCCTCGGCCAATAAACCGATTGCTTTGATGGAGTCGTTGCCGTGGAATGAAGTTTTCTTGGGCTCCAGCTCGTTGATCAAACGGTTGGCCTGTGATATCATATTGTAAGCGCTGCTCCAGAAAGCGCCGGGTACGGAGCTGCTGGAAGTGATGTCAAATTCGAACATCTCGCGGTAGCTGTTCCGCCCGCCTTGGGTAATCATCAGGTTGTCGGACATTACATCGGGGATAATCAACATATACCCTCCGTAGTAACTGCTCGAGCGCATGGCCTGGTAGCAGGCCATTGTTTGATTTTCAAAATCTGCAATAGTAGTCAGCTCCATGGAGGTGGCGGTGCTGGGCTCCCTGTCCAGAGAGCACGACAGCAGCGATCCGGAAGCGATCATGCAGGCTAATGCAATAATATAGTGTTTCATAGTCATAATTCTCATAATAATGCCGGATTAGAAATTAAGGGTTAAACCTAAGGAAATGTTCCGCGATACAGGGTAGTGGTTCAGGTCATCACCCTGCACTTCGGGGTCAAAGCCTTTATATCCGCTTATAGTAAATAAGTTCTCAGCGGAAACATAGCATCTGACATTGCGCAGGTAGAGTTTTTGCACCCATTCTTCCGGCAGGGTATAAGAAACCGTTACATTACGCAGGCGGCAATAAGAATTATTTTCCAAAAAGCGGTCGTTTATATAGGTTACGTTGCTTAGGGATTGTTTGGGGATATCGGTGATATCACCCGGCTTTTGCCATGCTTTGTAGATCATGTCGCGGTCCTGGTTACGGTTGGCGGTATAGTAACCGTCACTGTTGCTGTACATCCGGTTGGAGTTATACACCCAGCTTCCTATGGAATAATAGATAGAAGCTGTGGCCGAAAGGCGTTTCCAACTGTAGCTCAGGTCTACTGATCCGTAGTATTTGGGGAGGTTGGTTTTACCTTCCAGGATTACGGCGTCATTGGCGTCCAGTGTAGGTGTAGGATTGCCGTTTTTGTCATAATATAATGCTTCGCCGGTTGCAGGATTAACACCGGCATAGCGTACCAGGTGGTATTGGCCTAAGGAATAACCGACCTGGCGGATATACATGCCGGAAAGCATAGCATCCTGGTACAATTCCGCAATCTCATTTTTAGAGGTGGTGAAGGTCACCGAAAGATTCAGGTTGTGGTCCTTATGCTGGATCAGTTCACCGCGGGCCAACACTTCTATACCCATATTCCGCAACTTGCCGATATTGGATAAGATGGGGCCTTGTCCGGTGGTAAGCGACAAGTCTACCGGGTAGATCAGGTCACGGGTTAAACGGTGGAACAGGTCGACGTCTACTTTCAGGCGGTTGTTAAACCAGCTGGAGTTAATACTGAGTGATACCTGATCGCTCTTTTCCCAGGTTAACTCGTCATTGCCTACGTTGGATAAATACAGGGTGGTCTGTCCGTTGTAGTTACCGGCCGAGGTCAGTTGTTGCCAGCCGTAGTAGCTTGTCGGAAGGTTACCCTGTGTTCCGTAGTTAACCGCCAGCTTCAGGGCGCTTAAATAGTCCCTGCTGCCTTCCATGAAAGCTTCGCGGTGCATATTCCAGCCCAGGCCGACAGACCAGAACGTAGCCCAACGGTTGGTAGGTGATAAACGTGAGGAACCGTCAAAACGCAAGGAAGCGTCAACCAAGTATTTTGAATCATAGGCATAGGAAACGTTGCTCAGGTAAGACAGCATGGCATAGCCGCTGCTTGATCCGCTCGGTGCATCGGGTTTCGCCCCTGTGCCGATCGCATCGATTTTCGATGTGGCAAAAAAGTCGGCCTGCGCCGTAGTGTTCCGTTCGGAATAATCCAGCCATTCAACACCTGCAATAGCGGTTACATTATGGACATCGGCAAAGGTGTTTCTGTAGGTGAGCAGGTTGGTCCATGCGATGTTGGTGCTGCGGGCATAGCCGTCATAACGCGTACCGTTGGTGCCCAATACCGTAGAGATGGTGGCATCGGGGTAGGAGTACTGATAAATGTAGCGGTTACCGTATTCGATACCCACATTGGTCTTGAAACTCAATTGGTCATTGAATTTAATGTTGGCATATATACCGCTGTTCAGTTGCAATTTCTGTGTATATTGCGGGGTAGTTGAAATATATTCGAAGATATTAATCCCGGAAGGCAGGTCGGAACCTTTATAATATGATCCGTCTGCATTGTAGGGGGAGAGGTAGGGCTGTCCGGCAAAAACGTTATAGAAAGGGTTGGTACCGTTACTGGCTTCACTCATCAGGGAGGCGTCATAATAGCTGGCGTCCAGTTTGGCGCCTATGGTAATCCATTTGCGCAGGTCATGGTCTACGTTGATACGGCCGGTGTAGCGTTCCATATCAGAGCCGATGGAAATACCTTTCACATTATAATATTGTCCTGAAAGGAACAAGCGGGTTTTGTCGTTACCGCCGGCAATGCTCAGGTCATACTGTTGGGTGATACCGGTGCGGAAAATAAGGCTTTCCCAGTTGGTGTCGGGGCCGGTCCAGCCCGTAATGGCCTCATTGGTCATGGTGGAGCCTTTGCCTACACCCAGCATCTTTTCATAGGCCAGTTTTTCTTTGGCGTTCATCAAATTCAACTCGTCGCCGGTGCGGTTCATTACCGATACCCTTGATGAAAACTGGATGTTGGTTTCGCCTGATTTACCACGCTTGGTGGTAATCAGGATTACCCCGTTAGAACCCCTTGATCCGTAGATGGAGGTGGCAGAGGCGTCTTTCAATATGGATACCGACTCAATGTCATTGGGGTTCATGGACGAAAAGTCCGCATTGGGCGAAGGCACACCGTCAACCACACATAGCGGGTTGTTACTGGCGTTGATAGAACCTATACCACGAATCAACATGGTGGAGCCGGCCGTCGGGTTACCGGAGTTTACCGTAACCTGCAGACCGGGCGCGGCACCCTGCAATGCCTGGGTGAAGTTGGCCGTTACGGCGCTTTCTATCTTCTTGGCATCAACCGTACTCACCGTACCGGTGATATTGGATACCTTCTTGCTGCTATACCCCACAATCACCACATCGGATAGCTGTTGGGCTTCAAAAGCCAGCGCCACATCAATTACAGTACGGTTACAAACTTCTTCTTTGGTAGTGTATCCTATCATTGAAAACACCAATACTGCATTTTGGTCGGGCACCGTAATACTATAAGCGCCGTTGTCGTCGGTCATGGTCGTATTGTTGCTGCCTTTTACCAGCACGGTAAGGTATGACAAGGCTTCGCCGGTGACGGAGTCTGTGACCTTACCTGAAATCTTCACTTGGGCCAGGGCGGCTATACTCCATGTAAAGAGCAAAACAAATAAAATGTATTTTTTCATCATTTAAAAATTTCGTAGGTTCTATCTTTTGATCAGGAGAATGGTTTGCAATGAGCCGTTAACTTCGGTACGGACATAATAAATGCCGGACGCCAGGTTGGAGACATCAATACGTTGTGTTTCGCTTGTAATATCTACCGTCATTAACAGGCGGCCCTTGGTGTCGTAAACAGCGGCTGTTTTGCCCGGGGTTACACCCATGAGTGTCGTATGCGTTATGGCCGGGTTGGGGCTGGCTGTAATAGACTGCTCACCCTGGGTGACAGGCAATACCTTGTAGGTCGTGGTCGTTACGCCGTTATTGTTGAGGACCTCAACGAAGAAGGGCGTGCGGAAATCCATGATATCGCCTTCATTGATTCTCACACCGGAAGCGGCATCATATAAAGCGGCGTTTTCAGATACCCGGAAGGCCGGGATCAGGGCGACTTTGTTTGCACCTTCAGGGAAAATCAGGTTCACTTGTTGGCCGGATTCGTCAATAGTACCGTGGATGTCCTTGCTCAAACCGTGGTTGTTTACTGCTAAAATATTAAATGATACTAATTTTGCATCAACACTTTCTTCTTTGATAAGGATGCTGTAGGCCTGTTCATCGCCGTTTTCGGCTTGTACTATAACAGTAATGGTACCGGGGGCTACGCTCATGGTGTCGTAGGCAGATGTAATCACTTTGCCGTTATAAATCAAACGGGCGTTGTGGGATACCGTATAATGCGGCACCAAGTTGTGTGTAACGCCATGCGGGATAGTGATGCTGCGTACATTATGATCGACAACCATAGGCGCGTCCTTATCCATACTCGGGTTTTCCTTGGTATAGAATCCGAAATCGATCAGGGCGTTCCCGTTATTCTGGGCGCGGCTGATTTTAACCCTGTATAGCTGTTGTACCTGCAACAGGTCTGAGGTCAGCGCCAGCAATACCGGCGCACTGAAGTCAATCGGTGTGCGGTCGGAGTAGATACGGTCAATGCCGACATATAATTTTTCGGCGGCCACCGGAATGTTTGATACAATGGTAGGAATAAGCGCCTGCAGATTTTCCACACCGGCAACGGTAGCTTTAATGCTGTCGCCGGCTATTACGGCCGTTACATCTGCTGTTAATTCCGGATTATTGGCTTTTAAGAATTTGTAGCTGATGATGCGGGCGCCGTTGGTTACGGGATCTTCTGCGGACAGGGTCCAGGTGGCGGTTCTTCCGCTGTTGTGTGTAGCTGTAAGGGTTACGGCGCTGCTGAGGTTGATTACCTGTCCCGGATTCAGGGCGCTGCCCTTCATTGTAAAGGTTCCGTTACCGTTGGCAAAACTATAGTTGTTTAAGCTGAGCGTCGCTTTGTTGGAGCCGGGTGCAATAATGATATTGATGGTCTTGTGTATATTGTCTATACATGAATTGTCCTGGCCGTTCATTACAAAATGGTCTAAGCGGAAGAGGGTGTCGACAGCCGGGTTACTGGTGGCGGTCAATGCCAGTGAATAAGACTGGTTATAACTGCCCATATCGGAGATCACCTCGGTGTTTTTGTCCTCAAGGTCCACTTTGATCACTTGTCCTACATTGCTGCTGTTTTGGAAAGCAATGATAATCGTGCCGTCAGCATTGTAGTATGCCATATTCACCCGGTTGCCGGCGGGAATTGCAGATGAAATTTTGGCTATTTTCTCCATAGCGCCGGTGGCAGGAATCAAACGATAGACATCCGTACTATTTCTAACGGTATATAAGTTGTCATTGAGATCAACGGCTAACCCGCTGAGTTCTCCTGCAGGAATATTTCCGGTCAATATTCTACCGGCCGTAGCTGCTCCTGTTACATGATCTATCCGGTATACTTGGGCATATCCGCGGCTATCGGCACCTAAACCATAAAGTGTCTTGCTCTTGGGGTTAAATGCAATGGCGTGTATCTTACTGCCGTCAAAATTATTGGGTAAAGCGGTGTAGGAACCTTGCTGTATGGCATTGTCAAAAGAGAAATATACCAATTGGTTATGATAGAAAGTTTCACCCAGGAATGCACTTGCATATTGCTCTGACAACATGTATACGGTATTGATGTTTTTACCGCCGGTAGTGTCTATAACCCAGGCCGCATCATTGCAGTTAGAGACACCGAATGCCGGGAGTTTCGTCTGCAAACGGCTGGCTGCTGCCGGGTTGGAAATGGGAGATACATACTGTATACGGCCTCTTTTCGAGGTGGTGTACAACACGATGTCGGTTTTAATAGACACTTCCTGTGTTTGGCTGTTGTTTTGTTTTACAGGATCGTTCGTGTTCAATGTTAAGACAAGGGTGTAGTTGCCGGCGTCTACGCCTGTGGGAACAGGGATATTTACCGTGCGTGTTTGACGGCCGGGCAGGAGGTTGTCTATGTTTACAATGTCTTCGTATACGGTGGCTTTCTCAGCATTCTCGTATTTAACGCCCAGAGTCGCCGGTGTTCCGCCCGGGTAGTTGGTACAAAGGATATCCATCTCCGCTTCGGCAATAGAAGAGGCGGTCAGCTGATTGTCTTTTAACGTTACCTTACGCAACTCAACATCCTGGTCAACGGGGGTTCCGCTTACACGGAGCGTGAATTCCCAGGCGCTCATGTTACCGTCCTGGAAAGCCGCTACACGGAAACGGTAATCACCGGTTTTTGTAAAGAAAGTGTGCGGCCAGAATACGCCTTCATAAATGTAGTTGTTTTCTGTTCCGTTATTGTCCAGGGTCATTACCTCAATATTCTCGAAAACCGCATTGCTATTCGTGTCGGTAATAAATGCGGCGTTCAGGATCTTGGCCTGCCGTCCGTCGAGGATTACTTTGTACGGGTATCCTTTACCGAGTTCCACTTTGATGACCTGGCGGGTAAAGTCCATGTAGCCGTAATCGCTGCTTTCGATGCTGCGGGTTACACCGGCCATGTCAAAGTATTTTACGAAAGCATTCGGGCCGAAGTCATTGGCCTGCGCACCATCGCCATACATGAATTTAATCACCATCTTGTTATTGGTGGTGTCGGTATCCGTCAGGTCTTCCAACCGGAATGTTACATTGTAGATGTTGTTGATCATCTCATTCGTACCTACCAGGTTTTTGGCAAAATACATGTGTGCGTACTTCCCGGGTTCGAGTTCTGTAATTTTGGTGGAGCTTCTTTGTTGTGATACCGGGTTGTATGCGTGGAAGTTGGAGGATTCTTTCACTTTAGCCAGATTACCGAATTGATAACTCGGGCTGAAGTCTTGCATCCTAACCGTTACGCTGCCCTGGTTCTGGATGATCAAAGCAACGCCATAGCCGTCAGAGAATTTGTCGGGGCGGCTGAAGCCCGGGTTTACAATTCCCACTTCTTTACCCACTGTTTTTTTCACTGTGGTAAATTTGCCGTACCAACCTCTGTGATTGGTGTAGGTGCTGGAGTTTTGGTCTATGTTTATTTCCAGGTTGAAAGTCAGCGAACCGTCACCCGCCGTGGAGGTATATGTGCCTCCTTTGTCCTGATCCGTTAAACTGCCTAATAATTTGCCGCCGGATGATATTTTGATCACATCGCCGGGAACCAGGTCAACTTCGGAGAAGGTCAGCTGCATGCGTTGAGAGCCGTCTTTAGGCACAACAGTAACCGGGTAGTTGTATCCATAGAGGCGCAGGTACGGATAGAGGTTGGAACCGCCATCCGAGAAATTCATGGTGCCGTCATCGCCGGGGTATTGAACGTTGGAGTAGCCGGCAGGCGCCACGCGCCAGGTCACGCTGGAACTTTCATAATTATCCACACAGTATTCGGCATAGGATATGTCCGATGTAACTGTTGAGGAAGACGCCTTGGCAGAGAAATACAGGTCATGGCTTTCCGGACGGACAAACTTCACGGCGCCCATATTTACAAATTTATAGCCGAAAGAGGGGACTGTCGGAACATTTTGTGTGACATGCAGGGTGTCTCCGAGGCGGCGACGGGCAATATCCATCTTCACGCTTCCATCGGTAGCATTGTAGCCGATGTTGGCTACTTGTGCGAATACTTCTTTGGAAACACCGCCGTCTACCAGCGGTGCACTGGTAAGGTGATTGTAAGAAAGGATATTGGTAAATGTAGCTTTTTGATTTCCGACCCCGCCGTAGCGTATCGAGTCTATACCGGTTACTACCAGTTCATAGGGTTTCTGTTCCTCTATATGGATTTCCTTAATGTATACCTGGGATCCTTCGGGGTCCACATTGGTGTACCAACGCAGGGTGGCGCACATTGCTTCGAAAGACAGGTCTATGCTGCTGCCGGCATAGGCAGACAAGTCATAGTACTTATTCACAAAGACAATCTCATCGGATTCCGGTATGACACGTATATTTAAAGGAGAGTAATTATAATTTGAGTTTTTAGTGTCTACGAATGGGCGTGTCTGTACTATTTTGCCGCTTACTTCCTTAAGCGCGGTGGTGGTAGCGCCTTGTTTAGCCCTCACGCGGAACAAGGAATGGTGCGGGTAGCCATCTAGGTCTTTCTGTGCCAAACCATCGCTGAGTACCGGCAAGCTGCTGAGTACCCGTACTTTCATACGCAAAATGTATCTTTTGTCGGCCGGCAGGTCAACTTTCAACCCGGCCGATGATACAAATTTGGAGTTGATGGTAAACGCCGTATTGAGCGTGGCGTCATTACCCATAGAGGCCGCCGGCTTAAATTCCTGGCTATAAACAGAGGTAGTGGCAGCGCTGTATTCGTGCGCTCCCATAAATTGCAATACATTAGCCTGGTGGGCCGGGATATACTGTAAACGCACGTTGGACAATTGGCCGTCACTCAGGCGTATATTGCCCGGTACGCCATTGTTGAAGTCAATATGCAAGGGGAGGGATGAACTGGCTGTCGTTCCTTCAAATTTTACCGCTATCGAACGTTCTCCCAACGCATTGCCGTTTTTGGCGCGTACGGCAAACCAGGCGGCTCCCGTATGTATGTCGCCGTTTAATGCGTAGTAGTTATTGGATGTTGTGGCCAATACATCATATACTTTGGTACTTTCGTTGTATTTTAAAACCTGGTATTGCGTTGCTGTGGGGGTGGCTGCCGGCCAGGTGAGTGTTCCGCTTGAGCCGTTGGACGTCAGCGTCAGGTTTTTTACCTGTGCAATTACCGGGAACCCTTCTGACTCTACAAAATAGCCGTCTTGTGCAAGACGATATTTGGCGTTGGCCGTGAAATCGTTGGCCATAGCAAACCGGTAGCCGTTGCCTGAAGATACCACCGTTTTGGAGTAGGTCAGGCCTCCGTCATAAGAACGTTCGATGGTTACCGGACCGGTTAATCCTACACTGGTCCATTTGAACAGCAGGCTTTCTCCGGCCTTAACATGATCACCTTTAATAGGCGTTAATAATGTCAAGCCTTTTTTGGTGAAATGATAGACTACGGCATACTGTTGGCCCGGTTGGGGTATGGCAGTTCCTTTAACTATAATTCTGGCCTTTCCTTTAGCCGGATTTTTAATCACAACCTGCAACATGTTGTTCAGATTATCTACTTTTTCCACAGCCGGTTTGGTAGGGTCCATAGGGTCGGGAACCAGCGGCAGGTAAGTGCGGTCGTATTGTACTTCGAGGTCGAGGTTGTTGATTAACGTGTTACCCACGGCTTCAGGAATTGCGTAGGGGTCATTCCAGGCCAGCATGATTTTGGCCTCGTATACTCCTTCGGGAATTTCAATGGTATATTCGGCTTTATTGCCGGTATTTTGGAGGCTGCCCACGAAGAACTGGCTGTTGTCTACCATTTCCATGGTACCCACTGTGTTGATTTCACCGAACCCGGTAGCATAGTCCGGTCCCGGAATGCTGATATCGTTGGCGCCATTACAAATGAACGCTTTGGCCAAACTGCTGATGGGGGTGGCCTTGTTAATTTCTTTATAGCGTTGGTACACCAATGCCGCTAAACCGGAGACCTGGGGGCAGGCCATAGAGGTACCGTTTTTGATGGTGTAGGCGTTATTAAAACTTAAAGAATAAACACCTTCTCCAATGGCTGCCACTTGCGGAATGATGGCTCCGCTCATTGTGGGGCCGCGGCTGCTGGAGGTGGATACGGCGCCGGTTTCTGCTATATTCGCTACAAGCAGGGTGTTCTTCATCGCATAAGGCGTGGTAGACCACAGGTTGTCTGCTGCTCCGGAGTTACCGGCGGCAAATACATTCAGCATATCGGGCGCTAAGTTGGATAAGTTGTCGAAGTTGGCCGAACGGGCGCTGTATTCGAACTTAGGAACCGGAGTGATGTTGATGCCGGGACCATAGGAGTTGGATGATATTCTGATGCCTTGTTCTTTGTAAGCCCTGTATATCAGTTCCGGGAGAGGAGGGATAGTGTCGGCATGTGCATCATCCCAGTTGTAGTTATACGCTTTAATGGTAGCGCCGGTGGCCATACCGACCCCCGAGGGGTCTTTAATCCCTGCGCCGGCTAAAATACCCATGGTATGCATACCGTGGTCGGAGCTGTAGTCCGGGCTGAAATTTTGTTCAATAATCAGACGGCCGTTCATATCGGGGTGTGCTTCTACGTTACCGTCGAATAAGCCTACAATAACACCCGCACCATTGAGTACGGGACTTTGGTCCGGATGTCTGTATATGTATAAATTTTTAGCATTGACACTGCTGTTGCGGGTGTCATAGCTTACAAACTTAGCGTCACGCAGGGCGATACTGATTACCCACGGCAGGTCGGCTATGGCTTGAAGGTTTTCCTTGCTGACCTCCGCTTCAAAATAGTGGAATAATTCACTTACGACTAATTTTTCGTGCGGAATGCCGCGCAGTGCATTTTTTATTTCCTGGCGGGTGATCGTGTTGAAAACAGTTACCGTAAGCTTTAATTTGCCGTCGGAGGCAAGCGCATAGTCCGGAACTTTATTTTCTCTGATACGCGCATCTATTTTGTTGAGGTTGCCGGTTTCAAATACGGCATACAACTTATCTAAGCCTTTATATTTCCGGTTGCCGGTTAATGGCTCCACCTTTGCGAAGTAGGTGTTGTTTTCTATGTATTGAACGAGCTGGATGCCTTGTGTCCGGTAGTTTGCTATTTCTTCTTTGGTCGGAAGCTGAGAAAACTGCATAACAACATAGCTGGCCTTATCCTCTCCTTGCGCAGCCTGTACGGTTGCGCTCTTTTTGTTGCTGATAAAGCTGTCGGCGTTTTTCTGTGGTGTGTAAACCACATTGTTAAAACGGAGCGAACGCGGTGCGGTTTGTGCCCGGCCGATGTTGCAGGACACTATGGCTCCTAAAATAAGTACAAGTAATATTCTTTTCATATCTTGAATGGTTCCTTTTTAATTTATAAATTGCTGCCGGTTTTTCCTCCTCCTACACGGAAGCCCAGCGTAATGCGCAATACATTACTTAACTTGTCCTGCGTAGATGACATGTTGATGAGATAGGATAAATCCAGGTTTGCATTTTTGTATACCAGGCCAACGCCGGTAGTCAGGTATTGGTAGGTGGCTGATGAGGAACCTTCCGTCACATAACCGACACGAGCCATAAGCATTTTATTGTAGGTGTACTCCAAGCCTGTTGAAACGGCGATTTGTTTTAATTCTCCGACAAAACCGTCTGGCGAGTCGGTAAAGGAATTGAACATGCCGCCAAATACCGAGGCCGTAGAATCGTTCTCCGGAACCATTAACTTATTCAGGTCTAAAGAGAGTGCCAGGTGATGGGCCGGTGCTACATAGGTACCGATACGGCCGCCGATACGAATGTTCATAGGCAGGAAGGCGCCGGATTTGCCGTCTTCATAGCTCATTTTTGTTCCTATGTTTGATAAGGAAAGACCTAAGCCATACTGTATCTCCTGACCGAAAAGCAGGGCGTCCGTTTGATGAAATACGCCAAAATCCGCGGCTACCGCCTGTCCTGCCTTTGATCCGAGATACGGAGTGCCGTAATTGCTGTAAATATACCGCAGCAAAAACCCGAGAGACCATTTGGGTGACAGTTGTATGCCGTATCCCAGGTCAACAGCGAATTCATTGATTCTGTTGTCTCCTAATGGATTGTTGTCATCATCGCTAAAATTTACTTTTCCCGGTGAGTTATAACGGAACGAGCCGCTGAAAGAGTGCTGTTTGAATTTATAAAATCCGCTCAGATACGCCTGTGTCGCATCTTTGGAAAGGCTGATAGGCGTGTAATTTAAAGAAATGCCGTAACGGTTGTCAAGGAGTGCGTATTTGGCTACATTCCAGTATTGGGAGGATAGGTCGGCTTCTGTTGCAACACCGGTGCTGCCTAAAGCTGATGAACGGGCATCGGGGGCTTCATTTAACCACGGAACGGCTGTTGAAATGGAGTGGTCCTGAGCCTGTGCGGTAACAAAAGTTGATGCAACAAGAAATAAACCGATAAGTGTTTTTTTCATATGTATAGATATCAATGTTGGGTTTTAGAAAGAAAATTCCTGGAAGTAAAGCGGACCGTCAAACGATTCGTTAGGATTGGTGTCGGCGTCCATCCATACGGCAATACCTTTCTTTGCAACATCCGACATATACATGGCATGGTGCAACTTATTGGTGGTGGGGGATATTACCTGGTCCGTGGTGAATACGTCATAGCCGCTGAAATCGGTCTTTTTAAGCAGGATGCCGCTCTTTCCGCCCATGGTGCTTTCAATGCCTAAGCGGTAGATAAAGGCAGGGTTTTCATCACTGCCCATCGCGATGTATTGACAGGCGATTTCGCGGTAGTTGACAAGCGGATACAAGGTCCTTCCGCCGGTGCCCCATTCCAGTTCTCCGCTCACAAAATCCACCGCCTGGATGCCAATGCCCATTTGTCCCTGGTAGCTGGTTGAACCGATCTGGTAAGAGACGAATATTGTTTCGCGGTCTTTGTAGTAGTAAGTGAAAGGCATTGATTGGCCTTGTCCTGCAACGGAAACCAACTTTAAACCGCTACCGCTGGGGTCAGTGGTCCACCTTTTAGCCCCGTCATTCCGGACATGTTGAATCCAGGAAAAATAAGAAAAGGCGGTGATACTTTGCTTTGCGTCGTAGGTTATGATAATACCGCCACGGCCATCGGAAACGGGTTGCTTAATGGCATAGAGCGCCATCCGGCCCTCCGTGTGGACATCCGTGGGTACGGGCCATACGGAGGTGAAACCTCCGGAACCATAGGTGTACTTCTGTACCCTGGCCTTACCTCCGTTGTCATAATAGTAGGTGATGAAAAACGTCTTGCCACTGTCAAATGTGATTAAGGGAAGTGATACCGCATTGCTTGCCGATGCGGAGGCTAACGATGTTTCAGGCGTCAATGGTGTGCCGTTGGGGGCTATGGCGCGGGCGTAAATGTTGGTCTTTAAGGCGCTTGTTGAATTCCTTGTATTGTACCATGTGGTAATAAGGGTTCCGTCAGACAGTTCCGTCAGGCTGCCCCCTATCTGGTAATTATTCTGACTTTCTTCATTGGTGCTGTATTTAATGTCGGTAATAGGTCTTTCCCATAGCTTAAGGCCGTTGGAGTTGACTTTGTTCATTACAATATTCCAGGGGCCTAATTCATCCCTGCTGGGCATGTCCCGCCAATAGGAGGTTACAGCGCAACCGCCGTCGCTTGTGCCTATGGCATATAGCGTAGATAACGTTTGTGAACCGGTGGTTCGCTTACTAACGGTTGTAGCGTTAGCCCATTGCACCCGGCCGTTTTTTACTTTCTGCATGTATATGCCATACTGGCTGTTAGTGGTGTCCCGGCCGTAACGTTGACGGACGAACACTACAAAGAAAGTACCCGGTTCGGTCTTAGATTCTGCGATAATGGGACTACTCCCGATATTGTCCAGTAACTGTTTGGTGTCCTGTCCGGGGACATATTCTCCTTTGGCCTCCGTGTTAAAGCATAACGAGAAGACAAACGACAGAACAACAAAAACATAAAAGCTTTTTTTCATATAGAGTATTATTGTTTTTATTTAAAAATAATTTGGGTTGTTTTTTTTAAAAATACTGACGAAGATACTACAAAAAGCGCGGTTTTAACATATTCTTAACACTTATTATGATCATTATTTGTTTCAGGTTAAACAGTAGTTGCTTCAATCGTTTCTTGTAAATAAAACTTTTTTAGTCGTTTATATGTGTTTTATGCTTGTGTTTCACCTGGTGGGTTTGTTAATAAATGCTATTAAAAAGATGTTTTATGGAAATTTTCGTTAAATGAGTAAATTAGCTATCTTTGCAACTCAAAAATACATTATATTGATTTTAGCGCTATGTATGCACTTTATTTTTGGCCCATACTCCTTATAATGGAAATATTCATGTTTTGTACGGGAGTGCTTGTATTACTGTTTACTTTTCCTTTTGATCCTATGCGCCGGGTGGTGGATTGGCATTCCACTATCTGGGCGAAGCTGCATTATTGGGTGAATCCCGGCTGGAAGGTACACTACAGCGGGGGAGAGCATGTTAAGCGGGATAAACCCTATGTTATCATCTGTAATCACCAGTCTATGCTTGACATCATACTGATGTACCATGTGCCGCGTGTTTTCAAATGGGTGTCGAAGAAAGAGGCGGTCTGGGTACCCTTTGCCGGGCCGGCCCTCCTGATGCACCGCGATATTCTGATTAAGCGCGGTGATAGCGGTAGTGTGAAATATATGGTGAAGAAGGCAAAATACTTTTTCGACCGCAACGTATGCGTGGCCGTCTTTCCGGAAGGGACGCGCACAAAGGACGGACAAATCCACCGTTTCAAAGACGGTGCGTTTATTATGGCCAAGCTTACGCATACCGCCATTTTGCCGGTTGTGATGAATGGTAATTTTGATGTGATGCCCAAAAAGGGCTACAACATCAAACGCAAGCAGGATTTTCACATTAAAGTCCTGCCTGAGATTAGCGTGGAAGAGGTGGATAGCACGTCTGTTAAAGAACTGGCCGCAAAACTGCACGACCTGATGCTGGCGGAGCACCGGCAGATGGCGCCGGAGAAATACGGAAACTAATATTAAGAGACTAAGGGATTAAGAGACTAAGAGGTTGGGACGTAGGGCTGTGGCTTTGCTTCTTAAATTTTTAAACTGCTTTTCACCCTGTACACTATAACTTATAAATGTATGAGCCAACCGCTGCCAGATCACGTTTTTGCCGCTGTTTTTCCCATTCGTACCGACTTGGTGGATTGGGAAAGGAAGTTAAGCCTGTCCGGTCTTTTTCTTTTTTTGCAGGAAATCGCCTGGGAGCATGCCAATACCTGGAATTTTGGTTACGAGCAATTGAATGAGAAGGGGCAGTTTTGGGTGCTCTCCAAGCTCAAAGTGCAGATAGACCACTATCCGCAATGGAATGATGAACTACAGCTGCATACCTGGGGCAAGGAGCCGGAGGTGTTGACGGCCTACCGTGATTTTATCGGATACAACCAGCATGGCCTGCAGGTTTTTAAGGCGACATCGGCCTGGCATATTTTGAGTAGTACTACGGGCCGTCCGCAGCGGGTGGATGTGATGAAGGCGTTCTGCCCTATTCCGGAGGGCTTGCATGCCATAACGGAGCAGCCGGACAAGTTGCCGGCTCCTGCCGGCGGCATTAAAAGCGCTGTTCATGCGGTCGTGTTGAGTGATATCGACATGAACCGGCATGTCAATAATACCCGCTATATCCAGTGGATATTGGACAGCTTTCCTCCTGACTTTGCAATGGAGCACCAGGTCCGGGATATAGAGGTGAATTTTTTACAGCAGGCCAGATTGGGTGATGCTTACTACATTGTTACGGAACACCGGGGCGGTGGTGTTTATCTTTCGGCCGCCATACGCGAAAGCGACCATAAGGACCTGGTACGGATCGAAACGCGTTGGACAAAGAATGCCCAACCGTGAATTTTAAGCAAATCTTAAGATTTCCTTTATATAATAACTACTATCTTTGCTACCTGGAAATAGTGGCC
Organism: Bacteroidales bacterium; assembly: GCA_031548545.1. Taxonomy (GTDB): domain Bacteria; phylum Bacteroidota; class Bacteroidia; order Bacteroidales; family UBA932; genus UBA932. The sequence goes on along the minus strand of JAVBQY010000018.1, from coordinate 29,758 downwards.
CGGCCGGCTGTTGATGGCCGGCTAAAACACGGATTAACTATTATGGCAAAATTATCAATGGTAAAGGAACAGCGAATAATGGGTGCTACAGGGGTATTGCTCGTGTTGTTCTTGCTATTGCATTTAGCCGTCAATTTGACTTCCTTAATTTCCAGAGAGGCTTATGAATCGGCCTGGCGCCTTATGAACGGGCATGTCCTGCCCCGGGTAATAATGCCTGTTTTAGCCCTTGGTTTTCTGTTGCATATGATATATGGGGTTGTTATTACCGTGCGTAATACAAAAAGACAGAAAATAGGGCATGAGGGCAACCACTCATGGAATACATTCAAAAGTCTATTGTCCTTAGGCCTTATTGTTGTGGGGCTGTTATTACTCCACCTGAGCCAATTCTGGGCAAAGATCCAATTACACGGAGGAAGCCCTTATGATATAGTAAAGACCTTGTTTTATAATAGTTTTTATCAGGCTATTTATGTGATGTGGATAATTGCCTTGTATTTTCATCTCTCCCGTGGGTTTTGGGCTATGTTCCAAGGCGTAAATACCAGCAATGCCAAACTTGTCGCCCGGTTGAAAACGGCATCGCAGGTTTTCTCCTTTCTTATTGCCGGAGGTTTTCTGCTTATTCTTGTTTACTTCTATTTAGGCTTTGGATATAAATAAACTACACCTTTGAATTAACGATATTTGTTATGAAAAAAACAGCCCTGCTAACGCTTTCTTTAATTTTAATTGCAATACACCCTGTATGGGCGCAATCCGACTCGACTGAAATGTCCGTTTTAGGGCTTCCGGCAGTTCAGATAACAGCCTCGTCGAAAGAGTTCTCCGTGATAGCAAACCAGCCTGTTTCGAGCAGCCTCTTAACAAACTACAGGATTAGTGCTGAAAATATTGCCGCTACAACCGACCTGACGGCCCGGATTCCGAACCTCTACATGCCCGAATACGGTTCTAAACTGACCTCGCCGGTGTATATCCGCGGTATCGGCTCCAGGATAAATTCACCCTCTGTCGGATTATATGTAAATGATATCCCCTATTTTGAAAAGGGGATGTATAAGATAGACCTTGACAATGTAAAACTGGTGGAAGTCTTGAGGGGGCCGCAGGGAACATTATACGGCCGGAATACAATGGGCGGCGTGATTAATTTATATACTTTTACTCCCTTTGACCGCCAGGGGACCAATGTGAGATTGTTGGGCGGGACTTTTAATGATTTTTCCGCAAGGCTTACACATAACGCCGTGATAGGTAAAAAACTCGGTTTAACCCTCTCCGCCGGCTATAAACATGACGGGGGTGACTTCAAGAACATTACCATGGATGAATACGTGGGGCGGCTTGATGATGTAAATGCCAGCTTAAGGCTCGAATACCGGCTGAACGACCTTTGGCGGATAGCCTATGTGGGGACATTTGCCGATTCTAAACAAAAGGGCTATCCGTATGCCCCTATAGATCCGGCGATGAACCAAACCACAGCTATTGTTTATAATCAGGAAAGCGGTTATGACCAGCTGTTAACCACCCATGGTTTGCATATAAGGAGAGAAAGTGAAAAAACACTTTTTACTTCCGTGACGGCCTTTCAATGGCTTAAAGACGAGCAGTACGTAGACCAGGATTTTACGGCAGATTCCATCTATTTCGCCACCCAGGGCCAGAAGCAGGTGATGTTATCACAGGAATTTGTTTTACGCTCAAATAAAGAAAACGCACGGTATCAGTGGCTGTTTGGCGCCTTCGGTTTTTGGCAGGATGTGGATAGCAATATTGATGTAGATGTCTATAAACAGAAGGCCGCGGAATACAGACTAACCGATGTGCGGACCCTGGGCGGCGCCTTGTTTCATCAATCCCGCTTGAATGACCTGTTGATAGAGAACCTTTCATTGGAGGCCGGATTGCGGTTAGATGCGGAAAAATCCGCTATGGATTATGATTACGCTATGGTGGTGAACGGCAATAAAAAAGAGAATCCGCATCTGGCAAGCGACCTGGATTTTATTCGGCTTGTCCCTAAAGTCGGCCTGATGTATAAGTATGCGGACAATGTATGGTTTGCCTCTGTGACCTGTGGCTATAAAACAGGTGGATTTAATACCGGTTTCGAACTTGATTCGGATAAGAGTTTTGAGCCGGAAAACAGCATCAACTATGAAATAGGCTACCGCTCTCAGCAGTTTGCCAATTTGTTTAATATTGATGTTTCCCTGTTCTATATTGACTGGAGGAACCAGCAGATTTATGCAACTAACCCCAGCGGCCGGGGCTCCGTGCTAAGAAATGCAGGTGAGTCTCACAGCACCGGCTTGGAGGCCTCATTGAATATTATGCCGCTCAGGCACCTTTCTTTTGATCTTGAATACGGTTATACTTATGCCGTATTTGATAAAAATGTAAAGAGTGAAACCGAAGATTATTCCGGAAATTTTATACCCTATGTTCCGCGTAATACTTTGTCTGTTGTGGGTCTTTACCATATTTACCTGAATAAATTTATTGACAGGATTAGCCTGATGGCCCAATATAGCGGAATCGGCCAATTGTACTGGGATGAAACCAACCAGTCCGAACAACCCTTTTATGGATTGTTGAATGCGCAGGTGGAGTTTTCAATTGCCTCGAAATACAAAATTTCTCTTTGGGGTAAAAATCTCTGCGATGCCAATTATAATGTATTTGACTTTAAGATTGGCGCCAGCCGTTTCGGACAAAGAGGAATGCCTGTGACAATCGGGGCTACCATCAATCTATCTTTCTAAATAAATGGCAAGACCTGCTTATAATCAGTTATACTTAGTACTGCTTACGCTGTATATAGCGCAGAGTATTCCGATGAGTTTCTTTACATCGGCCGTACCTGCTATTATGAGGCAAGACGGTTATTCCCTTGAGTTGATCGGGATACTTCAATTGGTGAAACTCCCCTGGATCCTGAAAGTGCTGTGGGCGCCGTTGGTGGATAGAAAAGCGCCGGATACGTATAGTTTGGCAAAGTGGATTATAAGTGCGGAGGTCTTTTATGCCGGTGTTATACTCCTGATCGGAAGCCTTAGCCTTGAAACAAATTTTATGCTGATCGCCGTCCTGATTATTATTGCCATTATGGCCTCCGCTACACAGGATATATGTACCGACGCTTTTTCGATCAGGGCGTTGGCCCCGGAAAAGCATTGTATCGGTGCAAGCATTCAATCTATGGGCGGATTTTTCGGCGGCCTTGTAGGTGGCGGCTTATTACTTATGCTATATGCCTGGCTGGATTGGAAAATTTTGCTGACGTGTTTGGCCCTGTTTGTAGTCGTGTCCTTAATTCCCTTATTGTTATGGCGAAAAACAGGGGACGGCAGCACCGTCGGTTGCCCTAAAGAGAAAATTAAGTTGAAGGACATCGCCTTATATTTTAAACAGGAAAATAGTGCTAAACACACTGTTTTCCTTGTTTTGTATACCTCTTCTATTATGGTGGTCCTTGCCATGTTGCGCCCATACATGGTTGACCTCGGGCAGTCTATTCATCAAATCGGCATCGTTATGGGAGTGGCTGGTACGTCTGCCGCGGCGGTGAGTTCCCTGCTGGCCGGGGTATTCATCCGGAAATACGGAAAAAAAATAATGCTGGTTATATGCTCTTTGCTGATTTTAATCGCCATAGCGTTTATATTGCTCGTCTCGTGCCTGGACAACGCGCCGGTAGGACTGGTATACCTGGCCATCACCCTGGTATGGAGTGCGCATGGCTTTGCTACGGTAATGATGTACAGTATTGCCATGGGTAAGATCAGAGAAGGGCGGGCCGGAACGGATTTTACCCTCCAGACCGTGATGATCCAATTGAGCGGGTTGTTCCTTTCGGCTATCGGCGGACAGATCGCCGGCCGGGGCTCCTATCAATGCCTGTTTGCCGTGGGGCTGTTATTGGCGCTGTGTTCCCTGGTGTATACGATGACTGTTTATAAAAAGACGATTGCATGAAAGCTACATACGATGTTGTAATTATCGGAGCCGGACTAACCGGGCTTACCACAGCTTTACTGCTAAAGCAAAAAGGACTGTCCGTCTTAGTGGTTGAAAAGGCCGGCCGTGCCGGCGGAGCCATCAACACATTAAATAAAGACGGCTATATTTATGAGTCCGGCCCCAATACCGCGAGCTTGTCAAATATTGAAACGCTGATGTTGTTTGATATGCTTCAGGGAAAGTGTGCGCTTGAAATAGCCCGTAAAGAAGCGAATAGGCGGCTGATACTCAAAAACGGCAAGCCGCGGGCCCTCCCGGCCGGACTGGCAGGAGGAATTTGTACCCCCCTGTTTACTTGGGCGGACAAATTCAGGTTGCTTGGAGAACCATTCCGGAAAGCAGGTGCGGATCCGGATGAATGTGTTGCTTCACTGGCCAAAAGACGATTAGGTAAATCGTTTCTGGATTATGCCGTACAACCTTTCATCGGCGGAATCTATGCCGGAGATCCGGAGCGGCTTATTACCAGGTTGGCCTTACCGAAATTATATGCCCTGGAACAAGACTACGGCAGTTTCATCAAAGGCGCTATAAAGAAAAGCCGGATTCCAAAGAGCGCACTGGAAAAAAGAGTGACAAAAGAAGTTTTTTCATTTAAAGGCGGCTTGGTTAATCTTATCAATGCTTTGCTTGAGAGTGTTGGAAATGAAAATATTGTACTCAATGAAAAGTGCCGGGTTGTAGCCGAAGGTGATAGTTGGTGTGTGCAGTTGTCCTCGGAAAAGGTGCATGCCGCAAAAGTAATCAGTACAATAGGCGCTCATGCTGTCGGCGAAGTGTTTGATTTTATGCCGCAATCCCTATGCGCCTCTATGGAGAAGCTGCGTTATGCCAAAGTCGTGCAGGTCGCTATCGGTGTGCGCGCTGGCAGCAATGTGGATACACGCGCATTCGGACTGCTGATCCCTTCCGTCGAGCAGCGAGGTTTACTTGGCGTCTTGTATCCGTCCGCCTGTTTTGAGGGGCGGGCTTCCAATGGAAATTTTCTGCTCTCTGCATTCCTGGGCGGTATAAATCATCCCGGGATAATAACGCAGCCGGATGAGGAAATCCGGCGTTTGGTGGCCCATGAACTACATGAAATCTACGGGCTGCCGGCCAATGAAATTGCGTTTATGGACATATTCAGGCACCCGCACGCCATTCCGCAGTATGAGATCGCCTGTGAGCAGCTATGGGCGGATATATCCGCGTTTGAACAGGCTTATCCCGGCATTATTCTTGCCGGTAATCTGCGTGGCGGAATAGGCATACCTAACAGGATAAAGCAGGCTTTTGATATTAGTAATCAAATCAATCATCATGGAACAGCTATTAACGGATTATAACGTGTATGGCCTTGTTATAGGCGCGTTTACATTTTTAATTATAGGTCTTTTTCATCCCTTGGTCATAAAGGCCGAGTATTATTGGGGGGTGAAATCCTGGTGGTGCTTTTTACTCTTGGGGCTGGTGAGTATATTGTTATCCGTTATGGTCGATAGTCAATTAGCGTCCACGCTGCTCGGCGTTACGGCATTTTCCTCTTTGTGGAGCATATTGGAAGTCTTCCAGCAGAAAAAGCGCGTGGACAAAGGCTGGTTTCCGCGTAACCCTAAAAAGAAAGATTCATAACGGCACATATGTCAAACGGACAGCATATCCTTATTATAGAAGATGAATCCGGTATCCGTGACTTTCTGAAGGACGGGTTGGAAGAAGAGGGCTATCGTATCACAATGGCTGCAGACGGCGTAGAGGGGCTGGTGCAATTTCATCAGTCAAAGCCGGATTTGATATTGTTGGACTGGATGCTTCCCGGTATGGATGGCCTTGAGGTCTGCAAAGCAATTCGCAGGCAGGATAAAGAAACGCCCATATTGTTCCTGACGGCCAAAGATACGGTAAACGAAACTGTGGAAGGCTTACGGGCCGGCGCCGTGGACTATATCAAAAAGCCATTCTCTTTTGATGAGTTGGTTGAAAGAATAAAAATTCATTTCAGAAATCAGCAGGATGATGAAATATTGACGTTGGGAAATATCTTGTTGAATAAATCGGCTTACCGGGTATTCAAGCAAGAGAAAGAAGTTTTGCTGACGCAGCGTGAGTTTACTTTATTGGAGTTGTTGGTCCGTAATAAAGGCCGCATCTGTACGAGGGACGAAATTATTAAAAAAGTATGGGGTATTAATTTTGAGTATGATACCGGGGTGATCGATGTTTTTATCAATTCGTTACGAAAAAAGTTGTGTGTTGATAAGGAAAATGACGTGATAAAAACAGTACGCGGTATAGGTTATATAGCCAATGATTGAAATGAAAAAACTATCCTTACAGAGCAGAATAGTGTTTAATTATGTTGTAAGTGCAGCCCTACTTACGGCGCTTTTCAGTCTTATTATTTTATTTGTATTTCATGTTCGCACAAGCCGGCATGACGATGCGCTTACGGCTACCCGTGTGGAGCTGTTTGATAGCTCCGGCCATTTAGTCAGCATTGCAGACGATGAGTCGGAGTTGTTGATGACCATCCTTTTCCGTGTTTGTATTGTAGGCTTTTTCTTCAATTTAGCCTTGTTTTATGCTATTTCGCGGCTGATTGCAAGGCATAGTGTTAAACCCGTCCGGGATATTATTTCCATTTCCAATTCCATTACGCATAATAACTTAAGTGCCAGAATCCCCCTGCCGGACCAGAAAGATGAACTGTATGAATTGTCGGATACTATAAACAGGCTCCTTGACAGGATAGAGAACGCTATCGCGCGTGAAAAATCTTTTACTTCCTATGCCTCGCATGAGTTTCGTACGCCGCTTGCCGTTATTAAAGGTACTTTGGAGGTTATTATCCGGCGGCCACGCAGCGAAGAGGAATATAAAAATCGAATTACGGCTTGTATAAAGGAAGTCGATAAGCTCAATAATATGGTGGAACAGTTGCTGTTTCTTACGCGCTATGAGGAGAGTAAGCTTTTGCTTAATATTGAGCGGCTTTCAATAGAAACCATGCTCTACGAGAATATGCAGGTATACACAGATGTGCTGCTTGAAAAAAAGTTGGCGGTGAAAACCGAGATACCCGCCGGGATCTCGGTTTATACAGACAATTACTTCATGTCCGTTATCCTGAAAAATTTAATTTCGAATGCGGTGAAATACAGCAATCATGGCGGTGTAATAGCCATTAAGGCTAGCCAATCGGAGCAATATGCCGTACTGGAGGTGGCCAATACGGGGCGGGGGATCCCAAAAGAAGAGCAGGGGAAGCTATTTGACAACTTCTACCGCCTGCCGTCTGCTGATACCAAAGGCTTTGGCCTGGGCTTGCCTATTGTTAAACGTTTCTGTCAGTTGTTGAATATCGGTATTGATATCACAAGCGAAGTGGACCAACTTACGATAGTAAAACTTACCATCCCTTTAAATAATAATTAATTTTATGGCTGTTCTTATTTGTTTTTTCTTGCTATTGGAGGGCGCTCTGGCATCTCTTTATTGTAAAGTAGCAGTGGTATCGGTGATTTCGCTGATTGTAAATACCATTTTGGGTAAGTACCGTGAAAACTATAAAAAAATGTCCCTGATGTGGTGGATTATGATTCACGCCTCTATTCCTTTGATCATTCCTTTGCGGATATGGTTAGAGACGCCGAAAATATTTATTCCGCTTTTTATAGGCTGTGCCGTAGTTGGTCAATTAATTGGCTCTAAGATTCTTGCAAAGAAAAAGGTTGGTGTATAGGGTGTTGTTTGACCCCAGGATGGCCGATTGTGTAATCCGTATTTTTTTTGTACCTTCGCAGGTTGTTAAAATTAGACCTTTTGAACATGGAAGCAGCCCTGCAGAACTACTCGGAAGATAATATACAAACCCTTGATTGGAATGAACATATACGCCGCCGGCCGGGGATGTATATTGGTAAGTTGGGCGACGGGTCACAGCCCGACGACGGGGTTTATGTGCTGTTAAAAGAAGTGCTGGATAACTCAATTGACGAATATGCAATGGGTTTCGGCGCGCGGGTTACGATTACGATCAATGAACGGGAGGTGACGGTGCGCGACTATGGCCGTGGTATCCCCCTTGGTAAAGTGATTGATGTGGTCAGCAAGATGAATACCGGGGCCAAATATGACAATAAGGTGTTTAAAAAATCGGTGGGTTTGAATGGGGTAGGGGTAAAGGCGGTGAATGCCTTGTCTACCGCATTTGAAGTCCAGTCATTCCGCGAGGGGCAGTCTTTCTATGCCTCTTTCAGCAAAGGCGTCTTACAGCACAAAGAAGAGCAGAAAACGGTCGAGAAGAACGGAACGCTGGTACGCTTCACCGCCGATGATGAGTTGTTTACGAACTATGTCTTCAATATGGAGTTCGTGGAGCAGATGGTACGCAATTATACCTACCTGAATGCCGGACTTATTATAGCGTTGAATGATGTCCAATATGTTTCGAAAAATGGTTTATTGGACCTGCTGAATGAGACCATGGGCGAGGAGCCGCTTTATCCGCCCATTCACCTGAAAGGAGCAGATATCGAAGTTGTGATAACCCACGGTACGGAATATGGCGAGTCTATTTCTTCTTTTGTGAACGGACAGCACACCACCCAGGGCGGTACGCACCTGGCGGCTTTTCGTGAGGCGGTGGCCAAGACGATGAAAGATTTTTTCAAGAAGGATTTTGATCCGGTGGATATCCGTCATTCTATAGTGGCGGCTGTGAGTGTGAAGGTAGAAGAGCCGGTCTTCGAATCGCAGACCAAGACCAAGCTGGGGTCTAAAGATATGGGGCCTAACGGTCCGTCCGTCCGTAACTTTATATTGGACTTTCTGCAGGAACAGCTGGATAATTACCTGCACAAACATCCGGATACGGCCGAGGTCTTGTTGAAAAAGATCCTGGAGTCGGAGAAAGAGCGCAAGGCCATTTCCGGCATACAGAAACTGGCGCGTGAGCGGGCGAAGAAAGCCAACCTGCATAATAAAAAATTACGGGATTGCCGTGTGCATTATGGAGATAAGCATGACCGGGCGCCGGAATCCACCTTGTTCATTACGGAAGGGGACTCGGCCAGCGGTTCCATTACCAAGAGCCGGGATGTAAATACGCAGGCCGTGTTCAGCCTGCGCGGAAAGCCGCTCAATACCTATGGCATGACCAAAAAGGTCGTGTATGAAAATGAAGAATTCAACCTGCTGCAGGCCGCGCTGGATATAGAGAACGATATGGAAGACCTGCGCTACAACAATGTAGTGATCGCTACCGATGCCGATGTGGACGGCATGCACATCCGTTTGTTGTTAATCACCTTTTTCCTGCAATTCTTTCCGGATCTGGTCCGTCAGGGACATCTGGCCATCCTGCAAACCCCGCTGTTCCGTGTGCGCAATAAGAAAGAAACACATTATTGTTACAGTGAGGAAGAGAAAAACGAGGCCATTAAGAAATTGGGCGCACATCCGGAAATTACGCGATTCAAAGGTTTGGGTGAAATCTCACCGGACGAGTTCCGTTATTTCATCGGCGAAGATATACGCCTGGACCGTGTGCGCCTGAGCAAGGAAGATTCCATTCACGACCTGCTTGAATTTTATATGGGCAAAAACACGCCGGATCGCCAGGGTTTCATCATTGATAACCTGCGGGTGGAAGAAGGCCTGGAGACAGAGGAGGAGCAAGAGGAAGCTATAGAACTTTAATTTTGAAATGGTAGAGGTATGTCAGAAGATATAGAACTCATAGAAGACGATGAAGTTGCCGGCGAGCCGCAGGGCAAGTACGCCAAACTGCTGAGTGATGGCGAGAAGCGCTATAAACTCACCGGGATGTATAAAGACTGGTTCCTGGATTACGCTTCCTATGTAATTTTGGAGCGGGCGGTACCTCATATTGATGACGGGCTGAAACCCGTGCAACGCCGTATCCTGCATTCGATGAAGCGGATGGACGACGGACGTTACAATAAGGTGGCCAATATCATCGGGCATACCATGCAGTTCCATCCGCATGGCGACGCGTCTATAGGTGATGCCCTGGTGCAACTGGGGCAGAAGGATATATTGGTGGACTGCCAGGGAAACTGGGGCAATATCTATACGGGAGACGGCGCTGCGGCGCCCCGTTATATTGAGGCCCGGCTGTCGAAATTTGCATCGGAGGTGGTCTTTAATCCCAAAACGACGGAGTGGATGGCCTCGTATGACGGCCGTAACCAGGAGCCTGTGACCCTGCCGGTGAAGTTCCCGCTGTTGTTGGCGCAGGGTGTGGAGGGGATTGCCGTGGGCCTGGCTTCGAAAATTCTGCCGCATAATTTTAATGAACTGATTGATGGTGCCGTAGCACACCTTAAGGGCAAGGACTTTGAGCTGTATCCTGATTTCCCGACCGGCGGTATGGCCGATTGCAGCCGTTATAACGACGGATTGCGGGGTGGCGCCGTGAAGGTGCGGGCGCGCATTACCAAACAGGATAAGAAAACGCTGGTGATTACGGATATTCCTTATGGAAAGACCACCACCACGCTGATAGAGTCTATTCTCAAGGCCAATGACAAGGGCAAGATCAAGATCCGTAAAGTCGATGACAATACGGCGCAGCATGTGGAAATCGTGGTACACCTGCACAACGATGTGTCGCCCGATAAAACCATTGACGCCCTGTATGCTTTCACAGATTGTGAAATATCCATATCTCCCAATTGCTGTGTGATCCAACACGAAAAGCCCCGCTTTGTAGGCGTGAAAGAAATCTTACGGCACAATGCGGAGCATACCAAAGACCTGTTGCAGCAGGAACTGGAAATCAGGCTCCGTGAGTTGCAGGAAGACTGGCACTATTCGTCACTTGAAAAAATATTCTTTGAACAGAAAATTTACCGCGAGTTGGAAAGCGATGCCAAGTCCTGGGAGCAACAACTGTCGGCGGTGGAAGAGGCCTTGAAGCCTTTTGAGAAAAGACTGAAAGTCCCCATTACCCGTGAGAATGTGGAGTGGCTGGTAGAAAAGCCGGTGCGCAAGATATCCAAATTCGATATCAAGGCTGCGGACGAACGCATCAGAAATATTGAATCGGAGATGGAAGAGGTGGAGAACGACCTCGCCAACCTGGTGGAGTATACGGTGAATTATTTCCGCCAGCTGAAAAAGAAGTACGGGAAAAATTTTGAGCGTAAAACGGAATTGCGTAGCTTTGAGACGATAGAGGCTACCAATGTTGTGGTGGCCAATGCCAAACTTTACGTGAATTATAATGAGGGTTTTGTGGGGATGGACCTCAAGCGTGACGATGAGGCGCAGTACCTGTGCGACTGTTCGGATATCGATGATATCATCGTATTCCTGAAGAGCGGGAAATATATTATCAGCAAGGTGTCGGACAAGGCTTTTTTCGGCAAGGATATTATCCATGCCGCCGTGTTCAAGCGTAATGATGAGCGTACGATCTATAATGCAGTCTATCGTGACGGAAAAAATGGCGACATTTATGTGAAACGTTTCTTCGTCTCGGGTATTACGCGTGACAAGGAGTATGATGTGTCGCAGGGGCGTGAAGGTTCACAGGTGATGTGGTTTACGGCTAATTCCAACGGCGAGGCCGAGGTGCTGAAAATCTACCTGAAGCCGCGACCGAAACTCAAGAAACTGATTTTTGACTTTGATTTCAGTGCCCTGGCCGTGAAAGGCCGCGGCTCTATGGGCAATATCCTGGCCCGCTACGCCATCCATAAGATTGTCTTGAAAGAAAAAGGCATTTCAACCCTGGGCGGACAACAGATCTGGTTTGATGCGGATATTCAACGGCTCAATACCGACGGCCGCGGCGAGTTGCTGGGTGAGTTCGGCAATGGCGACCGCATATTGGCCGTGACGCAGCAGGGGCAATTCTATACCACGAACTTTGACCTGAGTAACCGGTATGAGCAGCAGTTGCTGTTGATGGAAAAATTTGACCCGAAGAAAGTGTATTCCGCTACTTATTATGACGCTGAAATGGGCGCCTGTTACGTGAAGCGCTTTACTTTTGAGTCCAGCGATGATAAGCCGCAATTGTTTATCAGTGAGGCGCCGGGGTCTTACCTGCTCGAAATCTCGCCGGACCGTTTCCCGCAGCTGGAAGTAACTTTCAAGGGTAAGCATGCCAAACGGGAACCGGAATATGTGGATGTGGACGAATTTATCGGTGTCAAGAGTTTCCGCGCCAAAGGCAAGCGGGTCACTACCTATGATGTGAATACCATTGAATTTATAGCACCGCTGGAAAAGGAGCCGGAGGTGAATGATGAGCCGGACGGCACCCCTGATTCCACGCAAGACAATGACGCCGTGCAAATGACACTATTATAACGAATAATGAATAACGAATAGTGAATAATAAGCTGCATTTCACTATTCACTATTCACTATTCACTATTCACTATTTATGCATTCTTCAACTCCCAATTCGCCACCCATCTTCCTGCTCGGTTTTATGGGCAGCGGGAAGTCGACTTTGGGGCAGGCGCTGGCGGAGGAGCTGGGCTATGATTTTGCGGATACCGATACCTTGATTGCGGAACGCTGTGCTAAGAGTGTGGCGGCGATTTTTGAGGAAGAGGGGGAGGAGCGGTTTCGCCGTTACGAACAGGAAATTTTGCATGCTTTGTTCGGCCGTGAACGGCTGGTCGTGGCTTGCGGCGGCGGGCTGCCTTGTTTTTATGACAATATGGAGCGGATGAATGCCTGTGGCATTACGGTTTATTTACAAGCCCTGCCGGAGCAACTGGTGCAGCGCATTGAGGGACATAAGTCCACTCACCGCCCGTTGCTGCAGGGGAAAACCGGACCGGCCTTACGGCAATATATTGAGGAAAGCTTGTTCCGGCGCGAACAATACTATAACCAGGCGTCAATCATCATCGATACCGCCGTCAATCCTCTTGCCCATTTGATGGAACAGTTAAGCCAACGCTGAGCCGGGGCTTACACGATTTCCTCGCGGGGCTTGATGTCTTTAATACGTAATTGGATGTTGGCAATGCCGCGGTAGTAATTTTCCGCCACGGAATAGCACACGTCTACCGGGTTACCGCTTTGCATGAAGTCAAAATGTTCCGACTGGTTGAAGGCGATGGCGGAAATAGGACGGTAAGGCTCATCTTCCTGGATCAGTTCGAGCTTGAGGTGTCCTGCATCGCTGCCCACAATACGGCCGTTGCCGTTGTCATAGACCTTTTCCGTGAGGAATACGGGCGACAGGTTGCCGGGGCCGAAGGGTTGGAATTGTTTGAGCAGGCGGAAGAACTTCGGAGTAATTTGTTTGAAGTCAAGGTAGGTGTCGATATCAATCAGGGGCGTGAGTATCTCGTCGGTGATATGGTCGGCGACATAGGTTTCGAAGCGGCGGCAAAAATTGTCGAAATTTTCTTCACGCAGGGTGAGGCCGGCGGCATACATATGCCCGCCGAAAGTTTCCAGCAGGTCGGAGCAGGACTCTATGGCCTCATACAGGTCAAAGCCCGGAATACTTCGCGCCGATCCGGTAATAAAACCGTTACTCTGCGTGAGTACGATAGACGGGCGGTAAAAGGTCTCCACCAGCCGTGAAGCAACAATCCCAACCACACCTTTGTGCCAGTTGGGATTGAACAGTACGGTGCTTTTTTTATTGCACAGTAGTTCATCATTGGTGACCATGGCCAGCGCCTCCTGTGTGGTTTCACGGTCTACGCTTTTACGGTCATTGTTATGGGTATTGATGGTCCAGCCTATCTTTGTAGCTATTTCTTCATTCTCGGCCACCAGCAATTCTACGGCGGCGGAACCGGACTCCATGCGGCCGGCGGCATTGATGCGGGGACCGATTTTAAATACGATGTCGTCAATGGCGATATGGTGCTTTTCCAGTCCCGCCAGTTTAATCATAGACAACAGGCCCTTCCGCGGTGCGCTGTTGAGCTGTTTCAACCCGTAATGTGCGAGTATGCGGTTCTCTCCGGTAATCGATACCAGGTCGGCGGCAATACTCACCACAACCAGGTCCAGATAAGGGTATAGCTGTTCCAGCGGAATGTCGTGCCGCAGGAAATAAGCCTGTAACATTTTAAAGCCTACGCCGCAGCCCGAAAGGTCATTGAACGGATAATTACAGTCCGTCCGCTTCGGGTCCAGAACGGCTACAGCCTTAGGCAGCGTTTCGTCCGGCAGATGATGGTCACAGATAATAAAATCTATACTGCGGTCATTGGCATAATCTATCTTTTCCTTAGCTTTGATGCCGCAGTCCAGGGCAATCATTAACGATACCCCGTGCTCTTTGGCATAATTGATGCCCTGGTAAGAAATACCATAACCTTCGTCATAGCGGTCCGGAATATAAAAAGAAACGTTGGCGCCCAACTCCTTGAGGAAGGTGTATACCAATGCTACGGCCGTGGTGCCGTCTACATCATAATCACCGTATACCATGATCTTTTCCTTGTCATACAGGGCCTTGTCAATACGGTCAATGGCCTTGTCCATATCCTTCATCAGGAAAGGGTCATGCAGGTTGAATAATTCGGGGCGAAAAAAACTCTTGGCTTCGTCAAAGGTGTTTACATTTCTTTGCACCAGCAAATTAGCCAGTGTTTGGTCAATGCCGAGTTCCGAGGCCAGGTGGCGGACAACGATCGGATTACCTTGTTCCTTTACTATCCATTTCTTTTCGAGTGCCAAAGTATAAATTTTCACAAAGTTAACATTTTTTCGGGAAAATCCCTCATAAAATTCTATCTTTGTGGATTAAAAATTTTAAACACTTATGAGAGTCAGTGGTTTTACATTTGTGCGTAATGCGATAAAGTATGACTATCCGATTAAGGAAGCGATTACCTCCATTTTACCGCTTTGTGATGAAGTAATTGTGTGTGTCGGTGCCTCTGAAGATGATACGCTGGCGCTTGTGGAGAGCATAGGTTCGGATAAGATCCGGATTGTACATTCCGTGTGGGATGACGGACTGCGTGAAGGCGGACGTGTACTGGCCGTGGAAACCAATAAGGCTTTTGATGCTATTTCTCCCGATTCCGACTGGGCTTTTTATATTCAGGGCGATGAGGTGGTCCATGAACAATATTTGCCGGCCATACGCCGGGCCATGGAAGCCTACAAAGACCGTCCGGAGGTGGATGGCTTGCTTTTCAACTACGAGCACTTTTATGGCTCTTATGACTATGTGGGTACCTCCCGTCGCTGGTACCGTCATGAAATCCGTGTTGTACGCAATGATAAAACGATACGTTCTTACCGTGATGCACAGGGTTTCCGCAAGCATGACCGCAAGTTGCGGGTAAAACCGGTAGACGCCTACGTCTATCATTACGGTTGGGTAAAGCCACCGGAATTTCAGCAGGCCAAGGCCGAGTCTTTTAACCGCCTCTGGCATGATGACGAGTGGATGGAACGTAATGTCTTCCAGGCTGCGGCTTTTGATTATTCCAAGATAGACGGCCTGCGGCATTTTACCGGTACCCATCCGGCAGTGATGCAGGCGCGTATTGACCGTATGAATTGGGCTTTTGAGGCTGATCCCACCCGCAAGGTAATGAAGTTTCGCCACCGGATACTGCATTGGGTGGAAGGCCTGACAGGTAAAAGGCTGTTTGAATATAAAAATTACAGGATTATATAGCGGATGAAGATTGTTTATATACAAGGCGGTTTAGGTAATCAGCTGTTTCAGTATGCTTTTTTCCGGTATTTGTTGAAAAAGGAAGGGCGGGGCGTCTATCTTGACGGCACGGCTTCGTTTATCAGCAAGCACGGCGGATTTGAACTGAAACGGATTTTCCGGACAGTGGCAGCCGATAAAAGGCTGTTGCCGGCCTGGAAAGCGCGCCCCTTATACCTGTCCGCTGAAGTGTTCCGCCATATTTTCCGGATCAACCTGCGAACGGACAAGGAAAATCCTTCCGGAAAAAAAATCTGGTGGAAGGCCCATTGGCAGGAATATCGCTATCCGGAAGCCGTAAGAGAGGATTTGTTACAGGAACTGCAATTTATTCCGCTGACGGAAGGCGATGTACAAAACGGGCAGGCGCTGGAACACATCCGTTCCACCAATGCGGTTAGCCTGCACGTGCGCCGCGGTGATTACCGCCAGCCCCACATGCGGCCGTATTTCGGCGATATCTGTTCCCCGGATTATTACAGGGAGGCTATTGCTTACATTCGGGAAAAGGTCACTGCTCCGCAGTTTTTTGTTTTTTCCGATGATCCCTTATGGGTGAAAGAGAACCTGTCGCTCCCCGGCGCTGTCTATATTGATTGGAACAAGGGTGAAAATAGTTTTCGCGACCTGCAGCTGATGCATTGTTGCAGGCATCATATCATAGCCAATAGTTCTTTTAGCTGGTGGGGCGCCTGGCTGAATCCTTCCGGCGAAAAAGTAGTGGTGGCTCCCGCCAAGTGGTTCCATAATCATCCGGCGGATTTTACGGATAAAATCCTGCCGCCGCACTGGCATCGTATTGGTGTTTCCGGACCCAATGTCTCCCTATTGGTAGAAGATGTCTTGCCGGCTGCCGTTTTGACCTCATTTCAGCAACAGACTTACCACGATTTTGAAATCGTAACCGCTTCGCAACAGGCACAGGGTAATCATCTCTTCCGGATTTCAAAGGAAGAACTTTCTGCCTTTAAAGATAAAAAATACCTTCAAAAAAAACTGATAAATTATTTTAGAACATGGAACAATTAGGATTAAGCGAACAGGAGGCTGTCCGCCGCGCATCGCTGAAGGAGCTGCAAAATTTACAGGTTAACCCTTATCCTGCCGAAGAATTCGAGGTAAATGCCACCACGGAAGAGATCCGTGAACAATACAGTCCGGAAAAAAATAATTTCCAGCAGGTGAGTATGGCCGGCCGTATCATGACCCGCCGTATTATGGGCGCGGCTGCATTTTTTGAACTGCAGGATGAGCATGGCCGTATCCAGGTGTACATCAAACGTGATGATGTTTGCCCGGGTGAAGATAAAACCCTTTATAATACCGTATTCAAAAAATTGTTGGATATTGGTGATATTGTCGGGGTAAAAGGTTTTGCGTTTATCACGCAGACCGGCGCCTTATCACTCCATGCCAAGGAATTCAAGCTGTTGAGTAAATCATTACGTGTATTGCCTATCGTGAAAGAAAAAGACGGAGAGGTGTATGATGCCTTTTCCGATCCCGAGCAGCGTTACCGCATGCGTTATGTAGATTTGATTGTGAACCCTCAGGTGCGTGAAGTCTTCCTTAAACGTACGAAGTTGATCAATGCCATGCGCACCTTCTTCAATGATAAAGGTTATCTGGAAGTAGACACGCCGGTGCTGCAATCCATCCCGGGTGGCGCTACGGCCCGGCCTTTTATCACGCATCACAACGCCCTGGATATTCCATTGTACCTGCGTATCGCCAATGAATTATACCTCAAGCGCCTTATTGTCGGCGGCTTCACAGGCGTATATGAATTCTCGCGTAATTTCCGCAACGAGGGGATGGACCGGACGCACAATCCTGAATTTACCTGTCTCGAAATCTATGTGGCGTATAAAGATTATCTGTGGATGATGGAGTTTACGGAACAACTGTTTGAGAAAGTGGCTACCGCTGTGAACGGCGATACAACAGTGAAAATCGGCGATAATATGATTGACTTCAAAGGACCTTATCGTCGCCTGCCTATGCTTGACGCGATCAAAGAATATGCCGGAGTGGACATTTCCGGTATGGATGAAGATCAGCTCCGCGCCGAGTGCAACCGCTTGCATATTGCGGTGGATAAGACCATGGGCAAGGGCAAGCTGATTGACGCCATCTTCGGCGAAAAGTGCGAACAGCATTTGATCCAACCTACTTTTATCATAGATTATCCGATAGAACTATCGCCCCTGACCAAGCGTCATCGTAATAACCCCAACCTTACCGAGCGTTTTGAACTCTTTGTAAACGGTAAGGAAATATGCAATGCTTACTCGGAACTCAATGACCCGATCGATCAGCTGGAGCGTTTCCAGGATCAGGTGAAACTCAAGGAAAAGGGGGATGATGAGGCCATGTTCATAGATATGGACTTTGTACGCGCTTTGGAATACGGCATGCCGCCCACTTCGGGCATGGGTATCGGCATTGACCGATTGGTGATGATGATGACCGGCGCGCTGTCTATTCAGGACGTGCTGCTCTTTCCTCAAATGCGACCGGAAAAATAATACAACTGCCAGTGTTTGGCGTATTTTAAAAATGCGCCAAAGCTGCGCATGCAGGCAACGACCAGGCCGTGTTTTCCATCAAGGAAGCCGGCCCTTAGTATATATGCATTGATAAATGTAAACAGCGGGGAAAACACCAGTTTGAGCCCCGCTGGTTTTTTACCCCGGTCAAGGTAGCCTTTAGCTGCCAGCGTGGAATATCGGTCTGTTTTTTCCAAGTGGCCGGTAACGGAGTGGTAGGTGTAATGGTGCAGGTAGCCGTTCAGTAATACAGGATGGCTGGCTCCGTCCAGTTCCTCATGTACGGGCGATGTATTCCAACGGGCCGTTGTGCGATTGAATAGCCGGGGCTTGCGGTCCGGATATTCCAGTCCGTGTTTCAGGAATTTGCCGTAATAATAGTTCAGCCTGTCGAGGCTGTAACAGCCTTTTAAGCTTTCCTGCTTCACCCTCAGTATGGCCGCGGCCAGTTCCTCCGAGAGGGCCTCATCGGCATCCAGTGAAAGGATATAGTCATAGGAGGCCTGGTCATTGCCCCAGTTTTTCTGCGGGCCGAAACCCAGCCAGGCCTGTTGCAGGAAACGTACGGAGGGGTAAGCCTCGCAAATCTCTTTTGTCCGGTCGGTCGAATAGGAATCGACTACAATAATTTCGTCCGCTACCTTTTGCAGAGAACGGAGGCAGCGGTCAATGTTTTTTTCTTCATTGAAGGTGAGTATGACTGCGGTTATTTTTTCCATAATACAACAGGCTAAGGAAGAAAAGGGAAAAGTTGATGCCTTTGTTGGAGGCAAAGGGCATTTCGGTAAACATAAAGACGATGAGTATCAATAAGAGGGCCTGCATGAGCAAGTCCTCTCTTTTTACGGAGATACAGATGAAATAGCCCAGGACGGCAAATAAGGCCAGTGCGCCGATGAGCCCGAAGCACATCACTTCGCCGAGGTATTGGTTGTGGGCATAGGTGACAGGCGTAGGAGAGGGATAGCCGAGTTTTTTCGCTGTTTCCGGATCTGTTATCACCCCGACGGCGCCTCCGGCGCCAATGCCCAATAGCGGCTGTTGTTTGATGGAGTAGGCGGCTGTTTTAAAGAGCTGTTCGCGTATGGGATCCTGGAAACGGCCGGCCAGTCCATTGTGGAAATATTTTATGCCTATAATTCCGGCCGCCAGCATAAGCGCCATAATGCCTATGGCCATGATTTGCCGTTGGCGGGCTATACGGTGTATAAGTATAAAAATCGATAATAACACAAATATAATCATGCCGATACGGGCGCCTGTCATCAATACGGCCGCTCCGGTAATGATAAAACTGAGGGCTAACACTATGTTGGATAAGTTGTTATATTCCCGCTTGAGGTAATACCCCACAGGGAGTGTAAAAAGATAAATGATGGCCAGGTAGGAGGGGTGGTCATAGTTGCTCCAGGAATAGGCCAAAGGGTAAAAATTTTTTATTTCCGATAGCCATGTTTTGAGGGAAATAGGGATACTGCAGATAGATAACAGGGAGAAGACGAGCACGATCAGGCAAAAGACCTGACAGCAATAAAAGAAAAAGGTGAGGGTGAATTTCACTACCCGTTGGCTGGGGGCCAGCCATTGCATGGCAATGGGATAAAAGATAAAGGGCAGGCAGGTGTCCAGCCACCTGAGCCCGTAGTCCGGATCATGATCTACCAGCAGCCATAGGACGCGGACCAGATAAGTGACAGTCCATAGTATGACCGGCAGGGTGGGGCGGCTTAGCTTTTCTTTATAAAAGGACAGAATAAAGATGGTGGTTAGTCCGAATAAAAGATTGGAAAATATAACCAGGTCATTACTGAACAACAAGGATGCTGCACAGATAGAAAAAACAAAGGACATGAGTATGTCCTTTGTGCAATATTTTTTCAAACCGGTCATTAATCTTTATTCATGGACAATAAAAATTCATCATTATTCTGGGTACGCCTCATGCGATCGCGGAGAAATTCCATAGCCTCTACGGAATTCATATCCGTCAGGTAGTTACGCAGGATCCAAATGCGGTTCAACTTGTCTTTATCTAACAGGAGGTCTTCGCGCCGGGTACTGCTGAGGGTAACGTCAATAGCCGGATAAATACGTTTGTTCGACAATTTGCGGTCTAATTGCAGCTCCATATTGCCCGTACCTTTAAATTCTTCGAAGATCACTTCGTCCATCTTGGAGCCGGTGTCAATAAGGGCGGTGGAAAGAATGGTAAGGGACCCGCCACCTTCAATATTACGGGCGGCGCCGAAGAAACGTTTGGGTTTATGGAGGGCATTGGCATCCACCCCGCCGCTCAATACTTTACCGGAGGCCGGTTGAACGGTGTTGAATGCACGTGCCAGACGGGTAATGGAGTCCAGCAGGATCACCACATCATGCCCGCATTCTACCAGGCGTTTTGCTTTTTCGAGTACGATATTGGCTACCTTTACATGGCGTTCGGCCGGTTCGTCAAAGGTAGAGGCGATGACCTCCGCTTTTACACTACGGGCCATGTCGGTTACTTCTTCCGGACGCTCGTCAATGAGCAGTACGATCATATACACTTCCGGATGATTGTCGGCAATGGCATTGGCAATCTCTTTCAATAGCATGGTTTTCCCTGTCTTGGGTTGTGCTACGATCAGTCCGCGTTGGCCTTTGCCGATTGGGGTGAACATGTCCACAACACGCGTCTCCAGTTTGTTGTGCCCGTTTCCTGTAATGTTGAACTTTTCTGTAGGGAAAAGCGGCGTGAGGAAATCAAAGGGAATACGGTCGCGGATATAGTCCGGCGTGCGTCCATTGATATGTTTTACGTGTACCAGCGGAATGTATTTCTCTCCTTCGCGCGGCGGACGTACTCCGCCGGTTACCATGTCGCCGGTTTTAAGTCCGAAGAGTTTGATTTGTGATTGAGATACGTATACGTCGTCCGGTGAACTCAGGTAATTATAGTCCGACGAGCGGAGGAAACCGAAGCCTTCGGGCATTAATTCAAGTACGCCGGTGGCTTCAATGGTACCTTCAAATTCTACTTTCTTACCGTTGATAACGGTCACCGTGGTAGTATTAGGGTTGACGTTGCCGTACGGAACATCGTTTTTGTTCTGGTGTGTATGCTTGGCTTGCTGGTTTTGTTGTTGTGACGGCTGTTGTGACGGCTGTTGCTGAGGTGGGTTTTGTGCTTGCTGTTTTGGTTTTGGTTGAGGCTGTGGTTGTGGTTGTGGTTGTGCCGGAGATTGAGGATGTGATAACGTTTGTGATGGTTGTTGTTCGCTTGTGTTGGCCGCTTTTTGTTCGTTGGCTTTGTTATGCTTTTCAGGTTTGCGGCCGCGTTTCTTTTCCTCTTTCACTACAGGTGCGGCAACAGTTTCTTCAGACACTACTGCTGCAGGCTGGATGTCCACAGCAGGCGCTGTTTCAGGTGCAGCTGCAGGTTGCTTTTCTTCGGTTGGACGTTCTATGCGTTCCCGGCGTTTCTTTCTTTCTGCTCTTTCCGGCTTTTCCCGTTCCGGTGCATCTCCTTGTACGGATTGTTCGTCAAGGATTCTGTAGATGAGCTCCGGTTTTTCTAAAGCGTTGATTTTTTTTAACTTAAGATTGTCTGCAATAGAACGCAATTCGTCAATACTTTTGTTCTGTAGTTCTGAAATATCGTACATAAATGATGTTTAAACCGAGTGGTGGGATGTATTTGTGGGAGGGAGTGATATTGAATAAATTCGATGCAAATATACGACAACAATTTAAAACCGCAAATTTTTTTGTATATTTGTTATTTATATACTATATTAGCATGTATTTGGTCTACTTTATAACAGGTGATATAATTTCTTATCATACACAATGTTATTTTTCCATATTATCTTTTCTGTCTCGGGGCGGTATTGACGGTATTTCCGTGTATACGGATGCGCCTGAAATGTATAAATGGTTCGGAGATCAGGTGCAGGTGGAATACCTGACAAAAGATAAAGTGCGGGATTGGAGAGGTCCTCAGGATTTTATTTATCGGGTGAAGATCAAAACAATGGAAGATTTTTGTTTGAAACACCCCGGGCAGGCTTTTATATATCTGGATACGGATACTTTTTTGTATGCGCCGTCAGCGCAGCTGTTTGAAGGTTTGTCGGCAGGTAAGGGTTTTATGCATAAGCGGGAGGGTGATCTGGCGGCCATGAAACATACTGCCGGACGGGTATGGCGGCAAATCAAGGGCAAAACATTTGGCGAATTTACATTTAACACCACGGCGGATATGTGGAACGCCGGATTAATAGCGCTTCCGGCAGAGCGCCAGTTGGAGTGTGTACGCCTGGGACTGGCCCTTTCCGATGCGCTTTGCGCCGCCGGTATTGTAACCCAGATCACAGAACAGTTTTCAATGACCCGGGCCGTGGATTATATTTATGGCCTTTCGCCTGCAGATACGATGGTCGGGCATTACTGGGGTAATAAGAGCGGATGGAAGACCTTGATAGACGATGTCTTCCTGCAGGCTTACATGCATAAAGAAAGCATGGATACGCTGATTGAGCGCCTGCGGCATTTTGATTACACGCAAGAGCCGGTATTCATCGCGGAAAGCAATACCCGAAAGCGCCTGCTTGCGCTGCTTGACAAGTTGACGCTTAAAAAAGATAAAGGCGTATACTGTTAAGGGTGGATAGATCGCTTTTTGCGGAAATAAAATACAGGCTCTTCCGGTGGACAAATAATACTATGGCCAGTTTCCAGCGGTGGTGCCAATTTCCGTTGGGATTGCTTAGCCGGTATAATTTTTCTATAAGCACCCGGTGCCGCACCTCTTTAAAACCAAGTACGAATTGCAACCTGGCGTGTAATGTTTGCAGCCGGCCTTTTATTCCGATCCGGTTGTCGCTGGTAAGGGTGACATTGTGTTGGTGCATCCTGTGCTTGACCAGTATCCGGTTTACATAAGTTAAGCGGCCATAGTTCAGGGCTGCAAGCCCCAGTTTCCAATCATAATCGGTATGTCCTTCCGGTGAAAGGGCCAGTTGGACCAGTTTCCGGTGGAATAAAATGTTATGCCCCCAGGTGAAACTGATCATCAGTGCGGTGCGCAGGTCATCGCCGCGATAAAGCCGCTTCTTGTCAATAGAAGTTCTATGCAGTGTTGCGCCGGATTCATCCACCAGTTCCGACACCGCATATACCAGGAGGTGGTCACCGATGGCATCTACCAGGGTGCGGATCTTGTCCGGAGCCCAGATGTCATCCTGGTCGGATATGGCAATATATTCTCCTGAGCAGTAGGATAAGGCCTTTTCAAAATTTAATACGGGTCCTATATTTTCTTGATTCTCATGTATATGTATGAAAGGATAACGCCCGGCATATGTTTTCAGAATAGCCACTGTGTTGTCGTAGGAATTGTCGTCTATGGCAATGATCTCAAGCCGGGGGTAGCTTTGCCCGATCAGGGAGTCCAGCTGTTCGCACAGGTATTGTTCTCCGTTATAGGTACATAAGGCAATAGATACCAATGGCTCTTCTGTTCTTGTATGTAGCGCTGCTTCCGGCATATCTTGTTTTTAATGATGGCAAAAATACGAAAAAAATAACTACCTTTGTGAATTACAAGATTACTATGATGAAAAAATTAATCTCGGTATCCATGCTATCGGCCAACTTCGGTGCCTTGGATACGGATGTGGCTATGGTGAACGACAGTGCCGCCGATTGGTTTCACCTGGATATTATGGATGGTCTTTTTGTGCCTAATATCTCTTACGGCTTTCCGGTGGTAAAATCAATTGCCGCCAAAGCCGCCAAACCCTTGGATGTTCATCTGATGATTGTGGATCCCGATCGTTATATTGATGCTTTTGCAGAGGCTGGCGCCCAATACCTGTCTGTGCATTACGAAGCCTCTACCCACTTGCACCGTACCCTGCAACAGATCCGCAAACGGGATGTGAAAGCCGGGGTTGTCTTAAACCCGCATACGCCGGTGGCATTGCTGGAGGATATTGTACAGGAGGCGGATTTTGTGTTGCTGATGGCTGTAAATCCGGGTTTTGGCGGACAGGCCTTTATAGAACATACCTATGAGAAGGTGGCCCGTCTGAAAGAAATGATTATGCACAAAGGCCTTGATACCCTGATAGAGGTTGACGGCGGGGTGAATACGCAGAATGCCGGCCGGCTTTATGCGGCGGGAGCGGATGTCCTGGTGGCCGGTTACGCCGTATTCGGCGCTCCGGATCCGCGGCAGGCTATAAAACAAATCAAAGGAATTAATTAAATGGAGGCTGAAAAGCGCCCGACTAATCTTAATAAGTATGAATACAGTAACCGTAAATTTGAAATCGACCTCTTCGTTTGTAAATGAAAAAGAATTATCCGGCTGGGAAGACAAGGCGCTGAACGCTTTGTCGGAACTGGAGGGGCGTGGAGGAAAGGGCAATGATTTTCTGGGATGGATCAATCTTCCCTCCTCTATACAACCGGCGGAGCTGGCCGACATTAAAGCGGCTGCCGCCAAACTTTCCAAGGGAGTAGACGTGGTGGTGGTAATCGGTATCGGAGGCTCTTATCTGGGCGCTAAAGCCGTATTGGATGCTTTATCCCATAGTTTCTCCACCTTGTTGCCTGAGCGCAATCACCCTGTCGTGGTGTTTGCAGGGCAGAACATAGGAGAAGACTATCATGCCGAACTGCTGGAGGTTTTGCGTGAAAGATCGGCCGCATGTATTGTGATTTCAAAATCCGGAACCACTACCGAACCAGCCATCGCCTTCCGCCTGATCAAACAACATTTTGAAGAAAAGTACGGCAAGGCGGGCGCCAAAGACCGTATTGTCGCGGTAACCGATGCCTCGCGCGGCGCTTTGCGCACGCTGGCCACACAAGAAGGCTATACTACTTTTATTATTCCGGATGATGTAGGCGGCCGTTTCTCGGTACTGACTCCGGTAGGCTTGTTGCCCATTGCCGTAGCCGGCTTTGATATAGAGGCCCTGGTCAAAGGCGCCGCGGACATGGAGGTGACTACGGCGCGGAAAGATACGGCCAATCCGGCGGTGCAATATGCCGCCGTACGTAATGCGCTGTATCATCAGGGAAAGAAAATTGAAGTCCTGGTAAACTATAATCCCAAATTGCACTATGTTACCGAATGGTGGAAACAACTTTACGGTGAAAGTGAGGGAAAGGAAAACAAAGGTATTTTCCCGGCCGGTGTGGACTTTACATCGGACCTGCACTCCATGGGCCAATATCTGCAGGAAGGTGAACGCAGCTTGTTTGAGACGGTATTGAGCGTGAAGAGTGAAAAGCACACGTTGACTATTCCGAATGACCCACAGAATTTAGACCAACTGAATTTCCTTTCCGGAAAACGGATAGGAGAATGTAATAAAATGGCGGAATTAGGAACCCTCCTCGCCCATGTAGACGGTGGTGTTCCTAATATTCATATTGAGATACCGGCTATTAATGAGTACAACCTCGGAGCCTTGTTGTATTTCTTTGAAAAAGCCTGTGGGGTAAGTGGCTATATGTTGGGGGTAAATCCCTTTGATCAGCCGGGGGTAGAGGCCTATAAGAAAAATATGTTCGCCTTGTTGAATAAGCCCGGCTTTGAACAACAGGGAGACGCATTGCGGAAACGGCTATAACCGCATACCATTGATTGGGAACGGGGGTGCTTCAAACGGAGCTACCCCTGTTTTTTTTTGTCTAAGCTTAGTCCTTGAGCTTTTCTTTAAGCAGGCTGATAATTTCTTCCTTGTCTGCAATGGCTTTATGCATGCGTTCGATCTCTTTGTCCTGTTGCTGGATGCGTTGGACCAAAGATACCAGGTCGTACTCACCATAGGAGCGTATGCCGGAATCTCTCGCTACCGGACTTTTGCCGTCGTTTTGGTAGTTGTTGCCGGCATATTCCGTATCCATGATTTTTATGGCGCTGATGCCGAGAACCCGGGCTATGCTTTCCAACCTTGGAATCGATAGTTTGGTGAGTCCCCGTTCAATCTTGGAGTAGGCGGTTACGGAGATGCCCAATTCCGTGGCGATGTTCTCCTGAGTTAATTTCCGCTCTATCCTCAGCAGCCTGATTCTATTTCCGAGTTTGTCTAAATTCATCATGCTGCAAAAATATCTCATAAAGAGAGTAAAAATATAAACCAAAAGTTGTAAAATATAAACTTATGGTGTATATTTGCGTTGAATTTTAAACCTGTGGTATAAAATTAACACCTGAAGCTGTTTTTTGTTGCAAATAAATGCAATTGCAGTGCAAAAAAAGTAGCGGAGGTGAAATTGAGTGTTGAGGATGGAATTTGTGGCGGTTTTGCTCATGTGCCGAGAAACCGCATGATACAGGGCTATAAGGTGGTTGTTTCCCTGTTTTACTAAGCTGCCACAAACATCCTTATTATCCAGCAGATGGTTCCGGAGATAAGCAGGGAAGCGGGAATGGTGAAAACCCAGGCGGCAACAATATTGGCCGCGGTGGCCCAACGTACGGAGGAAAAACCTTTGGTGATGCCGACGCCGATGATAGAGCCGGTAATGGTGTGGGTCGTACTTACGGGAATGCCGCTTATGGCTGTGCCCATGAGTGTAAGCGCTCCGGCCGTTTCGGCGCAAAAACCCTGTACGGGTTTAATGCTGGCCAGTCCGTCGCCCAGTGTTTTGATTACTTTCTGGCCGCCAATAAGCGTGCCCAGGGCAATAGCTGTGTAGCAGGCAAAGATCACCCAGGTGGGGACATAGAACTCTGCGCCCAGAAAGCCTCCGCTATATAATAATATAGCAATGATACCCATGGTTTTTTGTGCGTCGTTGCCGCCGTGTCCCAGGCTGAAAATAGCAGAAGACAGCAACTGCATGCCGTGAAATAATTTTTCGGCTTTAAAAGGGTTGGTGCGTTTAAAGACAAGCATGACCAGGCACATCATTGCGAAGCCTAATACAAGTCCGATAATGGGGGATAATATAATAAACAGGGCGATCTTTCCGATACCGCTCCATACCAGTGCGCTGGGGCCATGTATGAAGAGGGCGGCGCCGACCAGGCCTCCGATCAGGGCGTGTGATACGCTGATGGGCAATCCTTTCATGGAACAGAAGTATACCCATACCACACTTCCGATCAAGGCGGATAGTATCATGTAAACATCAATGAGGTCCGGATTTACAATGCCTTTTCCTACCGTATTGGCTACCGACACGCTGAAGATGGCAACAGCGGCGAAGTTCCAGAAAGCAGCCCATACTACGGCTGCTGTGGGGCTTAATACCCTGGTGGCTACAATAGTGGCAATGGAGTTGGCCGCATCATTCATACCGTTCAGGAAGTCGAACGCCAATGCAATAACGATGCCGATGATTACAAGGGTTAGCATAAAGCGTTCGGATTAAGCGAATTTTACAATAATACGGCGCATAATGTTGGCTACGTCTTGCGCCCTGTCGGTAATTTCTTCCAGGGTCATTACGATTTCCCGTTGTTTCATGAGCATGACCGGATTGTCGACATGGCTGAACAGGTCTACGGTCGAGAGCTCATACAGGTCGTCACATTCATGTTCAATGACTTTAATGCGTTTGCAGTCTTCCAATACGGCTTCCGTATTCTTTTTAATTGATTCCAGTGTCGACAGTATACCATGAAGCAGTTTGGAGTCTTCTACTACAAAATCGGACATGGTGACCATGTGGGGGGTGATGGGGCAGGGTTGGTACATCACCACCCGTTTGCCCGTATCGTTGATCAGGTCGATGAAAGAGTCCACGCGGGAGGTGAGTAACTGGATGTCTTCCCGGTCGAATGGGGTTACGAAGCTTTTATTCAGTTCATTGTAAATAGTGGCTGCCACTTCGTCTCCTTTGTGTTCTACTATCTTGATTTCCCGGTATAGTAGTTTTTGCTTTTCTTCATTGGTCTCGCGCAGCATTTCAGCCAATAATTTTGCTGCGGCCAGCAAGTGTTCACCTTGTTGTTTAAACAATGGAAAGAATTTGCGTTCTTTTACAATAAATAGTTGGAGGAAGGTGTCTATTTTCATAAAAATTTCAACTGATTCGACAAAATTAGCTACAATTTGTTAATTGAATGTCAAATCAATATTAATTTGATCTAATTTACTTATAATCAATGTTTTTTATTTATGAATTGAATTTTATTATTCATTATTCGTTATTCATTATTCATTATTCATTTATTTTGCTTACCTTTGCAGCCCTTTTTAAATTTAATTAATCACTAATAAACAGAGTCATGTTGAAAAATTACGAAACCGTTTTCATTGCAACTCCCGTTTTATCTGACAGCCAGATAAAGGAAGCGGTAAAAAAGTATCGTGACTTCATTACCGAAAACGGTGGTGAAATTGTGCACGAAGAAAATTGGGGTTTGAAGAAGCTGGCCTATCCCATCCAGAAAAAAACTACAGGTTTTTATAACCTGATCCAGTTCAAAGCGAATCCGGAATTCCTTGCCAAGTTGGATATCCAGTACCGTCGTGATGAGCGTGTGATCCGTTACCTGACATTTGCCATGGACAAGCATGCCGTAGAGTATGCCGAAAAACGCCGTAACAACAAATCAGAAAACAAGTAAGGAGAACACCATTATGAGTACGAATACACAATCCCAAAACAACGAAATCCGTTATCTCAATCCGCCTACAGTGGATGTGAAAAAGAAAAAATACTGCCGTTTCAAAAAGGCCGGTATTAAATATGTAGACTACAAAGATGCTGAGTTCCTGAAGAAATTCCTGAACGAGCAGGGTAAAATTCTTCCCCGCCGCCTTACCGGTACTTCTTTGAAGTTCCAACACAAGGTGTCACAATCTGTGAAACGCGCCCGTCACCTGGCCTTATTGCCCTACGTAACCGATTTGCTTAAATAGTTTAAGGAGAACACGAAATGGAAATTATCTTGAAACAAGACGTGACCAATTTAGGGCACAAAGACGATATCGTAACCGTGCGTAACGGTTATGCCACCAATTACCTGATTCCTCAAGGTCATGCTATTTTAGCTACGGAATCTGCTAAAAAGATGCATGCTGAAAATATGAAACAACGCGCCCACAAGGACGCGAAGATTCGTGAGGAAGCTGTAGCCCTGGCTGCAAAATTGGAAGGAGCTACCGTGAATGTGGCTGCAAAAGTAAGTACTACCGGTAAGATCTTCGGTTCGGTAAACAATATTCAGATTGCTGAGGCATTAGCTGCCAAAGGCTTTGAAATTGACCGCCGCAATGTAACCATTCTGGGTGGCGCCGACCATGTGAAAGAAGTCGGTACTTACGAAGCGGAAGTGAAGATCCACCGTGATGTGAAAGCCAAAATTAAATTTGAAGTGGTGGCTGAGTAATCCTCGCCGGGCACTATTATACTAAAATAAGAGGGTGTCCAAAAAGTAAAATGGACATCCTCTTTTGTTTTTTGTTTCGGAGCGTTTTTTCTGATAAAAAATCTGATTTCCTCAGATTTTCGCCCATAGCGCATTTTGGTGGATACAATCCATCCTCATAAGCTGGGA
>JAVBQY010000011.1:0-133146 GCA_031548545.1 Bacteroidales bacterium | reverse complement strand
GTTTAGTTGGTCGACTACTGCGTTGATCAACCTCACAGGATGAGTCGATGGGATCTTGCTATCCAACCGCTCCGGAAAAAGGGTCATCTGACCGCCACTCAGGGCTTTGAAAACTACCTTGGCCATAAATTATTGTTTTATAACACTAAGATACTATTAATCAAATTAATATACAAATTTTTGACTAACTATTTTACGAAAAAATGAAACAAAAAAAGAGTGCCCAAAAACTTTTTGGACACCCTCTTTATCTTTATCATTCTACCAGAAAAGATCCGCTAATGGTATTTCCCTCATCGTCCACCAATGTCAATACATGGCGACCAGGCTCCGGCAGGACGGCCAACTGATGCTGTCCGTTGCCGGTTGAACCCAGATAGGCTTTATCCAGGTGCCAGTAAATAACGGCATCTGTGCGGCGGTGGGTAGCCTGCATCACTAATTGCCCCATGCCCCCCTCGCACTGCCGGGTCAATACGATCCTGAACCCGTTCTGAGGATAGAGCAAGGCCATACTCTGGACCGGCTGCCCGGACAAGCATTGCGGATGCAGCGGCGGCAGGGGTTCATAAAAGTGATGATTATTCTTATAAAAATACGCCTGGGCCGGGGGCAATACAAACCAGGAACGGCTAAGCATGGTATGTGGCGAGAAACAATCACTCGTCACCCGGTAACGGCCGGATGCATCCAGATGAACCAACTGATGATACGGGCAGGGAGGTGTATCCAATCCGGCATTCGCCACCCATACGGAATCTGTTTCCGTACACAATTCCGTGGCACGGTACCCGCTCTGGCGGCACACACTTATATGGCTCATCTCATCATAGGGCTGGCTATACCATGAAGTAGCCGGCAAGAGGTTGAACAAATCAAACAATACAGGTCCTGCGGCCGTAACACCGGTAAGCGAAGGGCGGCCTTCCCCCGAGGCGTTCCCGACCCACACCCCTACCGTATATTCGGGCGTAGTACCCACAGCCCAGGCATCACGGTTGCCATAGCTCGTACCCGTTTTCCAGGCCAGCTTGCGCGACGAACGAAAATATTTCCACTCCGTTTCTCCCTCCGGACGGTTAACCTCCGCCAAAGAATTCAGTAATTGCCAACAAGCCGCAGCACCTAAGATCCCCGTAGTTTCCAAACAGGTATCCGAAACCGGCCTTTCATTTTCCGTGAGTACAGGCCGGTTCCAATCGGAAGCCGTATAATAACCATTCGTTCTGTAAAAACGGTTAAGCGTACGTGACAAGGAGGCATAAGCGCTGCTCACCTCCCATAAATTCACTTCCGCCCCACCTAAGATCAAAGAAAGTCCGTAATGCTCCGGCGCATATACAATAGTACTGAAACCCATCCGCCGTAACAGGGCGTGAAAACGGGACAGACCATACTCCTGGAGCAAGAGCACTGCCGGGATATTCAAAGAGCGCTCCAGCGCCGCATGCGCCGGAACCGCGCCGTCATAAGACTTGGTAAAATTTTGCGGCACAAAGCCATTGATATAAGTAGGCACATCCGGCACCAGCATACCGGGTAACAGGCTACCCTCATCATATAGGGCCGCGTACAAAAAGGGCTTCAAGATACTGCCGGTACTCCGCGGGGCGGTAATCAAGTCCACCTGTTCTCCCTGATCTCCGTCATAAGCGTCCGTTACATTTCCGACATAAGCCAAGACCCGCCCCGTTTCATTTTCCAGTATCAGGGCGGCCAGATTATTCACCTCATTGGCCCGTTGTTGTATGCCATGACGGTTCACCACTTCTGTGGCATATTGTTGTAAACTATAAGAGACGGTCGTATGAAAAACCTTCCCGGCGCCGGTACGGGCCAGTCGTTTCAGCAAGTGCGGCGCCTCCATCGGCAGAGGCAAGGGCTGTCCGGGCAGGGGCTCGGCCTGAGCCAAAGACAGGTCCTGCGCATCCATTTCACCGGAGGCCGACAAGCGCGCCAACAGCTTATTCCTTTTTTTCAACAATGCGGACCTGTTCCTCCCCGGATGAATCAGGGCCGGGGCATTGGGCAAAACGGCCAGGGTTGCGGCCTCCGCCCAAGACAATGCTGCCGGCGGACGGCCGTAATAACGCCAGGCTGCGGCGTCAATGCCCACCACATTCCCGCCGAAAGGGGCGTGGAGGGCATACAAGCCTAGAATTTCAGCCTTCGAATAACGCAGTTCCAGGCGTACAGCCAGCACCGCCTCTATGGCCTTTTCTATAAAAGTACGGGACTTTCCCTGCCGCATTAACCGTACGGTCTGCATACTGAGCGTACTTCCTCCTTCCACTATCTTCCGCTGACGCAGGTTAACCAGTAAAGCGCGGCCAACGGCCAGCGGATCTATCCCGAAATGATAATAAAACCGGCGGTCTTCAAAAGCCACCACACAACGCTTATACTTATCCGGTAAAGGTCCCGATGCCGGAAAACGCCACTGCCCGTCGGCTGCAATTTTTGCCCCAAGCAGGCGCCCGTCGGCGCTTTCTATCACGGTAGAAAAAGGCACATCATCAAACGACGAAGGCAGCAACAAAAAGCCGGAGGCAAGCAATAAGCCCACCGCCAGCCCTATGTAGCGTTTTTTTACAAACGGCTTAATAGACTTCCACTTGTTGTCCTTTAGTATTGGCATGGATTGAAGCGTCATACATCGCCTCGCAGGCCACTGCAGGCAGATAGAATTTACCGGTATACGCCGCGCGGAGTTTCACGCGTAACATTAACGATTTACCGGCCTCCAGGTCAAAATAACTCAATACGCGATCATCCCGGATATCCTGATAAGTAATTGCATTATCCACAGGTGTATTCTCCAGGCGGCTGTCCATAATTTCCCAACCGGAGGGAAATATATGCATCAGGGCCATATTGGAATATAAGCCCCGCTGTCCGGGGTTCGCCACGGAAACTTCGGCCGTAAATTCCGTTCCCTGGGCCAGCCGCTCTACATCAAGGCTCCGCCCCGCGGCATCAGTATAGCGTACAGAAAGCGAAAGGTTACGCCCGCCGGCCTGCTCACGGCCGCCGGCAGGAATGCCTTTAGCCGTCAGCCGCACATAAAGCATAGACCGGCTCTTGTTATCTACCCTCAGGTTCAACTTACCGTCATAATTACCCAAGGTAGTATTCCACAACGCTTTCCGGCTTGTCACCGCCACCGCCTTGGCATGATCGGTCCTGTAAGTAAAATTCAAGGCGCCGTCCTCATTCCGTGCAAACTTGGACAAAGCCATCAGGCTGTATGCAATAGATTGCGTACTCATCCAACTGTCGGCATTCAGGGCCTCGGAGACCCGCTTGGCCATCAGAAAGGCGTTTTCCTTATGTCCCATCATGCTTAGTACGGAGAGTATCATCGCCTCATCGCGGCTCACCGATCCGTAAGTATTGCTCAAACAGGTATAGGCTTCCGGCTTATCGGACAGGCCATTGATCAGCCGCTCCGCCGCCTCGGGCTGGGCCGACAAAGCATAGGCTCCGGCCAGCATCCATTTAGACGGCATAGACAGGTCCGTCCGCTCTTTCAGGCGGTTCATGGCCCCCAGCTCAGGCCGGCCGGCCATAGCCAGCACATACAAACGATAGGCCTGCAACAAATCACTTTGCTGACACTCATAACGCATATCGGTATCCGCCTTGTTCCAACCACGGGCTGCCTTTTGCTGAAAGCCCAGCCACTTCTCCTTCAATCCGGAAGGAAGCAGGTAGCCTTTCTGCTCGGCCTCGACCATAAAATGTCCTGCATAACAGGCCGCCCATTCACTAATCACCGCACCACCGGGCCAATAACTGAAGTTCCCATCCGGCCTGGCGAAATAAGGCAAGCGCTGCAACGCCGCTTCGACCTGTCTGCGCATCAACTCTTTCAACTGATCATTCATATCTACCACCTCCGGCAGGAACAACTGCGGGAAAGCGCAGGAAGTCACCTGTTCCAAACAACCGTGAGGATAAGAAAGCAAATAACCCAAACGGGCGCCCAGATTCAGGGGCGGAACAGCAGAGGTTTCCAGCTGCACCGTATTACTGCCGTTTACCCCCGGCATATCCAAGGCCAGGGTGGCCGACTGCTCATCCTGCAATACGAGCTCTTTGGACACAATCAGGGGCGGATTGGCGGCGCGTACCTCTATGTCTATCGTTTGTTCCGCCGTATCATTGCCGGACACGGCCTTCAACTTCACTTGCGCCACACCCAGTTTATCTTTTGTCTTCAATTTAAATTTAACCATCGCCTCGGAAGGGCTATTAAAAGTCAGAGAACGGGTAGCGCCGTCCGCCACCTCCAGCAAAGCATTGGCGCTTAGTTCCACCTTCACCTGCTTCACCCGCTTGTCCATAGCAAATACGGAAACCGGCAACGTTACTTCTTCACCCGGCCCCAAGACACGCGGCAAGGTGGCCTGCACCATCAATGGGCTGCGCACCGGAATACTTTTCTCCGCCTTTCCATAAGCCGTTTTATTGCCGGCGACGACCATCACCCTTACCGAACCGACATAATTGCTGATATTGAACATATGTTTCCCCGTTTGTCCGCCCTTCAATGTAAAAGGCCCTGCAAAGCGCACCACAGGCTTGAAACGATCTGCTTTCCGCTTGCCGGAAGCGTTTAACGCATCATCACCCCCAATGCTGAACAACTGCGCTATCTTGCCGCCATAAGCGCCCAGCACAAAATTATACAGGTCCCAGGTACGCACGCCCAAGGCTTCCCGCTGATAGAAATAACCCCACAAATCCGGGGTTTTAAAGCGCGTCAGGTCCAGCAAGCCTTCATCTACAATGGCCAGCGTATAGGTCATGTCCCTGTTTTTTTCTTCTTTGACGTTTACCGTAAAGGAATGCCCCGGCGCTATTTCGGCAGGTGCATGCAGCACCGGAGTCAACTTGCTTTGCGGATCTTCCACGACCAAAGGCAATACGCCGTACAAACGCATCGGCAAATCATTGACAGCGCCGGCATGCGGCTGCAGCAGAGAGACATAAACATAAGCATTAGGCATCATCTCTTTCGTAGTAGGAATACTCAACCG
This sequence comes from Bacteroidales bacterium, assembly GCA_031548545.1. Classification (GTDB taxonomy): domain Bacteria; phylum Bacteroidota; class Bacteroidia; order Bacteroidales; family UBA932; genus UBA932. Next base: position 128,104 of record JAVBQY010000011.1, on the reverse strand, counting down.
GCTTTCCTTGCCTTTGCATTCAAGTTGGTATGTGGCCAGCACCTTCGTACTGTTTTCCACCGTCACGATAAGCCTGGCGCCCGGCGCCGAAGGAATAATCACCTCCGCCTTTTCGCCCACATTATACTGTTTTTTATCCGTAGAGAAAGTCAAGAGCGTTGCGCCCCCGGCATTGCCGTCTTCATCGCCGCGGCCGTAACTCCACCAGTCAATATACATTTTCTGCGCCGATGAATGACCGCTCCCGGTATCCGTTACCTTCACCACAAAAACGCCCCAATCCGGCGATGGCAGCTTATAGTTAAATGCAGCCTTACCTTTCTCATCCGTCTCCAACTCCGTAGTATATACCCGGTCACTATACAAGCGCGAAGCATAATCGGCAATATTGCCATTGGCCGAATACCACCACCAACTCCATTGCGAACGGAAAACTTCTACCAGCAACCGACCTTGCAGGGGCCTGCCGGAAGCATCTACCCTCAGCATTTCTATCCGGTTGTCTTTATTGGTTTCCAAACGGTTGTCATATCCCGTACCCTTAGGCATCTTCAAACCCACGTAAGACTTGTACGGATAAACGTCCTGCTGAAAGTAATCTTCACTATATTCCCCTTCATTTTCAAATACATGAACACGCACCGCCGCACGCAATTTACCCGCCGAAGCCTGTCCGGTAGCCAGCGGAAGGCTGAAATGCGTCTCCCCGTTTTCATTCAACCGGCCGGTCGTTATTTTCTCTTCCGTAGCGGTAAATTGTTTGGTGATGTCATCAAAAACATAGTCCGGATAACTATTAAATGCCGTGGCTACCGGCAAGAGTTTCATGGCTAAGGCGGTCCTATTGCCGGCTGTCTTTGCCCCGTGTAACCAGCGGGCATTAAGGCGGCCGCTCACGGGCTGCCCCGGCATCACCGGGTCATGGTCCAGCGTAATATCTATTTTCAGGCGGTTGGGCTTAACGGTGGCCACCCGTAAAGATTGGCTGAAAACCGCCCCTCCGACCTTCACATAAGCGGTCCAATTGCCGGTAGGCGCCTCCGGCTCCGTAGGGCAAATAAAAGTATAAAAGCCATGCCGGCCTTCGGTGCGCAGCTGCTTAGACACCAGCTGCCGGTTCACATTATACAGTTCAAAACTTACCGGATGATTGGCCGGCAAAGGATTCCTGCGGTCATCCATGACAAAGGTCAGGAAGAGCGTATCTCCCGGGCGCCATACGCCGCGCTCCCCGTAAATCATCCCTTTCAGGCCGTTCTCCACCGTCATCCCCGCCACATCAAAGGCGCTCAAAGACAAAGAAAGCTCCTCACCCAGGCGCAGGTAACTTTTCTGATTACCTTGCCGGGCCACAACAATATAAGGAGTCTCTTTCAATTCCAGCTGCAGCACTCCGTTACTACCGGTCCGCCCCTCTCCGATGGGCTGTTGCTGGAAGTTATAAAAGGTGACCTTCACGTCCTGCAGGGGTTCTGCCGTAACCAGATGAGAGGCGAAGAGCATATAATTTTTATCACTGCCGTGTTTCACTATCAATCCTATATCCGTAGCCAGTACATTTTGCGAAACAAAGTGCGGCCTGTGGTAATACTCCTCTTCGCAGGGATTTTCCGAAGCCCACCAATAATTATCATCCTCAATTTCCTGCGGCGCGGCCAGGCTTTCCAGTGTAGCCACAGCACCTGTGTCCGCCCCTTCTCCGCAACCAGGATACAGGGAATAACGCTTATTGAACAAAATCCGGACATTATAAATGGCCCCCGGCTCCGGTGCTATCAAGGAGGAAAGGTCTATAGAAAAGGTATTCCAATCTTTCAGGTTTAAAGACCGGTCATCATCCAGTCGAATCGTTTTACGCGCCACCGGAAGGGCTACGCGGCTCAACTCATAATCACCGTTGAGATTGTTCACCTGCATGAATTGCAGCACATTATTTTCAAACGTACGGTAGACAAGCACATCTACCGCCCTCAGGTTCACCGCCTGAAAAGGCAGGTGCAAGCCGGTGGAATTAGGCATGACCACACCTTTACCGACCATACGTACCAGCGGTTTCAGTTCCTCAAACAATAAATTATCCGTATAATCGGCAGGCAGGACTTTAGTCTGCACGGACTGCAAACCTTCTTTAATCACAAAGGGCAGCCGGCCCTCAGGACGCGACGGAAGATAGACCTTCAGTTTATTAGACGTAACCGTAAAACGCAGCCTGGAAAAATCACCGGCCTGAATATAGGAGGCATATTTCTGCCGGGGGTCCAAAGGCATGGAAAAGAAGCAATCCACACTCAGGTCTTCCGGATGAACAGCCACATGCAACAACTCAAAAACATCCTTAGCCGGAACACGCAGGCTGTCGGTCTTAGCATACTTATACTTAATCGGGGCCCCGTCCCATTTCAGCAAGAGCGGATAGGCTTCATCCCGGGCCATAATATGCTCTACGGTAAAGGTATGGTAAGCATTCGTATGGTCCCAGCTCACTTTTAACGCCTTGCCGGCAGCCTCCACGGAGAGTAAGTCTTCTATCCGGCTGTTGTCTTCCAGGTCGGCCGTACGCACCGCGCCCTGCAGGTAGAAATCACCGCCCTCCACACCCTCATACAAACGCAGGCCCTCCGTGGTGTAAGTAAAAGAAGGCGCTAAGGTAGAAAAAGAGAAGGTAAAGGTTTTATCACTCCCCGAGGCCTCCGGACGAATATTCGACACCTTAAAATCCACGGTATACGCCGTAGCGCTTTTCAAGCGCTTCGCAGGCCGGAATACTACAGTGAACGCATCCTCCATAAACACTTCGCCATCTACGGAAGGGTGTAGCCTGAAAATATTGTTCAATTGCTTTTCCAAGGCTTCTCCGGACTTCAGTTCCTGAGCCAGGCGCACTTTGATCAGTGTACCGGCAGGCAACAGTCCACCGGAATAGGCAGACACATAGGGATTGGGAAGCACTGTGGTTGGTTTATCGCCGGAGCAGGAGCAACAACACAATAATACTCCGAGAAGTATAAAAAAGGCGCTTGATTTTTTCATGGCCCGGTATGTTTTTTGATTTACAATACTACAAATGTAAATCAAAAAAACATACGATCAAAGCCCGCCCCCGTCTATGGTTTTTATGCTTCCGTCAGGATTATAGGCCAATTCCGTTACTTTAAGGCTTCTGAGCCAGGTACGTCCGCCGGAAGGAACACTGTCATGATGAAAGAGATACCATTTCCCCTTAAACTCCACTATAGCGTGATGCGTTGTCCAACCCACCACCGGTGTCAGAATAACACCCTGATAAACAAAAGGTCCATAAGGATTGTCACCTATGGCGTAACAAAGATTATGGGTATCGCCGGTAGAATAGGAAAAATAATATTTTCCGTTGTATTTATGCATCCATGAGGCTTCAAAATAACGGCGCTGATTGTCACCGGCCGTCAACGGCCGGCCGTCTTGGTCCAAAACAATTACCGGGCGGGGTTCTTCGGCAAACTGCAACATATCATTGCTTAGCCTTGCCACACGTGAGGGAATAGCCGCTTCATCGTCTTTTGGGAATGCTGCGGATTCCAAGGCCTTATTATCACGATAACGTTGTAATTGTCCGCCCCATAAGCCGCCAAAATACATATAGTACGCTCCATCTTCTTCCAATATGGCCGGATCTATACTGTAACTTCCCCGAATAGGATCTGCCTGCGGGATAAAAGGCCCCTCCGGCCTGTCGGCGACGGCCACCCCTATACGGAAAATATCATTCTTGTCTTTTAACGGAAAGTACATGTAATACTTACCATCCTTACAGGCCACATCACAATCCCATAACTGCCGGCCGGCCCATGGAATATCCGCCGTATCCAGCACCACGCCATGGTCCGTTACCGGACCGTCAATATCGTCCATGGAAAACACATGGTAATCCTTCATATCGAAATGATCGCCGTTGTCATTTTCAGGAATGCCGCTCTCGCGGTCATGAGAGGGATAAATATACAACTTGCCGTTGAATACATGCACGGCCGGATCGGCCATATAATCATCAGGTACGAGGTAACGCGGAGTAGTCATAAATTGAAAATTAAAATTAAAATTTGAACACTAAGGCAATTATTGTACGGCCATCCGGATGATTTCGTCTACCACCGGTTTGGCTTGGTGGTTCCGGTCAAACAAAAGGGCATAGTCCGTACGGCCATGCATAGGCCAATCGTTTCTCCAGGAGTCACCATCGGCAACGCCCCAGAGGGTTACCCGCTCTATCTTACCGGAGTGTTTCAGGAAAAGGTGGAAAAAGTCTGCATAACGCTGTTGCTGCAGCTGAGCCACTGAATCCGGCAGGCCTCCGGCATAGGGATTCATCTCCTTCATATACTCGAAATTGGCATTCAGGTCAGCGCCCACATCCCGCCGCGGAGAAGGCAGCACGGACAAATCAAGCTCCGTAATCATCACTTTTACACCTAATTCAGAAAAAACAAGAAGACTTTTTTCAAACTCATCAACACCCGGCCAGCTCATAATTAAATGCCCCTGCATCCCTACACCATCGATCCTAATGCCTGCAGCCTGCATTCTTTTTACCATAGCGGCCACCGCCCGGCATTTCCCCTCCTTGGCCATTGAAAAGTCATTATAATAGAGTGCCGCACCGGGGTCTGCCTCCGCGGCATATTGGAAGGCATAATGGATATAATCTTCGCCTATGATCTGATAGAATTTGCTTTGGCGGAAACTACCGTCATCTTCAAACGCCTCATTCACCACATCCCACCCTTTGATCCGGCCCTTATAACGGCCCACTACGGTTTGAATATGGCTTTTCATACGCGCCAGCAATACTTCGCGGCTCACGTCCTTGCCATTTTCATCCGTAAAAAACCATTCCGGCGCCTGTTGGTGCCAGATCAGGGTATGCCCGGTCATCACCAGTCCGTGCTCCGTACCAAACTGCACAAAACGGTCGGCATCTTCAAAAAAGAACAGCCCCTCCTGCGGTTGGAGATACATACTCTTCATACAATTCTCCGCCACAATAGCATTAAACTGTTTATCTATCAACTGCACGCCGGAAGTATCCCGTTCCCAGATCTGTTCCAGATTCAAGGCCGTACCAATCAAAAACTTATCTTTCAATACGTCTTTCAATGTAGCCGGTTCCTCGGCCGGCGATGTACACCCAAGGGCCAACAAGCAGGCCAACGACCCTATACAGCAATACATCAATGTGTTTATTAAATATCTATTCATATTGTTCATTTTTATTCACCTAACGACTCTTAAGCCCGGTTCATTATTCATTATTTCTCCTACGGACCAGTTCTGCCTGTATCTGCTCCGTCATTTTTTTAGTTATCGGATAGAACAGCAGGGCGATAACGCCCACGGCAAAGGTGATGGCCGGGATTATACTTGAAGTCAGCTTAATACCGGTAATGGCTTCGGGTGACTGTACCGTATTGGCTACAAATCCGAAAGCATCAATGATGCCGCCACAGATCGCACCGCCAACGCCCAGTCCGGCCTTTAATGCAAATACGATACCGGCAAATACAAAGCCTGTAGCGCGCCGGTGGTTTACCCATTCCGAGTGGTCGGCCACATCACCCATCATAGCCCAGAGCAAAGGAATGGTGGGTGCATAAGCAGCACTCTTCAGCATATTAATCAGGAAAATCGTATATACGGAAGTCGGTGAAACAAAGAAGAACAAGGCGGTAAATAAGGCGGTCAGGGCCAAACATACAAGAAACACATTGCGCTTCCCGAAGATATCCGACAGCCATTGCGACAAGAGCAATACCCCTGCAATAGTAACCAACTGCCCCACCATATTGAACAGACTGAAGCCTACGGCAAAGACCTGCTCGTTGGAATGTGCGATTAATCCGAATGCATCCAGCACATTGTGCCACCAACCGTAGCTGACGCCTTCCACACTGACCAGTCCCACGGTCCGCAGCAAAGAGAACAAGGCGTCTTTGTCTACGTAGTAATTAAAATAATAAGACATGCTGCTCCCCCACATCGCCAGGGTAATGAACAAAAAGAGGGTCAGGGTAAACATGGCCTTCCATGGCGCATTCCGAAGAATATCCTTAAAATCCTGTTTGACAGAAGTTTTCTGGTTCACAGGAGGTTGTATGCGTTCTTTTGCGGAAAAGAAGGTAATGACCATCATCACCACACCTACTGCCGCAAACAGGCTTATAGTCCAAAACCATCCGGTAGAAGAGACTGTGCTTCCGCCGAATTTTGTCACCAGCGGCAGGGTCAGGCCCTGCACAACAAAGGTCGCCACGGTAGCCGTTACAAAACGCACGGAGGAAATGCTTGTCCGCTCGCGGCTGTCGCCGGTCATTACGCCGCTAAGGGATGAATAAGGCGTGTTGTTGAAGGAATAAATAGACATCAGCAGGGTGTAAGTAATCCCGGCATAAATGATTTTACCGCGTTCCGCAAGGTCGGGGGTCAAAAAAGCAAGGACAAAAAACAGGGCAAAGGGTAAGGCGGTCCACAGCACCCAGGGACGGTATTTACCCCATTTACTATTGGTACGGTCCGCCAGGATCCCTACCGCAGGGTCCACAAAAGCATCGAAGAAACGGGCCGCCAGCAAAATAAAGCCGGCAGCCGTTGCCTTTATACCGAACACATCGGTATAAAAGAACATCTGGAACATCATCATCATCTGGAAGACAAGGTTGGCAGCCCCATCCCCCATGCTGTAACCTATTTTTTCGCCTAACGATACTTTTTGGGTAGTTGATTTCATATTAGTAACTGTATAATTTCAAATGTTGTATACTCCAATTTCCGGCAGGTATCCGCAGGTGCCGGCCCTGGTGGTTCTGATCGCCGTTGAGGCGACGCAAAGGCCTCATATTTCCGGCGGAAAATTCTACTTCATCAATGGCGGCAATACCGGCTGTTTTTCCGGATCCGGCTTGCGCTTCAAAGCTAATTACCACACCGGATCCGGCTACGATATATTCGCCGGGGCCCAGGCTAATAATCAGGGCGCCGCTTTCGGGCCAGAGGCTGTCCTTTTCCGGAATACCCGGGCTCCAGCCCAGGCTGTAATCATGACGGGCCACAAAGGTATAACCGCCGGTTTCAACCCGGCGTTCTTTTTGTATGCCGTCAAACAGCAGTCCCTTCGTTTTACCCTCTCCCTGTACCGAGGCCAGCAAAGGCATCAGCTGCTGCAAAAGGGCATAACTTTTGGTCAGAGGATAAGCTGCCGGCTGCGCCACATCTTCTATGGAGAAGGGACTAAAGCCCATGGCATCATGCTCACCGAAAGCATAAAAGACCCGCATGGCATTGGCCTCTTCCAAGCGTATTTCCGGAATAAAAAGCGGGTTACCACCCGTAGCATAGCGGGCTATCCATCCGGCAAAGCCGGGATCATAAATATCCGGTGACAAAAAATCAATATCCGGGGCGGCAGCGCGCCATACATCCAGTAAATGCGCCAAAGGACCCGCACTGGGATACGCGCCGGGCTTACGCCCTCGGCTGTCAAGCGCAGCATTCAGGTACAGCGGTATGTTATGCGCCGCCTTACCTGCTTTAGCCAATTCCTGTATAAACAAGCCATAATAATAGGCCATAAAGATTTCATCGGTCTCCAGGCCCTCGCCGAAAAGTTCAACCCAGCTCCCCTCCTGCTTGCTGCCATTAGACTTCCAACGCTCCGCCAGCCGCTTTTGTAAATTATCCTTATTGTTCAACAGGTAATCCGTCAGCTGCGCCGGCACCGGTGCATTGAATAAAACCCCGGCCATAGCGCTGTGGTCACGGGCGTCTATCAACATCCCGATCTCATTCTCCACCTGCACCATAATTACGGTCTGCCGGGTGTCGGTCTTTGCCAGGTGCTGCATAAAAGCAGTAAAGGCCCTTTTGTCGGCCTCCAGGTTGGCCGCTGAAAAAGCGCTGAGTATTTCCAGCTTACGGCCATCTTTTGTCTCTGCCCGCGGATATTTATTGACATTTTCTTTTATCCATAAAGGCGCATAGCATGACATGCTGTTCTTCCAGGCGCCGAACCACAGGAACACAATTTTAAGGTTCCGGACCTGCGCCTCTTTAATGATACCGTCAACCAGGGTAAAATCAAATTTTCCTTCGGCCGGTTCCAGTAATTCCCAATAAGCGGGAATCAACACGGTATTCAAGTGCATCGGCGTCACCTTATCAAAAGCCGCACGCACATCACGCAATGACGAGCCCGTGGAATTTCCGGTCTCCCCCCCCAATATCAGAAAAGGCTTATCGTCCACTATAAGCTGTGTCGCAGTCCCCTTCTTCACCAAACGGGGATGAGCGGCCGAGGCTCCGGCTAACAATAAAAAGGAGGACAGGATTAAAAGAAAATATTTTTTTACCACAATAATCTTTTATTAAAATGGCTGCCTGCACGATGACAAGGCAGCCATTTACATCAACACTAAACTTATTCCTGTTCTTTCTTTTTCAGGTCTTCGTACTTAAAGTCTTTACCGATATCGCGGCCGGCAAAGCCATCGGCAGCGCCCTTATAGGCCTGCTTACGGTTAAATTTCTTATCCCACATACAGGGGGCGTCATCGGCCAGCCAGTTTTCATTGGCGCCGTCATTCACCCCCCAGATGGTTACGCCGTAACGCTGGGCGGCCGGCACATGCTTCATAAAGGAAGTGATCACGTAACGGTACATCTTCATCTGGGCCGCCAACTGGGCCGGGCTCGGGGTCGTAGTGCCCACCTTCACGTCCAATTCGGATACTTTAATCAGTTTGCCCGTAGCCGCCATTTTCACAAACATATTGTCAATGGCCAGGGTATCTGTATTGATGGACACGTGCATTTGCGTACCCAAACCGTCTACGGGACGCAGGCCAAGGGTTGCCAGTGAATCGTCAATATATTCTACATAATCCAGGAAAGCCTGCAATTTAGCCGTACTTTGCTCCAGGTTATAGTCATTGGCAAAGAGGATATCCGTATCATTACCGGCAGCCTGTGCATATTGGAAGGCTTTCACTCCAAATGATTTACCAAGATAAGTCTGCCATACGAAAGTATCGGAGGCGCCTACCGGCGTGTTATTGGCGTTGCGGACCTGTCCGTTGTCGGCAATGGGTTCATTCAGGGCGTCCCATGCATTTACACGATCCTTATAGTGCCCCACCATTTTGCTGATCCAATCCTGCAATGCGGCGCCAATAATCTGCGTTTTCTGCTCCGGTGTTTTTTCTATGCTTCCGCCGTAAGGACGGATAGCGGCCTGCGGCCGTATCGATTGAGCCGACATACGGAATGAGGCGGCCCTGGCCTTAGCCCTGGCGGCTGTAACACCCGCTGTTTTATCATATACAACCACATCGTCAATATAATAATCCGCAGCCACTTCACCAAACTGGAAGCCAAAGCGCACCGCCGTAACGGTAGAGCTGAAATCAAATTCTATTTTTTTCCATTCGGTGCCTACGGTTTCCACATTGCCGTAGTGGGCTTTAGAATAACCATTATCTTGGTTAAACATTTGCAATTTACCACCGGCTACGGATGATTTCACCCAGGCTTCGGCATGGTATTCATGACCATCTATAAAGGTCAGCGGAATAATAGCCTGCGCCTTATAGCCGCTGCTTGAGGTAGGATTGGTCAACTTCATGGAATACGCACCGGTATGGTGTTCTGCATTTGAACGGTCACGGCCGGGGCTGTTATCTCCATATGAATTCCAATCTCCCAACTTATAATGATTATTGCCGGGCAGGTCATCGCGTTCAAAATCCGGATTGCTGATCAGATTGGTATAGGTGGGCGTTACGGTTCCTGCGCCCCCCTCAAGGGTGACATCGTATACCAAAACACTATCAATATAATAATCTGCCGGCACCTTACCCACATTAAAGAGGAGTTTGGTGTGGTTATCGGCTGTAGCTGTAAAATTCCATTGAATTTTTTTCCAGGCTGTGCCAAGCGTTTCTATAGGGCCATACTGATCGCTGGCCGCGATAGAGAACTGCACTTCACCTGCGCTTACCGTACTTTTCATCCAGGCTTCAACATGATAATCATGTCCGTTGACCAATGCCGCCGTATAGGTGGTCTGTGCCTGCACACTGTAACCTGCAGTACCGCCCTCACTATGGATAATCAAGGCTTTTCCTCTGTTATTATAACCCTGCCCGTCGGCAGATACTTCACGTGACTTGCTGGCCGTACCGCCCCATGAGTTCCATGCAGGGTAAGGATCTCCACCTTCCGGATAGCTACCAAAGACACCCACCGATACCAAATTGGTGTGTTTAGGTCCCGGAGGCACCGGAGGGGTACTATTCATGTTCACCAACTCCATGTAATTGGCGTCAATCCAGTACGTAACATTAGGGGTCTTACCCATATCAAATTGCACCTTAAATGTAGCGGCGGTAGGGGTCGGCAATGTAACCTGTACGTGCTGCCAGGTGCCGTCTGTGGTAAAATCACCCGAGGCGCTGCCGGTATTTAACCAATCCAACCAGGGATAATTATTACTGAGACCATCAAAACTGACACGCACCTTACCGGCCGCACTCCCTTTAATATAAAAGGACAAGACATAAGTACCGGCGGGATCTACCGTAATAGCCGGACTAATCAACTGTGTACTGTAGTACTCACTACCCGTACCGTTGACAAACTGTACGGCAGGATCGGTCGACTGCAGCCCCTTACCCGCGGCTGTTGTAATGCCGGCAGCATTGTTCTGCTTGGTCCAACCGGTAAAGCTGCCGTCTTTCAAAACCGATACATTAAACAGATTGGTGCCTATAGGATCGGGAATAGGTGTAGGCGCAATCAGTCCGTTCAAATAGGTAGCATTCTGATTTTGGTGCCAGGCCAGCGTATGACCATAAAGATCTATGGAATCGGGCAACATCGACACAAAATTATCTACTTTTATGAAGTTCAATGAGCCGCTGCTGGTCACCATAGCGCCATGCTTCATTTCATAACCCAGCGTTACCGCATTGAAATTACGGTTCACCAACTCACGGTAATCCGGCTTATCCGTATAATCCGACATGGTTATACCGGAACCTGTATAAATATCTTTAGACGCATATTTCACCAGGTTACCGTAGAGGCTCAATTTTTCATCATCGGTCAGCGGAATATCATTCACATCGGTGATATGCTGCTTGTCGTCCCCTTCGTAGGCTTCCTTCTTCTCACAGGAAGTCAGCACCGCAAAGGCCAGCAGGGCTACCGGAATAAAGAATTTCAACTTTCTCATATATGTATTTTTTTTATTATCGGAATTGATTATTTGTAGTCACTGTATGCCGGCACTTCGAGGGGAACGACACGGATATTATCTATATAGACTTTCACATTGGTAGGTGTAGCCGGTTGTAATATCACTTTATTATCACCGGTTCCGGAGGTAATATCGGTATTGTCAAAATGAGGTCCCCACTGCTTGTAATTGGCGGTATTCACAGAATTGCTCACTTCGGCAAAGGTTTTTTCCACATAGTCCGGGCTATCGCTGAAAGGAAGCGTTATCGTAAACCATCCGCCCGGATTGGTAAATTCCACCCGCTTACCGTTCACCACCCAGGGGGTGTAAGTCATGCAATAGCGGCTGGCGCCGGCGCCGTCGGCTACTACCATACGGATAGAACCGGAATTCCATTCACCGTCAAAATACACATCCATCTGCACTGCACAAAGCGAGGTCGGCGTAGTAGACGGAATTACGGCTGCGGTGAACACGGTGTTCCAATAACTACTGTTGGACCAATAGAATGCATAGTCAACCGCACCGGCAGGAATGGTCGCTTGGTCAGGGTTAAATGCGCGATAAATTCCCTGCGATTTCGACGCCGTTCCCGTGGCAGGAATAACTTCGGTAAGGTCACCGGACAATCCGCTGCTGCTACCCCAGCCATGGTGTGCATCACTACCAAAATCCGTTAAGTACAAACCTTCTCTGAAATTGAAATAACGCGGAGAATAAGCTCCTCCGGCTGCGCCTTCGACCAGCACAGCGCCGGATTCGGTAATGCCGGCGGGAACCGTCACACTGCAATACTTTCCATCCTCGTTATCCGATGCTATACCGGTAGTCACCACAATGTCTCCGGGGAAAGTAATCGTATGGATTTCATAAAGATTAGTACCGTAAATATAAATCTTTTCGCCGGCCTGCGGCAGGGTGTGCGAAATACGGCTGATAGAAGGCGCAGCCATGCGAATGTCAAATGGGTATAACATTTGGTTATCCCCCGATTTTACAAAGCGGATGGTGTTCCTTACATCTTCATCGGCATCTACAATCGGTGCGTCATTGGGCACTTTCACAATCATAGAGGTATTGGTCATCAAGGTGGGGTTGAAGTAGGCGTTCACTCCGTTAATATAAATTTTCTGCATACCGAGGAAGCCTGAGCCTTCAAGGCGGATAAGCTGTCCGAGACGGACAAATTGAACCGTCCGGTCCGCCACACTATCCTTAGCATCACTAAGATGCACGCTGGTTACCTTTACCGGATCGTTGTTTGACGGATACTCTTTATCTTTAGTACAAGAGGCGATCAGCAGCGCTACGCAGGAAAACGCCGCTACCCATCCCATTACTTTTTTCATATTGATTATGCTATTCATAGCTCTGTTTAATTTAGATCGTTAAAACAAGGTGATTTTAGCTTCTGTGAATACGTAGGGTACGGGCGGCTGCCTCAGCAGGGGATTCTGTACCACCTCCGATTCGGGGTAAGGCATGCGTAACTTGGCTACGGTAGCCGTTTCCACCGGACGGGAGTCTTTACTGGTAATTGTGGTGGTATGCGCGTCTTTATCATATTCATATTGCTGCGCACGTTCCTGGTTATTCATATAACCGATCACTTCTTCCTGACGGTAGTAAGAGCGGCGTACCAGGTCATACCAGTACTGGCCTTCAATGGCCAATTCTATACGGCGTTCATAGTGGATATCATCATAGGTGATCGCCGAGCGTACGGGCATTCCGGCGCGCTTGCGCACCTCATTATAGTAGAACAAGGCATCGGCATCGCTGGTGGAGGCGTTATTACCCAGGACGGCTTCCGCATAAATCAGGTACACTTCGGCCAGACGCATCATATAGCTGTTGAGCGCAGAGTTGCCGTAAGCCGCCTTTCCATCGGTATCCTTCGGCCCGCCGACTACACCTTTTTTTACATAACACTGGTGTGTCTTATCCTGAGTGTACCCGCCATTGGCGGAATTAAGTTCCGGATAAACGTCACCGTATGCCATTACCGTGGCCTTGCGGCGAATATCATCCTGTATATTATAGGTTCTCAACAGGTCATAAGAGGCATAAGTAGCGCCGCCCCACGCCCTGTCATCCCCGGTAATATCCGAACTGGGCGCCAGGTAAGACTGCTGGGTATTGACGATACCGTATCCGGTGTTCACCGTAAAGCCGGGCAACCATTGCAGGGCAAAGATGCTTTCGGTATTGTTATTGTTCTCTACCTTGAACAGGTCTTCATAATTTTTCATTAACGAATAGTTGCTTTCTTTGCAGACCATTTCGGCAGCCTTACGGGCCAGCTCCAAATAATTGGCGTCACGCTGACCGCTATTGCGATCATCTCCGGTCAAGCCTGCCCGCGAAAGGTACACGCGGGAAAGCATCGCATAGGCGCTGTATTTGTTCAAACGGCCGGACGCCGGCGATACTTCGGGCAGATAAGCTGCGGCAAATTCCAGGTCGCGCATGGCAAATTCAAAGACGTCAATCCGCGGGTTGGTCGGAACAACGGGGTTGGCGACCAGGCTGCGGTTATCTTCAATGATAATTACATTTTCCCAGAGAGAAGCCAGGTACCAATACGCCGTACCACGCATAAAACGGCATTCGGCCATGGCGGCATTTTTCTGGTCCCCGGTCACGCCGGTGGCTTTTTCTTTGATATTGTTTAATGCATTGTTCGACTGTCCGATCACATTATAGAACGATTGCCAGGCGCTGACCATAGGACCGGTCAATGCATCTTCCGTCAGCGTTGTGAACGGATAAATATAATCGGAGTAAGGCGCAAACATATTGTTGGAACGGCCCTCGCCCAAACCGAAATAAAATTTATCGTTAAAGTCAAACCAAACCTTGTTGTACAACGGCGCCGTAGCTGCCATCAGGTCTTCATTGGAAGTAAAAAAGTTATCAAGGGTAACCCGGTCGTTCGGCACCACTTCGAGAAACTCGTTGCAGGCCCCCAGGGACAACAGGGCTACGGTAGAAACAGTGAGGAGTTTATATATTCTTTTCATAATAATCAACGGTTAATGTTTAGAACGTAATATTCAGACCAAAAGTGAAGACCCGGGGAGAAGGATAACGGCCATTGTCAATGCCGCTCAACAAAGCGTCCTGTCCGATGGAACCCAGCTCGGGATCATAGCCTTCGTAGTTGGTAAAGGTATACAGGTTCTGAATATTGGCATAAACCTTCAGATTTTCAATGTAGATCTTTCTTGTCCATTCTGCCGGGAAAGTATAACCCAAAGAAATATTCTGTATACGGAGGTAAGAGCCATCTTCTATGTAACGGTCGGATACACGTTGATTTTTATTGGCGTCCGCGGGGGAGAGGCGCGGCATATCCCAGGCGCCGCCTATAACCTGAAGGTTACGATAGTCGGTGCCAGAGGCCGCAGGATCTATCACCCCCAACTTGGCATAATCACGGGCATGCATGGTGATATTGGTGGACTGGCGCGGGTCTTCCGTCCAGCGTTGCATCCAGTTGAACACCTTATTACCGTAAGAACCATTAAGGTAAACAGTCAGATCAAAGCCTTTATAACTAAAGGTATTGCCAAAACCGAACGTAAATTTGGGTTCGGGGTTTCCGATAAAGGTACGGTCGGCATCATTGATTACACCGTCTCCGTTGACATCACGGAACATCAGGTCACCCACCCACACACCGGTTTCGCTGACAGGTATGCCTTCGGGCATGGCCACTTTTTTCACACTGCCGTCGGCATCCTTATAATACATGTCCGTAGCGCTATTGAAACGGCCTATCACTTCATAACCATAGAACTGGCCAATCGGCTGTCCCACCTGGGTGCGGGTAACAATGGTGGTTTCGGAACCTTTGGAGAGGGTCTTGTCCAGGGCGGCGCTGGCCGTTTGGAGGGACAATACTTTATTTCTATTGGAGGAAATAACGATATTCGAACGCCAGGTGAATCCGCCTTTGTCTATATTTAAGGTATTAAGTGTAAACTCAACCCCGCGGTTCTGTAATGATCCTACGTTCACCCAGGGTGGCGTAGTGGAACCTTGTCCGCTGGAGCCCACATAAGCAGGCAGGGGAACCTGAAGCAACAGGTTATCCGTCTGTTTATTGTACCAATCAAAAATCACTTCGATACGGTTATTGAAAAAGTTCATATCCACCCCCAGGTTGACAGAGGTTGTTTTTTCCCATTGCACATCCGGATTGGCGGTATTACCGCTGAGCATACCCGTACCCCAAATGGTAGGTACAGATGACATTACCGAGGTATAGGCATAGTTGGGGATGTTCTGGTTACCCACAATACCCCAACCGGCGCGGAACTTGAAATTATTCATGAAGTTAAGCGCTTCGGTTTCCTTGAAGAAACTTTCGTTGGAAATTTTCCAGGCTACGGCAGCCGAAGGGAAAAGCCCCCACTGGTTGCTCTTGTCAAATTTGGAAGAACCGTCATAACGCAGGGTCGCCGTCAACAGGTAGCGATCGTCAAATGAATAGAAAGCGCGGCCGAAGAAAGAGAGCAGGCTGCTTTCTCCGCTATTGCCCGCATTCTGGGCCGTAGTAGCGTCACCTGCATCCAGGTCTTTGGCATTGTTGGTCAAAAAGCCCGTACGGGTTCCCATCAGGTACTCCCAACGGGAATCCTGCATTTCCTGGCCCAACATGGCATTGATTGTATGCTTTTCTGCAAAGGTCTTATTATAAGTCAACACATTACGCCATGACCAATACACATTGTAAGATTTCGTCCGGGTAGACTCGCGAACATCATTGTGGATAGCGCCGAAAGTATAAGTGGGCGTAAATTTATAGGTATTATTCATGCTGATGTCACTGGAGAACTCCGTACGCAGGTTCAATCCTTCCATAAATTTAAAGTCCAGATAGATTCCGCTGCGGATATCCGAGATTTCCGCAGTGTTTTCTTTCAACTGGGCCAACCCCACGGGGTTGGACTGAACAAACTCATCGGTGTCCGGACCGCCGTAACTGCCGTCCGGGTTGCGGGCCGCCACGTTGGGCGTTTGCTGCAGCGCCATATTAATAAGGTCATTGTCTGCAACCGTTATAATCTGCTTGGTATTACCCAGGGCAAAGTTTGCTCCGGCTTTCAGCCATTTCTTCAAATCCGCCTCAATAGATCCGCGGAGGTTCAACCGCTTGAAACCTGAGCCCAGGGCTATACCGTCCTGGTCGAGATAACCGGCGCTCATAGCATACACCACCTTGTCCGTACCCCCTGAAATAGACAGGTTATGGCTCTGCATAAAGGCGGGGTTAAATAGTTCGTCCTGCCAGTCGGTACCATCACCCAGGAGGTCCGGACGAACGAAATTATCGTCCATCGGATGTCCCATGATCTTTGTACGCTCGTTCTTATGGTAGGCATATTGCTGAAGATTTAACATATCCAGCTTTTTAGGCATCATCTGTACCCCCAGGAAACCATCGTAGTTGATGCGGGCATCCCCTTTCTCGCCGCGTTTGGTGGTGATGATGATGACACCATTGGCGCCGCGTGATCCGTAAATTGCTGTCGCCGAAGCATCTTTCAAGACGTCCATAGATACGATATCCGATGGATTGATAGAAGACAAGGCGTTGATACTGTTAGATCCGGTTGCACCGTCAATCACCACCCCGTCAATCACAAAGATAGGCTCATTGGAGGAGTTCAGCGAGTTAACCCCGCGGATACGGATGGAGGAACTACCACCCGGAATACCGGAGTTCTGGGTTACCTGTACCCCGGCAGCACGTCCCTGCAAGACCTGGTCAATAGAGGTAGGGATGGATTGGGCAATAGCATCCGAAGATACCGAAACCACAGAGCCGGTAAGGTCACTGCGTTTCATCTGGCCATAACCCACTACCACCACTTCACTCAACTGTTGTGCATCCTGACTCATGATCACATCAATCTTCGTCCGGCCATTTACCGCCTCCTCCTTTGTGGTCAACCCAAGGAAAGAGAAAACCAGCACGGCATTAGGCGCAGCCTTTATAGAATAAGTACCATCCACGTCTGTAAAAGCTGCAGTTTTTGCATTTTTTACCATAACACTCACTCCTACAGCTGGTTCATTAAAATCATCCAAAACCCTACCGGTGATGGTGATCGTATTCTGCGCTAACAGCGCAACAGGAAATACCAGCAACAACAAGCCCATTACAAGCATACGCCGCATACCTGATGGGGATACGGGCGCCGGCCAACGGCTGTTTTGCACTTGAACGAAGATTTTTTTGTACATAAAGTTTAAAAAAAGGTTAGTACTATATTAAGGTAATGTTAGCTCTCGCTAATTTGAGAACAAAAATAGTACTCTATTCTCTATAATAACGTAAAATCTGTAACATGAACACTTCAATTTGTTACCTCTCCTATCAAAATGTGAAACAGCAACTATTCCGTATGTAACATTTTTGTAGGAAATGTTACCTTTATAACCGCAAAATCATCATCGGAACAACAATTTTGTTAACTTTGAGGAAACATTAAGTGACACAACCCTCCCTAAAAGCAGAAAAATGCAACACGTTAAAAACATAAAGAAACTAATAATCTGTATATTATATGTTTTTCTCAGTCTATGTAACATAGCCAACGGGCAATCAGCACGCTATTTTTCTACCGAAAACGGATTATCAAGTAACCTGATCAATTGTATTTATCAGGATAAAGAAGGCTTTGTATGGATAGCTACGGAATATGGCCTGAACCGTTTTGACGGGATAAAGTTCACACGCTATAACCATGTGAAGAGCGACACTGCGTCGCTCAGCAATAACTATGTGCGCTGTATCTTTGAAACCAGCGACGAACGCCTGCTGATAGGCACGATCAGTGGACTGGTGCGCTATTGCCGGGATACGGATGTTTTTGAATCCATAAAACTTATCCAGAATGAAGAAATTGTAAAGCCCCATATTACGGGAATTACAGCGGTGGAGAATGGGGATTGCTGGATAGTAACCTCCGGCAACGGCTTGTTTGTCCTGAAAGGTGGCGCAACGGAGGCCTATTATGAGGCGGATATCTCGCCGCGCCTGAGCAGTAATTACCTGAATTCCATCTATAAAGACGCTAACAACAACATATGGATAGGGTCCGAGAATAATGGTTTGAATTGCTGTCACTTGCCAAGCAGGCAAGTCCGGATATTCCGCGCCCCGGAAATTTCGAGTGACAATATATCCTCCATCATAGCAGATAAAAACGGGAATCTGTTTGTGGGCACCCTGACCAGGGGGGTCAATCGCTATGACCGAGAGAAAGGGCGCTTTGTACATATCAACAATGGAGATAAAAACCCTGATCTGGTGTACAATATGGCTGTCAATAGCGACAACCAACTGCTGATCGGAACCGACGGGCAGGGCCTGAAGGTATACAATGAACGGACTAATAGTATGACGGACTTCGAAGTCAATACCGTGTCCTTCGATTTCAGCAAAAGTAAGATACATGCCATCCTGGAGGACAATACCGGAAGCCTTTGGCTGGGTTTATTCCAGAAAGGCATTGTCTATGTCCCCAAGAATCAGCACAAGTTCGACTACTATGGATATAAATCCATAAAGCACAACATCATCGGATCAAGTTGCGTGATGTCTCTATACAAAGACCGCGACAATACCTTATGGGTGGCAACGGATAATGACGGGATATATGGCGTGAACGAACAGACGAACCAATCCGTCCATTTTTATCAGAGCGGATCACCCCACTCCGTACCCAGTATCATACTCTCTGTATTTGAAGATTCGGAACGCAACCTGTGGATAGGCTCTTATTCCAAAGGACTGGCCAAAATGGACCGGAAGACAGGAAAATGTCAATATATCAGTGAATTGTCTAACGAAAAGGTGTATTATATCACGGAAGACAAGCAAAAACGTCTGTTGATAGGCACCTTTGGATCAGGACTTTACCTAATGAACCTCCATAGCGGAGCGCTGACCCATTACGAGTCCTCGAAGCGTGAAGAAAATGAATTTAATATCAATGAATTGAGTAACGACTGGATCAATTATATATTGTGTGACCGCGACGGATTAATATGGATTGGTCATTATAAAGGACTTAGCTGCTTTGATCCGGCCAGAAAAAGTTTCATCAGCTACAATGGAAGTTACAATATACTGAGCGGCAACATTGTAAATGCACTATGTGAGGATACTAAGGGGAATATATGGGTGGGCACTACCACACGCTTATATTGTCTCAATAAACAAACCGGCGCCACCGACGATTTTCCGGTGCAGAATAATCCGGTGGGTGATATGATCTGCGGTATTTGTGAAGATAATGAAGGGAAATTATGGATCAGTACCTACAAGGGGCTTTACAGGCTGAACCCCGCGACACGGGAGGTCAATCACTATTATGCGGGTGACGGCTTACAAGGCAATGAATTTACGCGCGGAGCCGCCTTCAAAGACAGGTATGGAAAAATTTATTTTGGCGGCACGAATGGAATCACCGGTTTTTATCCCCGTAACATTTTAGACCTCAAACCATCTTCTCTGCTATACCTCACGGGCTTTTATCTGTTCAATCAAGCCGTACGGCCGGGTGATTGTTCGGACGGACAACCTATTATCCGCACATCATTGGCCAATGCCGATGTTTTTTATCTGGGACACAAGGACAATACATTTACCATTGAATTATCCACGCTTAATTTTGTCAATCCGGAACAAACGGTATACGAATACAAGATGGAGGGCTTGAAATCGGACTGGACCACCACCTCTCCGGGTGTCAACCAAATTACTTATAATAACCTGCAGCCCGGCAATTATTTGTTCAATGTCAGGCTCTACAACGACCCGTCTTCCGAAAAGAAAATACGCATCGCTATTGCCTATCCCTGGTACCAAAGCTGGTGGGCCATAAGCACCTATTTTCTACTGACTTTATTTCTCATATATGGTATTATCAACTATATACGTTCAAAAATTTATTACCGGCAAGAATTGTTAAAGCAAGAACACGCCCAGGAAATCAATGAGGCCAAACTACAATTTTTTATCAATATTTCGCATGAGATCAGGACTCCGATGACACTGATTATAAGCCCGCTTGAAAAATTATTGGCTATAAAATCCGACAGCAGCACCCATCAGGCTTATATGATCATGTACCGCAATGCACAGCGGATATTACGACTGATCAATCAGCTGATGGATATTCGTAAACTTGACAAGGGACTGATGCGCATCTATTGCCGGGAGACGGATATAGTGGGCTTTATAGAAGACCTGACACATACGTTTGAATATACGGCCCGGCAGAAAAATATCCGTTTTGTATTTGAGCATCCCTCCGGCCCGTTGAAGGTATGGATAGACCTGAATAATTTTGATAAGGTGCTGCTGAATATCCTGTCCAATGCATTTAAATTCACCCCCGAGAACGGAGAAATTATCATCCGGCTCGGCACCGGCCAGGGAGACAAACGCCTACCTGTAAACAATTATTTTGAAATCAGGGTAATAGATAGCGGAATAGGCGTAAATGCCGAAAATATAGAACGCATATTCGAACGTTTTTACCAGATCAGCCAAACGCAAAGCAATACAAATTTCGGCACCGGCGTGGGGCTTCACCTCTCCCGTCAGTTGGTGGAATTACACCATGGCGTGATTTATGCGGAAAATCGTACGGACGATCAGCAGGGAGTAGAATTTGTTGTCCGGCTGCCCATGGGCAACAGCCACCTGCGCAAAGAGGAGCTGGAAACCCCTGAAGCTGCAGCGCAACGTGTGGCCATGTATTATCACAATAGCGCGGACGGATTACCTGAAGAAGCCATGCAGGCAGAGGCGCCCCCCTCCGCTTCAAAATCCAAAACGAAGTATAAAGTACTG
Organism: Bacteroidales bacterium; assembly: GCA_031548545.1. Lineage (GTDB taxonomy): Bacteria > Bacteroidota > Bacteroidia > Bacteroidales > UBA932 > UBA932. The sequence continues at coordinate 106,961 of JAVBQY010000011.1, read as the reverse complement.
ATCGTAGAAGATGAAGATGAATTGCGCCGCTTTATACAAAGTGAATTGTCCGTATTCTACCGTATTAGCACTTGCACCAATGGCAAAGAAGCCCTGGAGTTAATGCTGAATAACCAGTTTGACGCGATTGTCAGTGATGTGATGATGCCTGTAATGGATGGCATCACACTCACACGTAAAATCAAACAGAACATCAATATCAACCATACGCCTGTAATTCTCCTGTCCGCCAAAACACAGGCCGAGGATCATATTGAAGGACTTGAAACCGGCGCTGACGCTTATCTTGATAAGCCCTTCCGTACGGACATGCTGATACAGACGATCAACAACCTGATTTCCAGCCGGGAAATTCTACGCAACAAATTCAGTGGTAATCAGGAATATAATGACCGTATTACACCGGTAGCGATGAAATCATCGGATGAAATGCTGATGAACAAAATATTGAAGGTTATTAACGACAACCTGGCGAATCCTAAACTAAATGTGGAATTCTTGGCGTCCAATGTGGGTATGAGCCGTGTACATATGCACCGCAAATTGAAAGAATTAACCAATCAAAGCGCCCGCGACTTCATTCGTGGCATCCGGCTGAAACAAGCAGCCCTGTTATTGTCGGAAAAAAAGTTCACGGTGTCGGATGTCGCCTACGCTATGGGATTTACAAATATGTCACACTTTTCTACCTCTTTCAAGGAATTTTATGGAATGTCTCCGACAGAGTATGTGGAGAAGATGAATTAGGGACTAAGCGTTTAGGATATTAAGAGATTAGGACGGATTAAATTTTAAAATCAGATACAATGAAAAGAGGTTTAGCGTATAGGATAAGCCGGCAGGCGGGTGTAGCGGCGGCGGTGCTGGCAGCTGTATTGGCGGTAGCATGTACACAGGAGAAGGGCGCCACATTCCGGAATTTTGAGTACAAAGGCGCAGATCCGGTATTTAATACGGGAATCAATTCCGAACAGATGTATTACAACCCCATACTACCAGGTTTTTACCCCGATCCGGCCATCTGCCGCAAGGGCAATGACTATTACCTGGTGTGTTCTTCTTTCGCCTACTATCCGGGCATTCCTATCTTTCACAGCACGGACCTGGTAAACTGGGTACAGATAGGCCATGTATTAAACCGCCCCTCACAATTACATCTTGATGGAATACGGATCGACGGAGGCGTATATGCCCCGTCCATTCACTACAACCCGCATGATGACACCTTTTATCTGATTAACACCTGTGTGGACGGCATTGGTAATTTTATAGTCAAGACCAAAGACCCCCAATCCGGTCATTGGTCGGACCCTATTGTACTGCCCAAGGTCGGCGGCATTGATCCGTCCATGTTTTTTGATGACGACGGGAAAGCCTACATCGTACATAATGACGCCCCGCAGGGTGCGCCTCAATGGCAGGGACACCGCGCCATCTGGATGCATGAATACGATACCAACGCCGATACAACGCTCAACAACCGCTTAATGGTTATAGACGGAGGAACGGATAAGCGCCTGCAGCCCATATGGATTGAGGCCCCTCATCTGTACAAGATCAACGGATACTATTACCTGATGTGCGCCGAAGGAGGAACGGGCGACCAACATTCGGAAGTTATTTTCCGCGCAGACAAGGTCTGGGGCCCCTACCGTCCCTGGACCCGCAATCCTATACTGACACAACGCGACCTGCCTGCCGACAGGCCCGCCCCCGTAACCTGCGCCGGCCATGCCGACCTTGTACAAACGCCCAAGGGTGAATGGTACGCAGTATTTCTGGGCTGCAGGCCTTATGATAAAAACCACTTCAACACCGGGCGCGAGACCTTTCTTCTTCCGGTCAACTGGACGGATGCTTACCCGGTAATACTCCCCAAGGGAGCGCCGGTTCCTTATATTGTAGAAAAAGCCGGATTAAGTTCCGACGCCCGCAGCCTCAAGGGTAACTTTACGTATAGTGACAATTTCAATTCGCCCGTTTTAAATGACCGCTGGATTTTTATCCGCACCCCTCACACACAATGGTGGACAAGCGGGAGCGGCGCCTTAAGCATGCAGGCCAACGGGCAAAGTATTTATGAAAAGGGACAACCGGCCTTCATCGGACACCGGCAACAACACCAGTTTTTTGAATTAGAGGCAGAAATGAGCTACCGGCCGGCACACAAAGGAGACATAGCGGGACTGGTGTGTTTCCAGAATGAAAACTACAATATTGTTTTTGGAAAAAGCCTCAACGCACAGGGCAAGGCGTGCATAAGCATAGACCTGGCGCAAAAAGAAGTCCGGAGGTTGGAAGAAGCTGAAATACCCAAAGCATACGCCAATGCCCCCGTACTGCTAAAGGTCAAAGGGCTGGGCAAGACCTATCACTTCTTTTACTCTTTTGACAAAGGGGACAGCTGGAATATGGCAGGTGAAATTGAGGCCGGCCTACTAAGCACGGCCACAGCGGGCGGCTTCACAGGAGTGGTCATTGGGATGTATGTGTGGGAAACAGGCGACTGATGCATGGATTGGGCGCTTTTTTGTCAAAAAGCAACAACACAATACACTATATCATATAATTTTATGCCTATACTTAGCGTAAAAAATACGCTAAGTGAATAAGGTTAGATTTATTCTTTTACCTTTGTAAAAAAACAGGGATCATGCGGACACGGAACCTCAGCTATGATAAACAGGCGCTTTCGGTAGACTGCGTAGTGTTCGGTTTCGACGGAAAATCGTTGAAGGTACTGCTGGAAAAACGCCGCCGTATACCGGCGCCCCATAAAGTCCTGAGCGACCTCAAACTTCCCGGAAGTTTAATTTCCAACACAGAAAGCCTTGCAGATGCGGCGGAACGCGTGATCCGCGAATTTATCGGCGCACGCAGCATCAACCTCCGGCAGATGGAAATTTTTTCCGATCCGCAACGCGTGCAGGGAGCCGAGTTGAAGTGGATCAATGATTACTACCGGGTCTCTTTGGAACGGGTCGTGACAATGGTCTTTTTTGCCCTTGTAAAATTAGATGAAAAACTGGTCACCTACAGCCACCGCCATGGCGCGGAATGGATGGAGCTACATCAAGTGCAGGGCCTGGCGCTTGATCATAACAAAATTTTAATGAGCGCCATAGACCACCTGATCAACCTGTTCCACCTTGAACCTGTAGCTTTTGAATTTCTTCCGAAGAAATTTACCATCCGTCAACTGCAGAATCTGTATGAAACGGTTTTTGACGTGGCTATTGACAACCGGAATTTCAGAAAAAAAATGTTATCCCTTGAATACGTGATACCGGTCAATGAGAAAGAGAGCAATGTACCCCACAAGCCGGCCCAATATTTCGTTTTTGACCGCCGGAAATATGAGCAACGGAATAAACGGCTCTTTAAATTGGGCTCTGTGTATAAATAGCACCCGTAATTAGCAACAAATAAGCAAACATCATCATGAAAACATTAGGAATAGACATTGGAAGTTCATCAGTAAAAGTAGCGTTGATGGAAGTCAATAGCGGGGAATGTATCGCCTCGGCGACATTACCGGCGGTAGAAATGCCGATTGAATCGGTACAAACCGGATGGGCGGAACAGGATCCGGCCATGTGGTGGGATTATGTATGCAAAGGCATTGCCCAACTGGCCCAACGCTATGCCATGGACGAAGTGGCGGCGATCGGTATTACCTACCAAATGCACGGACTGGTTTGCCTGGATAAGGAGGGAAGGCTATTGCGCAAATCCATCATCTGGTGTGACAGCCGGGCCGTAAGTATCGGCGCCAGGGCATTTGACGCCATAGGCCACGAACGCTGCCTCTCACAGACCCTCAATGCCCCCGGCAATTTCACCGCCTCCAAACTGGCATGGGTAAAAGAAAACGAGCCGGAGACCTTCAGCCGGATCCACAAATTCATGTTACCGGGCGATTATATTGCCTACCTGCTCTCCGGTGAGATAAGCACCACCTCCGGCGGCTTATCCGAGCAAATTCTCTGGGATTTCAAAAACAATGAAACGGCCGGCTTTATTGCAGCGCACTATGGCATTCCGGAAAATTATATCCCCGGATACCACCCCTCGCTGGGCATACAGGCGCATACCAATGAGGCTACGGAAAAATTACTGGGCATCAAGAAAGGAACGCCCATTACTTACCGGGCCGGCGACCAGCCGAACAATGCTTTTTCATTGAACGTAATGGATCCCGGCGATGTAGCCGCCACTGGCGGCACCTCCGGCGTCGTATACGGTGTAACCGAACAGCCCAGGGCGGACCAGCGCTCAAGGGTAAATCCGTTTCTCCATGTCAACCACAGCAATGAAAAGCCGCGTTTAGGCGTACTGCTGTGCATTAACGGCACCGGCATACTCAACGCCTGGACCAAACGGCTCTGCGCCCCTGAAATCAGCTATGACGAGGTCAACAGTCTTTGCGCCGACATTCCGGCCGGAAGCGAAGGCCTGATCATGCTTCCCTTCGGCAACGGAGCGGAGCGTATGCTCGAAAACAGGTTTACCGGCGCCGGCATCGTCAACATAGACCTTAACCGCCATACCCGCGCCCATATCCTGCGCGCCGCACAGGAAGGCATAGCTTTCGCCTTCCGCTACGGACTTGACATTATGCGTGAAATGGGCGTAAAACCGCAGGTTATCCGCGCCGGAAAGGCCAACCTCTTCCTCAGCCCTATTTTCCGCAACACCCTGGCAAGCATTTGCGATGTCAGCATTGAACTATACAACACCGACGGTGCGCTGGGCGCTGCACGCGGCGCGGCACTGGGCGCCGGCTTCTATAAAAGCCGGGAAGAGGCCTTCGCTTCCCTGAAAAAACTGGACACCATCCTCCCCGACCCGTCCGTCAAATCAGTGCTGGAGGACACCTACAGCCGCTGGAAACAGGAAGTAGCCGCAAAGTTAGCCGCCGGCACGACATCCGCCTAATCAACCCGGCACCTAATCAAATCAACAAATCATCAAATCAACAAATAATCAAATAATCAAAACTATGTCAAACAAAACCTACTTCCCGCAAATCGGGAAAATCAAATTTGAAGGAACACAAAGTAAAAACGCCCTGGCTTTTCGTTACTATGACGCAGAGAAAGTAGTATACGGCAAAAAGATGAAAGACTGGTGCCGTTTTTCCATGGCCTACTGGCACACCTTATGTGGTGAAGGCGGCGATCCTTTTGGTCCCGGAACACACGTATACCCATGGAATGAAGGAAACAGCCCCATTGAACGCGCCAAAGCAAAAATGGACGCCGGCTTCGAATTCATGCAGAAAATAGGTATCGGCTACTACTGCTTCCATGACATTGACCTCATTGATGAAGGCAACAGCATCGAAGAATATGAAAAAAACATCAAAGAGATCGTAGCCTACGCCAAACAAAAACAAGCCGAAACCGGCATCAAGCTCTTGTGGGGCACCGCCAACGTTTTCAGCAATCCGCGCTACATGAACGGCGCCGCCACCAATCCTGATTTCGACGTAGTAGCCCGCGCTGCCGTACAAATCAAAAACGCGATTGACGCCACCATTGAACTGGGCGGTGAGAACTACGTATTCTGGGGTGGCCGCGAAGGCTACATGTCCCTGCTCAACACCGAAATGAAGCGTGAAAAAGAACACCTGGCCATGATGCTGACCAAGGCCCGTGACTATGCCCGCGCCAAAGGATTCAAAGGCACGTTCTTCATTGAACCCAAGCCCATGGAACCCACCAAACACCAGTACGATGTAGATGCCGAAACGGTAATCGGATTCCTCCGCCACTATGGCCTCGACAAAGATTTCAAACTGAACATTGAAGTCAACCACGCCACACTGGCCGGCCACACCTTCGAACATGAACTCCAATGCGCTGCCGATGCAGGTATGCTCGGTTCCATTGACGCCAACCGCGGCGATGCACAAAACGGTTGGGATACCGACCAGTTCCCCATCAGCGTACTGGACCTGACCCAGGCCATGCTTATTATTCTCCGTAACGGAGGGTTGCAGGGCGGCGGCACCAACTTTGATGCCAAAACCCGCCGTAACTCCACCGACCTCGAAGACATCTTCATTGCCCATATTGCCGGCATGGACGCCTTTGCCCGCGCACTGGAAGCCGCTGCCGCTATCCTCGAAGAATCACCCTACAAACAAATGGTATCCACACGCTACAAATCCTTTGACGAAGGAAAGGGTAAAGCATTCGAACAGGGCGAACTCTCCCTGGAAGAACTGGCGGCTTATGCCAAAGCCAATGGAGAGCCCCGTCAGACCAGCGGAAAGCAGGAACTTTACGAAGCTATTGTAAACATGTATATCTAAATTCATTATGAAGCGTTTTTTTTTCTTCCTGGCACTATTAATAGTGTCATCCGCTACCGGAGCAACCGTAAAACTCCCCAGGCTGATCAGCGACGGCATGGTATTGCAACGCGATATCCCCGTAAAAATATGGGGATGGGCGGATCCCGGTGAAAAAATTACGCTCAGTATAGGAAAGAACAAACTGTCGGCCCTCACTGCGGCCGACAGTACCTGGCGTATAACCCTGCCTGCCCACAAAGCAGGTGGGGATTACACCATGCTTATTAATGACCTGAGCATACACAACATTACTTTTGGCGATGTATGGCTCTGCTCCGGACAGTCCAACATGGAACTGCCCATATACCGGGTGATGGATCTGTATAAAGACGAGGTATCCATCGCCGTAAATCCGATGATCCGGCTATTTACCGTACAGTCACAATACAACTACAAAACGCCGGAGCGCGATATCAAAGGCGGAGAATGGAAACCCGTCACGCCGGAAAACACCCTGCAATTCTCGGCAGTAGCCTACTTCTTCGCACAGGAACTCTATGCCAGGTATCAGATTCCCATCGGCCTGATCAACGCCAGCTATGGCGGATCACCGGTAGAAGCATGGCTTGACGAAGCCAGCCTGCAAGCATTCCCGAACCATGTAAAAACACTGGAACAATTCAAAAGCCAGGCCTTTTGCGACAGCATCAAACGTTCCGACAATGAAAGGAACAGGCACTGGTACGGCACCTTGGACAAAAACGACAAAGGATTAGGACGCTGGAACAAAGACGACATCGACCTGAATAGTTGGGGCCGTATAATCATTCCGGGCTTCTGGAACGAACAAGCGGTAGGACTCGGCAACGCCAATGGCGTAGTCTGGTTCCGCAAAGACATTGAAGTTCCGGCCTCCATGACCGGGCAGGCCGCCGAACTGAGGCTGGGCTGCATTGTCGACGCCGACTCGGCCTTCATCAACGGCGCCTACGTAGGGAATGTCACCTACATGTACCCTCCGCGTATCTACAAGGTACCGGCAGGAGTGCTCAAAGCGGGCCAAAACACCATTACCGTAAGAGTAGTCAACAACAGCGGACAAGGAGGCTTCGTAACAGACAAAGCATACAGGCTCACCAGCGGAGGCGACACACTGGACCTTGCCGGCGAATGGCGCTTCAAATTAGGCGCCACGATGCCGCCCTTAGCCCCGCAAACCTTCTTCCAATGGAAACCCGTCGGATTATACAACGGTATGATTGCTCCGATGGAAAACTACGCAATCAAAGGCGTGATCTGGTACCAGGGGGAATCCAATACCGGAAACCCCGGAGAATATGCCCAAAGTTTCCCTGCCCTTATCCAATTATGGCGCAACAAATGGCATAACCCGCAACTCCCCTTCATTTACGTACAACTGGCCAACTTCATGCAAGGCTCACCCGCGCAGCCGGTAGAAAGCAACTGGGCCGAACTACGCAACGTACAACGCAACACCCTGCGGCTGCCCTACACCGGCATGGCCGTAACCATTGATATCGGCGAATGGAATGACATTCATCCGCTCAACAAAAAAGATGTAGGACGCCGCCTCGCCCTCTGGGCCGAAAGAATAGCCTACAACAATAAAAAAGTAGTGGCCTCAGGCCCCCTCTACCACAGCATGCGCATCAAAGGCAACAAGATCATCCTCAACTTTACCGAGACGGGCAGCGGGCTAAGGCCTGTGCCGGAACTCAAAGGTTTCGCCATAGCCGGCGCTGACGGCAAATTCGTATGGGCCAAGGCGATCATTGAGGGCAATAATGTAATCGTATGGCATGAGGAGATCACACAACCCGTAACCGTACGCTATGCCTGGGACAATGACCCCGGCTATGCCAACCTCTACAATATGGAAGGCCTGCCGGCCTCCCCTTTCTCTACCCAGGAATAACAACGGCAAATGGCCAAAAAGATTATATACCTGTTAGTATTTTTATGCCTTAGCATTTACGCAAGCGCTAAAGACCATAAAACCATGGCCGTTTTCTCTGCAGACAGCGCCGCATTCCCGCTGTACTCCGGAAAAACAGCCACCCCCATCCTTCTGCATGCTAACACAGACAAGGGAGTGGCACGGGCTACGGCCGACCTGCAAAAGGACGTTGAACGGGTGAGTGGACAGCAGCCTGTACTACGCCATACGCTCCCCGGCTCCGGCAGGATCGTTATCATAGGCATACAAGGACAGGACCCCTTCATTGACCGCCTGGTCGAAGCCGGAAAAATTGACGGCCGTATCCTCCGGGGACGACGCGAACAATACCTGATCCAAACCGTTACCCAGCCCTTTGAAGGAATTCAAGAGGCGCTGGTTATTGCCGGAAGCGACAAACGCGGCGCCATCTACGGCATCTATGAAGTCTGCGAACAGATCGGCGTATCGCCCTGGTACTATTGGGCCGATGTGCCGCCGCAACAACACAGCTACATAGGCATTAACCCAGGCAGTTATACGGCCGGAGAGCCAAAGGTGCGGTACCGGGGGATATTTCTCAACGATGAAGCGCCGGCGCTCACCGGATGGGTGCGCGCCAATTTCGGCGGATACAACAGTAAATTCTACCGCCGGGTTTTCGAACTCCTGCTGCGGCTGCGCGCCAACTTCCTTTGGCCGGCCATGTGGGACGCCGCTTTTTATGATGACGACCCGTTGAACACGGTGCTGGCGCAAGAATACGGCATCATCATCGGCACCTCTCACCATGAACCCATGGCGCGGGCCCACAAAGAGTGGCAACGCTATGGACAAGGCCCCTGGAACTACAATAAAAACAGTACGGCCCTTGATGCCTTTTGGCAAAAAGGCATTGAGCGGATAAAAGGCGCCGAAGACCTTGTAACCATAGGCATGCGCGGCGACGGCGATGAACCGATGAGTACAGAAGCCGATATTGCACTACTGGAGAAAATTGTGGCCCGCCAACGAAAGATTATCCGCAACGTCACCGGCCATGCGGCGGAACAAACGCCCCAGGTCTGGGCTCTGTACAAAGAAGTACAGGACTATTACGACCGCGGAATGCGCGTACCCGATGATGTCACGCTCCTGCTCTGTGACGACAACTGGGGAAATATCCGTAAATTACCGGCGCCGGACGCCCGGAAGCGCAGCGGCGGTTACGGGATGTATTACCATTTCGACTACGTCGGAGGACCGCGCAGTTACAAATGGATCAACCTGACCCCCATATCCAAAATATGGGAACAAATGAACCTCTGCTATGAATATGGTGTGGACAGAATCTGGATTGTCAATGTAGGCGACCTCAAACCGATGGAATATCCCATCACGTTCTTCCTCAACATGGCCTGGGATCCCGCACAATTCCGGCCGGACAACCTGCATACACACACCATAAACTTTTTCCGCCGGCAGTTTGGCCAGAAGCATGCGACAGCAATGGCTCAACTGCTGGCAGCATATACCAGATACAACCGCCGCGTAAGCCCCGAACTGCTCCATGAAAACACCTACAGCCTCAACAATTACAATGAATTTGAAAAGGTGGTAAACGATTACCGTACACTGTCCTATGAGGCCCTGCAACTGTACCATCTCCTGCCCGCCGCTCAGCACGATGCCTACAACCAGTTGCTGCTGTACCCCATACAAGCCATGGCCAACCTCTATGAACTCTACTACAGCGTAGCCCTCAACCACCGGCTTTACCGCGAGAACGACCCCGGCTGCAACTATTGGGCGGAAAAGGCCGAAGACTGCTTCGCCCGCGATTCCATACTAAGCGATCATTACAACCACATCATCTCCGGCGGCAAATGGAACCACATGATGGACCAGCCCCACATCGGCTATACCTATTGGCAACAGCCGGAAAAAAATGTCATCCCCAAGGTATTCCGGATAAAAGAAAGACCGGAGCAAGCGGGCCGGAGGCTATTCAAAGCCGCCGGAGGCTATGTAGCTATAGAAGCCGAACATTACGCAGCAGCCATAGGCGGACCAGGCGTACAATGGACCGTTATTCCGGGCTTCGGCAGGACCCTCTCCGGTATCACACTCCTGCCGGCCAAAATACAACTCAACGATAAGACACCGGTATACGTCGAATATGCTATTGAAGCGCCGGCCTGTGACAGTGCCAGGCTCACCCTCGTCTTTGCGCCCAGCCTGAACTTCAACAGTAACAAAGGGCTACGCTATGCCGTATCCGTAGACGGCGGCCGTGAACAAACCGTCAATATCAACGGGCATTATACGGTCAAAGAAATGGAGCAATGGCAGGCGCAAAGCGCCAACTATTCTACCACCATACACCGGATTATACATCCGGGAAAGCATACCATCCGCCTGCGCTTCCTTGACACCGGCCTCGTATTGGAAAAACTGTGGATGAACTTTGGCGGACTGCTCCCATCCTACCTCGGGCCGCCGGAGAGTGAATTTTATATTGAACCGAAGCAGCACGACCCACAAAGTAAAAATTGAACATGAGACAAATAATCAACATAGTAATCATAACCGCGGCCTGCTTAGGACCGTTCTGCAGCAAGGCGGAAGACGGCAGCCGCTTATGGCTGCGCGCAGACACCACGGCTGCCGCCACCATCACCGGCTACCAATCCGGCAGCACCGCGGCCATTGCCACAGAGGAATTACACCAGCAATGGGTCGGCGCCCCAGTAAAACTTAGCGTAAAAAGTACGCTAAGTAAAGATTTGGGGGAAGAAGGCTTCCGCATTACAGGCAACGAACTGCAAGGCTACACCATTACGGCGGCCCGGGAAGCAGGCCTGCTCTATGGCGCCTACCACCTGCTGCGCCTCCAGGCCACCGGCGCCATCGATCCCACAGCCTCCCCCGCCGGAGCGCTTGACATCAGTGAAAGCCCGGCCTACCGGCTGCGCCTGCTCAACCATTGGGACAATCTTGACCGTACCGTAGAACGCGGCTACGCCGGACATTCCATCTGGCAGTGGGATGAGCTGCCCGGCGCCATCTCCCCCCGTTACGCCGCATACGCCCGCGCCAATGCCTCCATAGGCATCAACGCAACGGTACTCAACAATGTAAACGCCACGCCGCAGGTCCTTACAGCCGGCATGCTGCAAAAAGTGCAGGCCATTGCCCATGTACTACGCCCATACAACATCAAAGTATACCTTAGCATTAACTTCTCCTCGCCCATGGTGCTGGGCGGATTAGCCACCGCCGATCCGCTCGACAAAGACGTCCGGCAATGGTGGAAAAACAAGGTAAAGGAAATCTACCGCCTCATCCCCGACTTCGGCGGCTTTTTGGTAAAAGCCAACTCCGAGGGGCTTCCCGGCCCCCAGGACTTCGGCCGCAGCCATGCCGACGGCGCCAATATGCTGGCCGAGGCCCTGCTCCCCTACAAGGGCATTGTCATGTGGCGCGCCTTTGTATACGCGCCCAAGGGCGATGACCGGGCCAAACAGGCGTATCAGGAATTCCTGCCGTTAGACGGAGAATTCCTTTCCAATGTCATCATACAGGTTAAAAACGGCCCCATAGACTTCCAGCCCCGCGAACCCTTCAGCCCGCTATTTGGCGCCATGCAACACACCCCCGTGATGCCTGAATTGCAGATCACCCAGGAATACTTAGGCTTTTCCAATCATTTAGCCTACCTCGCCCCCCTGTTCAAAGAATGCCTTGACAGCGACACTTATGCCCGGGGCGAAGGCAGTACCGTAGCCCGCGCCACTGACGGCAGCCTCTTCGGACAAAAGAACGATCCGCGGCTCTCCGCCATTGCCGGCGTAGCCAATATCGGCGAAGACACCAACTGGTGCGGCCACCACTTTGCCCAGGCCAACTGGTATGCGTTCGGCCGCCTGGCCTGGAACCACCGGCTCAGCGCGGAAACTATCGCCCGCGAGTGGCTGCAACAGACCTTCACCACAGATGAAAATTTTGTACAAACAATCACGGAACTCATGATGCAATCAAGGGAGGCCGTAGTCAACTACATGATGCCCCTGGGCCTTCATCACCTTTTCGCCTGGGACCACCATTACGGCCCGGAGCCCTGGTGTGAGGTCGCCGGCGCCCGGCCCGACTGGCTCCCCTCCTACTATCATAAGGCCGACAGCCTGGGCCTCGGTTTCGACCGTACAGACAGGGGCAGCAACGCCACAGCGCAATATTTCCATCCGCTGAGCGATGAATTCAACAGCCTGCAACACTGCGACGAGCGCTACCTGCTCTGGTTCCACCATGTCCCCTGGAATTACCGGATGAAAAACGGAAACACATTATGGGAGGAACTCTGCTATCACTATGACAGCGGCGTACAGTCCGTCCGCAACTTCCAGAAAAGCTGGGACCGTATGGAACACTTCATCGACCCGGAACGCTTCTCGCAAGTACAAGCTAAATTACGCATACAGGCCCTGGACGCCGTATGGTGGAAAGACGCCTGCCTGCTGTATTTCCAGAGCTACTCACAACAAGCGATACCTTACGACATTGAGCGCCCAGTACACGAACTCAATGCATTAAAAAAGATAAGATTAAATCTTAAACATCATAATTAAATTTTAAACTTCATTATACATGGAAAGAACATGGAGATGGTTCGGCAAAAATGATTCAATCACGCTGCCGATGTTAAAACAAATAGGCGTAGAAGGTATTGTAACCGCACTGCATGCCGTACCCAACGGAGAGGTATGGCCCCTCGAAGCCATCCTTGACCTGAAAAACCACATCGAAGCCGCAGGCCTGCGCTGGTCGGTGGTAGAAAGCCTGCCCGTATCCGAGGCGATTAAATATGGAGGCCCGGAACGCGACCGGCTGATCGCCAACTACAAAATCAGCCTTGAACACCTCGGCAAAGCCGGCATAACAACCGTATGCTACAACTTCATGCCGGTCATAGACTGGATACGTACCGACCTTATGAAAAAGAACGAAGACGGCACCTACGCCCTCTACTTTGACCGGGTGCGTTTCGCCTATTTTGACTGCTGTATTCTGCAACGCGAAGGAGCCGAAAAGGACTATACCGCCGAAGAGATGCAACAGGTGAAAGCCCTTGACGGCACCATCAGCCAAGCGGAAAAAGACGCCCTGGTAGAGAACATTATCGTCAAAACACAGGGCTTCGTCAACGGCAACATCAAGGAAGGCGACCAGCACCCCGTAGCCCTCTTCAAACGCCTATTGGCATTGTATAATGGCATTGACAAGGCGCAACTGCGTGAAAACATGAAATACTTTCTCGAACAGGTCATCCCTACGGCCGAACAGTATGGAGTAAACCTCTGCGTACATCCGGACGACCCTCCTTTCGCCGTACTGGGTTTGCCGCGCATTGTCACCTCGGCCGAAGACATTGAGTGGTTCCTCAAGGCCGTAGACAACCCACACAACGGGCTCACCTTCTGTGCCGGCTCCCTGAGTTCCGGACTACACAATAATGTACCGGAGCTGGCCCGCCGCTTTGCCGGCCGCACCCACTTCGTCCACCTGCGCAGCACCGAAGTGGCGCCCAATGGAAACATATTGGAAGCCTCGCATCTCGAAGGCCGCGGAGAGCTGACGACACTCGTACGCATCTTCGAAAAGGCCAATCCGGCCCTGCCTATGCGCGTGGACCACGGCCGCCTCATGCTCGACGATGTAGATAAAAAATACAACCCCGGATATTCTTTTCTCGGCCGTATGTATGCCCTGGCCCAGGTGATGGGCATTATGGCCGCCGTACGGGAAATCGACGGATTGTAATTTTTTTCACCTCATCAAATCAACAAATCATCAAATCAACAACATCATGAACGAACTCTTCAGCATAAAAAACAAAGTAGCCGTAATTACCGGCGCCGGCGGCGTACTGGGCGGCAGCATGGCCAAACATTTTGTACAACAAGGCGCAAAAGTAGCCGTGCTGGACATCCGGCAAGAACAACTTGACCAGCGCGTAGCCGAACTGCGCGCATTGGGCGGAGAGGCCATAGGCCTGCTATGCAATGTACTCGACATCCCGGCCATTGAAGAAGCGGCCGCCAAGATTGTAAGCCAGTGGGGCCGCATAGACATCCTCCTCAACATTGCCGGCGGTAATACCCCCGGCGGCACCCTGCGCGATGACCAGCACTTCTTTGACCTGCCCATTGCAGAATGGGAGAAAGTAACCAACCTCAACCTCAACGGCACGGTATACCCCTGCATGGTATTCGGAAAAATTATGGCGGAACAGAAAAGCGGCGCCATCGTCAACGTTTCCTCCATGGCGGCCTATGGCGGAATGACCCGCGTACCGGGCTATTCCGTCGCTAAAACAGGCATCAGTAATTTCACCCAATGGCTGGCCATGGAAATGGCGCTGAAATACGGGGAAGGCGTACGCGTGAACGCCATTGCTCCCGGCTTTTTCATCGGCGACCAGAACAGGGCCGTACTCATCAACCCCGACGGCTCACTTACCCAGCGCAGCCACAAGGTTATGGCCAAAACCCCCATGCGCCGTTTCGGAGACATCGCCGAACTCAACGGCGCCGTCCAGTTCCTATGCAGCGACGCCGCCAGTTTCATCACCGGCATCATCATGCCCGTCGACGGCGGCTTCAGCTCTTTCACCGGAGTGTAAACCATGAACAATATACAACTATTATCTCCGGAAGCCTTTCGCACAGAAGATATTGCACTGTACACCCTGCGCAACGGCCGGCTGGTTATGCAGGTCACCAATTTCGGCGCCAGGGTTGTCAGCCTGTGGACGCCGGACAAACAAGGACACTACGCAGACATCGCCATCGGCTATAATTCCATTGAGCAGTACCTGCACAACAAAGGCGAAAGATTCATCGGCTGTGTAGTAGGACGCTATGCCAACCGCATAGCCAACGGAACCTTCAGCCTCAACGGGAAGGATTACCACCTGCCCGTCAACAACAACGGCCAGACCCTGCACGGCGGGCTCAAAGGGCTGGACAGCGTGGTATTCACCGTCACGCGTTGCACGGAGAACGAAATAGAATTTTTCTACCTCTCCCCCGACGGCGAAGAAGGCTTCCCCGGCGCCCTCAGCCTGACGATGACCTACACACTTACCCCCGACGACGCCTTTAAAATCACCTATAGGGCCACCTGCGACCAACCTACGGTAGTCAACCTTTCCCACCACTCCTTTTTCAACCTCAAAGGGGAGGGTAAGGGGCTCATCACCGACCATGAACTCTGCATCAATGCAGACCATATAACCCCTGTGAATAGGCTGCTGATTCCTACCGGCGAACTATTAGCTGTCAACGATACGCCTTTTGATTTCCGCCGTCCGCACCTGATAGGGGAACGCATGTACGATCAACACCCCCAAATTGCTATAGGCAATGGCTACGACCACAACTTTGTACTGCGCAAAGCGGACAGCATGCCGGAGCCCGGAGCGTCCGGCAGCCTGACACTGGCCGCCACCCTGCATGAAGCCTCCGGCGGACGCCGCATGGAAGTATGGACAGACCAGCCGGGTATTCAATTTTACAGCGGCTACCATTTCACCGGCGCCATGGGTAAATACGGAAAACCGCATGAACGTTACGGTTCGCTGGCGCTGGAAACCCAGCATTTCCCCGACGCCCCCAACCAACCCACGTTCCCATCATCCGTCCTGCATCCCGGAGAAACTTACCGGCATACCTGTATGTACATTTTTTCGTAAATTTGCGACCTTGAATTTTTTAAACCTTAAAACATGAAATCCTACAATCTCTCTTACGTCTTCGGCATCACCATGGTGGCTACCATCGGCGGACTGCTTTTCGGCTATGACACGGCGGTAATTTCCGGGGCGGAAAAGTCCATTGAAGCCTTCCTGATCCGGCCTATGGGCTTAAACGCCTTTATACACGGCGCCACGGTATCCAGTGCGCTGATCGGCTGTATCATCGGCGGCGCCATTTCCGGCTTCCTGTCCAACAGGCTGGGACGTAAACGGTCGTTGCTCACGGCAGCCATCCTTTTCTTCTTATCGGCCCTGGGCTCCGCCTGGCCGGAATGTCTATTTTTCCCCCAAGGCGAAGCATCCACCGGCTTACTGTGGATGTTCAACTTTTACCGTGTCATCGGAGGTATAGGTGTAGGACTGGCTTCGGCCGTTTGCCCCATGTACATCGGTGAGATTGCTCCGGCGCAGATCCGCGGCCGCCTGGTCTCCTTTAACCAATTTGCCATCATCTTCGGGATGCTGGTGGTCTATTTCGTCAACTGGGGCATAGCCAAGGGCCAGAGCCTGGAATGGATCAACGATATCGGCTGGCGCTACATGTTTGCCTCCGAGGCCATCCCCGCCGCACTATTCGGCCTGCTGGTCCTCTTCGTTCCCGAAACGCCCCGCTACCTGGCCCTGCGTCACCGCGACGACAAGGCCCTGGCTGTTCTCGAAAAGATCAACGGCTCCAAAGAGAAAGCACAGGCCATCCTGCAGGAAATCCGGCAGACCGTAGGTGAACACAGCAGCAAAACCCGGCTGCTGGCTTATGGCAAAATCGTTATTATTATCGGTATCCTTTTATCCGTATTCCAGCAATTCGTAGGCATCAACGTAGCCCTTTACTACGCACCCCGCATTTTCGAAAGCATGGGCGCCGCCAAAGACGCCTCTATGCTGCAGACCATAGTTATGGGGCTGATCAACG
Organism: Bacteroidales bacterium; assembly: GCA_031548545.1. GTDB lineage: Bacteria > Bacteroidota > Bacteroidia > Bacteroidales > UBA932 > UBA932. Next base: position 89,995 of record JAVBQY010000011.1, on the reverse strand, counting down.
TAATATTTACAGTAGTAGCCATACTCACCGTAGATAAATGGGGACGCAAACCTCTGTTGATCACCGGATCCATCGGCATGGCCATCGGCATGCTGGCCATATCGGCCCTCTCATTCTTCAATGTAATAGGAATCAGCACACTGGTATTCATTATTATCTATACCGCCTCTTTCATGATGTCTTGGGGTCCCATCTGCTGGGTGCTTATTGCAGAAATATTCCCGAATAAAATTCGAGGCCAGGCCATAGCCATAGCCGTAGCAGCGCAATGGACAGCCAACTATCTCATATCCTCCACCTACCCGCCCATGATGGAATTCAGCGGCGCCCTGACCTATGGTTTCTACGGAACAATGGCCATCTTATCCGCCATTTTTGTTTGGAAGATGGTTCCCGAAACCAAGGGCAAAACCCTGGAAGAAATGGAAAAACTCTGGAAAAAATAATTTACCGGTTATAACTGCTCATGGCCCGCTCCACGCCGGCCAACCCAAAAGCCTTGGCTGCATCCGCTGCACGTTCCAGCAAAGCAGGCAGGGCTTTTTGTTCCTCACCCACAAAAGGCCCCAGCACATAGTCTATTTGCTGTCCCTTGAGGAAATCATTGCCTATACCCATACGCAGGCGCGCATAGTTCTGGTGCCCCAGTACGGCATTGATATTTTTAAGCCCGTTATGTCCTCCGTCACTCCCCTGCTTACGCATACGCATTGCACCAAAGGGCAGGGCCAGGTCATCAAGAATCACCAATAGATTTTCGGCCGGAATATTCTCGTTCTGCAACCAATAATTCACCGCCTTACCACTCAAATTCATATAGGTAGAGGGTTTGATGAGAATAAAGGTTTTTCCCTTACACCGCACTTCGGCACGGGCGCCGTAGCGGGCGTTGGTAAAAACAGTATTGGACGCCTTAGCCCAGGCGTCCAATACCATAAAACCTATGTTGTGGCGGGTATCGGCATATTCATCACCGATATTACCCAAACCTACAATTAAGTAGCTCATTGACTATTTCTTTTTCTCTGCAGCGGCAGCCTGGGCCTGCTGGCCGATAGCGGCGCGGGTCATCTTCACGGCGCAGATAATGGTCACCTTGGGGTTCAGGATGGTTACGTTAGGATAAGACAAATCACCTACTACAATGGTCTTGCCCAATTGCAGGTTGCTAATGTCTACGGGAAGGGTATCAGGCAGATCTTTAGACAAAGCGGAAACTTTCAGGCGGCGGGTAACCAACTGCAATTTACCACCGGCGCGTACACCTTCCGAATTACCTTCGATCACAACGGGTACATCAATAGTCACCGGACGATCTTCATTTACGGTATAGAAGTCAATATGCAAAATAGCATCGGTTACCGGGTGGAATTGGATTTCACGCATAACAGCCGTATAGGCTTTACCATCAATATTTAATTTCACCAGGTAGGCGTTAGGGGTGTACACCAGGTCTTTCAACTCACGGGCAACTACAGCAAAATGCACGTTTTCAGCATCTTTACCATAAAGCACACAGGGTACTTCACCATTGTTACGTAATTGATTTACCGCGGCTTTGGTCAAGGATGCGCGGAGAGCTCCCTTCAATTCAATTGTTTTCATTTTAAAAAACGTTTTTAAGTGTTACTCAATCCGTCAATTCTTGACGGATCCCATCACACCCTTAAATCATAAGGACTTTATTTGGGACCGCAAAGATAAAAATATTTTTTCAATTTGGTATGCAAATTACAAAATAATACTTATCTTCGCAATCACATATTAATTTTACATAACATGAACACTATAGATTGGAAATCGTTACCTTTCGGCTACCTTAAAACAGATTATAACGTTCGTTGCTACTTTAAAGATGGAAAATGGAGCGAACTGGAAGTGAGCACCGATGAAAACGTGAATATCCACATGGCCTCTACCTGTCTGCACTACGGGCAGGAATGTTTTGAAGGGATGAAAGCTTTCCGCGGTAAAGACGGCAAGATCCGCCTGTTCCGTCCGGACGAAAACGGCAAGCGCCTGGAATTCTCGGCTAAAGGGGTAATGATGCAAGCGCTTCCCATCGACTTATTTGTGGAAGCCTGCAAAAAAGTAGTAAAACTGAATGAGCGGTTTATTCCGCCTTATGGCGAAGGCGCCTCGCTCTACCTCCGCCCTATGCTGATCGGGGTAGGTCCGCAGGTAGGGGTTAAAGCATCCGCCGAATATATGTTTGTAGTATTCGCTACTCCTGTAGGCCCTTACTTCAAAGAAGGATTCAAGCCTATTAAAGTACAGATTGTACGCGACTTTGACCGTGCAGCGCCACTGGGTACCGGCCTATTCAAAGTAGGCGGCAACTATGCCTCTTCACTGGTAGCCATTGACCGCGGACACAAAGAAGGCTACAGCTCCGTACTCTTCCTCGATGCCAAGGAAAAGAAATACATTGACGAAGCAGGACCAGCCAACTTCTTCGGCATCAAGAACAACACTTATGTAACCCCCGACTCGCACACCATTTTGCGCTCCATCACCAATATGAGCCTGCGCGAACTGGCGGCAGATATGGGACTGACAGTAGAAACACGCCCGGTGCCGGTAGAAGAACTCAGCACCTTTGAAGAAGCCGGAGCCTGTGGAACAGCCGCCGTGATCTCCCCCATCGGCAACATCACAGACCGTGAAACCGGCAAGGTATACGAATATGCCAAAGACGGCAAAGCCGGAAAGGTATGCACCCAACTCTACGAACGCCTGGTAGGCATTCAGGAAGGAACGATGGAAGACAAGTTCGGTTGGAACGTCATTGTAGACTAAGTGCGTAAGAACCTGCTAATAGCCACTATATTTTTACTCCTGCCCTGCCTTTTAGCGGGGCAGGATGCTATTATCATGTTCTATAACGTCGAAAATTTATTCGATCCGATAGACGATCCCTCCACACAAGATAATGATTTCACACCCGCCGGAAAGAATAAATGGAACTGGAAGCGATTGGAGAAAAAACGCAATGCTATCGCCAAAACCATTATCGCGGCAGGCGAGGGCAAGGCACCGGCATTGGTGGGGCTCTGCGAAGTGGAAAATTACCTTGTATTAAAGCAACTGGTAGAACAGACCCCGCTGGCACGGGTGGGTTACGGCATTGTGCACCATGACTCCCCCGACCCGCGCGGTATTGAAGTGGCGCTGCTTTACCGCAGCGACTGTTTCCAGCTCCTGCAGCGGCAATTTTACCCTCTCACCTATGCCTCGGGCAGCAGTCAGACACGAGAGATTCTCTATGTTAAAGGAGTATTTAACCGGCAAGACACACTTCACCTGCTGGTCAACCACTGGCCCTCGAAACTCGGCGGCGAAAAAAAATCACGCCCCAAACGCATGACCGCCGCCCGGAAAGTAAAGCAACTCTGTGATTCTATCTTCACCCGTTCACCCGGCGCCAAGATCATCATCATGGGTGACTTTAACGACAGCCCCGGCAGTATTCCCCTCAGGGAGGGCTTAGCATCACTCCGGCCGGACAGCGCGGCCGGCAACGCCCGCTTGTACAACCTTATGCTGCCATTGCAACAAGAGGGCACAGGAAGTTATAAATATAAAGGGGAGTGGGAAACGATTGACCAATTCATCGTATCGGGCCGGCTGCTACACCGTACGAAAGCATCCGTATTTGCACCGGAAGTACTGTTAACGGAGGATAAAAAATACCGGCGTAAAAAGCCGCTACGCACCTATGAAGGCCCCCGTTACCTCGGCGGCGTGAGCGATCACCTGCCCATCCTGCTCCGCTTAAACCTCAATCAATAGCTTATTATCTTCCGAGGCGTCAAACCGAGCCGCAGCATGTTCCATAATGCGGGTAAAGGCTGTCATATCGGCCTTGCAGCCATCGGAAACGGGTGTATGCCCCATATCTTCTATACGTTGTATAATAAGCCCTATCGTCAATTTATGCACATCCATGGCCGGCTGATAAGCATTTTCCCGGCCTTTTTTATCGACCAGTACCTCTGATAAAAAATTACAATGTTGCAGGTCATTAATCGTATTGCTCACCAAACGGTAAGGCAGGTCAAGCCGCTCTGAAAGTAAAGCAATGGTCAAGGGCGGCCGGTTGCCCATAAAATTACGGGCGATCTCCTGCATGACCACCAGGGCGGCCAGCTTGCGCTGGGAGCTGCTGATATGTCCCGCGGTCAACTCATAACGGTAACGCTCCACATTCTGATAGGCGAAAGAAAGCTCCGCCCCCAACATCACCAGCTGCCAGCTAACGCTAATCCAAAGAAATAGCAGAGGCAAAGCGGCAAAAGCCCCGTAAATGGCGCTATAACGCGAAACCGAAACCTGGGTGTAGATATACAAGTTCTGGGTCAGCTGAAAAAGCGTACCGGCAAACAAAGCGCCCCAAAAGGCCGGCACGATCTTGACCTTCGTATTTGGAATCACCACATACACTACGGTTAGCATCACATAAACCAGCACAAAAGGAACCAGGGTACCGAACAGGTGTCCCGCATGCTCCAGGACCGGCACTCCCTGAAACCAAGAACCAAGGTTGTAGCGGAGGTTCAAAGAAATGGAGCTGGAGAAAATGAAAAAGAAAGGTGCGACAATCAGCACCGACAGGTAATCCGTAAACTTGCGGGCCCAGGAACGGGCGGTTTTTACCTGCCACACATAGTTGAAAGAAACCTCTATATGGTTCATTACCTTTATTACAGACCACAACAGGAAGAGCACCCCCATGGAACCCAACCATCCGCCTTTAGTGGTATTGATCGTGTTCTCAGCAAATATGGTCACCTGCTCGATGATAGCTTCCTGTTCCGGATAGGCATTTTCCAATACGGAGTGTAGCTGCTCGGCCAAACCAAAGCCTTTGGCAATGGCGAAAACCGTAGCCGCAATGGGTACGATAGCCATTAGGGTATAAAAAGTCAATGCGGCAGCATGCAGCGCCACCATATCCTCCTGCGCCCTGCGCAGCGTAATCAAAAAAATACGCAACTGCCTGACCAAAAAAGCATCACGCTTATTATAAGCACTAACATCGGCGATCCAGACCCCCTTGGTCAGGAAATGAAACACCTTTTTGTAATATAGGCTGATCTTTTCAAGCATCTCTTTAGGATTCCAATAGTTCGGCATAAACATCATACGCAGCGGCGCCGGTAATGCGTACCGTATAAAATTCACCCGGCAGCAGGTTCTCCGCCCTGATCAACACTTCCGTATCCACCTCCGGAGAGTCGTACTCCGTACGCCCTATAAAAAATTCACCTTCCCGGCGGTCAATGAGGACACGGCACAAGGTACCGGCCTTAGCGGCAGCCTGCTCATCTGCAATCTGCGCCTGTAATGACATCAGTTCATCACGCCGCGCCTGTTTCACCTCATCGGTGATCGTATCTTTAAAATGCAGCGCACCATAGGTATCCTCCTCTTCCGAATAACAGAACACCCCCAGGCGCTCGAAGCGCATGTCTTGCACAAAACCCTTCAAGGCTTCAAATGCCGCCTCATCTTCTCCCGGATGTCCCACGATCAAAGTAGTACGGATCGCAATACCCGGCACCTCGCGGCGCAAACGCTCTATCAGGGAACGGGTTTGCACCCCGTCTATCCCTCGGCGCATATTGGCCAGCACCCGGTCTGAGGCATGCTGCAACGGAATATCAATGTACTTGCACAACTTGGGATTATCCCGTAAAACAGCAATAACATCATCCGGAAAATGAGCCGGATAAGTATAATGCAGCCGGATCCACTCAATGCCCTCCACCCGGCTCAAGGCTTCCAAGAGCTCTGCCAGAGATCGCTTGCCGTAAAGATCCATGCCATAATACGTTGTATCCTGAGCTACCACCAAAAGTTCCTTCACTCCCTTGCCGGCCAGGATGGCAGCCTCCTCCACCAGGGTATCCAAGGGAACGGATATATGCTTACCCCGAATCAGCGGAATGGCACAATAAGCACAACCCCAATTACAGCCCTCCGAAATTTTCAAATAGGCATAGTGTGGCGGGGTACTCAACAAACGATCCGTCAATAAAGCCGGCTGCAGGTCCACTTCCAAGCGTTGCAGAATTTCAGGCAGGTCCGTAACGCCAAAATAGGCATCCACCTCCGGAATTTCCTGCATCAAGGTCTCGCGGTACCGTTGAGACAGGCAGCCAAAGACATATAATGCTTTGATTTTCTTCTTCCGGCGTTCTTCTGCAAAAAGCAGGATAGTATTCACCGACTCTTCCTTGGCATCGCCGATAAAACCACAAGTATTGATAATCACCACCGGAGCGGATAGTGTATCGCCATCATGTACAACAACATAACCGGCCGCCTCCAATTGGCGCGCCAAACGCTCGGAATCCACCAGATTCTTCGAGCAACCCATAGTAATTACATTAATACCTGCTTTCATACCGCAAAGGTACAAAAAAATCCGCCCGGAAGCGGATTGTTTTTATAAAAAAGGCTTTTGACATTTCCCTACAAGAGGCTGGATCCTCCTTCGGCAGCAACGGGTTTGGACTCGATGTAACATATCTAATACGAACGAACGAGCCTGAAGTAACACACCTATAATATTCCGTCGAAAAAAATGACAAAAGCCTTGAAGTTTTTAGCGTGTTGCTTGATACAAAGGTAAACATAATTTGTTAAAAACGTTTCTTAATTTGTGTTATAAATAAAAATAAAATTTTAAAAAATTATAAAACATTAATAATCAAATATTTCGAATTTTATTTTTTTATTTTTTCGATAAAAAAAACGGGTTAAGCCGGCTATTGCCGGTTTAACCCGTTTATAAAAAGGGGGTGTCGAACATAACAGTATGAAGAAAATGAGAGTTAAAACCCAAAACCGTTTCACAACGGTAACAAAGACCCCCCCCTTAAAAACAATACATAATACACACAATAGCGAAAATCAATAAGATAATCGCCTGTTGTGATCATGTTAACAGTATGTAGCCTGATAATGTGACGGAACCGTAGGGAGAAAAAAAATGTGTTGGCACCCTTATTTCCGTCTCATTAGGTTCTGGAATCACCTGCTTTGGAAGTAATAATACCAACACAAAAGTGCTGTTAATAATTAACACTCCAAAGCTTATTCTGATGAATCAAGATCCTAAAATTTTCCAGATTTTATGAGACTTATTAATTCATTCAAGGAACTATAAGGGCGTATTACCCCGATTGCAGGCGCAAAAATAGAAATTATTTTCCGAATACAAAGATTATTGGCGTAAAAAAAAACGACACTTAATGTATCAACTTATAGACAAAGTGATATACACTTAAATAAAAAGGACTTACGAGATCCGCCTTCCAACTCCAATTCCAATTCGCCGGTGGGCAACACATCAACAATCCGGGCCTTAAAACAACCACCCTCCGCCGAATAATCCGCCCACTGTGTATAAAACAAAAGGCGTTGAAGATAATCCTCATGCAAGGCGTCTATCTCCTGCAGCGCCGCATAGCGCCGGTCAATAGCCGACAAAATATCCGCCAACAAAGCCTTTCTATCCATCGTATGACCGGACTCTAAGCACACAGAGGTAGGATTAGGCGCTGAGCAAAACAGGGCCTGATTAACATTCAAGCCAATCCCCGCCACAGAAGAAGAAAGCAGTACACCCGTAATATGATGTTCTATCAATATGCCCGCTATTTTTTTACGTCCGACATAAATATCATTCGGCCACTTGATAAGGGCCGGAATCCCCTTATCCCTTAAGGCATCGCAGACCCCCAGCGAAACAACCTGCAAAAGCCGGAACTGTTCGGCGGCAGGCAGGCCCGAAGGACGGAAAAACAGGGAAAATAAAAGATTCTTACCCGCCTCACTTTCCCACGAATTCCCCTGCTGCCCCCTGCCGGATTCCTGGAAATCCGCGGCCCAGACCTCCCCGTCAAGCGCCGAGCCATAGTGCCGGTTGGCCTCATTATTAGTTGAATCAACTGACGACAACCAATTTATACGATGACGAATTGTTGTTGGCTGCATTTTTTTTCCGGATATCTTTTATTTTATATACCTTTGTAGATTAGTTTTGAATCGCAAATATAACAAGAAACCACAATAATACCAATAGTAAACGATGAACGGAAATATACCTCCCACACAAGGCCCCAAAAATAACCCTTCAAAAAAACCGTCACAAGGCGGTATGCCCCGCTTTAATATCACCTGGATCTATATTATATTCGGCGTTGTCCTGCTTTACATCTGGCTGTTCAATTCCGGAAACGACCCCATGCAGGTACAATGGCAGGAAGTGAAAGAGAAAATGATGCCGGCAGGTGACGTAGACAAAGTAGCTTTGATTACCAATCTCAACCGGGTAGAAGTATACATCAAAAAGGACAGCCTCGACAAATACAAGAAAAAGTTTGGTTTCCGCGATAACGTACCGCAAACCGGCCCTCAATTTTATTTCATCGTCCAACAGAACTTCGACGCCTATTCCAAATTGGAAGAAGTGCAGCAAACACTTCCTGCTGACAAAGCATTCAAGATAGAAACGGAAGAACGCAACGATTATTTCGGACAAATCCTGGAATGGATGTTCCTCCCGCTATTATTTATCTTCCTGTGGTTTTTCATGTTTCGCCGCATGGCCTCCGGCATGGGTGGCGGCGGTGGCGGCATGGGCGGCGGCGGCGGAATTTTCAACGTAGGCCGCTCTAAAGCGCAACTATTTGACAAAGACCATAAAAACAAAATTACATTCAAAGACGTTGCAGGCCTGGAAGAAGCCAAAGTGGAAGTAATGGAAATCGTAGATTTCCTGAAAAATCCGAAAAAATACACCGAATTAGGCGGAAAAATCCCCAAAGGCGCCCTGCTGGTAGGCCCTCCGGGCACCGGTAAAACACTACTGGCTAAAGCCGTGGCCGGCGAAGCGGATGTTCCCTTCTTCTCCCTGTCCGGCTCGGACTTCGTGGAAATGTTTGTGGGGGTAGGCGCCTCGCGCGTACGCGATTTATTCCGCCAGGCGAAAGAAAAAGCGCCCTGCATCGTTTTCATTGATGAAATTGACGCTGTTGGCCGCGCCCGCAGCAAGAACGGAGGCTTCACCTCCAATGACGAACGCGAAAACACCCTTAACCAACTGCTCACGGAAATGGACGGTTTTGGATCCAATAGCGGGGTAATCATTCTGGCGGCTACTAACCGTGCAGACATCCTTGACAAAGCATTGTTGCGCGCCGGCCGTTTCGACCGCCAGATCCATGTAGACCTGCCCGAACTGAAAGAGCGGATGGATATTTTTAAGGTACACCTCCGCAACCTCAAACTGGTAGATGGATTTGATGTGGACTTTTTAGCCAAACAAACACCGGGCTTCTCCGGGGCTGATATTGCTAATGTATGTAATGAAGCAGCCCTGATCGCCGCCCGCAAGGATAAAAAACAGATAGAAAAACAGGATTTTCTGGATGCCATAGACCGTATTATAGGCGGTCTGGAGCGCAAGAGCAAGATCATTACCACCGGTGAAAAACGGGCTATCGCGTTCCATGAATCCGGCCATGCCACCGTAAGCTGGATGCTGGAACATGCCAACCCGCTGTTGAAAGTAACCATTATACCGCGGGGCCGGGCCCTGGGCGCCGCCTGGTACCTGCCCGAAGAACGGCAGATTACCACTACCGAACAATTATGCGACGAGATGGCCGCCACACTGGGCGGACGCGCTGCCGAAGAACTCATCTTCGGCAAGGTATCCACCGGCGCCATGAACGACCTTGAAAAAGTGACCAAGCAGGCTTACGCCATGGTCTCCTACTTCGGTATGAGTCCCAAAATTGGAAATATCAGCTATTATGATTCAAGCGGACAGAACGAATTCGGGTTCAACCGTCCTTATAGCGAAAAAACGGCGGAACTGCTTGATACGGAAGTAAAACGCATTATAGACAGCGCCTATGAAACAGCCAAACGCATCCTGTCCGAACATATGGACGGGTTCCAACAATTAGCAGAGCTGCTGCTGGAGCGTGAAGTGATCTTCTCGGATGACCTGGAACATATTTTCGGTCCGCGGCCTAAATCCGCCCAACCAGCCGAACAGACAATACCCTCTGATAAAGCATGAAAAATCTATTGATCCGAAGCACTACCGGCCTTTTATTTCTCGCCATTATGATCGGTGGAATCCTTATCAATTCCATCACATTCCTGATCTTGCAATCAGCGGTGCTTGTACTTGCCATGCTGGAATTTTACAGGATCATGTGGGGGCGGGACAATCACCTGTACCAACAACTCAGCGGTATATGCGCCGGACTGTCCTTCATACTCGTATTTTCCGGCGCCGCCCCATTTTACATACTGTTTCCATGGATTATCTTCATGTTGATCCTCCAGCTTTACCAGAAAGGTCCGGACAGTTTCAATATCGTCGGGCAAAATATACTGGCCATTCTCTATATAGCACTGCCTGTCGCGCTATGGACGTACTTTGTTCCCGGCTACCCCAGTCAATTTAACGGAGCAACCCTGCTCGCCTGCCTCATTATATTATGGAGCACCGATGTGGGCGCCTATGTCTTTGGTTCGCTATTCGGCCGGCACGGCAAGCACAAATTGTTTCCGAGCATATCACCGAATAAATCATGGGAAGGCTTTGCCGGAGGCTTGGTCAGCGCCACCGCCGCAGGGATCATCATGTATTACACCCTCCTCCCCGAAACCTACCCTATGTACCATTGTGTAGCGCTTTCATTGGTCATCGGCGTATTCGGAGTCTGGGGAGACCTGGTAGAATCACAGCTTAAACGCAGCCTGAAAATCAAAGACTCAGGGAAAATTATTCCCGGACACGGCGGAATGCTTGACCGTTTTGATGCCGCGCTCTTCGCCCTGCCTATGGCGCTGCTATACCTTAAAATTTTCGGACTACTATAATTTCAACACCTAATAAAATTCAAACCCTACAATGAAAACTCATCGCGAAGGACAAACAATTCTTAACTACACTGCTATTTTCTTTTTGGCCATTCTGGCCTTGACACGGTGGTGTTGCGGTACGGGCTGGCTGCTATGGTCCGTATTTATAGCCTTGTTGCTCCTTTACCTGTTTGTCATGCGTTTCTTCCGCGTCCCCACCCGTATACCGGTGCAACGCGATAACGCCATCATAGCGCCGGCCGACGGCACGATCGTTATCATCAAAGAAGTGGAAGAAAACGAATATTTCAAAGACCGCCGCATGCAGGTCTCCATTTTCATGTCCGTATTCAATGTGCACATCAACTGGTTCCCTATCGGCGGAATAGTGGAATATTTCCGCCATCATCAGGGAAAATACCTGGTGGCCTACCATGAAAAATCATCTGAAAAAAATGAACGCACGACGATTGTAGTCAACCATAACGGCACTAAAATCCTCTTCCGTCAAATTGCCGGGCTCATAGCCCGTCGTATCGTATGCTATGCCAAAGAAGGCGCCCAGGTGGAGCAAGGTACGGAAACCGGCTTCATCAAGTTCGGTTCGCGCATAGACCTTTTCCTCCCTCTTGACGCTGATATAAAAGTGAAAATCGGCGAAAAAACCGTGGGTACCCAGACTATAATCGCTGAATTAAAGAAATAAACATCCGATGAATAAACTGGCCAGGTATATCATTATTGCCGTAGGAACAGCGCTGGGGCTATTCCTGGCCTGGTATTTCAGCAATATCCTCACTTACATCCTTATCTCGGCCGTAGTGTCGCTCATAGGCCGGCCGCTGGTAAATGCACTGGACCGCCTGCATATCGGGGCGCGCCGCTTTCCGCATGTACTCTCGGCCCTGCTCACCGTCATCATACTGTGGGCCGTATTCCTCCTGTTCTTCTTCGTCATGTCCCCTCTTATCGCCAATCTGGTGGACCGCCTTTCAACCATCACCCCCGATCAGTTTCTGTCGGAAATAGGACACAGCATAGACCGGGTGCAACATTGGATTATGGCGACGATTCCCGGAATGTCCAAAGACTTCAACCTGCATGAAGTACTTAAGGGGCAATTCTCCAACATCATCAACCAAAGCACCATCGTAGGCATTTTCGGTTCCGTAGCCAATATGCTGGTCAGTGTAGGGGTGGGCGTCTTTGCCGTCACCTTTATCACCTTTTTCTTCCTCAAAGAAGACAACCTTTTCTTTGAAGGGGTGATCATGCTATTTCCTTCCAAATACGAAGAAAACGCCCGTCATGCCCTATCCTCTATCACCCACCTGCTGATAAGGTACTTTATTGGCATCTTCGCCGACATGTGCTGCGTAATGACACTGCTCACCATAGGCCTTACCTTTATTGCCGGCCTCCCCTTTCAAACCGCGCTGGTACTGGGCTTCCTCGGAGGCATTTTGAATATGATTCCTTATATCGGCCCTCTCATCAGCCTGCTTTTCGGCTGCGCCATCGGTATCGCCACCACTTTCGGCATGTCCGATGTCGCACTACCTTTCCTCCTCCTGAAAATGGCCGCCTGCTACATCGGCATCAACATGATTGACGCCGCTTTATTCCAGCCCTTCATCTACTCCAACAGCATCAAAGCCCATCCACTGGAAATCTTTCTGGTGATCCTTACCGCCGGCGGTATCGCCGGAGTATTCGGCATGATCCTGGCCATCCCTACTTACATGGTGGTACGTGTTTTTGCCAAAGAATTCTTCAACCAATTCCGGCTGGTACAGAAACTGACGGAGAAGATATAAGCTATCGCCCCCATTCAAAAGCCACCTGCACCCATAGAAAAAGGCGCCTTATATTAAAGCGCCCTTTCTTCTATTTTTAGCTATAACAGTGGTTATCTTACATCTGTCACAGCTTCCATGCCGCGTTGGATAGCCTGCTCATTCATAGGAATGAGGTGATGATGGCGTTCCGGAATCGATTTCTTCAAGCCTTTGATTACATTGTCCATTTTAACAATGGGTTTCAGTTTGAGGAATGCGCCCATAACAACCATGTTGTAAGCCTTGGAGTTACCCAGCTTGGCAGCCTCTTCGGCCGCTTCAATTTTAGCTACACGGATATCCGTGCGGGTAGGAGGCATAGTAATCCCATTGGGATCATAAAGCAAGAGCCCGCCGGGTTTCACCGCATGTTGAAATTTATCCAATGATTGCTGGTTAAGGGCAATGGCCGTATCATACTGTTGCACTACGGGTGAACTGATGCGTTTATCGCTCAGTACCACGGTTACGTTAGCCGTACCGCCACGCATTTCGGGACCATAAGAGGGCATCCAGGTAACTTCCATATCTTGCATGATACCGGAGTAAGCCAGGATTTTACCCATAGACAATACACCTTGTCCGCCAAAACCTGCTATGATTATTTCTTCTTTCATAAAATTTTAAAGTTTTAGTCGTTTGTCTTTATTTGTCTTTAAGGTCACCTAATTCATAGAAAGGGAAGAGGTTTTCTTCCATCCATTTATTCGATTTCACAGGATCCAATTTCCAATTGGAGTTACAGGCGGCTACCACTTCAATGAAAGAAGTACCTTTTTTCTGGGCGGAATTTTCCAGGGCCTTACGGATAGCTCTCTTGGTTTTACGCACGGCAGCGGCAGTCTGTACACTCTGGCGGGTTACATAGCATGTACCTTCCAGTTGCGCAACAATGTTGGAAATCTTCAAAGGAAAACCATTGAGCTCAACGTTACGGCCGTAAGGCGTCGTAGCGGTCACCTGTCCGACAAGGGTCGAAGGCGACATCTGTCCGCCGGTCATCCCGTAGATAGCATTGTTTACCAGAATGATCATGATGTTTTCACCACGGTTGCAGGCGTGAATAGTCTCTGCGGTACCGATGGCCGACAGGTCACCGTCACCCTGGTAAGTAAACACATACTTCTCAGGATACAAGCGTTTAGTAGCCGTAGCCAGCGCCGGAGCGCGCCCGTGGGCGGCTTGTTGCCAGTCGATATCCATATAATTATAAGCAAACACAGCACAACCTACAGGTGATACGCCGATCGTTTTATCCTGTATGCCCATCTCTTCAATCACCTCGGCCACCAATTTATGAATAGTACCGTGGCTGCAACCGGGACAATAGTGCAATACATTGTCTGTCATCACCGGCGATTTGCCGTAGACTTTATTTTCTGGTTTTATGATGTCTTTTACGTCCATAGTCATTTATTTTACCATTTTTTTAAGGGCTGCTACTACTTCTTCAGGTGTAGGGATAATGCCTCCCATACGGCCAAAGTGTTCCACGGGCACCTTGCCGTTTACGGCCAGGCGTACATCTTCCACCATTTGTCCGGCGCTCATTTCCACCGTCAGCATACCTTTAACTTGTTTAGCCATGTTTTGAAGCTCCCTGGTAGGGAAAGGATAAAGGGTAATGGGGCGGAGCAAGCCCACCTTGATACCTTCTTTACGGGCGTCTTCTACGGCTTTTTCACAAATACGGGCGGAAGAACCATAAGCAACTAATATATACTCAGCGTCATCGCAAAGTGTTTTCTCGAAACGTACGTCTTGCTCATGCATCTGCTCATACTTCTCTATCAACTTCAAATTGAGCGCTTCAAGAATAGAAGACTCCAAGGCCAAAGACGTGGTAACGTTCTGTTTACGGCTTGCCGGCTTACCGGTAGTTGCCCAGGAACCGTACATCTCAATGATTTCCTCATTGGTCCAACGGCGTTTTTCGGGACGGAGTTCCACTTTTTCCATCATCTGGCCGATCACACCATCGCTGAGGATCATGGCCGGATTACGGTATTTGAATGCCAGCTCGAAAGCCAGATCTACGTGGTCATACATTTCCTGTACGGAGGCCGGAGCCAGCACGATCATGTGATAGTCACCATGCCCGCCACCTTTAACAGCCTGGAAATAGTCAGCCTGCGAGGGCTGGATAGAACCAAGGCCCGGGCCGCCGCGCACTACGTTAACGACAAGGGCGGGCAATTCCGCACCTGCCAGGTAAGTTAAGCCTTCGCACATCAGGCTGATACCCGGACTACTCGAAGAGGTCATTACTTTTTTACCACAAGAAGCGCCTCCATACAACATATTGATAGAAGCCACTTCGCTTTCTGCTTGCAAAACCACCATACCGGTTGATTCCCAAGGTTTTTCTTCCATCAGCGTTTCCATCACCTCACTCTGGGGAGTAATGGGATAGCCGAAATAGCCATCACAACCGCAGCGAATAGCTGCAATGGCAATAGCTTCGTTTCCTTTCATTAAGATTTTTTCCGCCATACTATTCTTTTACTCTATAAACGGTGATTACTGAATCGGGACACACGGTAGCGCAGTTGGTGCAGCCCGTGCAAGCCTCGGGCTTGGCCATATACGCCATCGGATACCCCTTGCTATTAACCTCTTTGGTTAACGCAATAACTTGTGCAGGACAGTTAACTATGCAAACGCCGCAGCCTTTGCATTTCTCCCTGTCTACAACTATTGCTCCTTTCATTGCCATAATTGAAAATACTGTTTATAATTTATACTACAAAACTAAGAAAAAAATTTCAACTAAACAAGAAAACGGTCTAAAAAATAACAAATCATAAGAAAAGACAGGCCGTTTTCAAAAAATAAAATAGCTGCAAAAAATATTTATCCTCCGACAAAAGCATACAATATCTTTTAATAAATTAAAAAAGAATTATTTACAACAACGATCAATATACCGCCACACCCGGCCTGAAGTGTTATTTTCCGGTTGATTTCGTTTTGTTTCAAAAAAAATTTGGTACTCTAAAATATTTTCCCGATATTTGCAGCCCCAAATTGAGTAAAGCATAAAAAAAATGGCACGAATTTGTCAGATAACCGGAAAGAAAAGAATGATAGGCAACAATGTTTCGCACTCGAAACGCCGCACTAAACGCGAGTTTGCCCCTAACCTCCAGAACAAACGTTTCTGGCTGGAAGATGAAAACCGTTTCATCACGTTGAAAGTGTCGGCCGCCGGTATCCGCACTATTAATAAAAAAGGTTTAAAAAACGCCCTGGCAGCTGCCAAAACATCGGGCTTGATTAATATTTATTAGGAGATCGAATCATGGCAAAGAAAGGCAATAGAGTTCAGGTAATCCTCGAGTGTACAGAGCAACGTGAAGCCGGCGTTCCGGGTATTTCACGCTACATTACCACCAAGAACAAAAAGAACACAACCAATCGCATGGAACGCAAAAAGTATAATCCTTTCATGAAGAAAGTGACTTTACACCGCGAAATTAAATAATTTGTAACAATCGTAATTGATATAAGTCATGGCAAAAAAAGTAGTTGCAACATTGCGCGACAAAACAGCCGGTAAACATACCGTAAAATGTATCCGCATGGTGAAATCGGAACGTTCCGGCTCCTATGCATTTCAAGAAGAAATGGTGCCTACCGCAGAAGTAAAAGACTTCTTCGCCGGAAAAAAATAGTATTACCCCTCTTTGAAGTATAGAAAGCTCCTCCACAAAGGGGCTTTTTCTATTTGGATCAGACTAAGAAAATAAACATGGCACTTTTTTGGAAGAAAAACAAGGAAAGTAAAGAAAGCCTGGACAAAGGGCTGGAAAAGACCAAACGGGGCATCTTTGAAAAAATATCCCGTAGTATTGTCGGCAAATCAAAAGTTGACGAAGAGGTTCTCGACAGCCTCGAAGAAGCGCTGGTAACGGCCGATGTCGGGGTAGATACCACCCTGCGTATTGTCGAACGCATTGAACAACGGGCGGCACGTGACAAGTATGTAAATACCGAAGAACTGAACGCCATCCTGCGCGAAGAAACAGCCGCCCTGCTCACGGACCACAGCGGCAACAATAAAGCGGCATTCGACTTCAGCAAAAAACCATATGTGATTATGGTTGTGGGGGTGAATGGTGTGGGTAAAACTACCACCATTGGAAAACTGGCCGCCCAATTGAAAAACGAAGGCAAGAAAGTAGTGCTGGGCGCTGCCGACACTTTCCGTGCTGCCGCCGTAGACCAACTCACCATCTGGAGCCAGCGCGCCGGAGTGGATATCGTTAAACAACAAATGGGCGCAGACCCCGCCTCTGTGGCCTACGATACCGTAGCCTCCGCCGTGGCCAATAATGCCGATGTCGTACTGATTGATACGGCCGGCCGTTTGCACAACAAGGTCAACCTGATGAACGAGCTGACCAAAATCCGCCAGGTGATGAGCAAGGTCATTCCGGACGCCCCGCACGAGGTCTTACTGGTGCTTGACGGCTCTACCGGACAAAATGCCTTCCAACAGGCCGACGCTTTCACCAAGGCGACCGAAGTGAGCGCCCTGGCTATTACCAAGCTCGACGGTACCGCCAAGGGTGGCGTTGTCCTGGGCATAGCCGACAAGTTTAAGATTCCCGTAAAATTTATAGGTGTAGGCGAAGGCATTAATGACCTGCAGGTCTTCGATCCTACCGCCTTTGTGGATACACTTTTCGGAGAGTAATTTCTCGACGGCCACAATAGCAAAAAGCCCATCTGTAACTCAAAACAGACGGGCTTTTTAATGCTTTTAAAACGACAGGGACTACTCTTCCGCTTTCATATCTTTCATCAGGCTGTAAGCGCCGAGGTGATCGGGCTCAAAGTTGGCGATGAAACTGAAGCGTTCGTGGTTCCAGGACTGTCCGCGGGTAATAAATACAGCAGCGGATTGTTCGAAGTCGGCGCTGCGTTGGGCATCTATCAACAACAGGTAGCCCATGACGATATGTCCGGCCATTTCCACCAGGCGGCGGGCATGGAAGTCGGTATATTCCGCATCTTCTTTTGCATTCACCAATTCTACAGCCTTTACGTACTGTTCGGTCATAGCCGTCAGTATTTTTTTCAGCTGTTCGTGTTCGGCTTTCACGGGCATCTTTTCGTATTCACGGATACGGTTCAGGTAGGCGCCGGTGATCACGCCACGGATGGCGGCCACCACCTGCAGCTGCGACGTACCTTCATAGATGGTGAGGATACGGGCGTCGCGATACAGGCGCTCTACCGGATATTCTTTCATAAAGCCGGAACCACCATGAACCTGCAGGGCGTCATAGGCATTCTGGTTGGCATACTCGCTGGAAAACAATTTCAACAGCGGCGTATAAGCATCGGCCAGTTTTTGGTATTCTTTCAGTTCACTGCGTTCTTCGGGGGTCAGCTTGCGGTCTTCCGCCACAAAACCATACGCTTTATACATATCTACAAAGCGGGAGGTCTCATACAACAACGCACGGGACGCCTGCAATTTGGCTTTAATCACTGCCAGCAACTCATATACGGCCGGGAAGTTCACAATGGTCTTACCGAACTGGGCGCGCTCGTGGGCGTATTTCAAGGCCTCACGATAGGCCGCTTCCGAAAGCCCTACGGACTGCGCACCAACGCCAAGGCGGGCGCCGTTCATCAATGACATTACGTATTTGATAAGGCCCATCTTGCGGTCACCCACCAGCTTGGCTGGCGCATTGGTGAACACCAATTCGGCAGTGGGAGAACCTTTGATTCCGAGCTTATTTTCAATACGGCGTACACGGACGCCACCCCAGGCTTTATCGTACACAAAGTAAGACAATCCGCGGGCGTCGGTGGTTCCTTCCTCGGAACGGGCCAATACCAGTTTAATTTCGGCATCGCCGTTGGTGATAAAACGCTTCACGCCATTGAGCAGAAACATTCCCTTTTCCTCGTTCCAGGTGGCCTTGAGCATCACGGCCTGCAGGTCACTGCCGGCATCGGGCTCGGTAAGGTCCATAGAGCAGGTGTCACCTTTATTAATGCGGGGCAAAAATTCTTCTTTGATGGCCGCCGAAGCAAATTCATGGATGGTTTCGGCACAGTCCTGCAAGCCCCAGATGTTGGCAAAACCGGCATCGGCGCGGCTTACAATCTCGGCAGCCATCACATAAGGTACCATGGAGAAGTTCAGTCCGCCATACTCACGCGGCAATGACATGCCATACAGTCCGGCCTGGGCCAGGGCTTCATGGTTTTTCTGCGTACCGGGAGCATATTGAACACGGCCGTCAATCACCTGCGGCCCCTCATGGTCTACCCCTTCGGCATTGGGCGCCAGAATATCGCCGCAAATCTCGCCCAGAATAGCCAGGACCTTGTCATAGCTGTCCAACGCATCATCCACATCCAGGAATGCATGCGGATACTTGCCCTTGTCGGCAAAGCCTTTTTCTTTCAATGCTATAATTTTACGCATCAACGGATGCTGCAACTGAAAGGCGATCTCTTTATTGTCTCTATAGAAGTTCATAATTGTAGTTACTTTGAGAAGTGAAGTTATACTATCCCTCTAACTTCTTATTAAAATTTATTTACTATTATTCTTATAAGATTTTATCATCTTCGGGATCACCTCGTTCATATCACCGACAATAGCATAATCGGCAATCTGGTTAATCGGGGCCGCAGGGTCCGTGTTGATGGAAATCACGATGGCCGACTGGTCCATCCCGGCAGTGTGTTGGATCTGTCCGGAAATTCCGCAGGCAATATATAATTTCGGTCGTACGGTTACACCGGTCTGTCCGATCTGGCGGGCATGGTCGGCAAAGCCGGAATCCACAGCGGCGCGTGAGGCGCCTACTTCACCTCCCAGCAGGGCGGCGAGTTCAAACAATTGTTTGAAATTTTCTTTACTGCCTACCCCGTAACCACCGGCTACGATCACAGATGCGCCTTTGATATCAATCTTGCGTTCTTCTATATGGCGTTCAATAATACGTACCACAAAATCCGTATCATTCAGGTATTTTTTTACATCTACCTTTTTCACTTCACCGTTCAGCGGCGTAGCGAGGATTTCTTTTTTCATCACTCCTTCACGCACGGTGGCCATCTGCGGACGGCAGTCGGGGTTAATAATGGTAGCGATGATATTACCGCCGAAAGCCGGACGGATCTGGTACAATAGGTTTTTATAGGTATTGCCTTTGGTGTCGGTATGGTCGCCGATTTCCAATGAGGTACAATCTGCCGTCAGGCCGCTGCGCAGGGCGCTGGATACGCGGGGAGCAAGGTCCCGGCCCACGCTGGTAGCGCCGAAAAGGGCGATCTGCGGTTTGCTTTCTTTAATTACCCCCACGGCAATAGCGGCATGAGGAAGGGTGCGGAAAGGATCCAGCCGCTCATCATCGGCCAGGTGTACAATACCGGCGCCATAAGCCATCAATTCTTTTTCAAGGCCCGAAAGTTTAGACCCGATTACCAGCGCTTCCACCTGTACGCCCAACCGGGCTGCCAGCCCACGGCCTTTGGTCAGGAGTTCAAGACTGACATCAGCTATTTTTCCACCTTCTATTTCACAGTATACAAAAATGTTATTCATTTTCATTGATAGATTTAAAAGTTTAAAGATTTAAAGATGCTACTAATCTTTAAATTACCCTATGGTATGATTCGCCATGAGTTCCCTGATAAGGCCGTCAATATCACCGTCGGCCGCCGTCAATTGTTTGGACTCTTTGGCCTGGAATACGATATTTTCGATCTTCTTCACCTTGGTGGGTGAACCGGAAAGGCCGAACTGCTGTTCCTCCCCTCCCACATCCGCTACACCCCACTCGGCTATGCGGAGATAATCCACATTTTGCAGCTCCGTATAATAATCGGCATCCGCTTCCTGTATCTCTGTAAGGGTTTTGGCATGTTTGTATTTCATCAGTTGCTTGGCATGACGGGGCCGGCAGTCGGGAGCCGAAGCATGCACAGTAATTACCAGCGGCAACTTGGCCGCCACGGTTTCCACCCCACGTTCGAGACGGCGTTTGATCACGATTTCCGTACCGTCATATGAAACAATCTCTTCCGCATAGGTTACCTGCGCCCAACCGAGTTTTTCGGCGGCCTGCGGACCTACCTGGGCCGTATCACCGTCAATGGCCTGCCGTCCGGCGATGACCAGGTCCGGCTGCATTTTACGCAGCGCCTGAGACAGCGCATAAGATGTGGCCAGCGTGTCTGCTCCCGCAAATTTACGGTCTGTTAGCAGTACGCCACCGTCAGCGCCACGAAATAATCCTTCACGGATAATATCGGCTGCACGTCCGGGGCCCATGGTCAACAATTCAACAGTCGTGCCCGGAAAACGGTCTTTCAGTCGCAATGCCTGTTCCAGGGCATTCAGGTCTTCGGGGTTGAAAATAGCGGGAAGGGCGGCGCGGTTCACCGTGCCGTCTTCTTTCATCGCATTCTTTCCCACATTTCGGGTATCCGGCACTTGTTTAGCCAGCACCACGATCTTCAGTGATGTATTCATGTGTTAATTCTTGATTTTAATTCTTGATTCGCTAAGCTTGTGCCGTACCGGACCCAAAGGTCATGGGGATGGGCGGGATACCCCCTTCTTTCAGGGATATGTCACCAAAGACGTTTTCATACTTATCTACATTATCTTGTAATGCATTAAGCAAACGTTTGGTATGTTCCGGAGTTAAGATAATGCGGCTTTTCACCTTCGCCTTTTCCAGGCCAGGCATAATGCGTACAAAATCAATCACAAACTCACTCGATGAATGGGAGATAACCGCCAGATTAGCATAGGTTCCCTGAGCCACTTCTTCCGTCAGCTCAATATTAATTTCATTAGATTGCTGTTTCATAACTATTTCACAGCTATAGTTTCAATTTCAACCATTGCACCCATGGGCAATTTGGCCACCTGATAACAAACGCGGGCGGGATAAGGCTCCTTATAAAAAGAAGCATAAACCTCATTAACAACGGAAAAATCATTCATATCCGTCAATAACACGGTAGATTTCACCACATCACCAAAGCCATAATCTGCTTCGGTCAGGATCTCTCCGATATTATGCAGGCATTGCTGGGCTTGTTCTTTTATACCTTCCGCCATTTTACCGGTTTCCGGGTTAATAGGCAGCTGGCCGGAGATATACAACGTACCGTTTGCTTCCACAGCCTGGCTGTAGGGGCCAACGGCCTTGGGAGCATGGGGGCTTGAAATAATCTGTTTCATAAGATCTTTTTTTAAGTTCGCTACGACAAAGATAGATGATTTTTTTCATTTCTTTATTTTTTTATTATCTTTGTAGCCCATTTTTACGTCTATGAAAAACGTAAGTCGCTACATATTAGTATTTAAAGGTCTTTCGAACGGCAAACACAGCTTCACCTTCGAGATAGACGATTCGTTCTTTGGTTCATTTGAAGGCTCTGAAATAGAGCATGGTAAACTGACTGCAACGGTACTGGCCGACAAACAGTCCACCTTACTACAATTACAAATCAGTATCCGTGGTGATGTATTGGTGGAATGTGACCGGTGCCTGGAGATACTCTCCCTGCCTGTATGCACCTCCGGCAACTTATCTGTAAAATTCGGCAAGGAAGAGGATTACAGCGATGAAGATATCATCGTCCTTGATCCGGCTGAAGCTAACTTGGACCTATCACAGTACTTTTTTGACTGTATTAACCTAGCATTGCCTCCCCGACGTATACATACTGATGGTCAATGCAATCCGGATATGCTCTCCAAATTACAGTCTTTCATTATAAATTAAGTAATTCTTTTCCGGTTTTCCGGAATAATCTTTAAATCTTTGAATTTTTAAATCTTTAAATCGATAAATAATGGCTCATCCGAAACACAAAATTTCGAAACAACGTCGCAACAAACGCAGAACTCACGACAAATTAGATATGCCTACCCTGGCTACATGCTCTAACTGCGGCTCCGCCGTATTATACCACCGTGTATGCCCCGAGTGTGGCTTCTACCGTGGTCGTTTGATGATCGACAAGGCAACTGCTTAACAACTTAAAACCCCTTTCCTATGATTAGAGTAGGAATAGACGCGATGGGCGGCGATTTCGCCCCCAAAAATATAGTGCTTGGAGCTATCCAGGCTTATGCGCGTATACAATCCAAAACACGCCTGATCTTATTCGGCGACCAGGAGCAGATTGTAGCCATTTGTAATGAAGTCGGCTTCGATCCTGCCAAGTTTGATATTGTACATACATCACAGGTGATCGCTATGGGCGACCATCCGGCGAAGGCTTTCCAGCAGAAGCCGGATTCCAGCATTACGGTGGGTTTCCATGCGCTGGCCAATTGCAAAATTGACGGTTTCGCCAGTGCCGGAAGCACCGGAGCGATGCTGGTAGGCGCCATGTACACGGTGAAAGCCATTCCGGGCATTATCCGTCCGGCCATCTCCAGCGAGTTTCCGCTGTTGAACGGTGGTACGGCCATGATCCTGGACGTAGGCCTGAATGCCGACTGCAAACCCGATGTGTTGTATCAATACGGTATGCTGGGATCCATATACGCCAAGCACATGATGGGCATTGAAAACCCGCGTGTGGCCCTACTTAATATCGGAGAAGAAGAAGAAAAAGGCAACCTCTTGACCAAAGAGACCTTTAAGTTGATGCAAGGCTCCACGGACTTCAATTTCGTAGGCAATATCGAAGCGAATCACCTGTTCACAGGAAAAATAGCCGATGTTATTGTTGCTGACGGCTTTGTAGGCAATGTAGTGCTCAAACAGGCTGAAGCCATGTATGTATTAACCAAAAAACAAGGCATTGACAACGAGTACTTCGGCCGCTTCAACTATGAATTGTACGGCGGTACCCCCGTCCTCGGTGTGAATGCTCCTGTCATCATAGGTCATGGCGCATCTTCCTCCAAAGCGGTGGAAAACATGATTTTACAAACAGAACATGCCATCCGGGTAGGTTTAGTGGATAAAATAACCGAAGCTTTAGACAAATAAAAATGACACAACCAACAGCAGCAATCACCGCCATCGCCGGTTATTTACCGGACTATATACTGACTAATGAAGAACTCTCCCATATGGTGGAAACCAATGATGAGTGGATTACTTCACGGACCGGTATTAAGGAACGTCACATTTTGAAGGAGCCCCACGAAGGGACATCCTATATGGGCGCTAAAGCGGTGGCAGAACTGTTGCGTAAAACAGGATGTAAACCGGAAGAAATCGACTTGGTGTTGTGTTGTACCGTGACACCTGATATGGCCTTTCCGGCCACAGCCAACATTATTTGCGACAAGGTGGGGATTACCAACGCCTGGGGTTTCGACATTAATGCCGGCTGTTCGGGATTCCTTTTCAGCCTGTCCACCATAGCTAAATTTATTGCTACGGGACAATATAAAAAAGTAATCCTTGTGGCGGCTGAAAAAATGTCGTCTATCACCGATTACACAGACCGTAGCACCTGTCCCCTTTTCGGCGATGCAGCTGTTGCCGTAATGGTGGAACCCAACAATGAAGGACTCGGGTTACTGGATGAGATCCTTCATGTTGACGGTGTAGGTCGCAAATACCTTTATCAGAAAGCCGGCGGCTCCTGCTATCCGGCTTCGGAGGAAACAGTGCGCAACCGTGAGCACTTCATTCATCAGGAAGGCCAACAGGTCTTCAAGTTTGCAGTAAGCCGCATGGCCGACACTGCCGCCGAAATGATGGAAAAACACCAACTCACGGCCAATGACATTGCCTACCTGATCCCCCACCAGGCCAACCTGCGCATCATTGACGCCACAGGCAAACGCATGGGACTGACAGAAGACAAGGTACTGATCAATATCGCCAAATACGGCAATACCTCTGCCGTATCCATTCCGTTGGCATTGATGGACTTCGAAAAACAATTCAAAAAAGGTGATACGCTGATTTTTGCAGCTTTCGGCGCCGGGTTTACCTGGGGCGCTCACTATTACAAGTGGGCCTACTAATTTACCGGCTATAACAATCCGGCCTCGTAGTTCAACGGATAGAACGGAAGTTTCCTAAACTTTAAATGGCAGTTCGATTCTGCCCGGGGCTACTTATTGATTCAATGCTTTCAGGGTATTGTAAATCCCCTCCACATCAATTCCGCATTCTACTTGTAATTGTTTGATTGTACCGTGCTCCACAAAGCGGTCGGGTATGCCCAGCCGGCTTACCGGATGTCCGTAATTATTGCTTGTAAGGAATTCCGTTACCGCACTGCCCAGGCCGCCAAGCACCGTACCATTTTCCAATGTCACGACTTTCTTATACTTACGCCCCACCTCATGCAGGATAGCCTCATCCAGGGGCTTAACGAAACGCATATCATAATGCCCCACCCGTATCCCTTCGGCTGCCAGCCGGTCAATGGCCTTGGCGGCGTTATTTCCGATATCACCGACGGAAAGCAGGACGAGGTCATCGCCCTCACGCAGGAGCCGTCCCTTTCCCACAGGAATGGCTTCAAAAGACTGCCGCCAGTCAAGCCCCACACCGGAGCCTCTGGGATAACGGATAGCAAAAGGGCCGCCGCCGGGCAGTTGGGCGGTATACATCATATTGCGCAGTTCCGATTCATTCATAGGTACGGCAACCACCATATTCGGAATACAACGGAAGTACGCCAGGTCGTAGGCGCCGTGGTGCGTAGCGCCGTCTTCGCCCACCAATCCGCCGCGGTCCAGGCAGAACACCACCTGGAGGTTTTGCAGGGCGACATCATGGATCACCGAATCATAGGCCCGTTGCATAAATGACGAGTAAATATTACAAAAGGGCAGCAAACCCTGTGCCGCCAAACCCGCCGAAAAAGTTACGGCATGCGCTTCGGCAATACCCACGTCAAAAGCGCGGTCCGGCATGCGCTCCATCATCATGTTCAGTGAACAGCCGGAGGGCATGGCCGGTGTTATACCGACAATCTTCTCCTGCTGCTCGGCCAGTTCAATGATCGTTTCGCCGAATACATCCTGGTAACGGGCAGGGGCTCCATTCACCTTTTTACGCTCACCGGTATTCTTATCAAACAGGCCGGGGGCATGAAAATCCGTCTGATTTTCTTCCGCAGGCCTGTATCCCTTACCTTTCTTGGTGATGACATGCAAAAGTTTAGGTCCGTCTATTTCTTTGAGGGCGGTAAGCACCTTAACCAGTTCTTCCGTATTATGGCCGTCAATGGGTCCGAAGTAACGAAAGCCAAAGGATTCAAAAAGGTTACTGCGTTTAAACACGGCCGTTTTTGTGGTATTTACAAAATTTTGTACTGTGCGGCGCAAGATATTTTGTCCCAACACATTCCACACCTGTTCCTTGGCTCTGTTATAACGGGCCGAGAGGGTCAGCTTCATCAGGTACTGGTGGAGGGCGCCCACATTCTCATCAATAGAGATATTGTTATCATTGAGTATAACCAGTACGTTTTCTTTCATGGCGCCGGCATTATTAAGGCCTTCAAAGGCCAGTCCGCCGGTTAAGGCCCCGTCGCCGATCACGGCTATGGTCTGTTGCCGTACACCCTGCAGGCGCGCCGCCAGAGCCATGCCAAGCGCTGCGCTTACACTCACACTGGTATGGCCGCCGCCATAGGGATCATATTCACTTTCCACCCTCCGCGGGAAACCGCTGATACCGCCGGATGTCCGGTTGGTACGGAAACGATCCCGCCTACCGGTCAGGATTTTATGCGCATAAGCCTGGTGGCCTACGTCCCAGATCAGTTTATCATGCGGCGTATTGAATACATGGTGCAGGGCGGCCGTCAGCTCTACGACGCCCAGGCTGGCGCCTATGTGCCCCGGATTCTCGGCACAGGTGTCAATAATCATTTCCCTGATTTCGGCACAGAGCCGGGGTAACTCAGCCGGAGATAATTTTCTAAGGTCGGCCGGAGAATTTATAGTTTGCAGCAAAGACATAGTGTGCAAAGATACAAAAAATATTAAAGACCGGGGGATAAAAGATCAATTCTTTTTACTACCTTTGTAGCATTAAGTAACAACTGCTATCATGGAATTAACTCCGCTTACAGCCAACTCCCCCGTTGACGGACGCTACCGCCCGCAATCAGCCGAATTATCCTCGTTTTTTTCAGAATTTGCACTGATACGCTATCGACTGTTGGTAGAGGTAGAATACTTCATCGCTTTGTGCGAATTGCCCCTGCCTCAATTGGCCGCATTCAAGGATAGCGACAAGGAGAAACTCCGGGAAATGTACCGGAATTTCACACCGGCCCAAGCCGATGAGGTGAAAATTATAGAACGGACAACGAACCATGATGTAAAGGCGGTAGAGTATTTCTTAAAAAAGTTTTTTGATGACAATGGCCTGCAATGGTGCCGGGAATTTATTCACTTCGGCTTAACCTCCCAGGATATCAACAATACGGCCATTCCGCTCAGCCTGAAAGACGCCCTGGACAATGTATACTACCCCTTATTCCAGGATCTGATCAATAAGCTCAAAAGTATAGCGGAAGATTGGGCGGACATCCCCATGCTCGCGCATACCCACGGACAACCGGCCTCTCCTACCCGCCTGGGTAAAGAATTTATGGTCTTTGTAGAACGCCTGGAAAAACAATGCCGGATATTGCGTCAGATCCCATTTTCTGCTAAATTCGGCGGAGCTACGGGAAATTTCAATGCGCATGTAGCGGCATACCCCACCGTGAACTGGATCGCTTTTGCCGATAATTTTGTCAACAATAAACTTGAGCTTAACCGCTCCCACTACACCACGCAAATTGAACATTACGACAATCTGGCAGCCTGCTTTGACGCCTTAAAGCGAATCAATACGATCATGCTGGACCTCTCACGCGATATCTGGGCTTATATCTCCATGGATTATTTCAAGCAACAGATTAAGAAAGGTGAAGTCGGCTCTTCGGCGATGCCGCACAAGGTAAATCCCATCGACTTTGAGAATGCGGAAGGCAATATCGGAGTAGCCAACGCGCTCTACGAACATTTTGCGGCCAAATTACCGGTATCACGCCTGCAGCGTGACCTTACGGACTCCACTGTGTTGCGTAATATCGGCGTACCTGTCTCACACAGCATAATTGCGATCCGTTCACTGGCCAAGGGATTGAATAAACTGATCGTAAACCAGGCTAAGATCAACCAAGACCTGGAAAGCAACTGGGCGGTAGTCTCCGAAGGTATACAAACCATCCTCCGCCGCGAAGGCTACCCCAATCCTTACGAAGCGCTGAAAGAACTGACCCGTAATCCTAATGAAATATTCACCCGTGAAAATATTGCGGCTTTCATCCAAAAACTGAAAGTAAGTGACGCTGTAAAAAAGGAACTGCTGGCCTTAAGCCCACAAACCTATACCGGCATCAATTAGTCCATGGCAAAAGCCCGTGCTAAAGATACTATAGCCTCCACAGAGCGCATACTGTCCGACCTCAAGAAGAAGATCTACAAGCCGGTGTATTTGCTTATGGGCGAAGAACCGTATTTTATAGACCGGATAAGCGATTATATCGCCAATCATGTGCTCACGCCGGACGAACGCGGGTTCAACCAACTGGTATTGTACGGCAAGGATACCAATGTAGGGCAGGTGATTGATACGGCCCGCCGTTACCCTATGATGACCAATCAACAGGTAGTGATAGTACGCGAAGCGCAGCAATTGAAAAATTTTGAAGAGCTGGAAGCTTATGCCAAAAAACCCTTGGCCAGTACGATTCTTGTGCTCTGCCTGAAAGGCAAGAGCGCCGATAAACGGAGAGGACTGTACAAGTCGGTTGAAAAAAGCGGAGAGGTACTTGAGTCGTCCCTGCTTTATGAAAATGAGGTGGCGGACTGGGTAAAAAATTACCTCCGGGAAAAAGCCTGCAGCATCACCCCCGATGCAGCGCAGATATTGGTAGATCATCTGGGCTCGGACCTGAGCCGCATCGCCAATGAATTGGACAAACTGTTCACCCTCCTGCCCGAAAACAATAAGCAGATTACGGCAGAACATATTGAAAAAAACATCGGTATAAGCCGCGAATACAACGTCTTTGAGCTGAACAAAGCCCTGACCGTACGCGATACGGTGAAAGCCCTGCGCATAGCGGACCATTTTGCAAAAGACCCGAATGACAATCCGATGGTGATGATCCTCAGCACCCTCTTCGGGCATTTTGTCAAAATACTGAAATTACATTTACTACGGCGTAAGCAACCCAACAGCAGTCCCGGCGAACAGGCCTCCGTACTGGGCATCAATCCTTTCTTCTTACGGGAGTATGAAACCGCCGCACGCAATTATCCGCCGGCCAAAACGACGGAGGTCATCCACCTTATCCGCGAATATGACATGCGCTGCAAGGGTTGGGGCAACGGCGCAGCCAGCCACGGCGAATTACTGCGGGAACTGGTGGTCAGGATTGTGAATTACTAATCCGGATGGTGCGTTAACAGGACTGTTTATTCCGCGCCCGGGCTTTTCCGGGCTTCGTTGAAGCAGTGGCGGCAGATAGGTTCATAGGTATCTTTCTCTCCCAGTACAACTAATTTATCATTGGCTGTAAGACGATGGGAATGGTGGGCCAGGTTACCGCAACGCATACAAATAGCGTGTACCTTGGTTACATATTCGGCCATAGACATCAGGTAAGGCATAGGCCCGAAGGGCTTGCCGAGGTAATCCATATCAAGCCCCGCTACGATCACCCGCACTCCCCGGTCCGCCAAGGTCTTGCACACCTCAACAATATGCATGTCAAAAAACTGGGCCTCATCAATGCCCACTACATCCACCTCGCCGGTAAGCAACAGGATATTGCCGGAGGATTCGACAGGGGTGGAACGTATGGCGTTGGCGTCATGAGAGACCACCTCGTTTTCGGAATAACGGATATCAATCATCGGCTTGAAGATTTCTACTTTCTGGTTGGCGAACTGGGCCCGTTTCAGCCGGCGGATCAATTCTTCGGTTTTACCGGAAAACATGGAGCCGCAGATGATTTCAATCCATCCCGGATTTTTTGCGCTTTCTAAAAACATTGTTGAAAATGTCGTATATTTGTAACTATAAATTCTGTTACAAAGGTAAAATAAAATTGCTATGGCTGATCAGGAAAATATTAACAAGATGACCTCAACAATCAACAAGGTCCTTTCCTTACTAAAGGAGTGTGAGGATTTAGCCGGTGAAGAACTTCAGCGGATCGAGGCCTTAAAGCAGGAAAAAGCTACCCTTTTGGCCGAGATAGACGCCTTGCACCAGCTGTGCAACCGGCAGGCAAAGGAGGCCGGACAGCCGGACGAAGAAGTGAAAGAGGAAAAAACGGTGCCGGAAGTCGTAATGGACAAGTTCCAGGGCCGCCGGTCGCTTAATGACCATATTGCGGCCAAACCTAACCGGGCCGCAATCCCCCCGCCCATACAGGATATCAGCAGGGCTATAGGCCTGAATGACCGCCTGATGTTTATCCGGGAATTATTCGACGGCAAAAGCGAGGACTATACCCAAGCGATCAGCCGGCTCAATGAAATGGGAACGATGGATCAGGCCATGGCTTTTCTTGAAAGCCACCTACCCCACTGGGACGCCACCGGCGAGAGCGCCCAATTATTTATTGCTATCATACACCGCCGTTATTTATAAGCGTTATGGCTAAACTATTTCTTATTCCCACACCGGTCGGCAATCTCGAAGATATCAGCCTGCGCGCCCTGCGTATACTCAAAGAAGTTGATTATGTGCTGGCCGAAGACACCCGTACCTCTTCCGTTCTATTTAAAAGGTATGAGATCAAAACGCGCTTGGTGGCGCATCATAAATTCAATGAGCACCGCACGGTGGACGATATTGCCGAACGTATTGCGGCAGGCTGTAACGTAGCGCTTATCAGTGATGCCGGCACACCGGGTATCAGCGATCCGGGATTTTTGCTCGTGCGTACCTGCGTGGCGCAAGGCATAGAGGTGGAATGCCTGCCGGGCGCCACCGCGCTCATTCCGGCCCTGGTTAACTCCGGATTGCCCTGTGACCGCTTTTGCTTTGAAGGCTTTCTGCCTCTGAAAAAAGGGAGGCAGACCCGTATAGCCCAGCTGGCGGAAGAAGAACGCACGATGGTGTTTTATGAGTCCCCTTTCCGGCTGGTCAAAACCCTGAGCCAACTTGCAGAAGCCTTCGGTGCCGACCGGCAGGCCTGCGTTTCACGCGAAATATCAAAACTACACGAGGAAAACCGCCGCGGCACACTGAGCGAGCTGGCCGGGCATTATACCGTCCACGAACCCAGGGGTGAAATCGTACTCACGGTACAGGGCAGGCCATAGCCGCTATTCACAATAGGCTTTCAGGCGTTGGGCCGCATCTTCGCCAAGGACATGGTTAGCGACCAGGGCTTCCAAGTTCACTTGCGCACCGGTCTTGCGAAAAGCAAGGATTCCCCGCGCCGCATAAAAACCGATATAGGGATGCTTGCGCAACTCCTCTTCTGTGGCCGTTGACAGGTTCAGGCGGCGCACTGCCGCAAGGTCTACCCGCAGCGCTTTCTGCCAACGCAGAACACGATCTTCATCAATCCCGCGGATTTCCAGCAATTGCCCCAGATCAACATAGCCGCCCAGGCGCTCACGGTATTCGACGATACGCCGGGCAAAATATCCGCCGATACCGCTTATTTGCTGCAGCTGCAATGTGTCGGCCCGGTTCAGGTCTACCGATACGGCCGGCGGCTGCGGCTTTACATAAGGCACGTAATTGATGCGACGTTCTGCGGACGTAGCGCTACCGGAGGCTGCCGGACGGGCTGCTCCGCCAGAAGGCGCAGCCGGCCGTTCACGTTTATCCCTTATGCTTGCACCGGAAGCCGCAGGGAGAGTAAAGGCGCTGTCTATCTGCCGCTCCAACACCTCAAAAGCAAAGGGCGGCGGTTCCTCAGGCAAGGTAAAACGGGGAGCGAACAATACGATCAGGACCAATACAAACAGGACAACCAGCCCCATTTGCTCGGAGCGGGTAATACGCAAAAGCGTAATGAAGATTTTTTTCATGAGTGGAGAGCGGTAATGTGGAGGATTTAAAAGCGGATGTTTATTTGCGCGACGGCAGGTTTTGGTAAGATTTCTGGTATTCGAGCGGCGTTACTTTTTTTACTGCTTTAAATTGGCGATAGAAATTCGACGGATAGTTATACCCACAGGCATAGCATACCTCAAGAACAGTCATGTCGTTTTGCATCAATAATTTACAAGCATTTCCTATACGCACTTCCGTCAGAAACTGCACATAGGTCTTGCCGGTTTTTTGTTTGAAATAACGGCAGAAAGCTTCCTTGGAGAGGTTGATGTGCGCGGCCGTCTCATCCAGCGTGATATCACGGTGAAAATTTTCAAAGGTAAACTGATAGATCCGGTCTATACGCTTGTTTTCTTTCTGTGAATACCCCCCCACAAAGCCCTGGCTGGCGACCAGGTTGTAATTGCTGTGGGCCAACCGGTGCAGGATTTCCATCAGGATAAAGATACGGTCTTGCACACCGGCTTCAAAAAGCTCAAACATTTTAGCTTCCATACTTTTGGCCGCAGGTCCTTTCAACTCTATCCCATAGGCCGCCTTAGACAACAAATCCCGCAGCAGTTGTGTTTCCGGAAGATTCAGAAAATCACGCCCGAACATATCTTCGGTAAAATGGGCTACAATAGCTTCTACCGGGGCCTTGCCCGGCAGGCCGTCATACGACATGGTATGCGGCAGATAGGCCCCCATCAGCATCAGGTGCGAATGCTCATCAAGCATATCGGTTTTATCACCTATCGTATGTACCCCTTTCCCCCCCCGGATAATCAGGAGTTCTAATTCGGGATGATGGTGCCACATACTATATACATTAGCCCCCGTGTCTTTCCGGACATGGAAAGAATATTGGGGATTGGCCGTAAATCTTCTTAACACAGGTTTCATGGCGCAAATATATACAAAACTTTTATATAATTCCACAATTTTAGCAAAAGAAAGTGCGGATTAAGAAAAAAGCCTATATTTGAAACCTTAAAAGAATAATTATGAAAACGACTTACGCAATACGACACGCCTCACATCCACAGGATGTTAAAAACTATGACACAGCGCGCTTGCGCGAGCACTTCCTGGTTCAAAATTTATTTGCACCGGAAGAGGTTAATATGGTGTACAGCATGTATGACCGCCTGATTGTTGGCGGAGCATTACCGGTTAAAGAACAACTGGAACTGGAGAACATCGATCCGCTGAAAGCGCCGTTCTTCCTGCATCGTCGCGAGTTGGGCATTGTAAATGTAGGTGGCGCCGGTAAGGTTAGTGTTGACGGCACCATATATGAATTGGATTACAAAGAAGCGCTGTACGTAGGACAGGGTGACCGCAAGGTGGTATTTATCAGCAATGATCCTGCAAAACCCGCCCGTTTCTATTTCAACTCCGCCCCAGCGCACACCAATTATCCCGATAAAAAAATCGGCGAAAAAGAACGTATCGTGATCGAATTGGGCGCTCCTGAAACCTGCAACCACCGTATCCTGAACAAACTCATTGTGAACGAAACGGTTAAAACCTGCCAGCTGCAACTGGGCATGACACAACTGCTCAACGGCAGCGTATGGAATACCATGCCGCCGCATACGCACGATCGCCGCATGGAAGCCTACTTCTATTTCGAGCTGCCGCAAGACCAGGCAGTATGCCACTTCATGGGTGAAATCAAAGAAACCCGTCATATCTGGATGCAGAATGAAGAAGCCGTAATCTCTCCGAACTGGTCTATCCACTCGGCTGCAGCCACCGCCAGCTACACCTTCATTTGGGGCATGGGTGGCGAGAACCTGAACTATGACGATAAAGACAACGCACTGCCTACAGACCTGAGGTAGTCCGTCCTGCTTATTAAAATAATAATCCCCCGGCTGGCGCAAGCAACCGGGGGATTATTATTTTTTAATGCATGGTCCGGTATTGAGCCCGGATAGTTTTCAGCTTAGACTTTTAAGGTAATTACCCAGTTCATAAACGGTATCGAACTGAAAGCGATCAAGCTTGAAATTATAGGTATAACGGGGTACGCCTCCCTTGGCGATCTCAAAGAGCAATTCGGGGATATCATCGGCCGTAACCGAGGGGTTTTGTATCACTTTGTAGTTGAAGCGCTCGAGGGCATGACGCACCCAGCGGATATCCTGTTTACTATGTACGGCGATAGTTTTCATCAGGCGATGGCCCATTTCGAAGTCTCCGGTAGTACGGTCAAAACGCAAATGCGTACGGTTAAGCATCTTCTCGAAAGCGGCAGACATAATCATATCTTCCGGAGCGCCTTCTATGATATCAGACTTGGTCATCATCCAAATTTTATCCACCACATCAACGGCTATATTCAGGTCATGGGTGGAGAAAACTACGGTTTTATTTTCCTTGTGCGCAATCTGGCGCAGCAGGTTCATGATTTCGTATTTATGAATGACATCAAGGTAAGCCGTAGGCTCATCCAGAATCATTACGGGGGTATCCTGAACAAGGGCGCGGGCAATCAGCACGCGCTGGCGTTCGCCGTCACTCAAGGTGTCTACACTGCGCCAGGCCATGGGGCGCAAACCCACCAGCTCCAATGCATCATAAATGATCATTTTATCATTGACCTTAAGTTTTCCACGCCATCCGGTATAAGGGAATCTCCCCATGGCTGCCAGATCGAATACCTTAAGGTGGGGAACCCGGATAAAATCGGTGGAAACGAAGCTGACCGTACGGGCCATTTCGGCACGTTCATAGGCATACAGCGGCTTGCCGTTGATGCTCACCATACCGTCAATGGGCGCCTGCTGGCCTGCCAAGGTACGTAAAAACGTACTTTTTCCTATGCCGTTGCGGCCGATAATAGCCAATAACTCTCCGGAGTTAACGGAGGCTGTAATAGGAGGCAGTATAACTCCTTTAGCTGTGCTCGCGGCGTTATGATAACCTATAGAAAGTTGTTTTATTTGTATTGTAGTGTCCATCAGTAGCCGCGTTGATTACGAAAGATAATAAATATGATAACCGGAACGCCAAGCAGGGCGGTAATGGTATTGATAGGCAATACGCCGTTGGAGGGAAGTTGCGAAAGCACATCACTCAGGAGCATGGTAGCGCCGCCCAACAATATGGAGGCCGGCAGCAATATCCGGTGCTTGGCCGTTTTAAAGAGCATACGGGCCACATGGGGTACGGCAATGCCGACAAAGCCTATAGGACCACAAAAAGCGGTAACGGTACCGGCCAGCAGGCCTGAAATAACCAGGAGCAGGGTACGCGAACGTTGAACCTGCAGGCCCATACTTTGCGCATAACTATCACCCAGCATCAGCATATCCAGCCATTTGGTGGTGAAGACCGCACCTGCCAGCCCGACAAACAAGGCCGGGACCATAAAGGCCAACTGCTCGGGGGAGACGGCGCTAAAGCTGCCCATAGTCCATACGACGTAGGCTTTGAGGGCGGATGCTTCGCTGAAGTATTGCATGAGGCCTACCAGGGCCGAAACAGCGCCGCCAACCATAATCCCCATAACGAGCATGGACATGGTGTCGCGCAGGCGCAACGATACGGCGGTAATGATGGCCAGCATAATAAAGGCCCCGACCCATCCGGAAAGCGCTACCCCCAGGTTATGCAACCAGAGTACGGAAGAGAACCCCCACAAACCGGAACCCAAAATGAATAAGGCGACACCGAATCCGGAGCCGGAGCTTATCCCTAAAACATAGGGGTCTGCAAGAGGATTACGAAAGAGGGTTTGCATCTGCAAACCACTTACTGCAAGGGCCATGCCGGCCAGAAGGGCTGCAATGGCTTTAGGCAGACGAAAATTAAGCACCACCGCTTCAACCGGTTCGGATGCACCGGAACCAAAAAGGACATTCCAGATATCCGCCAAAGGCAAGGATACGGCTCCCGTTAATAGATCGGCGGCGAACAAGAGCAATAAAGCCAAGCTTAAACCACTGTATAAAAGTGTGTACCTACGTGTTTTTTTTTCCATAATGAAAGACAAAGTTAGGAAATTTTATCGTACTTTCGTGGTTTGAACTTTTGTTTTTACTATTTTAATCAATAATAACATGAAAAAGAAGATTGTAGCCGGAAACTGGAAAATGAACACGACTTATTCCGAAGGAGAAGCGCTGGCAAAAAATATTGCGGCACAAAGCTCCGCTGTTAAACCGGACGTTACGCTTGTTGTGGCCACTCCTTATACCCACCTGTGCTGCCTGAGCGGCCCGCTGCGCGAAGCCGGTATCGGAATTTCCGCCCAGAACTGCGCCGACCATGAGTCGGGCGCCTATACGGGCGAAGTGTCGGCGGCCATGCTGGCGTCAATCGGCGTACAATATTGCATTATCGGACACTCCGAACGCCGCGAATATTACGGAGAGACTAATGCTATTTTACTGGAGAAAGTAAAACTGGCGCTGCAACACGGCATTACGCCCATTTTCTGTATCGGCGAACGCCTGGAAGAGCGCGAAAGCAACCGGCATTTTGAGGTGGTTAGCGAACAGCTGCAAACGGTAGTATGCCAATTGCCGGCTGCCGACTTTGAAAAGTTGGTGATTGCGTATGAACCCGTATGGGCCATCGGTACCGGCAAAACAGCCAGCTCGGAGCAGGCGCAGGAAATGCACGCTCATATCCGTAAGGTATTGCGTGAGCAATTCAAGGCTGCAGCGGAAAACACATCTATCCTCTACGGCGGCAGCTGCAAACCCTCCAATGCAGCAGAGTTATTCAGCCAGCCTGATGTAGACGGCGGACTTATCGGCGGCGCCTCCCTGAAGGCCGAAGACTTTATTGCCATTGCCAAAGCCTTCTAAAAAGCCCCGAAGCATCCCCCCTCCTCCTAATCTCTTAGTCCCTTAGCCTCGTTTTATGGATTATATAGAATTACAAATCACCCTTAGCCCCTACTCTGCGGACGTCAGCGACCTACTGGCCGCGGAGTTGGGCGAACTGGGCTATGACAGTTTCACGGAAACGGACACCGGGCTTAACGCCTATATCCCTGTAAAGCTGTATCAGGAAGCCGCCATAAAAGTATTGTTTCATAATTACAGCCATCTGTCGAAAATCGCCTACACGCCGCAATTTATTCCGGAACAGAACTGGAATGCGGTATGGGAATCGAATTTCGACCCCGTGATCATTGATGGCCTATGCACGATCCGGGCGCCCTTTCATAAAAACCTGCCGAAAACAGAGATCAATATTGTGATGGAGCCCAAGATGGCCTTCGGCACCGGACACCATGACACAACCTACCTGATGGCCGAGGCCTTGTTACACTTCCCGGTGAAAGGGCTGCAGGTGCTCGACATGGGCTGCGGAACAGGCATCCTGGCGATGATAGCCGCCAAACGCGGCGCCAAAAAGTACGTCGATGCCATTGATATTGACGTATGGAGCAAGAACAGCACGCTGGAGAACGCGCGCCGCAACCGCGTGGCGCAAAAGATACGGGCGATATTGGGCGATGCCATACTTATTCAGCGGAACAAGTATGATTTGATCCTGGCGAATATCAACCGGAATATATTACTGTCAGATATGGACACCTATGTCAACGGGCTGAAACCCGGCGGCACATTGATGGTGAGCGGGATTTATATCACGGACCTGCCGGATATTATAGCCGCAGCCCAAACCAACGGATTGGAGCTTGTGACGCAAAACAGCCGCAACAACTGGGCTATGGCCCAATTCAAGGCATAAGGTTCTGCAGCCACATCTCCAGGGTATTATAGAAGAGATCCTTGGCTACTACTTTTTTATCCTTGTCTAATAAATATATGATAGGGATGGCGTGTACATCATACTTTTGGTATACCCCTCCGGATCCGTTTTCATCGGGATCCCAAACATTGATCCAGTCCAGATAGCCTTTTTCAGCGATGTACGGCGCCCAGTCCGAACGCCGATGGTCTACGTATACGGCGTAACACTGCAAGCCTTTATCTTTATACTTTACATATAAGTCATGTACCAAAGGGGTGACTACGGCGCAGGAATGACAGAGGGGATTAAAAAAGTAAAGTACGGTGTAGGGCGCCTGTACGTCAAGTAAAGAAACGTAGTTGCCGGCAAGGTCCTGCAACTTGAGATCGGCGGCAACGCTGCCTACAGGATTTAATTTGGCCGCAATCACAGCCTTAGCGGTCTTTTCTACAAAAGCAGAATCCCATAGCTGAGGCCGTTCCACAATATATTTTTCACCCACATATACAGACAGGTCATTAATAAAAGCGTCAGGCGCTTCGCGAAACATACGGTAAAGATGCTGCACCGTATATTTGTACACCTCATCATTAGCCCCGGCCTTGGACAGCAGGGCATCGGCACCATATTTCAATTCCCCTTCCTCAGGGCGCAACATCTGCATAAAATAGGTATTGATGGCGTTGCCATAGTGAGGCATTTTTATAATGTAGGGAGATGAAAAATCGTAATTATCGAAGAAGTGTTCCTTGAAAAAATTATAGTAGTGCGCCTTTTCCAGCGAATCCGGATTAGCGTGCAAGCCTGCTGGCTCCTGGAAAGGAGTAGGTTCAGGCTCCCGCATGGCTTTTATAAATAGGGCAAAAAGTTTCCCTTGATAGTCTTTTTCGATTTCGCTCCATTTTTCTTTCACCTCAGTAAACAGCTGTTGCATTTGCCGGCTTATAGAAACCGCCGAATCAATCTTCTGCATATGGCGCTGCATACGGTCCTGCAGGGCCTGGCGGCGCTGACTCTTTTGCATGATAAAACGGATATAATCGGCCAAGGCCTCATTTTCCGGCGAACCGGTGAAGCGGGCGGATGAAAGCCCTTCGGCAGAATTATAGGACAGGAGGAAATGTTGAGGAGCCCCTTCCGAGAGGAAAAAATCCAAGCCTTGCTGTGCCGTAGCAAGTCCTATGGCGTACATGCCTACAGGCAGGGGCGTAGCTTTCGTAAATATGGCCTTCCCCCCGGCGCTTACCACGGCGGTGTCCGCAGCCACATTCTGATCACCCTCATAAGCCCGGAGAAACAAAGAGTCACCCGGATGGGCATCTTCTACCGACACTTCTATCCGGTAACCACTCTTATCAAGCGGCGCTGTCCGGCCCGTTTTTTTCTTTTGCGCCGGCAACGGCAGGGCTATCAGACAGGCCAATAATGATAGTACAACGATTTTCCTCATATTTTCTTCTTTTTTATTAGCAAAATACCTCGCAAATTTATACTTTTGCAACGGATTTATCAAATGAATATGACGCGATTAAACACTATTTATAATATTATATTATCAATCAGCCTCCTGCTGGGCGCCCATTCCCTAGCGCCGGCACAAGCGGTTAAAATCAGCAGAGAGGACTACATCGCCAAGTATAAAGAATTGGCACAAAAACAAATGCAGCTATCCGGAATCCCTGCCAGTATTATTATGGGGCAGGCCTGTTTCGAATCGGACAACGGCAACAGCCGCCTGGCCACCGAAGCCAACAATCATTTCGGAATCAAATGCAACAACTCATGGAAAGGCCCCAGCATACGCCATGATGATGATGCGCTGCAGGAATGTTTCAGAAAATACGATAGCCCCGAGGGATCTTTTGCCGATCACTCCGATTTTTTGCGTTACCGCGACCGCTATGCCTTCCTCTTTGAACTGCCCGCCACTGATTACAAGGCTTGGGCCTACGGATTGAAGAAGGCCGGCTATGCCACCAATCCGGCCTACGCCGAGCGCCTGATCAAAATCATAGAAGACAATAAACTATATGAGCTGGACCGGGCGGAAACCGTAACCGTGGAAGCTCCGGCCATTATTGAACAGGAACAAACAACAAAAATAGACATAGACAATTATACCATTACCGTAGGGCGGCAACAGTACCGCCGCAATGGGGTAAAATATGTTCTCGCCCTTCATAACGACACCTTCGAAGCCATTGCTATAGACCTGGATATGAAGGCTAAAAAATTACAGCAGTACAATGACGCCCCCTCCCTGCACACCCCCCTGCAGGCCGGAGAGCTTGTGTATATTGAAGCTAAAGAAGCACGTACCGTAGCCACCCTGCCCCTCCACATTGCCGAAGCAGGCGAAACGATGCGGAGCATAGCCCAGCGCTATGCCGTACAACTGAAAAGGCTCTATAAATATAATGGGATGAAAGCGGGACAGGAACCGGTGGCCGGACAGGAAATCTTCCTCCGAGAACCTAAAAAACGCTAAGTGTTAAATGGAAAAGCGCCCCGAAGGGCGCCATCCACTAACCTTAAAAAGTTCCTATGAAAAAACTGTTTCATATATAAGACGTATGAAAAGGCAAAAGGTTTAATCCGGGATAATGATTTTTTTATTTGCAGATTCAAAAATTTTATTTACCTTTGCACCCTCGTTCAAAAAACGACTGATTAAAAGGCCGATTCCGTAGCTCAGCTGGTAGAGCACAACACTTTTAATGTTGGGGTCCTGGGTTCGAATCCCAGCGGGATCACTCTTATCATCAACCCTCTAATTTTTAGAGGGTTTTTTATTTGCTTTACGGAAAACATTACTTTTGTTAAATTTCTAATCCGTTTTAAAATAAAGTGTTATATTTGCAAAGTAGACCCAACTACTTCGCCTTTTAATTTATAAAACTGGAAATTATAACTTATGAAACGGCCGTTGTTACTTTTTGTTGTAGCTTTTTTATGCACATCTGCTATTAAAGCACAGCCTCAAGAAAAATTGAATCCATTCGCAAAGTATGGATTTAACATAGAAATTAGTACACTAACCAATGGTATATACGAAGAATTGCACGACTTGGATGATGTTGTGGAAATAGGCTCTGTCTTATTTGATGTCCGTAACCGGAAAATAGTCGGTGAAATACCACGAGACAACAGCCCGAATATACCTGTACAAATTACCAGCCTATGGGCAAGCATAGATCCGTTGGCTGCAAAATATTACCATATATCTCCTTATGCTTTTTGTGCGAATAATCCGATTAATATCATAGACCCCGATGGCAGGGAGGGAATCGTAGTATCGGGTTCTCCTGGTAGTCACACAAATAGAGATCATTTTTTGGTTAATGGATTAGATCGAGCGATGAAAGCGCAAGGTCGTACAGAAAAAGGAGAAGGGACTACTTGGATTATTTATAATGACCAAAGTAATGGATTTAATCAAAAATCTTTAGATAAATATACCGCTGAAGCCCAAAAAGCAGGCATCAATGTGAGAGTTGTTTCGGATGTTGATGATGTAGTGAGCTATATCAATGATAAGAACGGCAATAATTCAAGGAGTACTGATAAAATTTCAAATTTCTATTATGTAGGCCATTCTACACCTGGCGATTTAGACATTGGCTATCAAGGTTCTGGACAAAATTTTGACCCAAGTGATTTGAGTAGTAATGCGTTTAATAGCGGCGCATGGCTAAATGTAGTTGGCGGTTGTCGAACGGCAATAGATGACACTTTCTTCGGCATTACCTTTGAACGAAGCGTTATCAGACAATTCTCCAATATTTTAGATCCGAAATCAACAATACATGGATCTAACGTACGAGTATTTTATCCTGGTGGGGTGGCTACAGACACAAAATTATTAGAAAAAAATAACGGAAAAATTATCACAATAAAAGGCATACGTAAATAAATTTTATGAAAAAAGTGATAATTATATCAGTCGTTTTGGTGATGACTTTGATCGGGTATATTTATTTATGCTTTAATCCTATTTTCATAGGTAAAGAGAATGTTGGATTGATTAATGATTACAGTTGGTCAAACAACCTGTGTAATCCTATTGAAAACATAGACTTCGCTCATGGGAGCAATAAGATTATAATTTACACTAACCGAATAGACTTACAATTCTTACCCGAGGGAATAAAACAGCGAACATTGCTTTATTGTACAGATAATTCAATTATTCAAACAATCAAGAATCATTTTGATTTTGAAAAGAGCAACAAGGAATTTTTAGAAACAACAGCGACAGACAGTAGAATTTATTTTTTCAAAGATAATAAAGTCATATTTCAAAGTCCTATCATCTTTGATGAACATATTTCTATCTATTTTGAAAAAACAGGTTGGGTATTTTCTGCAAAATACGATATTTTAAAAGACAATTTTGCTAAATTTAGGCCATTATCTAATCCGATCGTAGTAATCACGAAATAATGACCAAGCACCACCTTGTAACAAATCATAATTACTACAATCCCTCGTTTGTGGGGCGCAATATAATCCCTTAGACAGGATTCAACTGTATTATTATTCTCTTAATTGTAATCAATCATCCAAGTTAATCCCAGCGGGATCACAAAAAATCATGCCAATGCTGCATTTTTCAGTTTTTGAAGAATATAACAACGAATATCCTCTTTTGAGACATTATATTTCGGATCAAGCTGCTCGAAATTTTCGTCCGACATAAACCTGTCAGACAATAACATCATCACAATACTTTTGGTACTCAACTTATGTTGTGAGTATTTCAATGCAGCTTCAATCCCCTTTGAAATATCATACCCCTCTTTCAGCATAGCATAAATATCGTAGTAATCCCTCATCTTCATTCTGCGAAGCATCACTTCCATCTTCATAGCCAGAATCGAGTAGATATCCGCAAGACGGATATTTCCAAGATACAGCACAGGCGCTGATACAGGGCTATAATTATTACTAACATAGAATGAAAACTTAACACCAGCCACAACAAACTCCACCTGATCGAAACCAAACATATTAAAACGCTCCACTTCTCCGATTTTTGCTATAAGCTCTTTTTCGATGGCCGTCCAATCAACCTCAGGCTTTTCTGTCTTTGACTTGCGCCACATCATAAAATCCAGATCTTCGCTTTTGCGATGTCCGATCTGCATGGCAAGCGCAGTTCCGCCAGCTAAGATATAGGGCTTGATACTTTCCATGGTGGCCACCTTCTCTATAATGAGGTCTATTTTCTCGGTCAAACCTTTACGCATTTTCCAATATATGTTTTAGGCATTCACGTTCAACTCGTTTGATATATTTTTCAGGCTGCCTGATATCGAAATAGTAGAGCGCAATCATCACATTGAGATTAAAAAGATAGTCTCCCTGAATAATCATCTTCTCCCGCCAGATTTTCCGGATATAATCTCTTGCATAAAGCTCAAATAGCTTAGATATATCGCTAATATCGAGATATATAAAAGTTTTTTCTATTAGCTCATCAGCGGGAATTACTTCTGCCGACACATTTGCATAAGACCAAAAGGCATTGGCTTTGAGCAACTGTTCTGCCAATTCATTCTTGAGTTGACATTTATAGTTATGAATACTGTTTTCCGCCTGCATTTTGAGGAGTTTCCCTTCAGGCAAGTTGAAAAACGATTCCAATTTCAGGGCCAGCGACATAGACAATTCACGCTGACCTGCAATGATATAACTAAGCAATTGACGCCGTATGCCAATAGCTCTTGCTATGTCCGATTGCTTATACCGGCCCTCTTTGATAAGGGATTTGATATATTGTCCAACACTATTCATTATGCAAAGATAGTAAATTGTCAACAAATATGTTCACAAACACAATAATTATTTATTCTTTAGTAGCTCCTGCGTATGCGTGAGCAACTCTTTTCCCCCGAATCGTCCGTGTCCCGGAACAACAATTTCTGCCAACGGGAATTTGGCTATCACTTTTTCTATGGTAGAAGGCCATGCGTTCAGATCGGCGTCCGAGAGGTTGCCGAGTGTTTCCGACGACATTCCTTTCACCATACAACCCGCAAACAGAATGTTCTCCGAAGGAAGCCATACTACAATATTGTCGGGTGTGTGCGCACCGCCGAAATAGTAACAGCCAATTTCAAGATCATTTAATTTCAACAAAAGCGAATCTTTAAAAGCTACCTCCGGAACAGGAAGGCCTTTCTCCTTCGCTATGTCGATTGTCTTTTGGCTGGCATAGGATTTTATTCCTCTTTTATTCAGATAAGCCAAACCACCCATACAGTCTTCGTGCCAATGATTAGGAACAAAACCGATAACGCCGGCATGCAGCGAATCCGCAATGAAATCCAACAACGTTTTAGTTTGTTCATCGGTAACAGGGGTGTCGAAAAGGAAGGCCCTTCCGCTATCCAGCAAAATCAGCCCGTTGGAAGAGACCTTTCCGAAGGCTTGCATCTCGGATATGGAGATATGAACGTAAACCTTCGGCGAAAGTTGAATCAGTTTAATATCATCCGATACTTTTATGCCGTGTGATCCGGTTTGTGCATATCCTGCATGCTGAAACAGCTGCAACAACACAAGCAATAATACGATATTCCGTTGCTTATAATTCATTATAGGACCTCCAACAATTTTGTATCAAATTTAGGCATTTTATTTGAGCGGCAATTCATCCGGATATGCAAGCGTCCTTACATGGCGGAGCAAGTCCTCAAAAAAAGGCTGAAAGACAGCCCACAGTTCCGATTCGTGTGCCACAAGATAGGCTACAGCCTTATCCACATCAAGGTCCGCACGACCGTAGCGCACCATGATAGTGAGGGAGTCACGGATACCGGCGATGCTTGCATACATACAAAGGCG
Organism: Bacteroidales bacterium; assembly: GCA_031548545.1. GTDB lineage: Bacteria > Bacteroidota > Bacteroidia > Bacteroidales > UBA932 > UBA932. Next base: position 45,648 of record JAVBQY010000011.1, on the reverse strand, counting down.
GTTCGTACAAATGAAATGCCACATAAAGCCTTTGAACCGGGCGGGTAAATAAGACCTATAACAGAGTTCGGCCCAATAGAAGCGCCAGGCAAACCGGTTCAGGGATAGCGGAGAAAATTGCGTAAACCGGGAGGCCAGCAGATAGTCAAAATAGATATCCAGCAGGATGCCGGAATAACGCCCGAAATAAGGCCTGAGCTGCCGGACGGTTTCCCGGACCGCCGGGTGGTTATCGGTAAAATCATCAATTTTCCGGTGCAGGAGTATACCGGCTGCGATCTGTTCCGGGTAATGTTTATAGGCCATGCCCTTTACGGCGTCGGCTATAAAATTACCAATCTGCATGCGGCGGTTCGAACCGGAAAGGAATATGTGTGCTAAATAATTCAAATCGTCTTCAAATGTAGTGATTTTTACTTAACTTTGAAAGTTTTTATGACGCATTTCGATAGTATTATATTAGGTGCAGGAGCCTCCGGACTGGTAGCGGCCATTGAATCGACAAAAAAAGGCGGCCGGGTATTGGTTATTGACCACGCCGGGGCGGTGGGCCGGAAATTATTGATTTCGGGCGGAGGAAAATGCAATGTAACCAACCGGGACATTTCATGGAAGTCCTATTTCGGCGAACAGCCGGAGTTTTGCAAGAACGCCCTGCTGAAGTACCGGATAGAAAATGTACTGGATATGCTGCAAAAGGCAAATATAGAGATTGAAGAGCGGGAGTACGGACGCCTTTTCTGCCGCCGGGGAGCCAGACAATTGGTAAATTATCTGGAGAAAACAGCCCGCCAGGCAGGCGCCTCGTTTTTACTGGACACAAGGATTGAGGCGATAGAGAAGACAGAGGCTATATTCACAGTCAGTACTTCAAACGGATGTTTTTCCGCCCGCAACCTGCTTGTCGCCACAGGCGGGCCAGCCTGTCCGCAGATAGGCGCAACGGATTTCGGGCATAAAATAGCCAAGCAATTCGGCCATAAAATTATTCCGGCCAAGCCGGCCTTGGTAGGGCTAACGCTGAGCGTCGACTCTCCCTTGCACAACCTGCAAGGCATTAGCCTGCTGCTGAAAGCCGCCATCAACGGAAAGATGGAGGCGGAAGAGCCTTTGTTGTTTACCCACAAAGGGCTCAGCGGCCCGGCCATCTTTCAGCTGTCCTGCTGCTGGGAAAAGGGCGATGCCCTAACCCTTGACTTTTTACCTTCCGAAGACGCCCAGGCTCTGATGAAATTAGCAGAGAACGGGAAATTGCAGGTAAAGACGCTATTTTCACGCCTGCTTCCGGAACGGCTATTGCAGGCAATCCTTCCGGAACAACTGGCTTCAAAAAAAATCGCAGCGTTGACCAGGCCGGAGCGGACGGAAATAGCCTGCAGGATCCATTCTTTTTCCGTAACACCCTCCGGCACGGAAAATTTCCTGAAGGCCGAAACCACTAAAGGGGGCGTATCGACGGCGCAACTAAATCCACGGACTATGGAAAGCTTATTGGTTCCCCGGCTATTTTTCGCCGGTGAAGTAATAGATATAGCCGGCAAATTAGGCGGGTATAACATTCACTGGGCCTTTGCCAGCGGATATGCGGCCGGAAAACAAATGCCACAAATGTAACAATTGTTACATATTACAGCTCACTTCAGGGCTATCTTTGTACTATGAAAAGAACAATTATCAAAATCAATGAAACCCTGTGCAATGGTTGCGGGGCCTGTGTAAGCGGCTGCCATGAAGGCGCGCTGCAACTGATCAACGGCAAGGCCGTAATGGTGAGTGATCTTTATTGCGACGGACTGGGCGCCTGTATCGGCGATTGCCCGGTGGGCGCCATAACATTGGAAGAGCGTGAGGCCGAACCCTACAACGAGGCTGCAGTGATGGAACGCATTTCCCCAAAAGGTGAGGCGGTCATCCTGGCACACCTTAACCACCTCAAAGAACACGGTGAAACCGGATTAATGAATGAAGGTTTACAATGGCTTGCAACGCATAATATAAAAATAAATATGGATACAACAGCTAAAGAACCGTTGGCCTGCGGCTGCCCCGGCTCAATGATGCGCGACTTACGGGCAGAAAAGGAATCTTCCAATACTGCAAAGCAAACAGGCAACTTTACACCTGTAGCCTCCGAGCTACGTCAATTTCCGGTACAATTGCAATTATTGAATCCGTCTGCCTCCTTCCTGCAAGGAAGCGACCTGTTACTGGCGGCAGACTGCACCGCCTTTTCCTGCGGAGATTTCCACCAACGTTTCTTAAAAGGCAAAGCGCTGGCCATTGCCTGTCCGAAATTGGACAGCAATATTCCTGCATATATTGATAAACTTGCCACCATGATTGATATGGCAAAAATCAACACATTGACCGTACTTGTAATGGAAGTTCCCTGCTGCAGCGGATTAATACGCATCGCACAGGTAGCGCTGGAAAAGGCGCAAAGAAATGTACCGCTAAAGGTCATTGAATTGTCCGTTAGCGGTGACATTATCAGCGAAGAATGGGCCTTGCGTTAAAGCTTAATGCCGATAAAGAACACATAGCCGTAAGAGGCTTTATGCTGCTCGTAACAGGCGATTTCCTCTTTCAATGCGGCCACCAGTTGTTGCGCCGGCTCACTGTTGTTATGGGCGGCCAGAAACTCAGGAATACGGCGCTGCATAGGCTTGTAGTAATTATCCATCCAGCATGATTCCGGCAGCACAAAGTGGGCAAGGGGTAAATAACCGGCATCTTCCATGATGCGCAATTTATTGGAAACCGTATCCATTTCAGGAAAGGCTTGCCGTATAAAGGCAGGCCTTTGCTCCATAGAAGCCCTGGCTTTCAACCAGCAGCAATCAGTAACGGCAATAGCACCTCCGGGTTTCAGAAAAGGTTTCCATGAAGTCAACCCCTTTTCAAAACCGATATTATAAATAGCCCCTTCGGACCATATAACATCCAGTTCTTCCGGCTGAAAAGGCAGATTGTGCATTGAAGCCTCCTGGCTTGATACATTTTCAATACCCATCCGTTGCATCCGGCTATCCAATGTTGCAAGCAGCTCCGGAAAAACATCCACGGCCGTAATAGCGGCCTCAAGTGCAACAGCCAGCACCTCGGTTTGCTGACCGGTACCACAACCGATATCCGCAATCTTAGCCTGTGCCGGCAGATGACCCAGAAAATTCAAAGCGCGCAACGTTTCATCATCTCCTCCCGGCCCCTGACGGTTGAGCCCAGAAAAAAAATCCAACATCAGCAGAGTATTCTCTCTGCTTTTTAAATTATTTTTGTCCATATAATAAGAAATAGGTGTCTGACTAAATCTCTCACTAACTCATACGCCACAAAGATACCTCAATTTATTGAAATATGGCACAATCTATTAAAAAAAGATCTATCACACTAAAAAATAAGCACTTACCGATTAAAAAAATGTTATTTTTTAAGACAACTCTTGTTTTCTAAGGGATTATGCACTATCTTTGTATTTTAGTAATCACATTGAAATACCGAATTTTACAATCTTAAAATTAGCAATATGAAAAAGACGATTCTACTCACTATTTGCGGCTTCCTGCTGGCTTCACAAGCTGGTTTTGCACAGCAAGGAAACGAACAAACCACTCCGACTTACTCTCACTGGTCTTTCGGCCTTAAAGGCGGTGTAGACCGCGCCCAATTCGCCACCGGGTCAATTACCGGCTCCGATGGTTATGGTTTTACCGGAGGCCTGGATATCGAATGGTTAGCCAACCCAATGTGGGGGCTTTCATTGGATTATAGCTACCTGGCTTATTCCCACAGCAAAAATCATGGTCATTCCAACGAAATTTCCATCTTAGGAAATGTAAACTTGGCCAATCTATTGCACCAATACCGTAAAGGCAACTGGCAAAAATTGAATGTTTATGCCCGCTTAGGGGGTGGTATCGCACTCATGTATGGCGACCAGAGCAAAAAAACATTTGTTATCCCCGCCAACATTTCTGTAGAATATGAGCTGTGCAAGCATTTCACCCTCGGTCTGATCGGGGAGCGCCGCTGGCACATGTCTGAATTCATGGGGTATGTATCACCTACGCAGGTTGCTCCCGGTGGCGGAGTTAACTGGTCGGCTATGGCTACCGTACGTTATAAAATCGGCGGCGCAAATCATATCCGTAACACCAGCCGCGCTGCTTACGAAGCCCCCTATCTGCCGCAATCTGCAGTTCAGGATGCATTGAACCAACGCATGGCTAACAATGAAGCCCGCATGAACCAACTGCAGGATCAGGTGAACAAAGCCAATGACAATGCTATCAAAGCCAATGATCAGGCCGCTAAAGCCAATAACGAACTGGGCCAGGCTAAAGCAGAACTGGAAAAGACCAAAGCTGAAATAGAAAGATGTTGCAAAAGCACGCTTGATCCCAATGGAAAAACGGCACAGGAACTCCGTGACCTGACATTCGAAACCAATAGCGCCCGGATCAAAGAAGCCGGTGAATTGGATCAACTGGTAAAGATTTTGAAAGAAAATCCTAAATACAACGTGATGGTAAACGGTTTTGCCGATGGTAGCGGCACCGATGAAATCAACAAACCCTTATCCGAACAACGCGCCACCTCTGTACGCAGCTATCTGGTATCAAAGGGTATTAAAGCCGATCGTATCAAAACTACAGGACAAGGCTCTTCCAACCCCATCGCCGACAACAACACGCCCGAAGGCCGTGAAAAAAACCGTCGTGCTGAAATCACCATCCTGAACAACTAATCATTTATCGCAATAATATAAAAAAGGCGCTTGAAAAAATCAGGCGCCTTTTTTATGTCTTAGAAGATGGTAAAACATCCCTTATAAAAAGAGGGTACACAAGCAGCCGAGCAGCGCCAAGCCACAGGCATAAGCGGGCTTAACCACTGTTTGCGCCACCAGTCGAACGGTCGGCTGGATCAATACAATCGCAATCAAAGAGCTGATAATATTGCTGAATAACAAAAATTTCAACAGGGCCAACGTTCCCTCATTGTATATCGTTTGATTTTCATGGAACAGCCATTCACCGGCAAACTGGCAAACAAGGTAAGCAAAGCGCCACAAGCTATTCGCTACCACAACACCTACGATCAACCAGCCGGCCGAAGCTTTTTTATAATGTACCAGCAGGGCAAAAACAGCTACCGACAGTATAGTTTCCAATAAAATAGAAATCACCGGATTCACCACCCTGATGACCATCATAGAGGGCAACAAAAAGCCGCTACACTTGATAGCGGCAGCTACCAGGCCGCTCAGCACTACCGCTTTAAAACTTTCGCTGTATAGATAAGCCCAAAACATACAAACCAAACCTATAGCATACATAAAAAATCCTGTCAGGGGCCAGTGCAAAAGATGCATCAATGCGCCCAATGTAGCCTCTGCAATCCCCCAGATGGCGCCACAATATAACCCGGTATAAAAAATATTTCTGTACATAGCTCTTCTTTTTAGATTACAAATATAAGTTTTTTTGTATTTTTGTAAGGTTAAAATAACACAATATGCATAACAGGGTTCAACTTTTTTTCGGGAACCGGCCGTACGAAATTGATTGTACGAAATATGCACCTGACACGACAGTATTGCAATGGCTGCGCAGCCTGCGCGGACAATCGGGCACCAAAGAAGGTTGCGGAGAAGGGGACTGCGGCGCCTGTACCGTGGTGCTTGGCGAGGTGGAGCATGGACGGATACGGTACAAATCCGTGACCTCCTGCTTGCTATTTCTGCCGGCCCTGCAGGGAAAATGGCTCATCACCGTAGAACACCTGCAATCAAACGACGGAACTTACCACCCCATACAGCAGGCCCTGGCCGGCCGCCACGGCATACAATGCGGTTTCTGCACACCCGGAGTTAGTATGTCCATGCTGGCCTTATACAAAAACCAGGTAACTCCCGACCGTGACAGCATTATTAGAGCGCTCTCCGGCAACCTCTGCCGTTGCACCGGTTATGCGCCCTTTATCAGCGCCTGCCGCGATGCCTGTACCGGGGCGCCCGACCATTTTACGGCCCTGGAACAGACCGTCCTTCAACACTTGAACCATATAACCGGAGAGGCCTTTGAGTACAACACATCCGGTTTACACTACTTCCGCCCCACCGCCTTGTCAACAGCGCTGAAATGGAAAGCGGCACACCCCGGCGCTCTGCTTATTAACGGCTCCACCGAGGTGGCCGTTAAAAAAAACAAGCGGCAGGCGCATTTCCCGTTGATACTTGACCTGGGCGCTATCCCGGCCCTGAAAGAGATCATAGTCAAAGAGGAACAACTCATTATCGGAGCCGGCGTCTGTATGGAAGAATTGCGTAAAGCCACCGCCGCTCTATTACCGGAACTTTCGGAACTGCTGGAACACTTTGCCTCCCTGCAGGTCCGTAATATCGCCTCCATAGGCGGGAACATAGCCTCCGCCTCTCCCATAGGCGACACAATCCCCGCGCTGATGGCCTACGGCGCCACCGTACAGCTGTCCGGGAGCAAGGGATTACGAAACGAACCGCTGGAATCCTTCATTACCGGCTACCGGAGCACCCAACTTGCTCCGGAAGAAATTATTTACAGCATCACCATTCCCCGGACCGGCAGCAACACACAGGTATACTGTTTCAAAGTATCAAAACGGGAGATGGTCGATATTGCCACTGTAAGCCTCTCCGCCATGCTCCGTTTATCGGAGGATGGGATTGTAGAGGCCGTCAAACTCTTCTACGGCGGTATGGCCGCGACGGTAAAGCGGGCGGCAAAAACGGAAGCAACACTCACCGGGAAGGCCTGGACAGAAGAAAACATTCAACTGGCGACAGCACTGATCACAGAAGATTTCACTCCGCTGTCCGACGCCCGGGCCACCGCCAACGGACGCCTGTTAATGGCCCGCAACCTGCTGCTCAGCTTATACGAACAAAGCAAAAACAACAGCCATGGAACAGGTGCATGAGAACGCATACGCACACGTCAGCGGCCGGAGCATTTACATCAGTGATATGCAGGTTGAAGGAATGTTACACGGCAAGGCCGTTTATAGCACGCAGGCCCATGCACACATCACAGCTATCGATGTCTCCGCAGCACAGCAGTATCCGGGCGTACGGGCGGTAGTTACCGCCTCCGGCATCCGCGGCATCAACAATGTAGGCTCGGTAGCCAAAGACGAGCCCTGCCTGGCGGAGAAAGAATGTACCTGCATCGGACAGGCCATAGCCCTGGTGGCCGCAGACACGGAAGCCATCGCCGCCGCGGCAGCCCGGCTCATTACAATAAGCTACGAGCCCTTGCCGGCCATCCTCAATATTGAAGAGGCGATTAAAGCCGGCAATTACATCGGCGCACCCTTTCTGCAGGAACGTGGTGACGCCCCCGGCGCTATAGCCGCAGCGAAACACCGGCTGGAGGGATGCTTGCATACCGGCGCTCAGGAACACTGGTACCTGGAAACACAGATGGCACTGGCCATCCCGGGCGAGGGGGATGAAATCACCATTCATTCGGCTACCCAGAACCCTACGGAAACCCAGCTGACCGTTGCCCATGTCCTCAACATCAACGTGCACGACGTGGTAGTGGAAAACCGGCGCATAGGCGGCGCCTTCGGAGGTAAAGAATCACAAGCCTCCCGCTTTGCCGCCTGGGCGGCCTTATTGGCACAAGCGACAAAAAGCCCCGTACATTTACGCCTCAGCCGTACGGAAGATCAAACGACCACCGGCAAACGGCATCCTTACAGGTTGGACTACCGGGCCGCCTATACGGAAGAAGGAAAAATCACGGCTATAGACATTGACTGTTACTCCGACTGCGGCAACGCCACAGACCTCTCGCCCCAGATCATGGAACGCAGCATGTTCCACATAGAAAACAGCTATTATATTCCGCATATCCGTTTTAACGGCCGCCTTTGCCTGACCAATACGCCGTCCAACACCGCTTTCCGCGGCTTTGGGGCGCCGCAGGCCATTGCCGTGATCGAACTCATCCTCTCCCGCATAGCCACCGCCCTGCAAAAAGACGAGGCCGACATCAAAAGCCTTAACCTTTTCAGCAGTAAGGGCCAGCAAAATATCAGTTATACGGGACAGGACAATGGCCCGCACCGCCTGCCGCAAATCATGGCGCAACTGCTGCAAGCATCGGATTACCGGCAGCGCCGCGAACAAATCAAGACCTTCAATGCTGCCCATAATTATATAAAACGCGGTATGGGCGTGGTGCCCGTGCGTTTCGGCATATCCTTCACCACATCCTTCCTGAACCAGGCCGGAGCGCTGGTGATACTTTATAAAGACGGCAGCCTGCAGGTCAACCACGGGGGCGTGGAAATGGGACAGGGATTGAACACCAAGATACGTCAGATCGCCGTACATGAACTGGGCATAGATTTTGAGGCCGTACGGGTAATGCCGACCAACACCTCAAGAGTACCCAACACCTCCCCCACCGCAGCCTCTACGGGTACGGACCTCAACGGGATGGCGGTAAAAAACGCCATAGACATATTGAAAGCGCGCCTGGCCCCTGTCGCTGCAAAGCGATTAAACTGCAGTACTGACGACATACTATTCCGCAACAACGGAGCAGAAAATAAAAACAACGGCCTGCACATTGCTTTTCCGGAACTGGCGCAGCAAGCCGTCCTGCAAATGGTCGGTTTAAGCGTTGCCGGCTATTACCATACGCCGGGCATCTGGTTTGACAAAGAAAAACACATCGGACATCCCTTCCACTACTATACCTATGGCATAGCCCTGAGCGAAGTAGAGGTAGACCTGTTCACCGGACACAGCCGCGTACTCCGGGCGGATATCCTGCACGATGGCGGGTGTCCCATCAACAAGGCCATAGACAAGGGGCAGATAGAAGGGGCCTATGTACAGGGGCTCGGCTGGTGTATTACAGAAGACATAAAAGTAAACAACGAGGGGCGCTTATTGAACGTCTCACCGGACACCTATAAAATCCCGACCATCGCCGATATTCCACTGGAATTTAATGTGATCCTACTGGACGACACACCCAATCCCAGCGCCATTATGAACAGCAAGGCCGTGGGCGAACCGCCCTTTCTCTACGGACTCTCGGCCTGGCTGGCGATACGTGACGCGCTGGTAGCGGCCACCGGCGGAAAAGACATTGAAGTGAACATTCCCATGCATAATGAAGCGATTCTATTGGCATTGGCTAAATATCAAAAGGACAAGTAGCGTTGAAACATATTGAACTGACTCCCGCCACCGCACGGCGTATACGTATTGCCGTTTTCGCTTTTTATTTCATGCAGGGGATCTGCTTTTCCAGCTGGGCCAGCCGTATCCCCGATATCAAGAATAACCTGGGGCTGAATGACGCCGCCTGGGGTACCATCTTGCTGATGCTGCCGCTGGGCCAATTCATCGGCATGATGTTTTCCGGCTCCATCATCAGCCGGTTCGGCAGCAGGCAGGTACAGCCCATTGCCGTTACAGGCTACGCCATCATGTTGACATTGGTAGGGCTGGCCGCCAGTGAATATGCGCTGCTATTACTGTTGATTGCCTTCGGAATATTCGGAAATTTCTGCAACATCGGGGTAAACACACAAGGCATTACAGTGGAGGATTATTATAAACGCCCCATCATGTCTACCTTTCACGGAGGCTGGAGTTTTGCAGGACTGGCAGGCGCCACACTGGGACTGGTAATGACGAGGCTGGACATACCCACCGGCATTCATTTTGCTGTGGTAAGCCTGCTGGTAATCACCGGTATGCTGTGGAACCGCAAGTATCTGCAAGCTGACCTGCAGAAAGCAGCACAAACTGAAACACAAAATTTATTCAAAATCAAACCGGAAAAATTTTTATTCCTGCTGGGCATTGTCGGTTTCTGCGGCATGGCGGCCGAAGGCGCTATGAGCGACTGGAACGGCGTATACCTGCAGGACGTAGTGGGCGTGGATAGCACCCTGGCACCGCTGGGGCTGATGTGTTATATGGTCACCATGGCCTCCGGACGCTTTATTATGGACAAAGTAACGCTACGTTGGGGAAGACGGCGGGTACTGCAGTGCTGCGGCTGCGCTATTTTTTCGGGACTCCTGCTCACGGTGATTTATCCCGGCTTTATCGCCAGCCTCATCGCCTTTATGATTATCGGCTTCGGAACCTCGGGGGTTGTACCGACCTTATACAGTACAGCCGGACAAAAAACCAGGCTACATCCAAGCATGGCCCTGACCATGGTATCAAGCATCAGTTTCCTGGGCTTCCTGTTGGGCCCGCCCATCATCGGCTATATCTCCGAGGCCACCAACCTGCGCGTATCTTACGCCCTGATCGGTATCCTCGGACTATGTATCGCCATTATGGCCGGAAAACTTAAAGTATTACGGAAAGCCTGATTTTATTTAGCAAGGGTAGTATCCACAGAGGCAGTTGAATCCGCAGCGGGTACCGGAAGAAGTACCGGCGCTTCTTCCGGTAAACCCAATGAGGCCTTGAATATATTCTTTCCGGTATATACGGAATCTGCAGGCGCCATTTCGACCCTGATCCTTTCGGGGCTCGTCAGCTTATTCAGCATGTAATCCATCATCTGTTTATTGCGGCGTGCGGCAAACATGGCTATCTGCCGGTTGGCGCGCTCCTTATAGACAGCTATGGCCTTGGTATAAATATCGGCATTCAGCGGCAGGCTATCTTTCACGATGGCGGCGGCAAAGTCCTGCAATTGCGGATCACCGTTGCTGATCTGCAAATAATTCTGCTGGTCCATCAGGTCAAGGCTTTGGCGTTTCTCATCAGGCCGGGTAGATAAATAATAGTCTCGCTTGAGGTTGGCCAAAGAGATATCTTTAACAGACTCCTCCATGTTCACATATTGCTGCATGGTCAACATCAGTTCGGGCTTGGCCTGTAAAATTTCCACCAGCTTGTTCAACTGGTCATATTGGGCATCCGTAAGATCATATTGCGTACTCAGGTAAGGCATTTCACTCAACTGGTCGGGATTCAGCCCCAAAGCTCCGGCAATAAAATCAAAAGGCGTAAGCGCCACCTTCACCAAGAGGTTCACCACGGTCTTGATGATAATTTTTTTGTAGGAAAAAGCGGGTGATTTGATATCGCCTTCCACCGGCAGGTCCATCTTGATTTCCCCGTTCCGGTCCTTCAGGATATAAAGCCCCAGACGCAGGGGCACCTGCATTTCCGGCTTGATATCTTTGCGTTTCTTGTCCACCTCGCATTTCACAACACTCAGGTTATTAACCCCCTTCAGCATATTGTTATTGACCACGTTGTGGCTGGCAAATGACATATGTCCGTTGGACAGCGGATAAGCCGTATACTCCAACGAATAGGGTGTAAATTCTCTGATATCGAGGTTATGAAAATCTATCTTCAGCTTAAGGTTGGAGAGGTCATTGATATTCCCGTTCCACTGCAACACGGCCTTACCGCTTTTACCTACATTACCGCGGATATTCACGCTGTTATGCTTATCGGGGTTAAAATCCTCAGCCTTCAGCCGTACATCCGACAGGGCATAGGTAAAGGGCTGTTGTAAAGATTGGTCCCGGATTTCAATATTGCTCTTCCGCATATCAATTTTAGCAATGTGCAAGTGCATGGAGGCCCCGGCTGCATTAAGGCTGTCGGCTTGTTGTTGCTTGGCCGGCCCGGGCTTCATCAGGTAGGTAAAGTTGGTCGTACTGTCCTTCTCCATTTCGTATAAAGTAGCCAACCCGCGCGTGGTAAATTCATTCAACCGGTAGTCAGATTCCGCCAGGCTGATGGAGGCCATGTCTACAAAGAGGGAATCGGCCGCCAGTACCAGGCGGTCGCGATCATCTTTCATGTCGAAATCCGTCACCGTAGCCGTTCCTTTCACTATAGCGCTCATAATGTGGTTCATGTCACCATCAATGTCTACATGCGCTTCCAGGAAGCCGGCCAGGCTTCCCAGACGCATATTCTGCTGAAAATAGGGCAATAAGCCTTTGAGGGTAAACTTTTCCAAATCAAGATGAATGCGGAATGCCGATTGCTCAATATCATATTTCAGGCTCGAGGCCAATGATCCTCCGTCACGGAATGCCAGCGTGAACCCCACATCCGTGGCCTTTCCGGAAAAATATACCCCGGGGATTTTCAGGTTCACATCGTCCATATTCCATTGCCCGTTGATAGCCCGGTCCACATAGTGTATGTAGCCGCGCCGGAATTCAATGTCATTAATGGCAATTGCCCAGGGGGTAGCCGTACTGTCTTTGGGCGCCGCGGTAGAATCGGGAGCGTTGAAACGCTGCATCAGGTCTGTAAAGTTAAATAACGCGCCGTTCTGCCAGGTATTCACGACCAGGTCGGTGGTATGAATCTTGTTCACCGTAACCCGGTGGCGCAGCAGATCAAAGAGATTCATCTTCACCAGCAGGGTGTCAAAATGAACAAAGCTATCAGTATCATTCTGTTCCTTCATGTCAAATTTCACGACACGCAAAGCGCCGGTAAACATATTGAAGCGCAATTTTTCAATAGTCATCACACGGCCGGTCAGTTCTTTGCTGTGTTTCACCACATACCATTTGGCTACGGGCGGAAGGATAAAGGCGGTCAAAATAAGTAACAGCGCTATGGAAGCCCCTGTAATGAGACTGATTTTTAGAATCTTGTGCATGAAAATATAGGTTGTTCAGGCTGCAAATATAGTTATTTTTTTTCAAAAAACAGCTATAGCAATTAACTAAGCATAAGCGATATGATCACAAATACTGCAAATACTACGGAGGCGATGCCGTTGGTGGTGAAGAAGGCGGCATTCAGGCGCGAGAGATCATTCGATTTTACAATGAGATGCTGGTAGGTGAGCAAGACCATAAAGAGGACGGCTCCTATCCAATACATCAAATGGGCTTGCAATTGCACCCCGGCCCATACTACAAAACAAGCCGAACAGAGATGCAGCAGGATGGAAATGCCCATAGCTCCCCTACGGCCAAATGCCTGTGGGATGGAATGTAGTTGTTCCTGTTGGTCAAATTCTTCATCGGGCAGGGCGTAGAGCACATCAAAGCCGGCTGTCCAGAAAAGCACCAGCGCCGAAAACAACAGCGGCGTGGCGGCAAAATGGCCGGTTACCGCAATATAGGCGCCTATGGGTGCCACGGAAAGGCCTAAGCCCAACACCAGATGACAAAGCCAGGTAAAACGCTTGGTCAGGCTGTAGCCCATTACAATCAGCAGGGCCAGCGGCGACAGGTAACCGCAGAGGGGATTCAACAAAAAAGCCACCGCAACAAAAGCCACCGCATTTAGCATAACAAAGCTCAGGGCGCGGGCAGGCGAAATCACGCCCTGCGGAATTTCCCGGCCGGCCGTGCGCGGATTACGTGCATCATAGCGACGGTCGGCATAGCGGTTAAATCCCATGGCCGTATTGCGGGCAAAGACCATACACAGGAGCATATAGGCCAAGGCTACCCACGAAAAGCCAGCCTCCTGCACGCCCAACACAAAGCCTATACAGGCAAAGGGCATGGCAAATACCGTGTGGCTGAATTTTACGAGGGAAAAATACTTTTTCATACAAAAAACATTAATAATGAATGTAGCTTCGCTCGGGGCATTATTACCTCAGCGCCGCTCCGGTTTCCTTATCAAACGCTGTTAGCAGGTTCTGCATGATGCGGTCAATCTGCTGGTCGGTAAAGGTCTTTTCATTGTCCTGCAGAATGAAGCTCAGGGCATATTGTTTTTTGCCGGCCGGCAATTTGTCGCCCCGGTAGACGTCAAATAAATCCACCTGCTTGAGCAGGTGCTTCTCCGTTTTGAAGGCGATGCTACGCAGCTGGGTAAAGGTCACCTGCTCATCAATGACCAGCGCCAGGTCACGGCGCACCTCAGGGAACTTGGGCAATTCGGCATATTGTACCTTGTGTTGTTGCTGCAGTTTCAGCAATACATCCCAGGCGATTTCCGCCACATACACTTCCTGCTTGATGCCGAACGCCGCGCGCAGTTTTTTGGCTATCGTTCCGATCACCGCTACCGGTTTTCCGTTCCATTGGTAGGCTATGCCATCTGCAAACCAATCGGCCGGTGCAGCAGCGGCGCTAAGTTTATAAAGGTCCGCACCGAAACGCCCCAGCACCTGTTCCACATAGCCTTTCAGATAAAAGAAATTGGTGGGCGCCGCCTTGGCGTCCCATGAAGCCTGCACAGCCGCCCCTGTCACAAACAAGGCCAGCCGGGGTGCTTCGGAATAAGCCGGCAGGCCTTTTTCCGCCTTTTCCGGCGCATGAAAATACACATTTCCGAACTCATACAATTTCAAATCATTGTACTGCCGGTTGATATTATGGGCCACTGCCTCCAATCCGCCGAAAATCAGCGTACGGCGCATAGCGTTCAGGTCACTGCTCAGGGGATTCAGGATTTTCACTTCCTGTTCCGCCGGAAAGGACGGGGTTAACTGATAATAATCGCTTTTGGTGAGCGAATTGTTCATCATTTCATAAAAACCATTATTGGAAAGGTAATCGGAAATGATATTCTGTAATTTTTCCTTGTCCGGCTGTTGGCGGGGATTCACAGAGGACTGCAACCGCTCCGGAATTTCCACATTGTTGTAGCCGTATATGCGCAGCACCTCTTCCACCACGTCGCACTCACGCGTAACATCCACCCGGTAAGAGGGCACGACAACAGTCAATCCGGTGGCTGTAGTGCCGGCAAGCTGAAAGTCCAGGGACTCCAGAATAGCATGCAGTTGTACTGTGGAAATTTCCTTGCCAATGAGACGGGCCATGCGGTTATAGTCCAGCTCCACCACGGCGGGTTGTACGGGTTCCGGATAGCTATCCTGTATGGCACCGGTGATCGTACCGCCGGCCAACTCCTGGATCAACAGGGCGGCGCGTTTCAGGGCATAAAGGGTAATCTGCGGGTCGGCGCCGCGTTCATAGCGGAACGAGGCATCGGTGTTCAGGCCGTGCCGGCGGGCGGTTTTACGCACCCATACCGGATTGAAATAGGCGCTTTCCAGGAAGATTTCCGTAGTGCTTTCCGTCACTCCGGCATCCAGTCCGCCGAAAACCCCGGCAATACACATCGGGCGGGTAGCGTTGCAGATCATCAGGTCATTGGCGCTGAGTTTGCGTTCCACTCCGTCGAGGGTCGTAAAGGGCGTGCCTTCTTCGCAGGTACGCACCACGATCTGCCGGCCGTCAACCTTGGCAGTATCAAAGGCATGGAGCGGATGGCCGATCTCATGCAATACAAAGTTCGTAATGTCCACCACATTATTGATAGGACGCAGTCCAATAGCCGACAAGCGCTTTTGCAGCCATTCGGGCGAGGCCTGTACCTTAACATCTTTAATGGTAATGCCGGAATAACGGGGACAGGCGGTGGTGTTGTCCACACGCACACTCAGGCCTACGCCGGCGCCTTCTTTGAAGGTATCGACCGAAGGCCGCTGGGCGGGTAAGCCCAAGGCCGCAGCCAGGTCTCGCGCCACACCGAAATGCGAGGCCGCATCTATACGGTTGGGTGTTAATCCGATCTCAAATACCGTATCCCCGCTATCTACTTTTACCACCTCTCGCAGGGGTGTCCCCACCTGCAGGGCAGGATCCAATACCATAATTCCGTCATGAGAGGCGCCGAGGCCCAACTCATCTTCCGCACAGATCATCCCCATGGATTCCACGCCACTCAGTTTCTGGCGCTTCATCTTCACGGATTCGCCATTGCTGAAATGCAGGGTCGTACCGAGGGTGGCCACCGCTACTTTTTGCCCGGCCGCCACATTCGGGGCTCCGCAAACAATTTGTACGGGCTCGCTGCCGCCCACATCCACTTTGGTTACCCGCAGACGGTCGGCATCCGGATGCTGATTACACTCCAATACATGGCCTACAACCACCCCCTCCAGGTTACCGGGCACACCTCCCGTTGTTTCCATTGCTTCCACTTCCAACCCTATGGAGGTCAGCACGGCTGCGGCCTGCTCCGGGGTTACGGTGGTGTTAATATAGGCTGTCAGCCAGTTATACGATATTTTCATAAAAAAGAGACTAAGTAAAAAGTGATTAAGAGACTAAGAGATCTGCTAAAAAAATTAGTACCGGTAGTGTTCCGCTTTGTAGGGACCATCGGGATCCACGCCGATATAATCGGACTGGGCCTTGCTGAGCCGCGTCAGCTTCACACCCAACTGCTCAAGGTGCAGGCGGGCCACTTCCTCATCCAGCTTTTTAGACAGGCGGTAAACCCCCAGCTCGTAGTTATTGAGCCACAAGTCAATTTGAGCCAGCGTCTGGTTACTGAACGAATTGCTCATCACGAAGGAGGGATGTCCCGTCGCACAGCCCAGGTTCACCAGGCGGCCTTCGGCCAGCAGGAAAATGGCATGGCCTTCGGGGAAAAGATATTTATCCACCTGGGGCTTGATATTAATTTTCCGTATACCCTTATAATCATTCAAAGCAGCCACCTGTATTTCATCGTCGAAATGGCCGATATTACAAACAATGGCCTGGTCTTTCATCCTGGCCATATGGTCTATGGTAATAATATCACGGTTACCGGTAGTGGTCACATAGATATTGGCTTCGGGCAAGGCGTCTTCCACCCGTACCACCTCAAAACCTTCCATAGCCGCCTGCAGGGCGCAGATCGGGTCGATCTCCGTTACCAGTACCCGGGCGCCGTAAGAGCGCATGCTGCGGGCGCAACCTTTGCCCACATCTCCGTAGCCGCAAACGACTACAACCTTTCCGGCGATCATCACATCCGTGGCGCGTTTGATCCCGTCGGCCAGCGACTCGCGGCAACCGTAAAGATTGTCAAATTTGGATTTCGTCACCGAGTCATTGACATTGATAGCCGGGAAGAGCAACTCACCACGCTCCAGCATCTGGTACAGGCGGTGCACGCCGGTAGTCGTTTCTTCGCTCACGCCTTTAATTTCCGACGCAATCTTCGTCCATTTGCCATGCTCTTCTTTTAAGGTCCGTTTCAAGAGTTCCAGGATCACCCCTTCTTCATGGCCGGAGGCCTTGCGCTCCAGGAAGGCGGCATCCTTTTCCGCTTTTACCCCCCAGTGTACCAGCAAGGTGGCATCACCGCCATCGTCTACGATCAGGTGAGGGCCTTTACCCCCCTCAAAGCTGAGGGCCTGTTCGGTACACCACCAATATTCTTCCAGCGTTTCCCCTTTCCAGGCAAATACCGGAATGCCGGCAGCAGCAATAGCGGCTGCGGCATGGTCTTGCGTAGAAAATATATTACAGGACACCCAGCGGATTTCCGCCCCAAGGGCTTTCAGGGTTTCTATCAATACGGCCGTTTGAATGGTCATGTGTAAGGAGCCCATGATACGGGCGCCTTTCAGCGGCTGCTGCGCCGCATATTTCCGGCGGATGGCCATCAGGCCAGGCATTTCTTTTTCTGCTATTTCTATCTCCTTGCGGCCAAACTCAGCCAAAGAGATATCTGCTACTTTATAGTCCATAATAAAAATCAAGGTTTAACTTGCAAAAGTAGCAAAAAAGTCTGAAATAGAAAGCTACTGCCGCCAAAATCTTAGCGACAAGTATTGAACAGTAGGCTTGCAGACAAAGGGTGGCCCTGAGAGCTACTTGTAAATTTTATTTTTATTCAGGAGCTGGCGGTATTCCCCGGCGTACCGGTTATGTTGGTCCAGGGTTTTGGAGAAGTTGTGGTAGCCGCTGAAGTCGGGCCGGGCGCAGAAATAAAGATAGTCGTGGCGTTCGTAGTTCAGTACGGCGTCAATGGCGACGGGCGGCGGCACACAGATAGGCCCCGGGGGCAGGCCCGCATACTTGTAGGTGTTGTATGGAGAGTCTATATTTTTATGGCTATCCAGCACACGGCGCAGCGTAAAATCACCGGCAGCGTATTTTAAGGTAGGATCGGCCTGTAAGGGCATTTTTTTAGACAGGCGGTTGATATAGACGCCGGCAATGCGGGGCATCTCGTCGTTTTTCAGGCTCTCTTCATAGACAATGGCAGCGAGGGCCGTCACCTGCTGGGGAGTCATTTGCATAGCCGCCGCCTTTTCTTTCCGTTGTACTGTCCAGAAAGCGTCGTATTCTTTTTTCATGCGTTGCAAAAGCCCTTTGGGCGTAGTGGTCCAATAAATTTCATAGGTATTGGGGATAAACAGGCCCATCACCGTAGAGGGCCTGAGGCCATATTCGGCCACAAGTATTGAATCTTCCAGGGTGGCCAGGACTGCGGCCGAATCGGCCTCCACATAACGTGACAGCAAGGCCGCCAGCCGCTGGTTGGTACGGATATTGCCCGAGAGTGTCAGCTTTACGGGTTCCTGCTGACCCCGGCTCACTTTACGAAGCAGATCCAGGTTATTCATCCCGTCAGTCAGCTTGTAGCGTCCGGGGCGGATATGGTCGGCAAAATGCTTATGGCCGGCAGCCAGTAAAAAGCGTTTTTCAGAGACCAAAACATCCAGCCGGCGCAGGCTGTCCAATACCTGTTCCACACCGGCGCCGGTGGGCACATACAGATAAGCCACCTTTTCCTCCGGCCTGATATTAGCCCGGTAATAAGCCATATAATAGCGCACGCCCTGATACGCCACAAAAATTAAAATGGCCAGAATAAGGAAAGTATGCCACGTTGTCAATCTGCGAAAATATTTTTTCATAATTATCCTTCTAATGGAGTAATGTACAAATTTACGAAAAAATCTTACTTTTGTGTAAAATTAAAAGATCATGCACATAGACTATACGACAATAGCGCTGATATTGGCCATTCTATTTCTCCTTCTTACCGGCTATATCAAGTTTGGCAACAACCGTCGCAAGGAAAAGGAAGCGCCGGAGGCGGACGCCGGCTGGCTGTCCATGCGGCTCCAGGCCTACGAACGCCTGATATTGCTCATGGAGCGTATCAACCCGCAGGAGCTGGTAATGCGCTATGCGGCGCATGCCGGTACGGTAGCCGACCTCCAATTGTTATTATTAAGCACCATCCGCTCGGAAACAGAATATAATTACGCCCAGCAATTGTATGTCAGCAATAAGGCCTGGCAACAGGTAATGGCCGCCCGCAATGCGGTCAGCGCCCTGGTCAATCAAGCAGCGACAGCGCTACAACCGGAAGAACCGGCCATAGCGCTGTCGCATAAAATTATCGAACTGTATTCAGCCCTGAATCCGTCGCCAACGGCCACTGCAATTAAGACGCTGAAATTCGAAGCACGGGTTACTGTATCGCAAAAGTAACACCCGCTGTAAGCATAAGGTTCTGAATAAGCTTATAGTCCGTATTAAAGAAGTTAAAGCTATTGGTACTAAAGTTATAGGCACAACCCAGTTTGAAGCCCCAGTTTTTATCCGGCCCCATCATAAAGTAAGCGCCGACCTCAGGAGACAAAAGGAAGCCCCAGTTGGTGTTATACACATCAACGTCTTGTACCACAACATGCTCGCTGGTATAATTAACCCCCATACCCAAACCGGCATAAGGCTGAATACTATAGTCGGGCAAGAAGTTATAGTAAGCACCCACTTTCACCGGAATAGCATGTGCATAACGGTAGCTATTGGCCGTAACCACCAATCCGGGTTGTATTACAGTTGTAGCGCGGTCTTTGGTTTGCTGGTAATTATTCCACATGATATTAAAGCCGAAAGAGAGGTTATCCGTAAAATAAACCTGCCCGTCAAAAGCGCCGCCAACCCAACCGGGACGGGATACGAAGTTGTGCATATCGCCCACCGGGAAAGCAAAGGCCCAGGAAAGTGAATAATATTGTTTCACGTTTTGTGCGGAAGCACCCAATGAAACCAGCGAGAATAAAAGTATATATACTATCTTTTTCATAATCATCATCTTTTAATTGTTATACATTCTTCAGGTTTCACATTAATTCGCGGTTGTATTAAAATCCGGCGTCTGGGCAAAACACTCATTGATAGCCACCACCACATCATCCGGGATATGTGTCCCATCAAGGATGGCGCGTACCAGACCGGTCCATACGACAGGCTTCTTGGCTCCGAGCGCTGTCTGGTCCGTGATATCCATCACCAAAGCGCCGGTTGCATAAGCGGAAACCACAGGTGTGTATGGATAAGGATAGTAAGGATAATAAGGATCATAGGGATAATACGGATAGTAAGGATCCCACCACCAGCCGGGGTAAGATACATTCACATTGGTCACCTTCAAGGCGGCCAATTGAATATTCAAATCGGCCGTAACAGAAGAAGAAGAAAAGGTGTACCCCCTGTCCGTCATGTTTTTCTTTACTGCATCTACTACAGCCGGCGCCGAAACGTAAGAACCGGCAGGCCCCGTTTTAGAGTTAAAGCTGGTGATGTAATACACCTTGTCCGGGACATAGAAAGTAGCATAATCGCCAAAGTCCGCATTAACGTCATACTGGGTCACCGCCACTAATTGTTCCTCCACAATGTCTGCCGAATCGGGTACATACGAGCAGGCCGATACGGAAAGTAGCGTCGCTGCCGCCACTAATGTTAAAATTTTGCTTTTCATAAGATTATTTTTAAATTATTTCAATTTACAATGTTATTAGCAAACCAAACAAAAAGTATGCCAAAAAAAATGTTTATATTTGCAAGATGCAACGTATAGCTTTCATAATGAACCCGATTTCGGGAACCAAAAACAAAGAGGCGGTATGGGCGTATATCGGAGAGGTATTCGGTCTTTCGACCGAGTATGAACTGACGATGTATACGACCTCCTGCGCCGGTGACGGATACAGACAAGCGCTATACTTTGCCAAAGAACAGTTCGACGTAGTGGTGGCAGTAGGCGGTGACGGCACGATCAATGAAGTGGCGCGCGGACTCCTGCATAGCAAAACGGCGTTAGGGATTATCCCCATGGGCTCAGGCAACGGCTTGGCGCGCCACCTGCAGATCCCCTTAAATTTCCGCAAAGCTATAGAAATTATCCGAAACGGAAAAACCCAGCCCATTGATGCAGCAGAAATTAACGGAAATGTTTTTTTTGTTACTGCCGGCATCGGCTTCGACGCCCTGATCGGAAATCTCTTCAATCTGAAAGGGAAGCGCGGCTTTCACAACTACCTGGGCTTATCCACCAAAGAGATACTGCAGTATACCCCCCGCGATTACCGTATAGAAATTGACGGGCAGCGGTTCGACCGCAAAGCCTTCCTCATCACCTTCGCCAACGCCTCGCAATGGGGCAACAATGCGTATATAGCCCCGCGGGCCAACATCAGCGACGGCTGGATCGACATCGTCATACTGAATGAATTTTCGGTCATTGCCGCACCGTGGATCTTACCGCGTTTGTTCACCAAAAAACTGCACAACACCTGGACCACCGAAACCTTCCGCGGCAAACACATCAAAGTCATCCGCTCGAAAGACGACTACATCCACTTCGACGGCGAGTCCGCCATGATGGGCCGGTCCATAGAAGTCAACATTATTCCGCTGGCGTTACGGGTGCTGGTACCCTAATCGCTTTCATAAGGCCAAAAAATTTAAGCCGTAACACATCGCTGTATTACGGCTTAAATTATATATTGCAAAGTGCAGACTGCGCTTATTTGCAAGGTTCCAATCCGATGGTGAAGTGACGCATGATGGGCGCTTCTTTCACGATCTTGTAACCACGGGTAATATTGTCGCGACGGTCAAACACGTTTTTCAGGGCGGCGGCAATCACATCCATGTGGTTATTGGTGTAGCAGCGGCGCGGGATAGCCAGGCGCAGCAATTCCAACTCGGGATAGCGGTTTTCGCGGGTGTCCGGATCACGGTCGGCCAGGATGGCGCCGATTTCCACACCGCGGATACCGGCTTCGAGGTAAAGCTCAACACCAAGGGTCTGGGCTTGGAATTCTTCACGCGGAACACTGGTTAATATTTTTTTAGCATCTACGAAGATGGCGTGGCCACCGGCAGGGCGCTGGTAAGGAATACCGTATTTATCAAGCTGCGCTCCCAGGTAGGCGACTTGTTTGATACGGGTTTCGAGGTAGTCGAACTCCGTACCTTCATCCAGTCCCACGGCCAGGGCGTTCATGTCACGGCCGCTCATACCGCCGTAGGTCAGGAAGCCTTCAAACATGATATTGAATACAGAGGCCTGATCGTACCATTCTTTACGACGGGTAGCCACGAAACCGCCGATGTTCACAATCGCATCTTTCTTGCTGCTCATGGTCATACCGTCTGCATAGCTGTACATTTCCTTTACAATTTCCTTGATGGTCTTGTTTTCATACCCTTTCTCACGGGTTTTGATGAAATAGGCGTTTTCGGCAAAACGGGCGGAGTCAATAACCAAAGGCTTGTTATATTTGTCGGCCACAGCGCGTGCGGCTTTCACATTTTCCATGGATACGGGCTGTCCGCCGGCGGTATTGTTGGTTACGGTCACCAAAATAAAAGGCACTTTTTCATGGTGCTCGGCCATGGCTTTTTCCAATTTTTCAATACTCAGGTTACCTTTGAATGGCAATTCTTTCTGGGTATCGCCGGCCTCGTCAATGGTGCAATCCAAGGCGTAAGCCTTACGGTATTCAATATGACCCTTGGTCGTATCGAAGTGGGAGTTACCGGGAATCACATCACCTGCTTTTATCAACACCGAGAAGAGCACATTTTCGGCAGCGCGGCCCTGGTGGGTAGGCAGGAAATAGTCAAAGCCCAGAATGTCTTTGATCGCTTTCTTCATGTTATAGTAAGAGGATGCACCGGCATAGCTTTCATCACCCATCATGATGGCTGCCCATTGGCGGTCGCTCATGGCGCCGGTACCGGAGTCGGTCAGCAGGTCAATAAACACCTGTTCACTGCGGAGATTAAACAGATTATACTGCGCATCTTTGATCCATTGTTCACGTTCGGCGCGGGTACTGCGGCGGATGGGTTCCACCATTTTAATACGGTACGATTCGGCAAAGGGAAGTTCCATAGTCAATTACGAATTAAAAATTACGAATTAAAGATTATTTAAACGAAAAACTAATGAATTGATATTTTTCGCAACAAATATACAACTTTTTTTCACTTCCGTCATTATTTTGCTAAAAATAATCAATGTTCAAGCGGATTGATTGTATAATAAAAACAGAAATCTTAACTTTGTACTTTTATTGCTTAACCGTAAAATGTTAAAGAAAACGGCTTCCGGAATATTATTATTACTCACTATCACCAGTTTGCCGCTTAATGCAGGGTATATCTCCGAAAACCTGTCTCCTAACACTGATACGACTACAAATTTTCTTGAGCAGGTGGTTATTACAGGTACCCGCACACCCCATGCGCTAAAGAATGTACCGGTACTTACCAAGGTGGTATCAAAGATAGAATTAAATGATATAGGAGCAGTTACAGCACTGGATGCTTTGGAAAGCCTGATGCCGGGCTTTACTTTCAACCCCGACCAGAATCACGGAGACAATATCCAACTCCAGGGACTGGACAATAAGTATGTCCTCGTCCTTCTCAATGGAGAACGTATGGTCAACGGCAGATCGGAGAACGTAAACTTCGCCCGCATCAATGCGGCGGATATTCAACGTATTGAAATCATTGACGGAGCAGCCTCCGTACTGTACGGCTCCAATGCCATAGGGGCGGTCATCAATATTATTACGAAGGATGTACAAGAAGCGCTGGAAATCAATTTAGCCGGCCGATACGGCAGTTACAACAGTTATGTGGGAGATGCTGCGCTGGGCCTGAGCGGCGACAACTGGTCTTCGCGCACAGTCTTCAACACTAAAGGCAGTGACGGTTACTTAGTAAAGGGCACCACGGCTCAAGGAAATCCGGCATCACGACGGGTAAATCCGTCGGACGACTATTATATCGGCGAGACCTTTAAATACAGGTTCAGCGACAAGCTAAAGGCAGACCTCTACGGATCAGCCTATCTCAGTCAATTCTGGCCCTATCAGGATGTGATACACCGGCGCGAAACCGATTACAATGCCGGCGCCCATGTGTATTGGCAAACTGCGACAGACAACATGCTATGCGTTGCGCTAAACAGTGATTTTTACAATGCCTACACATTGGAAAACCAGAGCAATAAAGAACTATTTCATAACAACTACAACCTGACGTCCGGCCGTATTACGGATACCTGGACCAGGCTGTCCCGGCTGCGGTTGATCGGCGGTTATGAGTTCAACCACGAGTATGCCAATGCCCCGGAACGCTTCGGTTCCGGCAGCGCCGTCCACAGCGCCTACGACAATAATCTCTTTGTACAGGGAGAATTCAAGCTATGGGACAACTTGTCTGTAGTAGCAGGCGGCCGGCTGACGCAGCATTCCTCTTTCGGCATACATTTTACACCGAAGCTATCGGTAATGTACAGCGTGGGTGACTTCCGCTTCCGGGCCGGAGTAAGTAACGGGTTCAAGGCGCCTTCACTCAAAGAAATGTACTACAATTTCAATATGCCGGGAGGATTTTACATGAAAGGAAATCCAGACCTGAAACCCGAATCGTCATGGTACGAATCCCTATCGGCAGAATATATCGCCCAACAATTCAACATATCTGTAACAGTCTATAATAATGACATCAACAACCGGATTGCCTATGTGGAATATAATGGCATTCCGGAATATCCTTCCGGCCTGTTGCATTATGCAAATGTGGAGCGCGCCGGTATTCGCGGTGTAGATGTGGCGGCCCGGGCCAATTTCTGTAATTATTTCAATGTCACCGCCAATTATTCTTTTGCGGACACAGAAGATAAAGGCACAGGGAATGCGCTCAACGGAACCAGCAAGCATGCCTTTACCGGCGGCATAGCATTCCGTTATCCCGACTGCAAAATAGGATTAAAGCGCCTGCCCATGAGCCTGTACTTTTCAGGACGGGTAGCCTCTCCCCGGCTTTACCAGAATGTTAATCAACTGGGCATTCCCAAAGGAAGTGAAACCAAAACCACCTCTATCTGGCGGATGGTCTATACCCAGGAGATTCCTTATGTATGGATGCTCTCCGGCATCGAAATTCAAGCCGGCATCGACAATTTGTTTGACTGGACGGATCCTATAGTCGCCGCCACCCCCGGCCGCACCTGGTTTGTAACACTAAAATTAAACATATAACACAATGCACAAAGGATTTTACACACTACTGGCTATTTTTGCCCTGACGTTTGTCGCCTGTGACCGGAGCGACAACAAAACACCCGGCAGCGGCAAAGAAGTAAAGATCACCACCAGCTTCGGCAAATGGACCTACTTTTCTTTTGCCAAGGGGGATACTGTCGGCACCGGATCCGCCAATGCCGAAACAGATGCCTTATGGAAAGCCCGCACCGATTGGGATATGGCCTTTCTGATCAATAATGCACGAACCAACAGCGGCACCTCCGGCAATGGCCAGGGCGGAGTCTATTATGCCGGCACCGATCAATTTAACGCCGTAACCGTGGCTCCGGAAGAGGGCTACACGACAGACACCAATGAAAATATCATGTATAACATGAGCCGAGGACCGCAATACGGCATCTACCCCGTTAATGCAGCCTTTGTATACACCAATGTAGTAGGCAACGGTTTTGAACTAGCCCCGAAAATATTTGTGGTAAAAACAGCCGACGGACGCTATGCCAAAGTATTCATCAAGGAAATGGTATCGGATCCTGCCAATATTTACGGCCGGATTTTAACCATAGAATACTTTTACCAGGCCGACGGCAGCACCTATCTGGAAACACTGAAACAATAACGAATATAAACGAGGATGATCAGGAATATACAACGTATTAATAAAAAAGCTATTATAAGACTCCGGCATGTCCGGCGCCGCTTCGTGAAAAGCGAACAGACCGCAGGCATATTGCTGATCACCGCCACCCTGGCCTCCCTGATTTTAGCCAACAGTGCATTAAGCGATGGCTATCTGGCCTTTTGGAATACTACGATCGGGCACCATAGCATCGGCCATTGGATCAATGACGGGCTAATGGTGCTGTTCTTCTTCAAGATCTGCCTGGAGTTGAAAGAAGAAGTCCGCGAAGGCGCCTTGTCGGACCTCAAACAAGCGATGCTGCCGGCCGCAGCCGCCCTGGGCGGAATGCTGGTTCCGGCAGCCATCTTTTTCGGCATGAATAACGGCTTGCACACCCAATCGGGCACGGGCATACCTATGGCGACCGACATTGCCTTTGCCCTTGGCATATTGTCCCTGCTCGGCAACCGCGTCCCCTTTGCCCTGCGCATTTTCCTGACAGCCCTGGCGGTGATTGATGACCTGGGAGCCATTCTGGTGATCGCCCTGTTTTATCCCAGCGTGCATATCCCCTTCAGTGGAAATTTTCTGATTATAGCCGCCGGTATATTCACGTTGCTGATGATATTAAACAAGGTGTTTAAGGTTAAAAATATCATACCCTACCTGATAGGCGGTGTGATCATGTGGTATTTCACCATGTATTCGGGCATTCATGCCACGATTGCCGGTGTACTCACGGCCATTGCCCTGCCCGACAAGGAAGAAAAATTCGGTTCGCCGCTCTACAAGATGCAATACGGACTGCACTACGGGGTGGATTTTTTCATCCTTCCGCTCTTTGCCCTGGCCAATACGGCCATCCCGTTCCAAACCCATATTTCCGAAATAATAGGACAGCCCTACGGCATGGGGATTTTCTTCGGTCTGCTGATTGGAAAACCTTTAGGCATAAGTATATTCACCTGGCTATCCGTCAAACTCAAAATCTGCACCCTCCCCTATGAGTCTTCAATGAAGCAGGTCGTAGGCGTTGGCCTGTTAGGCGGTATCGGATTTACCATGTCTATCTTCATCTCGATGCTGGCCTTCACCGATCCGCTCATCATTAACGGAGCCAAGCTAATGATTTTATTAGCTTCCGCCCTGGCCGGCATCATAGGATTTTGCTGGTTAAGCAAGGCCTTACCAAAAAAGACCGGCGTATAAAAATACACGCCGGTCCGGAAAACAATTAATTAAACCTATATATAAAGAACCTTACGGTTGTGCTTGCTTTATTTTATGCAAGCGCCATGCCAGTATTTTCTGTGTGCGCACACAAATTTATAAAAGAATACGCCTCAATTATTTAAAACAAGACACCTTCAACACACACAGAGTGTGGAAATTGTAGAATTTTCTACAATCGAACCGTGGAGTGCTACAAGCGTAATTTATTTTTATATCTTTGTTATCAGCTAACAGAAAAATGAAAAAAAATATTGAATATAAAATCCGCTTTAAGGCCGTAGCCGTATACATTATGGTAGGCCTCGTCTGCAGCGGAATGCTCATTTACCTTCATAAAATCCGGCGTGATACAGACAACCGGCTGAAGGACATTGAAGGCTACTACCATATCATCACCCTGGGAAATTCCCTGGCCGGCGCCGTTAACCAGGCCCAATCGGAAGCTAATCTTTATGTGACCACCAGAGAAGATACGCATATACTGGCTTTCCGGCATCAGCTGAAAAGCGTTGACAGGCTTGCAGACAGCCTGACCACACTCAGAGACCAGAGCGGACCGGACGAAACGCTACGGCATATTACCGTAATGCTGCGGGAAAAAGAAAATACCGTACTGGCCTTAACCCAGCTGTTCAAGCGGAAGAACCCGCTGGATGCTATCAACCGGAAGTTACAAACTTACAAGCCGGAAAAACTAATCGATACCATACAGTTTCTTGCAACGGTAAAAGACACGACGATTGCCTCTCCTTCGAAGAAAAAATTCTGGCAAAGGGTGGCTAATGTTTTTACACCGGATAAAGCAGCCGATACGGTGATCAGCATAACCACCATGCAAGCCGACAGCATTCAAATCATCCCGGATACCCGTACCGCCATGATCCGCGAAATCTGCCGGGATGCGGAAAAAGCCAGTCTCCACTACACAAGCAGCATAGCCGCTCTGGAAGATGAAGTAGGCCGGCTGACCGTCACCGACCAGGAAATTTCCCTGCAGATCTCGACCCTCGTCTATCAGCTTTATCAGGATATCAATACGGAGAGTATCGCAAAAATCAAAGAAAGCAGGTTACGCATCAGCAATAATTACAGGCTCATTTTTTCCGGCGGACTGCTCGCTCTTATTCTGGTGCTTATATTTATCATCCTCATCATTAACGATGTCAACAAAGGATACGCAACCCGCAAGGCCCTGGAAGCCGCCAATGAACGTACCCGCCGGATCATGGAAAGCAGACATCAGCTGCTGCTGGCCGTATCTCATGACATCAAGACGCCGCTAAGTTCTATTCTCTGGTACCTGGATATGCAAAAGGGCAAAGGCGAGGAAGAGAATAAAGAATTGAAATCCATGCGCTGTTCAGGCTTACATATCCTGGCGATGATTGACAACCTGCTGAACTTTTCGCGGTTGGAGCAAGGCGGCCTTGAGGTATCAAAACAATCCTTCAATGTGATGGAGCTCTGCCGTGAAGTCCAGGATCTTTTCACCCCCCTGATACAGTACAGCAAACTGGATTTTATCTGCAAGTTCAACATCAGCGAACAATTAACCGTTTACTCCGACAAAATGAAAATCAGGCAGATCCTTATCAATATATTATCTAACGCCACCAAATACACGGCCGAAGGAAGCGTAATGTTTAAGGTGGAATACCGCAATAACTGCCTGCGCTTCCGTATCTGTGATACCGGCACCGGTATTCCGGAAGAAGAACGGGAAAAGCTATTCCAACCCTTTGTACGCATGGCGCACAACTGCACGCTTTCGGGCGGCAGCGGGTTCGGGCTCTATGTCGTAAAAGGATTAATCACGCTGCTCAAAGGCGGCATAAGCCTGCAATCAAAAACCGGAAAAGGTACGACAATAGACATCGTTATCCCTGTGTAGTCCGGCTTACAATCATGCCGTAAAGGTGCATTTTGTTATATAAGGTTTTCCGGTCTACCCCCAGTAAGCGTGCCGCTTCCGTCTTATTGCCGCCGGTTTTCCGGAGCGCCTCTTCTATAATCTGCAGTTCATTATCTTGCCGCAGTTTGGGCGGCAAGGCCATAGCCTCTGCGTCAGCAGCCGGGGGGAAAAAAGGCAGGTGGTCGGGGAGTACCGTAGTCCCGCAGGCAAAGAGCACCGCGCGGCGCACCACGTTGCGCAACTCGCGCAGATTTCCGTTCCAGGATTGGGCCGCCAGGACTTTCAGCGCCTCAGGCGAGAAAGCCGAGACCATTTTACCCAACTCTTCATTCGCCTCCCGCAAAAAATAATCGACAAAGACCGGAATATCGTCCGTCCGTTCACGCAGGGGCGGCAATGACAAGACAAACTCATTCAACCGGTGATAAAGGTCCTCACGGAACCGGCCGGCGGCAATAGCCTGCTCCAGCCGCTCATTGGTGGCAGCCACCAGGCGTACATCCACCGGTATATCTACGGCAGCTCCCACACGCCTCACCTTGCGTTCCTGCAATGTACGCAATAATTGCACCTGGACTTCATAGGAGAGGTTCCCTACCTCATCCAGAAATACCGTTCCACCGGCAGCCTGTTCAAATACGCCCTTTTTATCCGCAATAGCCGTTGTAAACGAACCTTTCAGGTGACCGAAAAGTTCACTCGGGGCCAACTCGCGCGAGAGGCTTCCGCAGTCCACCGCAATAAAAGGCGCAGCAGCGCGGGGACTCAATTCATGAATACGGCGGGCGGCAAACTCTTTTCCCGTACCGCTCTCTCCCAGCAGGAGTACTGACAGACGGGTGGGCGCTACCAACTGTAGCTGTTCCAGCATTAAACGGGCGGCACGGCTCTTTCCATCAACCATACACGCAGGCGTTTTTTTCGGCAGAGCTGCCGGCAGGGGCGCCGGAGCGGCGCCATGGAGGGCCTGCTCCACTTTTTCCTTCAGTATAGAGGGGCTCACCGGCTTTTCCAGATAGTCAAAGGCGCCCAGCTTGATAGCGGCCACAGCGCTTTGCACATCGGCATAACTGGTCATAACAATCACAGGCAAGGTCTTGTGCTGTTCCCGGATCCACGACAGCAACATAATCCCATCGCCATCGGGCAGGCGCAGGTCTGTCAGCAGCAAGTCGAACTCGTCTTTCTGCAATGCGGTCTTGGCCTGCTCCACCCGCGAGGTAAGAACGGTATCGAAACCGTTTTTAACAAACCAACTCCGCAATATTGTGCCGAAAGCGGCATCATCTTCCAGTATAAGAATTTTGCAAGGCATGACCAATGGTGTTTTATGTAAATTGTCATTCATAACTTGAGTGTTATGGATTTCTCCTTACAAAAATACGAAATAATAGCGGTTTTTCCCTATATTTGCCTGGGAATTCATCCGGTTAACTTATAATCCAAATTTAAAGACTGACAACAATGGTAGTTATCAATAATTTTAAAGAATTCGAACAATATGTGGGAAAAGAGTTGGGCGCTTCCGACTACCTGCGGGTAACGCAGGAACAAATCAACCTGTTTGCCGACGCCACGCTGGATCATCAATGGATACATGTGGATGTAGAAAAAGCCCGGCGTGAGAGCCCCTTTAAACAGACCATAGCCCACGGCTACCTCTCGCTGTCGCTCCTCCCCCACCTTTGGGAGCAGGTGGCCGACGTACGCAACGTTCGCTCGTTGATCAACTACGGTATGGATAAGCTCAAATTCAACCAACCGGTGATTGTAGACAGCGAGGTCCGGATAAAGGTAAAACTACTATCATTAACCAATTTACGCGGAATAGCCAAGGCTGAGATGAAGGTGGTGATGGAAATCAAAGACTGCCCGAAAAGCGCCTTCGAAGCCGTAGTGATTTTCTTATATCATTTTGAAGAAGGGTATAATAACTAAGCAAGCTATGAAATTCAGGCTGCCCAAGAGAAAAAAACGACCGCTACCGGCAGATACGACCTGCCGGAATTGTGGCGCCCAAACAGTAGGACGCTATTGTCATTCCTGCGGACAGGATATTTTAGCAGGACAGGGACAGCCAATCCTGACCCTAACCGGACAATTACTTGAGAATGCCTTTGCCCTCGACGGAAAAACCCCCATTACCCTGGCCTGCCTGATGACCAGGCCCGGCTTTCTGTCGGAAGCATACCGGCTGGGACGGATCAGCCGTTATGTACATCCGGTAAAATTGTTCTGGATGTCGACACTGATTTTCTTCGCCCTGCTGATTAGCGGCATAGATGTCAGCGAGGATAAAGCGACCAACATCAAACTTCCCGGCGGCAACAGCGAAACGAAAATTGAACAGACCGGACAGGAGGGGACTAAAGCGGGAAAGAACATGACCAGGGCAGAACTGGCCAACTACCTGTCCACCTATGTTCCCTACGCCACCTTCCTGCTGATGCCGATTTTCGCCTTATTGCTGGCCCTGTTCTTCTGGCGCAAAAAATACTATTATATGTACCATCTCACCTTTGCGGTACATTTTCACGCCTTCTTGTGGATTTACTTCAGCCTGCTGATCATTGCAGACCGGATTATACCGGATAGCATGGAGTATCCCGGGAGCATCACCGCCTTGCTGGTCTTCCTGCCCGGCATTTACCTGGCTATAGCGCTTCGCCGCTTCTATCAGACGGCAAAAAGAAGAACCGCCGTGTGGAAAGCCATCCTCATTACCCTGCTATACGCCACGCTGATCATTGTTGTGACCATCCTGATCGCCCTATTGGTGCTCAGATTCATGGGCTTGCTGGATGATTAAGCCGGTCCGGCGGAAATAGAAGCACTGGCCTATAAGACTTCCAGAAGCGCCACGGTTTCCACATGGTGCGTGTTCGGAAACATATCAAATGGTTGAATGGCCGTAACACGATAGCCTTCGCATAATTGTTTCAGGTCAAAAGCCAAGGAGACCGGATTGCAACTGACATAAACAATCCGCGCAGGAGCATGGCGCAAGAGCGTTTTCTTGATTTCAATCAGCGTACCCGAACGCGGCGGGTCGAGCACCACCACATCGGGACGGCCATGTGCAGCAATAAACTCATCTTTCAAGGTATGCAGGATGTCACCTACCATAAACTTCGTATTGGATAAACCGTTCCGCCTTGCATTTTCGCAGGCATCGGCAATGGCCGAAGCATTGTCTTCGAGTCCCAGCACAGCGCCTGCATCCTGCGCCAGATGACAGGCCAGCGAGCCGACCCCGGTATATAAATCATAGACCAGTTCATGCCCCTCCGGCCGCGCATACTCACGCACCTGCGCACAAAGCCGTTCGGCCTGCAGAGGATTGGGCTGGAAAAAAGCCGACGCGCTGTAACGGAAGGTCAGCTCCCCGGAGCGTTCCGTAAGGTACTCGTCGCCGGAGACATAGACCGGCATATCCCGACCTATGCTGTAAAACCAGGAGCTTACCTGCGGAAGCGCTTTCTCCAGCAAGTGTAAAAATGAAAGAATACGATGATCCTCCTCATTACAGATCAGACAAAGGAGCAATTGCCCGCTGGTGGTGGTACGCAGTTGCAGGCCCTTGAGCAAGCCTGCACTTGTCGGGTAATCGTAAAACGGCAAAGCCTGTTCCAACGCAGCAGCCTTCACCGCCATGGCGGTTTGCTGCACGATCTCCGGCTGTAAAAAACATTCTTCCACGGCACAGACCATATCGCGCCGTTCGACACCATGAAAGCCCAAACAATCCGGTGCGGCAAAGCTATACTCGCTTTTATTACGATAGCCCTGTTGTAAAGGGCTTGGAATAACCGGTGGCACTTCGGGTGTCCGGATCTCATATTTTTGCAGGGCATTGCACAATATCTCCCGCTTCCAGTATAATTGGGCCTCATAATCATAATGCTGCCAATTACACCCACCGCAAATCCCGGCATACCGGCAAAAAGGAGATATCCGCTGCGGCGAAGCCTGTACGATATTCACCACACAGCCGTAACGGAAGCCTCGCTGTTGCCGGTCCGTTTCCAGGTCCACCACCTCGCCGGGCATTCCGCCGTCCACATAGATACGTCCGCCGGTGGTATTCAGCCCCACGGCGCGGCCGGAGGAATGAATGCCCTGCAAGGCTATATGCGGAATATATTTCATTCTGCCAAAGCCTCCAGATCCGTCAATGCAAAATGATTAAAATCGGGAATAACCCTCAGGACCTTATCACAAATAGAAGCGGCCGGATGGGTGGTAGACAGGCCTATCACTTTCATCCCCGCCGCCGTTCCAGAGGCAATACCGGCAAAAGAATCTTCAAACACAAAACAGGCGGAAGGATCCGCGCCCAGGTCTTTAGCGGCCAACAGATAACACATCGGATGAGGCTTTCCCTGCGTAATGCGGTCGGCCGAAACGACGGTATCAAACAACCCGTCAAATTGCATTTGTTCAAACACCCGCCTCAATTTCAAATCTTCGGAGCTGGTAACCAGACCTATTCTCAGGCCAGCCTCCTTCAATATCCGGATAAACCGCAGGGCGCCGGGAACCTCCGCATACACCATTTCCTGTTCAAAATCCCGGATACGGCGCACTATGCCGGAACGCACCTCCTCCGGGAAATGGGAAAAATAACTATTTAAAATAGTAGGCAGGGTGGTACCCTTTATCTTCTTTTCAAAATTTTCTATACCGGGTTGATAAGCCCGGCCCACTTCCCGCCAGAATATATCATACTGGGGCTCCGAGTCAATAATTACGCCGTCAAGGTCAAATAGCACAAAAGGTTGATTCATAATCAGCAGCAAAATAGTTGAGACAAAGGTACAATTTTTTATTGTCAGTTTTTTTGCTTATCTTTGAAGAACTTCAAAAATTCAGGCTATGACAGTCAATCAACCCCTTTTCTCCACCGATGAAATCAAATTCCTGAACCTGCTTGCGCAGAAATTCCCCACGTCACAAGCCGCCAGCACCGAAATTATCAACCTCGAGGCCATTATGCGGCTGCCGAAAGGGACGGAACATTTCCTGACCGATATACATGGTGAATATGAAACCTTCAACCATGTCCTGCGCAATGCCTCAGGCGTCGTGCGCCGCCGTATCGAAGAACTATTCGGCAAGCGGATCACGGAGCGTGAAAAAATGCAACTGGCCACCCTGATTTATTATCCGGAAGAAAAATTGAACAGCCTGAAGAAAAAGGGGGAAATCACCAGCGAATGGTATTATGTAATGCTCACCCGGCTGGTAGATGTCGCCCGCGATGCGGCACAGCGGTACACCCGCTCCAAGGTGCGCAAGGCCATGCCGCCGGATTTCGCCTATATCATCGATGAGTTGATCAATGAAACCAGCGAAAAGAAAAACGACTACATTGACGGCATCCTGCAATCTATCATCAACATTGACCGCGCCGGGCATTTTATTATTGCCATCTGCGGATTCATCCAGCGCTTAATGATAGACCGCCTGCATATCATCGGTGACATCTTTGACCGCGGTCCGGATGCCGCCAAGGTAATGCAACTGATTGCCGATCATTATTCGGTCGATGTGCAATGGGGCAACCATGATATTATATGGATAGGCGCCGCCAGCGGTATTGACGCCCATATTGCGGAGGTTATCCGCTTCTGTGCGCGCTATGAGAACCTGGATACCCTGGAAGACGCCTATGGCATCAACCTCCTTCCCCTGCTGACCTTTGCCCTTACTCATTATGCCGACGATCCCTGCGAGGCCTTTGTACCTAAAAACGGTAAAGACCGGAAACTGGAGCCCAATACGCGCATCACCACCATGATGCACAAAGCCATCACAGTGATGAGCTGGAAGTTGGAAGGACAGGTCATCAAACGTAACCCGCAATTCCATCTGGAACACCGTTTGCTGCTGGATAAAATAGACTTTGAGAAAGGAACATTAAACGTCCATGGTAAAAGCTATCCTATAAAAGACAAGTATTTCCCCACCATTAATCCCGAAGATCCCTATGCCCTCACCCCGGAAGAACAGGAGGTAATAGACAAATTACGTTTCTCGTTCCTGAATTGCGAAAAACTGCAGCAACATATCAACATCCTCATCAGTAAAGGCAGCATGTACCTGGCCTACAACGGCAACTTACTGTTCCACGGCTGTATTCCGATGAAAGATAAAGACAACTTTGAGACCTTCGACTTCAAAGGAAAAATGGTACAGGGAAAAGAATTGTGCGACAAGTTCGACAGGGCTGTCCGGCGGGTATGGGTGAACCGCAACAATTCCGACGCCCCACAACAGGATTTTGATTACTGCTGGTACCTCTGGAGCGGTCCCTGTTCTCCGCTTTTCGGAAAAAAACAGATGGCCACTTTTGAACGTTATTTATCTGATGATAAGGAATTACAGGCCGAGGAACAGAACCCGTATTATAAATATCGCGACAACGAAGAAACCATTTCCATTATTCTGAAAGAGTTCGGACTGGATCCCGAAAAGTCACACATCATCAACGGCCACATGCCGGTGAAGGTGATCAAGGGCGAAAAACCCGTGAAAGCAAACGGTAAATTATTCGCCATTGACGGCGGTATGTCGAAACCCTATCACAAAGAAACCGGCATCTCCGGCTACACCCTGATATACAACGCTACCAGTCTGATTATAGTGGAACACCAGCCCTTCGAATCTCATACACATGCAATAGAAGAAGAGAAGGATATTATCTCTTCCCGCCATGTAGTGGTCGTTTCGCCCGAACCGATCTGTGTAGGCGCTACGGATGTAGGCGTGGAACTGCGTAAGCAGGTAGAAGACCTGCAAAAATTATTGACCGCTTATAGGACTGGGAACGTAAAAGAAAGGTAGCGGTTTAGAACTGCCAGCACCCTTTCAGCCGTTCCAGTTCCTTGTAATTGGTCATATCTATCTGGTGCGGCACAACCGCCACATAGCCGTTTTGCACCGCATTTTCATCGGCATCGCCGGCTTCCTGCTCATGGTTCTGAAACAAACCGGTCATCCAATAATAGTCTATGCCATGGGGATCAACCCGCTTTTCAAACTCTTCGACCCAGGTACCACGGTTTTGGCGGCAAAGTTTAATGCCCTTGATTTCGTTATAAGGCAAGGCCGGAAAGTTTACATTTAAAAAAGTATGCTTAACGAAGGGATGCGCCAGGACCTGGTCTATAATCTTGCGGCCGTAAGGAATACAGGCAGTAAAATCGGCCGACCAGGAGTGGTTGTTCAATGAAAAGCCTATAGACGGAATATCATACAGGGTCCCCTCAGCAGCGGCGCCCAGCGTACCGGAATAAATCACCGCAGCAGAGGTATTGGAACCGTGGTTGATCCCCGAAACCAAAAGGTCCGGCTTGCGGGTAAACACATGGCTCATGGCTAATTTCACACAATCAACCGGCGTGCCGCTACAGGCATATACGGTCAGTCCGTCGGACGACTCCACCTTACGCAGCCGGATAGGCACTTTTATTGTCAAAGCGCTGGACATTCCCGACTGGACTTCTTCGGGCGCTACCACCACTATATCGCCATAGGGGCGCACCATTTCTATAAGGGCGGCTATACCGCTGGAACGGTAACCGTCATCATTGGTAATACAAATCAATCTTTTTTGCATACGAGTATACTAAATTCATATAAAACATACAAAGGAACAGCCACCATAAACATGGTAAAGGCATCGGCGCTGGGCGTAATTACAGCCGCAAGCACCAACAAGACCACTATAGCATGCCTGCGGTAACGCTTCAGGAATGCACGGGTAACAATGCCCATGCGCGACAAGACATGCGCCAGCACGGGCATCTCAAACACCAGGCCCATGGTCAGGATCAGGGTCACGAACATGCCGATATAAGAGTCCAGCGAAATCTGGTTGGCTACGATTTCACTTACCTGGTAGGTACCCAGGAAACGAATGGTAAGCGGAAAAATAAACATATAGCCCACCACTACGCCGGCAAAGAACAAGAGAGAAGAAAACATAAAAGCCCGTTCCACGGAACGGCGCTCATGGGCATACAAAGCCGGCGATACAAAACGCCAGAGTTCCCAGATAATATACGGAAAACCCAAGACCAGGGCCAGCCAGAACGAGGTGCTGACATGGGTGAAGAATTGGGCGGCCATATTGATATTGATAATGGAAATGGAGAAATCATCAGGGCAAAAGCCGGGCATCTGCAGCCATTGGCCGAGGCTGCACATCCAATGATAAAGGATAAAGTCCGAGGTTCGCGGACCGAAAATCAGGGTATCAAATACCAGCGACCGGTTCATGAACACTACGACCATCAGCGCCAGAAGTACCGCCGCCATACGGAAAAGCATACGCCGCAGTTCTTCCAGGTGATCCCAGAATGACATTTCTTTGGCCATCGGCTATTTTTTCGCTTCGTCTTTCGGCTCCTCTTTCAACTCGTCTTCTATCCCTTTCATGCCGTCTTTAAAAGACTTCACGCCCTTGCCTAAGCCTCTCATCAACTCGGGAATTTTTTTCCCGCCAAAAAACAAAAGCACCACAAGCGCAATGACAAGAATTTCGGTAGCGCCCAGATTACCTAAGAATAAAAAAGTTTTCATATGGATATATTTTAATATTAGCGGTTATCCCAGAATGAGGTCCGTTTATCATACTTCAACAAATCAGCTAAGGCGCTGGACTTGGCGTTGATCCTGAAGGTCCACTGCTGCCATTGTCCCGAGGGTGTCCAGCTGAAAATAAACTCAAAGCAGTGCAGGTCATAACGCAAATCAAAGGTTGTAGTAGTCAATTGCATTGCCTTCAAGTCAAGGCCTGACGACACCCTGAGGTTCATAGCGCTGGTCAATTGTACCTGCCCCGAGAAGCCCAAGGTTTGCATGTGGTTATGATTGGCGGTTCGCGTATCCGTGAGCCGGTCATAGGAGTAACTACGGTTGTAATTGTAGCTGTAATTGAAACCGAATGACCAGGGCGCATTAAAATTGGTATAGTACAACCACTCCGTCATTACAAATTCACCGGTTTCCGGATGGAAGCGATCCACCGCCACCGGATGGTTTGCCGAAGAATTGCTGCTGCCGCCTTCCCCTTCGGCACCGCCACTGCTTTTGGTCTCTCCTCCGCTGAACTGATAGCCGAAAGAAACGCCGGCGCTGACCAAGCGCGGTGCGGTCAATTGATTGTAACGCTGTCCATAGTGATTGACGGCGTAGGGATCCAACGACATATTGGCATTGATGGACATTTTCTCAAAGATAGTGGTATTGGCCGATATGCTGATGTTCGAGAGGTTCATGGAATCCGCAAAGAAGTTATAAGATGCGGAGGCGGAGAGGTTGTCTATCAACTTTATTTTCTTATCGCCCGTACCGGTGGTATCCTTGTCATCCCGCACTTTCATCTCCAGATTATTACCAAGGCTGAATGAGAGGGCCCCCACCCGCCCTTTAGAGGGATAACCATAAGGCTGTCCTTCGAAAATATTATAATCCAACTGCCGGGACTGCCCGTTATCATCTATATAATAATAGGAACGGTAACCATTGCCGTAGGTACCCAGGTCCGGATGGTAAGAAGCGCTTAAAGTCGGCGTAATCATGTGCCTGAACGCCTTGACATAGGAATTACGGCCGAATTGGAATACCCCGTACAAACGGGTACTCATGGAAAGGCCGAAAGAATAATTATTAGTCACATGAAATTCACTGAGCGCCGGAGACTTGGTGGTAACGACCGTCTTCAAAGAATCACTGTACGCCTTGTTGACGCTCTGGAAATACCAGTTCATACCATAGGTAACGGAAGGGGACAACTGTATATGCTTGAACAGGGTCATGGACGGCAGGGTAATGCCGAAATCATGCTTCAGGCCGTTGGTCATAAAGTCTCGGAAATCACGTGAGCCGAGTTGGCTGGCCTTAAACTGCATTTTATTATCAAAAGTAGCGCCGTAGTTAAATGCAAACTGTTCGTACCAGCGCTCTTTCCCTACCCGGTTCTTGATTTTAAAAGGGTAAATACGGTTCACCGTAAACGTAAGGTTAGGAATAGTCAACGTATAACTGCTGTCCGTCATACTCTGAGAGTGGTTCAGGTTCACAGAAAGGTTGAAAGGCGTACCCTCCCAGGTTTTCCGGTAGGATATACTGGACTGGGCGGTATTCTGCAGGCGTTGCGCCGTATTCATCCCTTCATAATTATTATAAGACACCGAAGAAAAGTTAACGCTGGCGCTGAAATTCGTTCCCGGACGGGCATTCGGATTCTGCGTATGGTTCCAGCGGATCCCGAATACGGTATTGGTACTATAGTCTGCGGATCCCTTTTCACCCAACACATTTTCCGCATAGTCCAACATAAACCCGCCATTGAATTTGTAACGCCGGATATAGTTTGCATCGGAACGGATGCGCCATGAGCCCCGGGTATAAAGGTCCGTAGTTATGGCCAGGTCCGCATAATCACCGATGACAAAATAATAGCCCAGGCCTTGCACGGCAAAACCACGGTTCGCCTCATCCGTAAAAGTCGGGAAGAGAATACCCGCCGTACGGCCCGGCCTGTCCGGCACAAATCCGAAGGGCAACAAGAGGGGATATAAAGGTACGTCTTCCAGTACCAGGTAAGAATAGCTGAATACCGTTTGCTTGGGTTCCTGTAATACACGGGCTTCGGACATGCTCAGATAAAAGTGCGGGTGTTCATGGTCGCAGGTGGTGTATTTCCCCCCTTTGATATTGATCGAATTATCCGGCATTTTTTTAATCAGGGCTCCATGCAGATACCCATCGCCCTCCTGGGTAATCACATTAGTTATAATAGCCTTTCCGGTCTTGAAATTATAATACACATTCTCCATCTGGTAATTCTGCTCCCCCTCTTTCATCACCGGTGAACCTATCAGCTTTCCGGTAGAGTCCTTCGTCCCGCAGGCATATACAGTACGGCTATTCGTATTGTACTCCATATAATCGGCCTTCAACTCCAGGTTTCCGTATTTCACGGTGACATCCCCATAATAATACACCATTTTATCGGGAGAGGACATGTCATAAATGGTCGAATCCCTGCCTTTGGAAAAAACAGGACTATCCAAGCTACTTTTTTTATTACTTACACTGTCCGGTGCGCTCTTCAACCCCGTTGTATCCTGAATAGCAGCCAGGAGCGGAGAGCAGCAAAAACCGAAAAGCAGAATAAAAAATACTGATCTACAATTATTTATTATTTTTAACAACAGATTTTCAAATATAATTCGTACTTTTGCAGCACAAAGATAACAGAAAAAAATGTTCATAGCTATTGCAAATTCAAAAAATGTTCTTACCTTTGCATTCCTGTTGATTGCATTTTGTTGTTTTTACAATACAGCATATAGTCAATCCGTCGTTACCCAGGCCGGCGTCACAAGAGTGGTGGTTGATGCCGGCCACGGCGGACTTGATCCGGGAGCAATCGGACGAATTAGCCAAGAAAAAAATATCAATTTAGCCGTCGCCTTACTTTTAGGTAAGATGATTACTGATTCTTTGCCCGGCGTAGAAGTGATTTACACCCGCAAAACCGATATATTCGTACCGCTTGACAAGCGCAGCGACATTGCCAACAAAAGCAAAGCCCAGCTCTTCATCTCCATACATACCAACTCCGTCTCCAGGAAAAACACCGCACCCAACGGTACCGAAACCTTTGTCATGGGACCGGCCAAGTCCGGCGCCAACATGGAAGTCGCCAAGAGGGAGAATGCCGTAATCACCTATGAAGATGATTACACCTCCAAATATGAGGGTTATGATCCCCGTTCGCCCGAATCCGTCATCATGTTCTCCATGCTGCAAAATGCCTATCTTGACCAAAGCCTGCACCTGGCCGACAGGATTCAAAAGGCATTCGGCAACGCCCCTTTAAAAACCAACAGGGGTGTTAAGCAGGACCTTTTCCTGGTACTGTGGCGTACGGCCATGCCCAGCGTATTGGTCGAGTTAGGGTTTATTACCAATCCTGCGGATGAAAAAATACTGAGCTCCAAACAAGGCCAAGCCAAAATGGCCCAGGCTATTTTTACGGCCTTCAAGAGTTATAAGACACATTATGAGCGGCTCGATCAACTTTCAAAAATAGAACAACCGGACAAAACGGACAATGCCGCAAACCCCTCGCAAACCAGCTACCACGTACAAATTAAAGCGTCTATAAGCCGGATATCTACCAAATCCGCTATATTTTCCGGTTTTCAGGACATAAATTGTTTTTCTCACAATAATATATATAAGTATACCGTCGGAAAATTTAACAGCCTGGACGAGGCCCAGGAATATTGCACCAAAGTCGTTCGTAAAAAAGCTAAAGACGCCTTTGTGATTTGTGTGGAAAACGGAAAAGTCGTACCTTTGAAAAAATAATTATTTATGAAAATCAAACTCACCCGGGAAGTTAAAATCGGTCTATTTTTTGTCTTAATGCTTGTTGTTATTTTCGCCGTATTGAACTTTCTCAAGGGGCAGGATATCTTTAAAAAATCTTACCATTACTATGCCGTCTATGAAGATGTAGAGGGCCTCACAGCCACCTCTCATGTCTTCCTGAAGGGATTAAAAATCGGCAGTATTGAAAAGATCAGCTTCAACCCCGAGAGTGATAAATTTGTAGTAAAAATCGCCATTAAGAATAATTACCATATCCCCGTCCGCTCTTTCGCCCAGATTTTCAGCACGGACATTATGGGCAACAAGGCGCTGCGCATTGTCTTCAGCGAGGAGTCGCAGATGATGTCTCCCGGCGACACGCTGCTGGCCGACGCCGCACCCGAACTCGGCAAACTGCTTTCCAAGGAACTGCTCCCCCTGAAGAACAAAGTAGATACCCTTATAAGCGCCCTCAATATAACCGTTGGCTCCCTTAACAATGTACTCAATACGGAAAGCCAACAAGACCTTGTGGCGGGCATAGCCTCTCTGCGGCATACATTAGCCAACGTACAACAACTGTCCCTGGCGTTGAACCAGGAACGGGAAACCATTAAAAACATTGTAGAAAATACAGATGGTTTTATGACCGAACTGAAGAAAAGCAGCAAGGACATCAGCCGCACCATGAGCAACCTGTCACAAATCACCGACTCGCTGAAGTCGTCTGAACTGACCGCCACCATCGCCAACCTCAATGCCATATTAAAACAGGCGAACGACCCCAGCGGCAGCGTAGGCAAACTATTACATAATGACAGTCTCTATAATAACGCCACCAGAGCTATCGGACATCTTGACAGTCTCATCGTAGCCATACAGGCCAATCCTAAAAAGTATATTAAAATTTCTGTTTTTTAGCCATTGCATTTTTTAACGTAAAAACAAAGAATGACCCTCAATGAGATAGGAGCAATATTCTATTAATCAAAAGATTACAAAAGCGGCATTTTTTCAAACTGAAAATAAAGCCGTTATACTTTTTCTGAATTTTACAAGGGTTAAACAATTTTTTTTTGAGCTTTTTTTTCTACAATTTTGTAACTGAAAACCGGCCAAGAAACCAACCGAAAAAACCAATGATGATGAGTGGGATTGCGAATAACGAATACTATCAACAAGTATGGAATAACTGTCTGCGGGTAATTAAGGATATAATTCCGGCTGCCAGTTATCGGACTTGGTTTGAACCGATCATTCCCGTAAAGTTGGCCAACAATGTACTGACCATTGAGGTGCCGACACCTTTCTTCTATGAGTATATAGAAGAGCATTTCATAGACTTACTTGGAAAGACCCTGCACAAAGAACTGGGGCAAGGCGCCCAATTGGAATACAGTGTCCGGGTTGTGAATACAGGCGGTCCTGTTACCTATCCCCACCAGAGCCGTCCGGACCTGAAGAACAAGAATATCCCCTACCCCAACCAACTGGAGAAGGGAGGTATTACCAATCCGTTCGTAATTCCCGGACTCAAGCAACTGCAAATTGATCCGCAGTTGAGCCCTAACTACAACTTCGGCAATTTTATTGAAGGAGAATGCAACCGGCTGGCGCGCTCCGCAGGCTTAACCATAGCCGATAATCCGGGCAAAACAGCGTTTAATCCACTCTTTATATATGGAAATTCAGGTCTGGGCAAAACCCACCTGGCGCAAGCCATTGGCATAAAGGTAAAAGAACTTTTCCCTGAAAAGATCGTACTCTATGTCAATGCCAATCGTTTCCAAACCCAATACATGGATGCGGTAAACGTCAAAAATAAACTGACCGACTTCCTGCACTTCTATCAAATGATTGATGTATTGATTCTGGACGATGTACATGAATTTGCCGGCAAGGAAGGAACACAAAATGCCTTCTTCCACATTTTCAATCACCTGCACCAATCCGGCAAACAGCTGATTCTGACCTCCGATAAACCGCCGGTAGAATTGGCCGGACTCGAACAACGCCTGCTCTCCCGCTTCAAATGGGGGCTCTCTGCAGAACTACAGATTCCTGATTATGAAACCAGAAAAGCGATCTTACGCGGTAAGATATATAATGATGGGATGGAAATCAGCGAACAGGTAGTAGAATACATTGCGTCCAAGATCACGTCAAATATCCGTGAACTGGAAGGCGCTTTGGTATCTCTTCTGGCCCAGGCTACGCTGAACAAGAAAGCCATCACCCTGGAACTTGCCGAAATGATGACGGACAAACTGGTTAACAATAACCAACGCGAACTCTCCGTAACCGAAATCCAGAAAGCCGTGTGCGCCTATTTCTGTATTACGCCGGAAAACCTGGTATCGAAAACCCGTAAACGCGAAATCGTACAAGCCAGGCAAATAGCCATGTACCTCAGCCGCAGCATGACCAAGGCCTCCCTCTCATCCATCGGGGCACAGATCGGCGGCAAGGACCATGCCACGGTATTGCACTCTTATAATACGGTATGTGACCTGATAGATACGGACAAACACTTCAGGCAGCACGTACAAAGTATCGAAAAGAAACTGAAATCAACCTTGTAATTATGAACAAGCAAGCACTTCAACCCGCCGGTATTTATAAATATTTCGGCGAGGTGTGTATTGTACCCCGCGCCTCCAAACACGAAGAAAAGATCATCCGTTACCTCCTGGACTTTGCCCGGGCGCACGCGCTTCCGGCTAAGTGTGACGATGCCGGCAACGTACTTATCAGCAAGCCGGCCAGT
The DNA here is from genome assembly GCA_031548545.1 of Bacteroidales bacterium. Taxonomy (GTDB): domain Bacteria; phylum Bacteroidota; class Bacteroidia; order Bacteroidales; family UBA932; genus UBA932. The sequence continues at coordinate 1,582 of JAVBQY010000011.1, read as the reverse complement.
AAGGGAATGGAAGGTCGCCCGGTTGTCGTACTCCAGTCACACATGGATATGGTATGCGAGAAAAACAGCGATTCCACCCATAACTTTGACACGGATCCCATAGACTGGCATATTGAAAACGGCTGGATTAAGGCCAGGGGCACCACCCTAGGCGCCGACTGCGGCATAGGTATTGCAGCCCAATTGGCCCTGCTGGCAGACAATAGCCTCGTGCATGGACCCATCGAATGCCTCTTTACCGTAGATGAAGAAACCGGACTCACAGGCGCCAGCGCCCTGCAGCCCGGATTCATGACCGGAAAAATATTGCTCAACCTGGACTCCGAAGATGAAGGCGAACTGTTCATCGGTTGTGCCGGTGGTATCGGTATCACAGCGACCTTCGACTATAAGACGGAAGCCCTGCCCGGAGGCTATCTCCTTTATCGTTATACCGTAAGCGGCCTTATCGGTGGCCACAGCGGCGATGATATTAACCGGGGAAGAGCCAATGCCGTCAAAATAGCCAGCCGCTTTTTGTGGGAAGCCCGGCAAAATCAGCAAATCCGTGTCAGCCACCTTACCGGCGGCAACCTGCATAACGCTATTGCCCGCGAAGCGACAGCCCTGATCGCCCTACCCCCCGCCCAGGCCACAGCGCTTCATCACACGTTTGACCGGCATGTAGCCGCCATCAAGGCGGAATTCGGCGAGGCCGACCCCGATATTACGCTGCAACTCACGCCCGTCGACCTACAATCCGGAAAGACCACGGTCATTGACGAAAGCACCCAACAGCGCCTGCTTCACAGTCTCCAGGCCTGTCCGCACGGTGTTATGGCCATGAGTCACAGCATGCCCGGCCTGGTGGAGACCTCGACCAACCTGGCCTCGGTAAAATTCACCGGCGACCGGCAGATCACAGTGGTTACCAGCCAACGCAGTTCCGTAGAAAGCGCTAAATACAACATTGCCCATATGGTCGATGCCGTATTCCAACTGGCCGGAGCAACAATCGAATATGGGGAGGGCTACCCCGGTTGGGCGCCCAATATCAAGTCCCCAATTCTTGCATTGACCACAAGTATCTACCAGGAACTCTTCCACGCCGATCCGCAGGTTAAGGCCATACACGCAGGCCTGGAATGCGGCCTTTTCCTGGAAAAGTACCCCGAATTGGACATGATCTCCTTCGGTCCTACCATCAAAAACGCCCACTCTCCGGATGAAAAACTGCATATTGAATCCGTAGATAAATTCTGGCGCCTGCTGCTGGAAGTATTAAAGCGCATCTAAACATTCCGGCACTCCATCCCTGACAAAGCCGTCCTTATTTTCATGGACGGCTTTTTTTTAGGGATGTAATGACCGGTAGGTTATGATACAAAAAAGGAGGCCTTGTTAGCAGGCCTCCCGTTTTATAGCTTTTTTAAAAGTGCATCACGCAAATTATTCCTCCTCTTTACTAAAGAGGTCTTTTGCCTTAATTTCCGTAATTTCCCCATAGGCCTGGAGGGCTTTGAGATCCATCTGCTTTTTATTGCCCACAATCATCGTAGCCACCGGCAGCGGCTTCACCTCCCTGCTCCAGAAGCCGGTGATA
>JAVBQY010000019.1:0-66044 GCA_031548545.1 Bacteroidales bacterium | reverse complement strand
TATTCAAAAGCCCCAGCAGGGTGGGCATCAGGTCGAGCGTGCCGACCATCAGATCGCTCACCCGGGGCTTCAGCACGCCCGGGTACTTCACCAGCAGCGGCACGCGCACGGACTCGTCCTCGGGAAAGCTCTTGGCCCATGGACGGGCGTGCGACTTGAGCAAATCGCCATGGTCCGAAGTGTAGACCACCAGCGTGTTGTCATCCGTCTCCTTCTTTTCCAGGGCGTCGAAAATCCATCCGCAGGCCGTGTCCACACCAGTGCACATGGCGTAATACCCATGGTAATCCTCGCGCGTCTCTGCCAGGGTTGACCCCCACTCGCCGGGATATTCCATCACGTTTTCGCGCATCCTTATCTTTGCCGGATCATAGAGGTCCATCAGCTCGGGGATGGTGCGGTAGCGCAGCCCGCCCCGGACCGCCCCCTGGTCGTGCGGCGGGTGGAACGAGACGAAAAGCGCGAAAGGCTGCTCGCCGCACCGTTCTATGAAATCGACCGCCTGGCGCGCCTGGCCGTAGGCCTCCCACTCGCCGAATTTGACCGGTTTGCCGTCGGGCCCGAAATAAAAGGCGTTCTCGGGCATGAAGTTCAGGGTGCAGTTGTTGGTGTACAACTCGTCGAAGCCCAGCCAGCAGTCGGGCGTCACGGCGCGGTCGCGCAGGCCGCCGTACAGGTGCCATTTGCCTATGTAACATGTACGGTACCCCTGCCGGCGCAGGGTCTCGGCGAAGGTGGGCGCCCCGGCGGTCATTACCCTTATATCGTTGGTCATAACGCCGTTACTGAGCGAGTGCGTGCCGGTCAGCAGCATGGCGCGCGTGGGGCAGCTGACCGGATTGTTCGCCACGGCGTAATTGAAACGCACCCCCCGGGCGGCCATGGCGTCCAGGCGCGGGGTGATGACCTGGTCGTTGCCGTAGCAACCCAGCATGTCCCACGACTGCTGGTCCGAGAAGATGAACACCAGGTTGGGTTTGCGCTGTTGCGTCGCGTTCTTGGCCGCCAGGGCGTCGACCGGTATGGCCAGCGCCAGCAGGCCCGCACCGGCCACAAATTTGCCGGTAAATAGTTCGGGAAAGGTTCGCATAACGGAAATTTTAACTCGTAACACTGTTTAAGTTAGCGCAAATTGGCTATACCGTCCGCAAAAACCATCCTGCCCTACCCTGCAAAACAGCGCCCGGTTGCGCTCTGCAGGCAACCGGGCGTGTTCTTAAAGGCACGAAATCCCCTACAGATCCGTGATGGGTTTGAATTTCGGGACGAGCGATTTCATGATGGTCCAGCCTATGAGGTAAGCCACGGCGCAGACGCAGAAGATGATGAAATAGCCCGCGGGTTTGCCCGAGAAGCCGAAGAATGTCATCTGTACGGCGTCGGCGTGGACGAACAGCGCGCCGGCGCTCTTTTGCAGGATCATCGAGCCCAGGCCCCCCGCCATGCCGCCGATACCGGTGATGGTGGCAATGGCGCTCTTGGGGAACATGTCGCCTACCGTAGAGAAAATATTGGCAGACCATGATTGGTGCGCCGCTCCGGCAATCCCGATAATGATGATGGGCAGCCAGTAAGAAATATGCCCCAAAGGTTGGGCGAAAAGCGCCAGTAGGGGGAAGAAGGCGAAAATCAACATGGCTTTCATACGGCCGGCGTAGGGGTTCATGCCCTGACGTTCGATAAAGAGCGTAGGCAACCAACCGCCGGCAATGGACAGCAGGGTGATCATGTACAGGACGAAGAGCGGGAACGCAGCTTCCGTAGCGCTCATGTTGTATACGGATTTCAGGTAGGCGGGGGTCCAGAACAGATAGAACCACCATACGCCGTCGGTCATGAATTTACCGAAAGCAAACGCCCAGGTCTGTTTGTGTTTGAAGCAGTCTATGAATGACATCTTTTTGGCCTGCGCCTTTTCTACCAGCTCTTCGCAGGGGTTATGCGATTCTTTATCCTGGCTGATATAATGCAATTCGGCTTCATTTACCAGGGGGTTAGCCTCCGGTTTTTTATAGAGGAATACCCAGAAGCCCATCCAGATGAAACCCAATGCGCCGATTACAATAAAGGCCATTTCCCATCCCCAGGCTTTGGCGATAAACGGAATGGTAATAGGTGCGGTCAGCGCGCCCACTGTAGCGCCGGCATTCCATATGCTGGTGGAGAATGCGCGGTCTTTCTTGGGGAAGTATTCTGCCGTTGCTTTGATGGCGGCCGGGAAGTTGCCGGCCTCGCCGAGGGCCAGTACGAAACGTGCAAAGATGAACAACGTCACACTAACGCTGATAATCATTCCGGTATTATTGACGGTGGCGATAGTCTCCCGTGCACCTTCAAAGCCCACGAACCATTCGCCGGCTAAAATGCCGGAAGTGGCAATGCCGCAAAAAGCGTGGATACAGGCGCCTAAAGACCATATTCCGATGGCCCACAGAAATCCTTTCTTGGTATCCATCCAATCGACAAAACGGCCGGCAAACAACATGCTGAGCGCATAAAAAGCGGAGAACAGGCCGACAATAGTGCCATAGTCATCGTTGGTCCAATGGAACTCCGGTGCGATAAAATCACCCCAGGTCAAAGACAATACCTGACGGTCGAGATAATTAATAGTAGTAGCAAAAAAAAGCAGGCTGCAGATGACCCATCTGTAGTTTGTCATTTTCCCGCCACTCGTGTTAAGGTTGCTCATAACGAATAGGTTTTTGGTTATAATTACCAAAAGTACGCTAAAAATTGATACCTGCTACACAGTTGTTAATTTTTGATATTTATTAGGCGGAAAATACTAAATTGGAAGAATGGAAAACCTCTACCTTCGTACAATAAAATTTAAAGAGTGTAAAATTTTAAAATTTCAATATTCATATGAGCAAAACAGTTGTTACTTTCGGTGAAATTATGTTGCGTTTGGCGACGCCCGGTTTTTTGCGCTTTAACCAGGCCAAGGAACTTACAGCGACCTTTGGCGGCGGTGAGGCTAACGTAGCCGTGTCATTGGCTAATTACGGACTGGCTACCCAGTTTGTTACCCGCCTCCCGCAAAACGATATTGCACAATCTTGTGTGATGGATCTACGCAAATATGGCGTGGGGGTGGATAATATTATATATGGCGGAGAACGCCTGGGTATTTACTTCCTGGAAACCGGCGCCGTGGCCCGTGCCAGTAAGGTGGTATATGACCGCGCCCATTCTTCTATCGCAGATATCAAGCCCGGCATGGTCAACTGGCGTGAAGTGTTCAAAAACGCCCAATGGTTTCACTGGACCGGTATTACGCCCGCCTTGTCGCAGGGTGCAGCGGACGCCTGCCTCGAAGCGATCAAGATCGCCAATGAGATGGGTGTAACCGTATCTACCGACCTGAATTACCGCAAGAACCTGTGGAAGTACGGTAAAACGGCTGCCGAGGTGATGCCTGCCCTGGTAGAAGGTTGCGATGTAATCCTCGGTAATGAAGAAGATGCAGAGAAAGTATTCGGTATCAAACCCGAAGGCTTTGACGCCCATAATACCGGCGGACATGTGGAATCCGCCGCTTTTGAATCGGTTTGTAAACAAATGATGCAACGCTTTCCCCGTGCTAAAAAGGTGATCGTCACCCTCCGCGGATCCATCAACGCCAACCATAATACCTGGGCCGGCGTATTGTTCGACGGAAAGACCTTGTATGAGTCTCCTTCATATGACATTACCCACATTGTTGACCGCGTAGGCGGCGGTGACTCTTTCATGGGCGGTTTGGTGTACGGTTTGATCAGCTATCCCGGCGACGACCAGAAAGCGCTGAACTTTGCCGTGGCGGCTTCATGCCTCAAACATACGATCTACGGTGACTTTAACCAGGTGTCCGTAGCCGAGGTGGAAAACCTGATGAAAGGTGACGGCTCCGGCCGCGTTTCACGATAATAATTATAACTATGGCACGATTTACCAAAATAAAAACATTAAGTGTGATGGCCGAAACCGGCATGGTTCCGGTGTTCTATCACAAGGATATAGAAGTGGCCAAGCAAGTGCTCAAGGCCTGCTATGAAGGAGGGGTCAGGGCCTTTGAATTTACCAATCGCGGGGACTTTGCCCATGAGGTATTCGGAGAGCTGAGCAAGTGGCTGGCCAAAGAATGCCCGGATATGATCCTGGGTATCGGTTCGGTGGTGGATGCGCCTACCGCTTCATTGTATATCCAATTGGGCGCCAATTTTATTGTAGGCCCCCTGTTCAATCCCGATGTGGCTAAGGTGGCTAACCGCCGTTGTATCCCGTACACGCCGGGTTGCGGCACGGTATCCGAAGTGGGCTTTGCCCAGGAAGCCGGCTGTGATCTGATTAAGGTGTTCCCCGGAGATGTGGTAGGGCCCGCCTTTGTGAAAGGCCTGAAAGCCCCCATGCCCTGGTCGCAGCTTATTGTTACCGGTGGGGTGAAACCCGAGGAAGACAACCTTAAAGGTTGGTTCGGCGCCGGTGTTTCCTGTGTAGGTATGGGTTCCAATCTTTTCCCGGCTGCGGCCATTGAAAATAAAGACTGGGCGGCCATTACCAAATTGTGCAAAGACGCCTTCGAAATTATTGCCAAAGTACGTAAATAAGTTTACCCGCCGGCCCTGAAGGCTTGCGGGTAATATTTTATTAATCCGTGTGTGCGCACACAAATTAACTTAATCAAAAATAATTATGAAACCATTGAATAGAACAAATGTAAGCGCTAAAACCTATCCGGAGCGCATAATTCAGTTTGGGGAGGGGAATTTCCTCCGCGCTTTTGTTGATTGGATTGTTTTCAATATGAATGAAAAGGCCGGTTTCAACAGCAGCGTGGTGGTCGTACAGCCCCTGGCCGATGGTATGGTCAATATGCTGAATGCCCAGGACGGCTTGTATCACCTGAACCTGCAGGGCCTGGATAAAGGCCGGCAGGTAGATTCCATACAGCTGATAGATGTTATCAGCCGGGGCCTTAATCCCTACAGCCAATTCGAAGATTATTTGAAGCTGGCGGAAAACCCCGATATGCGTTTCGTTATTTCCAATACTACCGAAGCCGGTATCGCCTTTGACCCGGCCGACAAGCCGGACGACCAACCGGCCAGGTCGTATCCCGGTAAATTGGTGCAATTATTATACCACCGTTTTAAAACCTTTAAAGGTGCGGCAGACAAAGGCCTGATCATATTTCCCTGTGAGTTGATCTTCCATAACGGCGCCGAGTTGAAAAAATGTATCGGACAGTATATTGAATTATGGCAGCTGGGCGCTGATTTCAAACAATGGTTTGAGACCGCCTGTGGCGTATATTCTACCTTGGTTGACCGTATCGTACCGGGCTATCCCAAAGATACCATCAATGAAATCCTGCAGAAAATAGGCGTGGAAGACAAACTGGTAGTGAAAGGGGAGATTTTCCACCTTTGGGTAATCGAAGCGCCGGAAAACGTAGCCAAGGAGTTTCCTGCAGACAAAGCCGGCCTGAATGTGCTCTTCGTTCCCAGCGAGAAGCCCTACCATGAACGTAAAGTGACCCTGTTGAACGGCCCTCATACCGTACTTTCGCCCGTAGCCTACCTGAGCGGGCTGGATACGGTGCGCGAGGCCTGCGAAGACGCCGTGATCGGCCAATATGTACGCAAAGTCATGTTTGATGAACTGTTGCCTACCCTGGATCTGCCCAAGGCCGAGCTCGAACAATTCGCCGGTGATGTGCTGGACCGTTTCCGCAATCCTTTTGTGAAGCATTTCGTGACCAGTATCATGCTGAATTCTTTCCCGAAATTCAAGACCCGCGACCTGCCCGGCTTGAAAATTTATCTGGAACGCAAAGGCACCCTGCCCAAAGGCTTAGTACTCGGCCTGGCCGGTATTTGTGTCTATTATAAAGGCGGAGTGCGTGGCAATGATATGATTACGCCGAATGACAGCCCTGAGATCCTGGATTTGTTAACCCGGCTTTGGGTATCCAATGATGCTAAAACCGTAGCAGAAGGCGTGCTAAGTGCTTCATTGATATGGGGTGAGGATCTTAATAAACTCCCTGGTCTGACCGCTTTATTGACCGCTTATATTGCCGGTATATTAAATAAAGGTATGCAGGCTGTTGTACAAGAAATACTTTAACGCTAATAATTAGCAAGTTAGTGTTTTTTGTAGATTTGTGTGCGCGCACAAACCTGTTGTTTTAAAATGCCGTTTTATTCCTGAAAAATGATTTTTATGAAAAAAAACGACGTGTGTGCGCACACAAATGAAAAAAATGTTACCTTTGTGTTAAATAGCAGAATAATATTAACCTAAAATAATCTGTAAAACTTATGCGAAAATTGTTTCATGAAAGGAAACTTAGCCGTTGGCTGATTATGGCCGTGCTATGTATGGTTTCCTTAGGTGCTGCGGCACAAACAAAGACCGTGAAAGGTATCGTTACCGATGCTGCAAATGAGCCATTGATTGGTGCGTCTGTAGTAGTGAAAGGAACGAAAACTGCGGCTACTACCGATATTGACGGGCTCTGTAGCTTCCGTACAGGCCAAGGAAATTACCGCTGTGCCGGTATCTTCCGCCGCTGAAGCAATTACAGGTAAAATGGCCGGGGTACAGGTAATTTCTACCGAAGGTTCTCCTGATGCCGAAGTGAAAATCCGTGTGCGTGGTGGCGGTTCTGTAACGCAGGACAACTCCCCCTTGTACATTGTAGATGGTTTCCCGGTAGCCAACATCAGCGCTATTTCGCCGAATGATATTGCCAGTATAGACGTGTTGAAAGATGCTTCGTCTACTGCTATTTACGGTGCGCGCGGCGCCAACGGGGTAATTATCGTTACTACCAAGGAAGGGAGCGAAGGCAAGGTTTCTGTAAACTTCAACGCCTACTGGGGGGTAAAGAATGTGACCAAATACCTGGACGTGTTGAACCCTTATGAGTTTGTAATGATGCAGGCCGAAATCATCGGCGCTCAGGATAATGCATTTACCAAGTATTTCGGTGACTATGGCGATATTGACCTGTACAAATACCAGGCCGGCGATGATTGGCAAAAACAAATGTTTGGCCGCACCGCTTTTACGCAGTCATACAATCTTGGTGTTACCGGCGGCAATGCGACTACCAAATACAGCCTTAGCCTTTCGCGTATAGATGAAGAAGGAGTCATGATTAACTCCGGTTATGACCGTAGTAACTTGAATTTCCGTATGAATACCAAGTTAAACAAGCGTATGAGCATAGACTTCAATACCCGTCTGGCCTATACGAATGTTGACGGTTCCGGTCTGGCCAGTGCCGGCCAGTCTTCTTCCAGCCGTTTGAAAAATGCTATCCAATACCGTCCTACCAAAGGTATAGCCTCTTTTACAGAAGAGGATCCCGCTTTCCTGGATGATTTGGAAACTACCAGCCAGTTGTATAACCCTATCCAGGTGACCAATGATGACTATGAAAAACAAAAGCGTTTGAATACCTCATTTAATGGTGCCTTCAACTGGAACATTATTGATAACCTGACTTACCGTTTGGAAGCCGGTTATACGTTCAATAATAACCGCACCGATCGTGTCTGGGGACCTACAACTTCCGAATCAAGAACTAATGGCAGCGGTTTCCCGATCGGACAAATTACGTCCTATTCTTCAGAAGCTTATCGTATTGCCAATACGCTGACCTATGATGTGAAGCAACTGGGTCCGGACCATAGCCTGAACATTTTGATCGGTCAGGAGTTGAACTCCGACTGGTCTAAACAGGTCGTTTCAAAAGCCGATAATTTTTCTAAGACGATGACCGCCGCTCAGATTCTGGCCAAGATGCGCTTAGGTACGCCTAACAGCATTTCTACCACCGAATCTCCCGATCATAACCTGGCCTCTTTCTTTGGCCGTGTGAACTACACCCTGATGGGCCGCTATTTGGCTACCGTAACCTTCCGTGCGGACGGTTCCAGTAAATTCGCTCCCGGCAATCAGTGGGGGTATTTCCCCTCGGCTGCTTTGGCCTGGCGTGTAACCGACGAGTCGTTTATGGAATCCACCAAAGGTTGGTTGTCCAACCTGAAAGTGCGCGCCAGCTTAGGTATGGCCGGTAATAACCGTATTGATGATGACTTGTGGAAAATGATCTATACGACCACTACTTCCGGTAAGGAATATTATATTAACGAAGTCCAACAATCACGCCTGGTTCCCTCAACGGTGATGTCGAATCCCGATCTGAAATGGGAGACAACGATTACCCGCAACGTCGGCCTTGACCTGGGTTTCTTTAATTCCCGCCTGAATGCCACCGTTGACCTCTATTGGAATACCACCAAGGATCTCTTGATCAAAGCCCGTATACCTTCAAGTACCGGTTACAGTCAGCAGATGCAGAATATCGGCCAGACCTCCAACAAAGGTATAGAGTTGACCTTGAACGGTACCATTGTTGATACGCGTGACTTCTCTTTAAGCGCTTCTTTTAACATCGCCTTCAATAAGAATAATGTAGATAAGCTGGGTGATGAAAAGACCCTGCTCTTCAACTCCGGTTGGTATGGTAATAATAACGGTCCCGGCGATGACTATATTGTACAGGAAGGCCAGCCCCTCGGTCTGATGTACGGCTATGTGTACGACGGTTATTATAGCTTTGGTGATTTTACCTGGGATGCAGGTAACAATAAGTGGCTCCTTAACAGCGGACAGCCCGATAACAGTACGGTCGCCGGTGCGACATTGATGCCCGGTGCCATCAAGTTCAAAAAAATGGCGGATAACGGAACACAGGTTATCAGTGATGCGGATAAAACGATCATTGGAGATGCCAACCCCTTGCATACCGGTGGTTTTAATGTTACCGCCAATTTCTATGGCTTTGATGCTTCCGTATTCTTCAACTGGTCATACGGTAATGATATTTACAACGCCAACCGTGTGCTGTTTACGACCGGCGCCGAAAGTTCAAAACGTTACATGAACGTCTTGAATGAGATGAACTCTTCCAACCGTTTCATGTATATAGATCCGGCTACCGGCGAAGACCTTCGTCTGCAACCCGAGCGCCTGATGAGCCTGAATGCTAATGCGACTGTTCATGCGGTGACCAATACCCGCGCCCGCCTCAGTTCTTATGCTATTGAAGACGGCTCTTACCTGCGTTTGAATACGGCTACCATCGGTTATACCTTCCCGAAAGAATGGACCCGGAAGGCCTATATTGAAAACCTGCGTATTTATGTAACCGGTTACAACCTGTTTACCTGGACCAACTATTCGGGCTATGACCCCGAAGTGGACTCCCGCCGTTCACAAGGTCCTACAACTCCTAATGTGGACTACTCGGCCTATCCGCGCAGTCGCACTTTTGTGGCAGGTATTAACTTAACCTTCTAATTTTTGTATCGACTATGAAAAAAATATTATTATACAGCCTTGCAGCAATAAGCCTCAGCTTTCTTTCGGGTTGTGAGAAATACCTGGAGACGGTTTCTCCTTCATCGGACTCGGTGGACGCCACCTTCGCTTCGGTTACCGATGCCAATAATGCACTTATGGGCGCCTACGCTTTAATGGGCGAAGATGCCATGTACTCCAGCCGTATGAGCCTTTTCTGGCAAACCAATACGGATATTGAGATTACCTCTCTCGGTTCGAATGACTACAAAAATACGGACCGCCGCGGATTGAGCAGCTACGGATCCCGTCCGAGCATTGATATCGCGGATATTACCAATCCCTGGGATAACCTTTATAAGGCAATTGAACGGTTGAACCTTTGTATTGTGAATATTCCTGTCAGTCCCGCTAACTCAGGTACTACAGCCAAGCAGATGATGACCTATTACGGTGAAGCGCTAACCCTGCGCGCCTTGTTCTATATGGAACTCTGCCGTCAGTTTGGCGATGTGCCTTTCCGTACGGAGCCGGCGAATCCCACTACTTTTTATATCCCCCGTACCGACAGGGATGTGATTTATGAACGCCTGCTGGTTGATCTGGATGAAGCTATCGGCGTATTGCCCTGGGCTAATGAAGCCGGCGCTACTTTAGAGCGTGTTACCAAAGGCTTTGCTTTAGGTTTACAAGCTCGCATCGCTATGTACCGGGCCGGTTATTCTATCCGTCAGGATGGGATTACCCGTCAGGGCAGCAATCCGGAGATTTATTACCAAATCGCCAAGGATGCCTGCGAAAGACTGATTGAAGAAGGTCCTCATCATTTGACGCCTAAATTCAAGGATTATTTTGTTACCCAGTGTGAAAACAAGGTGGATAACATTAATCGGGAGAGTTTGTTTGAGGTAGGTTTCGGTATAGACAAGACCGGTGAAATCGGTTATAGCAACGGTACCCGCTTTAGTGTGGCTACCAAGTACTCTGGAATATCTACCCAAGGTTATGTGAATACGACCCCCATCTTCCTGTATTCTTATGATCCGGAGGATAGCCGCCGTGATGTGACGGTGAATATTTATACCTATGAAAACGCACCTGTAACGGAAGCTGCCCAAGGTCCTGCCGGTATCCGTCAGAAGATTGCTACCACTCCCCAAAACTTCCGTGTAGGCAAATGGTCTGTAGAGTACCTGACCGGTTCTGCTTTGACCAAGAGCGCTGCTGCGACTGCTAAATTTATGAATGGTATTAACTGGCCGATTATGCGTATGGCGGATGTCTACCTTTTGTTGGCAGAAGCCGAATACCGTTTGAATGGTGTAACGGCGACAGCACAGGACGCATTGAAAACAGTGCGCCGCAGGGCTTTCCCGACAAGTTCATGGGATGAAAAGGTGGAAAAATATGTAGGATCTCTGGCCGGAGAGGCTTTCTTTGACGCTATTGTGAATGAACGTGCCTGGGAATTGGCCGGTGAAGGGGTGCGTAAGTATGACCTGGTGCGTTGGAACCTCTTGTCGACCAAATTGCAAGATATGGTGACCGAGAACCTGGCATTCTTGTCTACCGGAAACCTGCCTGCCAAGTATCCGAACAGCAAGTACAATCCGATTCCTTCTACCCTGTATTATGATTTCGATACAGCAGGAGATTATCCGAAGATTAACATGGCTACGGCGAACCTTTATGCCAATACGCCCAAACCTGCCGGCTATTATGAATATACCAACTGGATGACGCTGAAGGCTTCTACTTTGACGGATTATACCACCTGGATCCAGACCTACGTAAATTATGGATATGACTTTACGATGAATAACCACCTCTTCGCTTTCCCGTCAACGGCGGTATCTACCTCCGGCGGGCTGTGGGGAAATGATCCATACTGGGCTCAGGTAAAGCAGATACAATAATAAAACTATATAACAGCTTTTATGAAACATACCATACATAAAATTTATACCTATATCGCACTGTTGGCTATCGGCGCTTGCTTAGCCCTGCAGTCTTGCGAAAACAAGGAGGATTTGGGTGAAGCTCCCCGTATATTCCGTCCAACCTCTTTGTCGGCCTCTGTTAAAGAGGTGAATGCCACCCTGACCTGGAACGCTATTCCGGGCACTACGTCCTATACTGTAGAAATCAGTGCGGATAGTTTGGAGTTTAACCATATCATTAACCGCTATGTGGTGAGCGGAACCTCCTATACGGTAGAAGAATTGGCCGGCGGCCAGCTTTATTCTGCCCGTGTGCGCTCCAATTCGGCCGACATGGATCATGATTCCAAGTATGCAACGGTAACCTTCAAGGTGTCGCCTGAAAACATATTTAAAGGTTATGATATGTTGACCGGTACGACTGAAGTACAGCAATTGCAGGTAGCCTGGGCGCCCGGTAAGACGGTTACCAAACTGGAAATTACCCCGGCCGGCGGTAGCCCCATAGACTATCCCATCAATGCCAATGAAATGGCCAGCGGGATGAAAGTTTGCTCGGTTCCCGATAACAATAGTTCTTATACGATTGTTATTTATAATGCAGGTGCCAACCGTGGTACTACCACTACATTTGTAGAAGGTAACAAGTTTGTACATGCCGGTGGTGATATTACCGCCGTTTTGGCTGGAGCGGTTGAAGGTGATGTGATTGTATTGGACGGCGCAGCTACGTTTGTTCACCAGCGCACATTGACCCTGACCAATGCCGGTTATACGGTAAAAGGCGGCCCCGGTACGTCTAAAACAACCTTGCAGTTCTTTAACGTGGAAGGTAGTACCTGTATTAACCATAACAATGTTAATATTGCTACAGGTTTGAAATTTAGTAATATGACGGTTCAAGGCGCTTTGGTTGACGGTGATATCGTAGCTACGAATATTGCAGGTAAGAATGACTTCTTGTTCAACGCCAATGTTAGCGGAACCCTGAACAACCTGATATTTGAAAATTGTACGATTGAAGGTTTCGGCCGCGGGCTTATCCGTTGGAGGGCTAATTCTGTGATTAATAATCTGATGTTTGACGGTTGTATCGTCCGGATGCATGCCACCAGCAATTATCCTATCGTATCTACGGAAAACAACGCCAAGTTTGACAATACCACTTTCCGTAATTCTACGATCTATAGTCAGAACAATACCTTCTATCGTCACAATTCTACGGTTGCCGCCACCTCTTTGCTGGTAACGGCTTGTACTATCAATGACTTCGGTAAGGATGGCGACTACTTTGCCCGTATTGATAATGGCGTATTGTCTACCTTGACCATTACGAATACTATTATGGGTAAGACCAAAGGCCCCATTAACGGTATGACTGCAGGAAAGGCTACGCTGTCAATTACCGGAAGCTATAAAACTTCGGACTATGATGATTCCAAATCGGTCAATAATGCTTTAGCTGATTTGATGGCGTATACCAAGGCCTCTACCGATTTGTGGATGGATCCTGCTAACGGTGATTTTTCTTTCAAAGATGCCGGATTCAGCGGTGCTAAAACAGCCGGAGACCCGCGCTGGAGATAATCTGTAACGATAAAAAAAAAGATAGCATGAAAACATTGACTATAAAATACCGATTACTGTTCCTGGTGACTGCATTGTTGGGCCTTGGCGTCAGCGTAAGCTGCGACAAAAACGAGGATTCCGGCGGTAAAGTACCCGGTACGGATACACAGTTGTATACCCCCAAAGATATGTCCTCGAAGGTGATGGGCACGACCATACAGTTTGTATGGCGTGCTCAGCCTCAGGCTGTATCTTTTAACCTGGAGTTAAGTACTGATGCGTCATTCAACAATCCTATACTTATTCAAACCACTGCTTCCAGTTATACTGTAGAGGCCTTGGCTACCAACACCAAATACTATGCCCGTGTTCAGGCGATTGCTCAGAATCCGGCGATGAATTCACCTTATTGTGAGGCGCTTTCTATTACTACCGGTGATGAAAACATCATGCGGGCCGCGCCGATAGCTATTACGGACCGAGACCTGACTGTAGCCTGGACGCCTGGCGCAGAAGTAACCCATGTGGTGATTGTATCAGTGGCCCCCGGTGCTACAGCCCAGTCTTACACGCTTAACGCTGCGGAAAAGACCATCGGTGAAAAAGAGTTTACCGGCCTGGTGTATGAAACTACGTATAATGTGAAGTTGTACAATGGCGCCAACCTTCGTGGAGAAGGGGAATATACGACCCTTATCCGTGAAATGGATCCGCTTGCCGTAACACTGGCGAAAGCCAAGCCCGATAGTTTATTGCTCTCATGGGCCGCCGGCGAAGAAGTGACTTTCTTCTATGTTAGTCCCGCCCCTGTGAGCGGTGGCGCCACCATCACCCTGACCGAAACGGAGATTGCAGAAGGTAAACTGGGGGCAGGCAACCTGCTTCCGGCGACCGAATATGCTTTCGTCGCTTACTGGAATCAGTCTAATCGTGATACCTCCCGTTTTACCACTGCAGCAGTACCCCAGTCTACCGTATCATCTGCCAATGTTCTCTTGACTACGGCCGATATCAGCTGGACAGCCAATGCCTATGCCAATAAATTGAGTGTAAAACCTGCTTCGGGTTCAGCCGCTACTTATGCCGTAACTCCGGCAGCATCTTCCCTGACGCTTTCCGGCTTGGTGCCGGGTACAGCCTATGAGGTAGATCTGCAGTATGCCATCGGTGCCGCTACTTATTCCTGCGGTAGTACAACTTTCACGATGGCTACCGGAGCGCCTGCCGCAACGTTGACCGCCGGCAGCGCAACGCAGACGGCTGTTGAAATAAGCTGGACGCCTTCACACTCCTCTTATACCGTGATGCATATTGCCCCGGCTACAGGTACGGCTAAGACCTACACCGTAGACGGTACAACCGGTGCCGGTACCTTTACAGGCCTTACAGCCGGTACCACTTATACTGCCAGCTTGCAGTATCTGGTGGGCACTACGCCTGTAACTGCAGGTTCTACGACCTTTGCCACGCAACCCGCAGAAGGCCCTACCAATAAAGATTGGAATATGTCTTTGACGCCCTTCGTAGAATTGAACGCTACGACTGTTACGGCTACGACAACGCTTAACGGCCTTACCATTACTCCCGGTAGCGTAACCATTGCTGTTGATGCCAATAATAAGAGCATGGATGGGAAATCATTTACCAACCGTTTGAAAATTAATGGTACAGGAGCTCTTGACAGGGGTGTGCTGAGTTTCCCGGTGAGTACGGGGGCTACGATCACGGTCTATGGTATGAGTTCTTCCAGCACGGCAACCCGTACGCTGAACGTTAGTGACGGTACCAATATTGTTGGTACGCTGGTCAATGACGGAACGGCTCTGGGTAAGTCGGTGGTGACTTACTCCGGCCCTGCCGGTACAATTTACCTGTACCCCAATGGCGGTTTTAATATCTATGATATTATCCTGGAATACGGATCGACGCCTCCTCCTCCGAGTAACATAGATTGGAATTTCTCGGACGCCTCTTTTGTTGCCGGAACATATAGTTCCAGTCAGACATATACAGGTGGTTTAGGATTTATTGCTACTACAGCTAAGCCCTTGGTGGTTGATGCCAGTGCTCAGTCGATTGATGGTTTTTCTTTCACCCAGCGTGTGAAAACGAATGGGGCATCATCAATGAGTGGTTTTGTTCCTACCGACCGGGCCTTATCTGTTCCGGTATCCGGTAATGCCTCTATTGTTATTTACGCTACGGCCGGAGGGACTAGTCGTGAGATGAAACTCTCAGACGGAACTTCTGAGATTTATGCTACTGTGGGAATGGCTGCCTCTCTAACTAAGTATACCATTCCTTATACCGGAGCTGCCGGCACGGTGTATATTTATGGTACGAACAATATCTATATATACTATGTTGGCGTAGTATATAATTAATATTTATAGTTGATATAAATTTATTAAGGCCCTGCTATGCAAAAAAAGCATAGCGGGGTTTTTTATTAGAGAAGTAATGAGGAATATTCGCTTTGCCACTGAAGCATGGGATGACTATCTTTTCCGGGAGTCAACCGATAAGAAAACCTTGAAACGCATTAATGTTTTGATCAAAGATGTGCAACGGACTCCCTTTTCCGGATTAGGGATGCCGGAGCCGTTGAAATATGAATTCTCCGGCCGTTGGTCGCGCAGGATAGATGAGTTAAACCGTTTGGTCTATCAGGCGACTGATGTGGAGGTGTTTATTATTTCTTGCAGGGTTCACTATTTAAACTAACATTTTTTCCACTTTAGTTTTTTTGCTTTGATTTTGAAATTTTGCACTTGTGTGCGCACACAAGGTGTGTTTTTTGTATTTTTTTGCTTGTTCTTCTCGTATCTTTTTATTAAATTTGTCTGTTTTTAATTTTATGAAAAGAATGAAGAATATATTTCCTTTTGCCATTGTTGTATTTGCCGTAGCATTCGTTATAACTTCCTGTGGAAACAAAGAAGAGAATAACCCTGTAAATCCCGAAGCGCCGGTGGTGGTTTTCGGGCAGTCAGCGTACACCTATACCTTGCCGGCAGATGCCGCCGCTACCGTGACCGGATCGGTGACCTGCAATTCGGACCTGAGCGCGGTGAAATTTTATGAGGTGTCGGGTAATACGGAAAATCTGAAGAGTACTTTTTTCCCTTCCGGAGCTAACTATAGTTTTTCTCAGGCCGTAGCGCCCACTACACTGACTACGGCTTTTAAGGTGATTGCCGTTAGCAAGGCCGGACTGGAGGCTGCTAAAACAGTTGCTGTTACTGTAAGCAGCGGCAGTGTCACGCCTCCTCCGCCTCCGGCGACGGTAACCGCTTTTCCCGGCGCCGAAGGCTACGGGATGTATACCACCGGTGGCCGCGGCGGCAGGGTGATTTATGTAACCAACCTGTCGGATAACAATACGCAGGGCTCTTTACGTTGGGCTGTCGGCCAGACGGGGGCGCGTACCATTATGTTCAAAGTATCGGGCATTATAGCCCTGAACTCTACATTGGAAATCAAGAACGGCGACCTTACCATTGCCGGGCATAGCGCTCCGGGTGCCGGTATCTGTATTAAGAATCATCCGGTAGTGGTCAAGGCGAATAATGTGATTATCCGCTATATGCGTTTTCGCATGGGTGATGAAAGCCAGACCGCCGACGATGCTTTATGGGGGCGCAACCAGAAGAATATTATAATAGACCATTGCAGTATGAGCTGGAGTACGGATGAGTGTTCCTCCTTCTACGACAATGAAAATTTTACCATGCAATGGTGTATTATTTCCGAAAGCCTGCGCATTTCCGTGCATAATAAAGGCGCCCACGGTTATGGCGGCATTTGGGGCGGCCATGGCGCTACCTTTCACCACAACCTGCTGGCGCACCATGATAGCCGGAATCCGCGTTTCTGCGGTTCGCGTTATTCTAATACACCGGACAAGGAACGGGTGGATTTCCGGAATAATGTGATTTATAACTGGGGGGCCAATAGCGCTTATGCCGGCGAAGGCGGAAGCTATAATATAGTGAACAATTATTATAAGCCGACTGCGACCTCGGCGAATACCACACGTATCATGCAGCCGAATGCCGATGACGGGTCTAATAACCAGCCGGCAGGGGTGTGGGGTAAGTTTTATGTCGCTGGAAATGTGATGTCCGCGAGTACGGCGGTTACCAATGACAATTGGCAGGGGGTACAGCCTAACCCTTCGTCAAAGAATAAAGAAGACTTAAAATCAACTACGGAGTTTTCCAGTGGTACGATTACGGTGACGACTCAGTCGGCGGAAGATGCGTATACTTCCGTCTTGGCTCAGGCCGGCGCCAGCCTGCACCGCGATGCTACCGATATGCGCGTAACCAATGAAGTGTACATGGGCCTGGCTCCTGTTCGGGCCTACTATAGCGTAGAGCCTTTAAAGACGCTGCCCTCCGGTGTGAGTGGCAGAACACGCGCCGGGATGATTGATTCGCAGGCAGACGTGAATGGATGGGATACTTATACGACCGGCGCCGTGCCCACGGATACCGATGCGGATGGTATGCCCGACGCCTGGGAAACGGCCAACGGACTGAATCCGAATGATGCCACAGACGGTCCTAAGTTGGCCGCCAACGGCTATACCAATCTTGAAAATTACCTGAACAGCCTTGTTAATCCTTAAGCAATGCCGGAGACGATTAAAAATACCAAACTTCGCATCAAAGACATCGCCAGGATGGCCGGTGTCTCTACAGGAACCGTAGACCGGGTGATCCATGACCGCGGACATGTATGTGATGAAAAACGGGAAAAGATAGAAGCCATCATTAAACAGCTGGCTTATCAGCCCAACCTGGTGGCCCGTTCTTTGGCCTTGAACAAGGACTTGAGTATTGTGGCCTTCATTCCCCGTTTTGAAGCGGGCGAATATTGGAGCTATATCCATGCCGGCATAGAAAAGGCCTGCAAGGAAATGGCCAGTTACCGCGTGAGTGTGAAATATGTGTTCTTCAATCAATATGACAAAAATTCTTTTGAGCAGGAGGCGGCCGGTTTATTGGCGGATCCGCCCGTAGCCATGATTTTTGCACCGGTATTCATTGACGAATCCGTTGATTTTGCCAAAAAGATGGAGAAAAAGAAGGTGCCCTATGTCTTGATAGACTCCGATCTTGAACAGGTGAAGGGCTTGACTTATTATGGCCAGCACTCGCACAAGAGCGGTTATCAGGTGGCTAAATTGCTGTTGGACGGACTGCCGGAAAAGACGACGGTATTATTGGCCCACTCCTTGCGTCGCGGTACGCAGGGGTCCAACCAGGCAACCAACCGTGAAAAAGGTTTTATGGCCTATGTGGAAGAACAGGGCCTGCGAGATAAATATAACCTCGTGCGCCTGGACCTGCATGCCGATAACAGGGAGGAAAGCCTTTCTAATATCCACCGGGTGTTCAAACAATATGCCAATATTTCCGGTGCGGTGATCTTCAGTTCCCGCGTGCATAGGATGCTGGTTTATTTGAAGGAAGTAAAGTGCGGCAAACTAAAAATAATCGGCTATGACGAGCTGGAACCCAATGTAGTGGCCCTGAAAAATAAAGAAGTAGCCTACCTTATCGCCCAGCGCCCTGAAATGCAGGGCTACCTCTGCGTGAAAGACCTGTGCAAGGAATTAATCTTCAAACAAAAATTACATCGTGTCAATTATATTCCCGTAGATATCCTCACTGCCGAAAATGTGGATGAATACATCCAGTTCAACCATCGGCTGAATGAATAACCCTACTTTGCTCGGTTCACTATTCACTATTCATTATTCACTATCCATATGACTCCCTACCTCAAAATAAACCAAGCAGACAACGTAGCTGTGGCTATCGTAGACCTCAAGTCCGGAACTACCGTGAATATCGACGGTATAACGATCCGTTTAAGTGCGGATATTCCCGCCGGACATAAATTTGCATTAACGGACCTGTCCGTGGGCGCGCACATCGTTAAATACGGTTATCCGATCGGCCATGCCGTGTCGGATATTAAACAGGGCGATTGGGTGAATGAAAAGAATATCAAGACCAATCTTTCCGGCGTATTGGAATATAGCTACAATCCGCAACTGCAACAAGTACGCTTTACCAACCGTAACCGTACATTCAAAGGCTATCGCCGCGCTACCGGCGAGGTGGGCGTGCGTAACGAACTGTGGATTATCCCGACGGTGGGTTGTGTGAACGGCATTGCCAACCAGCTGGCCGCTCGCTTACAGGAAGAGACGGGAGGCCGGGGCCTGGACGCCATTGTCGCCTTCCCGCACAATTATGGCTGTTCACAGTTGGGTGACGACCATGAGAATACCCGTAAGATCCTCCGTGACCTGGCCCTGCACCCTAATGCCGGTGCGGTATTGGTAGTGGGACTGGGCTGCGAAAACAACCAGATCGGCGCGTTCAAAGAATTTATCGGGGATACAAAGGCGCACATTGAATTTATTGAAACCCAGAAAGTGGGGGACGAGATAGGAGAGGGCATGGCCGTATTGCGCAAGTTGTATGCGGAGGCCATTAAGGCGCAACGTGAAGACATTCCGCTTTCGGAATTGAAGATCGGCCTTAAATGCGGCGGATCGGATGGTTTCTCCGGGATTACCGCCAATCCGCTGGTGGGAATGTTTTCCGACTTTCTGATCGCCCAGGGCGGTACCACCATCCTCACGGAAGTGCCGGAAATGTTCGGTGCGGAAACCATCCTGATGAACCGCAGTGAAAATACCGGTGTGTTCGACAAAACCGTGCATCTGATTAATGACTTCAAGGAATATTTCATGGCCAACAAGCAGCCGGTCTATGAAAATCCTTCGCCGGGCAATAAGGCCGGCGGTATTTCCACCCTCGAAGAAAAATCGCTGGGCTGTACGCAGAAGGGCGGCGCCGCAACCGTTGTCGACGTATTGACTTACGGCGAGCGTTTGAAAACAAAAGGACTGAACCTGCTGAGCGCTCCGGGCAATGACCTGGTAGCCGCTACAGCCTTAGCCTCGTCGGGCTGTCAGATGGTATTGTTTACTACCGGCCGCGGTACACCTTTCGGCACCTTTGTTCCCACCATGAAAATTTCTACCAATTCCCGCATTGCCGCCCTCAAACCCAATTGGATTGATTTCAATGCCGGCGTGATCCTGGAAGATGAGCCGATGGACCAAACCTGCGAACGTTTTATCGAATATCTCATTCGGGTAGCCGGAGGGGAGTTTGTGAACAACGAAAAATCCAACTACCGCGAAATCGCTATCTTCAAAACAGGAGTGACTTTGTAGGAAATTAGGCCTGCGTTTAAAACAAGCCAGATGAAAAAAAAAACATGCATTATTACCCGCCATACGGCCCGTGAGTTCGCTACGCTCGGTGCATTGGTTGTCCTGCTGACACTGACGTATAGCGCCTCTGCGCAGACTATGCGAGAGGCGTTTAAACAGGCCGATGCTATTGTGAAAGGCATTGAGTTGCCTTATTTCCGGCAGCAAAAATACAATATAGTCTCCTTTGGTGCGGTGGCGGATGATCCGCAAACCTTGAACCATAAGGCGATCAATGAGGCCATACAGGCCGCCTATGAGGCCGGCGGCGGAACGGTGATTGTCCCCCAAGGGGTGTTTTATACAGGTCCCCTGACCCTGAAGAGCCATGTCTGCCTGCATTTGGAAGAAGGCGCTATATTGCGCTTTACTACGGAGGCTAAGTATTATTTTCCGGCGGTGCCTACCCGTTGGGAGGGCATTGACTGCCTGAATGCCCGTCCCTTGATTTATGCCTATAACGCCACAAATATTGCCATTACGGGAGCTGGAACCATAGACGGGAATGCTACAGTGAATGACTGGTGGGCCAAGAGCGGACATGAACGGTATGGATATAAGGCGGGCATGCTTTCGCAACGCACCGGCCGTCCTAAATTGCTGGAATACGAACAAAACAGCGTACCCATGGGACAGCGGGTGATGACCGAAGAAGACGGCCTGCGCCCACAGCTGATAAACCTGTACAAGTGTAAAAATATCCTGATTGAAAACGTCAATTTGCGCAATTCGCCCTTTTGGGTAATTCACCCCTTGCTATGTGACCAGCTGGTGGTGCGTAATGTAACCATCAGCAGCCATGGCCCCAATAGTGACGGCTGCGACCCGGAATCAAGCACTAATGTGCTGATAGAGGGTTGTACCTTTGATACGGGAGACGACTGTATCGCCATCAAATCCGGCCGCAATAACGACGGCCGCAAGTGGAACCTGCCTTCCGAAAATATTGTGGTGCGCCATTGCACGATGAAGGACGGGCATGGTGGTGTGGTGATCGGCAGTGAGATCAGCGGCGGCTACCGCAACCTCTATGTGGAAAATTGTGCGATGGACAGCCCCGAGCTCGACCGGGTGATCCGTATCAAGACCAGCGCCTGCCGCGGCGGTGTGATCGAAAATATATACGTACGCAATATCAAGGTCGGACAGTGTAAGGAAGCCGTGCTGAAGATTAATTTGGTCTATGAGCCCAAAGAACCCTGCCTGCGTGATTTTCCGCCCGTGGTGCGCAATGTGAATATAGAAAATATTACCAGTCTGAAAAGTAAATACGGGGTGTACATCACCGGCCTTGAGGACCGGGAGAATGTCTACGACATCAACATCACCAACTGTAAGTTCAATGGGGTGGAAAAAGGCAATGCTATGACCGGCGCCAAAGACGTTAAGTTTGACCGTCTGTATATCAATGGAAAAAAAGTGACTAATGATTAACGCATCGTGAATAATGAGCATACAAGAGAAATTTAAACAAAAGAGATTGATGAAGAATATATTATTCGTTATTAGTTATTCACTCTTCATTATATTTTTGGTGGGGGCTGCGGCGCCGCAGAAGAAAATCACGGTCTTCCTTTGCGGAGATTCTACCATGGCCGACAAGCCCCTGGATAAGGACAACCGCGAGCGGGGATGGGGGATGTTTTTCGCCTCTTTCTTCAATGAAAATGTGCGGATAGAAAACCATGCGGTGAACGGCCGCAGTACGAAAAGTTTCCGTACCCTCGGCCACTGGCAGAAAGTGTATGAAAGCATCAGGCCCGGAGACTATGTGATCATAGAATTCGGACACAATGATGGCAAACTCGACGATACGGTACGTTATGCCGCTGCCGAAACGGATTTCCGCGCCAATCTCACCCGTTATGTGGAAGAAACCCGCAGCAAGGGCGGCAAACCGGTACTCTATACCTCCATCTCTCGCCGTAAATTTGATACGGACGGGCAATTGGTCAATACCCATGGCCGTTACCTGGACGTAACGCGCGAGGTGGCGGCGCAAATGAATGTTCCGCTGGTAGACCTCTATGACTCTACGGCTAACTGGCTGCGCCGGCTTGGCCCGGACGCCTCCTTTGATCAATTCATGAACCTGGCGCCCGGCGAGAGCCTTTGCGCTCCCAAGGGCAAAGAAGACAATACCCACCTGAACATACAAAGTGCACCGGTAGTGACCAAAATGGCTGCCGAAGGGCTGATACGGGCGGTGCCTGATTTGGCGCCTTACTTTATTTCTCCGGCAGCACGTATAGCCGATCCCCGGACCTCGCTGAAGTCTGCCACCTATTATGCGCCTGGTATGTCAAAATTGGCTTTTCCCGGTGCGGACGGCTTCGGTAAATATACCTCCGGCGGCCGCGGCGGTAAGGTAATTTATGTTACGAATCTGAATGATAAAGGGCCCGGCAGCCTGCGCGAGGCAGTAAAAACAAAAGGCCCCCGCACTATATTGTTCGCCCTTTCCGGTACGATTGAATTGGACACACCCCTTGAAATCAAGGAAAATGATCTTACCATAGCCGGGCAATCCGCCCCCGGCGACGGCATATGTATTACCGGTGATCCGGT
This sequence comes from Bacteroidales bacterium, assembly GCA_031548545.1. GTDB lineage: Bacteria > Bacteroidota > Bacteroidia > Bacteroidales > UBA932 > UBA932. The sequence goes on along the minus strand of JAVBQY010000019.1, from coordinate 43,304 downwards.
GAAAATCGAAGCGGACAATGTGATTATCCGCTACCTGCACTTCCGTTTGGGAGACAGTAATCAGGTAGAAGATGATGCCATCTCCGCCTCCCGGCAAAAACGCCTTATCATAGACCACTGCACCATGAGTTGGAGTTCGGACGAATGCGCCTCGTTCTATAACAATGAATCTTTCACCCTTCAATGGTGCCTGATTTACGAGAGCCTGGTAAATTCCGTACACCAAAAAGGTGCACACGGTTACGGCGGTATCTGGGGCGGCATGGGCGCCAGCTTCCACCATAACCTCCTGGCCCATCACAGCAGCCGCAATCCCCGCTTCTGTGGCGCCCGCTATCACGAAGATACGCCGGAGACCGAGTGGGTGGATTTTCGCAATAACGTTATTTATAACTGGGGTTTCAATAGTTCCTATGCCGGAGAAAATGGACAGCACAATATGGTGAACAATTATTACAAAGCCGGTCCGGCCACGAAGAAAAATGTGCGTAACCGTATCTTGGAAGCCTGGCAGAGCAAAGATAAAAACGGATTCCATGATTTCGGCCGCTTCTTTGTTGCCGGTAATATCATGGCCGGAGATACTGCGGTTTCCGCAGACAATTGGAAAGGCGTAGACTTTAAGGTCTATCAGGAAAAATTAGGCATTGAGCAGGATTATCAGCCGGCCTCTCCGAACTTCAGTAAGATTATGGATGTGGTGCGTGTGGATAAGGCTTTTGCTATTGTCCCTACAGCCACCGACCCGGCGGCCTTGGCCTATGAAAATGTATTGAAGCATGCCGGAGCTAAGCGTGACGCCATTGATAACCGGGTGATCCGCGAAGTACGGACCGGTACGGCTGCTTATGGTAAAAACGGAATGATTGATTCTCAGAAAGAGGTGGAGCCTATGCCGCTATTGAAGTCTGCAAAGGCGCCTGTGGATACGGATGGTGACGGAATCCCCGACACCTGGGAAAAAGCCCATCGCCTTAACCCCAAAGACGCGATGGACGGCGCTGTACATACATTAGATAGCATGTATACCAATTTGGAACTTTATCTTAATAGTTTGGTGCAATGAAATGTCTACTTTTGATATTGGCTTTATTTGTGTGCGCACACGCCGGCGCACAGTCCGCTGTACAACCTGCGGCGCCCTCTGCTGCGCTTAATCCTGCCCGGACCGACTATGCCCAGGCGGATATTGTAGTGGCGCGTGACGGCACCGGTAATTTCCGGAATATACAGGATGCGATTAACTCCATCCGCGATTTCCGTCCCGAAGGCCGTGTGCGTATCTTCGTAAAGAACGGCACCTACAAAGAGAAAATCATAGTTCCCAACCAGAAAACCAATATCACGCTGGTCGGAGAGAGTGCGGATAAAACCATTATTACCTGGGATGACCATGCCAATATCGACAAGATGGGCACCTTTAAAACCTACACCATCCTTATTCAGGGTGATGGTTTTGAAGCGGAAAATATCACTGTTGAAAATGACGCCGCACAACTGGGGCAGGCCGTAGCGGTACATGTGGAGGCCGACCGTGTGGTTTTCCGTAACTGCCGGCTCCTGGGCAATCAGGACACCCTGTTTACCGGAAAGGCCGGTACCAGGCAATATTATGACCACTGTTACATTGAAGGCACCACTGATTTTATTTTCGGTCCGGCTACCGCCTGGTTTGAAGCGTGCACCATCCACAGCAAGAAAAATTCTTATATTACAGCCGCCTCTACTCCCGAAGATATGCCTTTCGGATATGTATTCAACCGTTGTATGCTTACAGCAGCGCCCGGTATTGAAAAGGTCTATCTGGGCCGGCCCTGGCGCCCTTATGCCGCTACGCTGTTTATGCATTGCTCCCTTGGCAGTCATATTCTGCCGGAGGGCTGGGACAACTGGCGCAATGCCGAAAATGAAAAAACAGCCCGTTATGCGGAGTACAAGAACGAAGGCCCGGGTGCGGACTTTACAGGCCGGGTGGCCTGGAGCCGCCGGCTGTCGGAAAAAGAAGCAAAACAATATACTCCGGAAGATGTTTTCTCCCGGAATGACAAATGGACTCCGAATAATAGTGAATAATGAATAGTGAATAATGAATAATGTGTTAGTCTCTTTATTTTTTAGCTGTGTATCCCTGGCGGCGGTTGTACCGGCCCTTGGACAGCAAAGCGTTTGGGTGGCCGACCTGGGTAACGGCAGCTACAGAAATCCTGTATTGTATGCAGACTATTCGGATCCGGATGTCTGTCGTGCGGGAGATGATTATTATATGGTATCTTCCAGTTTTAACTGCATGCCCGGTTTGCAGATCTTGCATTCCAGGGACCTGGTGAACTGGACCCTGGTGGGCGCTGCCGTAGATCAGCTTATTCCTGCCGGTGTATTCGACAAACCGCAGCATGGCAATGGCGTCTGGGCCCCTTCGATACGTTACCACAACAAGCGTTTTTATATCTACTATGGTGATCCGGATTACGGTATCTATATGACTTCTGCGGAAAAAGCCGAAGGTCCCTGGGATACGCTGACGCTGGTAAAAGAGGGCAAGGGCCTGATTGATGCCTGTCCTCTGTGGGATGAAGACGGGCAGGTCTATCTTGTGCATGCCTACGCGGGAAGCCGTGCCGGTATTAAAAGTATTTTGGCAGTGACACGGCTTACGGCCGACGGTAAAAAAGCCGTAGGGCAGAGCCGTACCATTTATAACGGACACCGCGATGATGAAACGATTGAAGGCCCAAAGTTTTATAAATACGGGGACTACTATTATATCTTGGCTCCCGCCGGAGGCGTAGCTACCGGCTGGCAGGTGGCCCTGCGTTCCAAGAACGTCTGGGGCCCTTATGAACGAAAGGTGGTAATGGCCCAAGGTAAAAGCCAGGTGAACGGCCCTCATCAGGGCGCCTGGGTGGATACCAAAACCGGTGAGCACTGGTTCCTTCACTTCCAGGACCTCTTTGTTTACGGCCGCGTCGTACATTTGCAACCCATGAGCTGGAAGAACAATTGGCCGGTGATTGGTCTTGACGAGGACGGCGACGGCTGCGGCGATCCGGTGGCGACCTATAAGAAACCCAATGTGGGGGCTACTTATCCGGTAGTAAGTCCGGCGGAGAGTGATGAGTTTGAAGCGCCGGTGCTTGGCCTGCAGTGGCAATGGCATGCCAACCCCATGGGCTGGTGGTCATTCAATGATGTCGCCAATGGAAAATTACAGCTTTTTACCGTTCCTGTCGCCGGAGGCTATAAGAATCTCTATGATGTTCCCAATCTCTTATTGCAGAAATGGCCCGCCCCTGAATTTACAGTGACTACAGCCTTGCATTTTACGCCTAATCCTAAAATCAGCGGTGAAAAAACCGGTTTGGTGATTATGGGACTGGACTATGCCGCCTTGTACCTGGAAACCACAAAGGACGGCGTGCAGCTCCGCCAGTCCTCCTGTGTGGCGGCAGATAAAGGAACAGCAGAAACCGTGCATGCCGGGGTAGCCCTGCCGGCCGCAGCTACTATCTACCTGCAGGTGAAAGTTGCCAGAGGAGGCCTTTGTACTTTTGCATATAGTCTTGATAACAAGAGATTCATAAACGTCGGTCAGCCTTTCCAGGCCAGGGAGGGCAAATGGATAGGCGCCAAGGCAGGCTTGTTTGCTACCCGCCCTGTCGCCAATAATGACGGCGGTTATGCTGAGGTCGACTGGTTCAGGATTAGTAAATGAATAATGAATAATAGATAGATTATGAAAAAGATATTTTTACTCCTTTCCCTTTGCTTCGTGCTTAGCCCTGCAGTGCGGGCACAGGTTATTCCCAACGAAATTTATAAAGACCTTCCTTTCAAAATGGAGAAGGTGAAAATGCCGGTGATTCCCAAACATGCAGTCAATATTAAAGACTTCGGAGCCAAGGGTGATGGCCTTACCAACTGTACGGAAGCCTTTGCCAAGGCCATTGACGCCTTGTCTGCCAGGGGCGGCGGAAAACTGGTGGTACCGCGCGGACTCTGGTTTACAGGGCCTATTGTACTTAAAAGCAATATCAACTTGCATGTGGAACGTGGCGGCGTTATTATCTTCAGTCCCGATTTCAGCCTGTATCCGCTGATCGAAACCTCTTTTGAAGGTTTTGATACTAAACGTTGCCAGTCCCCGCTCTCGGCACAGGGCGCGACCAACATTGCCATTACCGGCGACGGGGTGATTGATGGTTCCGGCGGCGCCTGGCGTCCCGTGAAAAAGGAAAAACTTACGGCCAACCAGTGGAAAGAGCTGGTGGCCTCCGGAGGGGTCTTGAACGAGAAAAAAAATACCTGGTGGCCTACCGAAGCTGCGCTGAAAGGCAGCCTGAATGTGATAGACCAGAATGTCCCCAATGTACAGGACGAGGCCGGATGGAACGAGATCAAAGATTTCCTCCGTCCCGTAATGGTGAGCCTGGTGAACTGTAAGAACGTATGGCTCGATGGGCTGACCTTTCAAAATTCTCCGGCCTGGAATATTCATCCCCTGATGTGCGAAAACCTGATCATCAGCAACCTGACCGTGCGTAACCCCTGGTACTCCCAGAACGGTGACGGACTGGATGTGGAAAGTTGTAAAAACGTAGTGGTGTACAACAGCAGTTTCGATGTGGGCGATGATGCCATCTGCGTGAAGTCGGGTAAAGATGCCGATGGCCGCCGGCGGGCTATACCCACCGAAAATATGATTGTTAACGGTTGTATTGTTTACCATGGCCATGGCGGATTTGTCGTAGGCAGCGAAATGAGCGGCGGGGTGAAAAACGTGAAGGTGAGTGATTGTACTTTCCTGGGCACAGACGTGGGCCTGCGTTTCAAGAGTACCCGCGGTCGCGGCGGTATCGTGGAAAATATCTGGATTTCGGATATCGACATGACAAATATTCCGGCCGAACCCTTGCTTTTTGACCTTTTCTACGGCGGAAAGTCTGCACTCGAAGCCAAAGAAGATGAGGCTAATGGTAATGTTCAACCAGTGGTATTGCAAGCGGTGGATGAAACTACGCCCCAGTTCCGTAATATCAACATTAAAAACGTAGTGTGCCAGGGAGCCGGAAGGGCCATGTACTTTAACGGCCTGCCGGAAATGAATGTGAAAAACGTATCCCTTAAAAATATTTATATCCATGCCGATACCGGCGCTGTGATTTCCGAGACCGATGGTGTGACCCTCAACAATGTACAGATTTTTCCCAAGACCGGCGACCCCATCATCTACCGCAATGCAAAAAATGTAGTAATAAACTAACCCCCTCGCTTCGCTCGGTTCATTATTTATTATTCACTATTCACTATTCGTTATTCACTATTCATATTTTTGCTTGTTGCGCTGACGCCGGTTCGTGCGCAGGACAGCCGTGTCCTGCCGTATCGGGCGGACAATACCTTGAATGCCTACCTGGTCCGCAGTATGCTGGCTCAGGAAGATAGGCGGTCGGAGGCCCTGGACAGCGCCCTGCAATCGGTTGAACGTTTACAGGCCTATGCCGTAGCCGCCAAGGTGCGTTATGTAAAGTTATTGGGGCTGCCCCTTGTAAAAACAGCCCTTCGTCCGGTCGTGACCGGCACCCTGCTGGGGGATGGTTTCAAACTGGAAAAAATCGTGTATGAGAGCCGGCCCGGATTTCATGTGCCGGCCAATCTGTATATTCCCCAATCGCCTTCCCGCCGGGCCAACGCTGCAACGACTCCCGGCAAGTCCGGAAAATACCCGGCCGTACTGCTTTTCTGTGGCCATGAAATGAGCGGTAAGGCCACGCCTTCTTATCAGCAGACCGCACAACTCCTGGCCTTAAATGGCTTTATAGTGCTGGCCATTGAACCGGTGGGGCAGGGAGAGCGTATTCAGCTGTTGGACGGACAGGCGAAATCTCAGACCCGCGGCAGCACTACGGAACATACGCTGCTGAATGCCGGCGCCATACTTACAGGCTCCTCTGTTGCAGCCTATGAACTCTGGGATAATGTACGCGGATTGGATTACCTGCTCACCCGTGCGGAGGTGGACACCGCCCGCATAGCCTGTATCGGCAATTCCGGCGGCGGGGCGCAGGTAGATTATTTTGCCGCCTTTGATCCGCGGGTAAAAGCAGCCATTCCCTGTAGTTATTTCAGCCTCCGGTACCGTTGGATGGAGCTGCGTGGTCCCGATGACGGCTGTCAGCATCTGCCTTTTGAAGGGCGTGACGGCTTGGAAATCCCTACCCTGTATACTGTTTTTGCGCCGAAACCGGTCCTGATACTGGCCGGCCTGAATGATTTTGTGGATTATGCCGGCGCCGAAAGAGCTTACAAGGAACTGAAAAAAGTCTATACGGTATATGGCCGGCCGGATGATGTAGCCCTGTTCACGGCAGATGACGGACATGGTATTTCCCGTCCTAAGCGGGAGGCGGCGGTGCAATTCCTGCGCCGGCATTTTTATGGAGATAACAGCCCTGTTAAAGAACCTGCATTGGCCTTGTTCACGGAGAAAGCGTTGCATTGTACGGCTACCGGACAGGTGCTGACCAATTACCCCGGAGCGCGCAGTATACAACAAATAAACAGGGAAAGCGCTGGAGCCGGTAGCCAGCACGAAGGTTTCTTGTCGGAACGGCCGGAGTCCTATACACTCCGCCTGTGGAATTATTTGTATATGCGACCGCTCAGTTTGCCGGCGGCCGAATGGGTCGACAGTACTAAAATTATATTGCATGCCGGCGGTGAGCCCCCCTTGCCGCTCCTGTGGCTACCGGCCGGATCATCCGCCTCCTGTTCCGGGGCTGCGTCGAAAATACTACTCTACCTCAATGAGGAAGGTAAGGATAAAGTCTTTGCCGATACGGCTGTCCGGGAGGCCCTTCGTCGTGGCGAAACAATCGTAGCCGTTGACCTGCGCGGCATGGGAGAGACCCGTGACCGGGCAGATAGAAACGATCCGAAATTTATGAATGACGCCTATCGTAATGCCATTATAGCCCTTCATACCGGTCGTCCGCTGCTCACGCAACGGGTGACAGACCTTTTGAATACCCTGGGCTTTATACGCTCGCAGGTAGGCGATGGGGCGGAGATCAATCTCCTGGTTAAAGGAGCGACTTATCCGGTAGCCCTGCACGCTGCTGCGCTGGCGCCTCCGGTCAAAAGCATACGGGGAGAGGCCGCGCTGCGCTCATGGCGGCAATTGTTGGATACTCCACTTGCGAGAAATCAGTTTATTCATGTGCTTCCCGCCGCATTGAAGTATTATGACTGGCCCGATCTGGTGCGTATGCTTGAACATAGCGGTGTCCGTATTTCCGTAGTACAACCGTAAATCAATTTAAACTTTGTATATTTACTATTTATACCTTATCTTTAATTTTCAATTTACCAGTATGAAAGCCCTGACATTATTCCTTTCCCTGTTACTCTCCCTTACTGCCTGCACGCAGGAAAAGCCCTGGTCCGTGCGCATGGCCGACTCCGAAATGCTCCGTAATCCGCAAGCCTGGCAGCTCGACTTTCAAACCAAACTCAAATGGGACTATACCCTTGGGTTGGAAGGCCTGGCTTTTATTCAGCTGAGTGAAAAAACCGGTGATGCCGGCTATTTCGACTATATTGAAGCCTATGCTGATACGATGATCAATGCCGCCGGCGAAATCAAGACTTACAAGTTGACGAATTATAATATCGATCATATTACTTCCGGCCGGATGTTGTTCGCCTTGTATGACAAAACAAAGAAAGAAAAATACCATACGGCCATCCTGCAGTTGCGTGAACAATTGGCCAGCCAGCCGCGTACTACTGAAGGCGGCTTCTGGCATAAACAGCGCTACCCCCACCAGATGTGGCTGGACGGCTTGTATATGGGCGCTCCTTTTTATGCCGAGTATATCACCCGCTATCAGGAACCCGATTCGTTGTATGATGACGTGATCAATCAGTTTGTCCTTGTGGGACGGCACACTTATGATCCGGCTACAGGCCTTTTCCGCCATGCCTGGGACGAGAGCCGTGAACAGGCCTGGGCCGATGCATTGACCGGACAGGCCTCGCAGGTCTGGGGACGTGCCATGGGCTGGTATGCCATGGCACTGGTAGATGTGTTGGATTTTATTCCGGCACAGCATCCGCGCCGTGATTCGCTCATTCATATTCTGAATACCCTGGCCCGGGGTGTAGCCAACTACCAGGACAGCACCGGGGTATGGTGGCAGGTGATGGATAAAGGCGGTAAAGAGGGCAACTACCTGGAAGCAACCTGCTCCTGCATGTTTACCTATGCCTTGTTGAAAGCCGTAAAAAATAATTACATCGATGCCTCCTACCGGGCCGTAGCCGATAAGGGCTATCAGGGTATCCTGAAACAGTTTATTTCCGTAGATGAACAGGGCCTGGTGAGCCTGAACCGTTGCTGCGCCGTAGCCGGCCTGGGCGGGGATCCTTACCGCCCCGGTACGTATGAATATTACCTGAGTGAGCCTATCCGCAGTAACGATGCCAAGGGGGTAGGGCCTTTTATCATGGCGTCTTTGTTGTACGAAAACAATTAATTGTCGATGCTTCGGAGAATAAGCTGTTGGATATGCCTTGCTTGCTGTTGCCTTACCTCAATAAGGGCTCAGGAAGATACATCTCTTTATCGTTTTATGTGCAATCAGTTGCAACATAAGGATAATGTTCGTAGAGGCCACTTGTCCGGGGAGCTCATGACGCTGTCGCAGATGGAGCGCTATGCCATGTCCTCCAGGGTCGCCTATACCGGCTTATTGAGCCTTCCGTCCTCCAAACTCTCGCTGCAGGCGCAGACATACGGCGTTTTGCAGCGCGCGCATTTTGTGGTGGAGAAGGTGGTTTATGAGAGTGAGCCGGGTAATCATGTTACGGCGAATCTTTATATCCCCGTTGCTCAGACAGCTAATGATAAAAAAAAGTATCCGGCGGTACTGCTCCTCTGCGGGGCGGGAGGCCAGTCCAAGGCTGTTGAGGAAAAGCAGGAAATGGCGCAGTTATTGGCCTCTAATGGTTTCGTCGTATTGCTTGCGGATCCTTTGAACGGTGGAGAGCGCCGGCAATATACCTCTTCCGGCGGATATACCGCGGAACAGGAACAAATCCGGCTCAGCACCGCTTCTTTGTTGATGGGTAGCGGCCTGGCAAATGAAGAATTATGGGACAATATCCGGGCGTTGGACTACCTGGAATCCCGTCCGGAGGTTAACAACGCACAGCTTGCCTGTATTGCTGCCGGTAACGATATACAGCCGGCCGGTGTATTGATGGTGTATGACGACCGTTTAAAGGCGATGGTAATGGTCGATTTTGAGGGATCTAACGCTTTACGCCTGTGTGCCGACCGGATGAGTAATGCCGTACACCTCCTGCCTTTTGAGAACTATAAAATGCTGGACGTTCCCGAGCAATTTGCCGTATTTGCCCCCAAGCCTGTCTTATTTTTTAAGGCGGCTAAGGCCGGTACGCCGGCTTTTAGCCAGGCGTATGAGGATATAAAAAAGATATATAAGACTTTTGGCCATGAAGAAAACATAACATGCCATATGGCTCCGGTGGCACCTGGTTTGTCCGGCGACCGGCCGGTTACAACGCTCCGGTTTCTCCTGGACTGTTTTTACGGCCGGGGTATACAGGTGGCGGAGCCGGAGATCACCCTCTTTACGGAGGCGGAATTGCAGTGCACGGCTACCGGATCTGTTATGACGGATTTTCCCGGTGAACAGACGGTTTCGCTCCGGGAGCGGAAAATAGCCCGGCGTTATGAGAAACAACGCGGCTTGTTTGCCACCTATGATAAAGCTGCCGCCTGCCAGGTTGTAAAGGATCTTCTGCCGTTTACTTATAACCGGACTTTAGCCGGGGTGACGGAGGAAGAGCTGCCTGCGGCTGCTTATACCCTGCATCAATTACAGCTCACGGCCGGAGGGCAGCCGGACCTGGCCTGCCTTTTACTGCAACCGGCCGCTGCCGGGACGCCCCGGGAGGTGCTGCTTTATGTGCACGAGTCCGGTAAAGCCGCCGTCTTTGAAGATTCGGTGGCGATGCGTTCTTTGGCCGGCGGCGTGCCGGTCCTGGCTATAGACCTGCGCGGAGCCGGGGAATATAGCGCACTGATGCTGGCTATGTACCTTGGTTATCCTATGCCGGGGCAAAGGACTGCAGATGTGTTGATGGCCGTGGATTATATCCGTAAGCGCTATGCCCGGGACGTTGCCGTCAAGGTTGTGGCATACGGACAGGCCTATCCCGCCGTGTTGCATGCGGCTTTGTTTGATGAGGCGATCACTGTTATTAAGGCCGGAGTCTCCGTCCGTTCATGGATGCAACTGTTGGAAAACCAGCCGGAAGAGTCCGGTTTAAGTTATGTAGTACCCAATGTATTAAAATATTATGACCTTATAGACCTGGAGGCCTTGTTGCGCCGGGAAAAAGTAAAGATTAACGTTGAAACAAATTAAAGAAATCAGGATATGAAAACATTTATGGACGAAAATTTCCTGCTGCAGACCGATACCGCGCAGGAACTGTATCATCAGCATGCTGCTAAGATGCCGATAATAGATTATCACTGTCACCTGAACCCCGAATTTATAGCCAAAGACCGCAGGTTCGACAACCTGGGACAGATCTGGCTGGAGGGTGACCACTACAAATGGCGTGCTATGCGTACCAATGGTATTGATGAGCGCTTCTGCACCGGTAAAGATACCAGTGACTGGGAAAAATTTGAAAAATGGGCGGCAACGGTGCCTTATACCATGCGTAACCCGCTTTATCACTGGACCCACCTGGAACTGAAAACAGCCTTCGGTGTCAATAAAATATTGAAGCCCGAGACCGCCAGGGAAATTTTCGATGAGTGTACCGACAAGTTGCGCAGCCCCGGTTATTCGGCCCGCGGATTGATGAAAAAATTCAATGTGAAGGTCGTTTGTACGACCGATGATCCTGTCGATAGCCTGGAACACCACCTGTCCCTCCGGAACGAAGGATTCGAGATCCAGGTCCTGCCTACCTGGCGTCCGGACAAGGCCATGGCCGTTGAGAGTCCTGCTAATTTCCGCGCTTACATGGAAAAGCTTTCGGAACTTTCGGGGGTCAGTATCAGCCGGTATGCCGATGTGATTGCCGCTTTGCGTAAACGCCACGATTTCTTTGCGGAAGCAGGTTGTAAATTGAGCGACCACGGTATTGAAGCGTTTTATGCCGAAGATTATACCCAGGCCGAAATTGATGCCATCTTTAATAAAGTGTATGGCGGAACAGCTTTGAGCTGCGAAGAAATCCTGAAATTCAAATCGGCTATGCTCATTGAATTTGCCGTGATGGATTGGGAAAAGGGCTGGACCCAGCAGTTCCACTATGGGGCCATCCGCGATAATAATACCCGCCTGTTCAATAAACTGGGGCCCGATACCGGTTTTGACTCCATTGGTGATTTCAACACCGCCAAGGCCATGTCTAAATTCCTGAACCGTTTGGATACCATGGATAAATTGGCCCGTACCATCCTGTATAACCTGAATCCGCGTGATAATGACATGATTGCTACCATGATCGGTAATTTTCAGGACGGCAGTATCGCCGGCAAAATGCAGTTCGGCTCCGGCTGGTGGTTCCTGGACCAGAAAATAGGAATGATCAACCAGATGAATTCGCTGTCTATGCTGGGCCTGTTGAGCCGTTTTGTAGGTATGCTCACCGATTCGCGCAGTTTCCTGTCTTATCCGCGTCATGAGTACTTCCGCCGCATTCTTTGCAACCTGATCGCTACGGATGTGGAAAACGGGGAGATCCCGGCCTCGGAAATGGATTTCCTGGGACAGATGGTAGAAGGCATCTGTTACAAAAACGCCAAAGAATTCTTCAAATTCTAAATAAAAGAAAGAACCCCGCGAACAGCGGGGTTTCTTTTTAACGGACGGTATGCCTGTAAGCCGGATTCTGTCGAAGTCCTATCATTTATCTAATGCAGCCTACCCTCCGGCATCGGGCGAGCAGCCCTCAATCGCCGGTTTACATGGCCTTGCAAACTGCCGGTGCGTGCGGCCGCCGCTATTGCTAACGGCGCCGGTGGGCTTTTACCCCGCCTTTTCACCCTTACCGGACCTTGCGGCCCGGCGGTTATTTTCTGTCACGCGCTCCATAAGCTTACACCTATCTGTGCTTTCCACAGGCGCAGCGCTCTATATTGTCCGGACTTTCCTCCCTTGCATGAAGCAAGAGCGATAGGACGGCATACCGATAGCGCAAAGATACGAATTTTAATTAAAATAGCTTCGGGTGGTCTTCCTCTGTTTTCTGCAGGATGGTGGTGATGATGGAGTCGCGGAAGAATTTGGCCTGGTTGGTGATCTTGTATTTTTTGCAAAAGCTGCGGATAGCCTCCATTTCGGCATCGTTAAATAACAATGTCTTCCGGTGTTCCCGACGTGTAACTTTTGCTTTCATGGTGCAAAGATAGCAAAATTTGCCTATCTTTACAGGTTCGAAAAAATAATTGATTGTACTTTGGAGCAGGATTATATATACGTTAAGGGGGCACGGATGCATAACCTCAAGAATGTTGAGGTTAAAATACCGCGAAACCAGTTGATTGTGGTGACCGGTTTGTCGGGTTCCGGCAAATCCACCCTGGTGTTCGATACTATTTTTGCCGAAGGGCAGCGCCGCTATGTGGAAAGCCTTTCCGCTTACGCCCGGCAATTTCTGGGCCGGGTCAACAAGCCCGATGTGGATTTTATCACCGGTATTCCACCGGCAATAGCTATAGAACAGAAAGTTAATACCCGTAATCCGCGCTCTACGGTAGGTACCTCAACGGAAATATATGATTACCTGAAATTGCTGTATGCCCGCATAGGCCATACGATATCGCCGGTTTCCGGTGTGGAGGTAAAGCGGCATACGGTGACCGATGTAGTGAATTATATCTCCGGCTTGCCCAAAGGTACCCGCTTGTATATACTGGCGCCGCTGGTGTTGCAGGATAAGATGGGACTGATTGAGAAGTTAACCTTATTGCAACAGGAAGGCTTTACCCGTCTTGAATCCGGCGGTAAGGAGGTTCGGATTGAAGAAATCCTGCCGGAAATTGATCAGCATAAGAAAAGGACATTCCGCTTGTTGATAGATCGCCTCTCGGCTACTACGGACGAAGAGACGTTGAGCCGTGCGGCGGATTCCGTGCAGACCGCTTTTGAAGAAGGAGGCGGGGTCTGTATCCTGGAAAGTCCGGACGGTAAAGTAAAGCAAAGCTTCTCTGCACATTTTGAGGCCGACGGCATGACCTTTGAAGAGCCCGACGAGCACCTGTTCAGCTTTAACAATCCCCTGGGCGCCTGCCCGCTTTGTGAAGGTTACGGCCGCGTGATCGGTATTGACGAAGACCTTGTGGTCCCTGACCGCAGCCTTTCGGTATACAACGACGCCATTGCGTGCTGGCGCGGAGAGGTCATGAAAAAATATAAGGAAGACTTTATCCGGGTAGCCTCCAAATTCAAGTTCCCCATCCATAAACCCTTTTATGAATTGACTGATGCACAGCGTCAGCTGTTATGGGATGGCAATGCTCACTTTATGGGACTCCATGCCTTTTTTGCCTTATTGGAGTCCAATAAATATAAAATCCAGTACCGGGTAATGATGAGCCGTTATACCGGCAAGACCCTTTGCCCCGAGTGTAAGGGGACGCGTTTGCGGAAAGAGGCCGGCTATGTGAAAATAGGCGGAAAGTCTATTTCCGAGTTGGTGACGCACTCCATTGAAGACCTGCAAACTTTTTTTAATACCCTTTCCTTATCGGAATATGAACAACAGGTGGCCGGCCGCGCTTTGCTGGAAATCACCAGCCGCTTGCAATTTTTATTAGATGTGGGCTTGGGTTACCTGACCCTGAACCGCCTGTCGAATACCCTGAGCGGTGGGGAGAGTCAGCGTATCAACCTGGCTACCTCGTTGGGCAGCAGCTTGGTGGGCTCTTTGTATATCCTCGATGAACCCAGTATCGGCTTGCATCCGCGGGATACGGGCCGTCTGATAAAAGTGCTGAAGCAGTTACGGGACCTGGGCAATACGGTGTTGGTCGTAGAGCATGATGAGGAAATTATGCGCTCGGCGGACCGTATTATCGATATTGGACCTTTGGCCGGTCGCCATGGCGGAGAGGTTGTGCTGGAAGGGAGCATTGAAAGCGGCGAATTGAAAATTGAAAACGAAAAAGGAGCACGATCGTCATTAACAGCGGCTTATTTATTGGGAGAAGAGCAGATTGAAGTGCCGTCTAAACGACGGAAACTGAATAATTATATTGAAGTCACCGGCGCCCGGGAAAATAACCTGAAAAATATAGATGTGCGTTTCCCGCTGGGTGGTTTGGTGGCCGTAACCGGCGTGAGTGGTTCCGGGAAATCCTCCCTGGTGAAGAACATATTGTATCCGGCCCTGTCAAAAATTTTCGGACAATATACCGACAAACCCGGGGCGCATGATCAGTTGCGTGGAGATTTCAAACGTATAAAGGGCGTGGAAATGATAGATCAGAACCCTATCGGCAAGTCTTCCCGTTCCAACCCGATTACTTACATCAAAGCCTATGATGATATCCGCAGGTTGTTCTCGGATCAACCCTATGCAAAATTGAACGGTTACGGACATTCTCATTTCTCTTTCAATATAGACGGCGGCCGTTGCGAGGAGTGTCAGGGTGATGGTTTTATCAAGGTCGAGATGCAGTTTATGGCCGATGTTACACTGGTCTGCGAAGCTTGTGGCGGTAAGCGTTTTAAGCCGGATATACTGGAGGTCAAATACAAGGACTATACGATTGCCGATGTGTTGGATTTTACGGTGAATCAGGCTATAGAATTTTTTAGCGAACAAAAAGAAACGCTGGCCCGGAAAATTGCAGAGCGCTTAAAACCCTTACAGGATGTAGGGCTGGGCTATATCAAGCTGGGACAATCCAGTAGCACCCTGAGCGGCGGGGAGAGCCAACGGGTTAAGTTGGCTTATTTCCTGGGGGCGGCGGCTGATAATGATGAGCGCTTGTTTATTTTTGATGAGCCGACCACCGGCCTGCACTTCCATGATATTAAAAAACTGTTGGAAGCCTTTGACGCCCTGATCGCCCGCGGCCATTCCATTATAGTGGTGGAGCACAATATGGATGTGGTGAAGTGTGCAGATTGGGTGATAGACCTTGGCCCCGACGGTGGAGAAAAAGGCGGACAGTTGCTCTTCGAAGGACGGCCGGAAGACTTGGTAAAGCAGAAAAAATCTTATACCGCCGGCTATCTTTCTATTTAGCGGCCGCAGATTTTTTTGTAATCACAATATTTACAACTTTCTTTCTCGGAGGTTTGCGTAAAGTCTACCGCCGGATTGAAAAGTTCTGACAATAGTTCCGACAAGGCGGCAGTAAAGCTTTCACTATAGGGGCTGATTGCTGTAACAGGGGCTTTGGCGGACTTGTCGAGAAGCAGAAAATTATTATCATTACCATACAGCTTTCGCATGAAATAAAGTTTCGGCGTTACTTTTTTAGCCGGTTCTTTCTGTTGCTGCAATACGCTGTAGAGCATGACCTGCAAGGCGGCGGCATTGTGCCCGGCGGCATCCTTGCCGAACAGGGCCCCCACGCCTTTGAAACTGTCTGTTACGCCTCCTGTTTTATAGTCTACAATATAGAGATGGTCGCCCCGTCTGTCCATGCGGTCAATAATGCCGCCGACTTTTACGCTGCGCTTTTCTCCGCCTGCCTGTACCGGAACCCGGTGCTCGAATTGCAGTTCGGTACCTTCAAGTGTAAAAGGCGCCTGCGTCTTGTCATACCTGATGACCTGTTTCACATATTTCAATACGATATCGCGCAGGAGCAGGATCTTCCCGTCGTCGGACGCCTCGTCCGGAAAGCTGTCTTTATGATAATAATCCTTAGCCAACGCTCTTTCCACAGCAAGGCTGATTTTGCCGGAGTCCTCCGACAGGCTTTGCAGACTGTCTGCCGTAACCACCTGCCCCCGGTAAGCGGAGTATAAGTCTTCCATGCTGTGGTGCAGAACGTTCCCTAATAATTGGCCATCGATATCTTCAGCCATCTCGTCGGGGACTTTGAGCAGGGCTACGTAACGGAAATAAAAGCGCAGGCTGCAGGCCAGGTAAGCATTGAGCGCGCTGGGCGATATGCTTTTTAGCGGAACATCGGGTATTGAGCGTTGGAGTTTATCTGTAGGGGTATCTTCATTGTCCGTCAGGTACTCCTGTAAAATAGCCATTACCGCCTCATCTTTTTGTACGGTAATAGGGACCGGGTCCTTCGGGTCTATCCGGAAGCCTACGCTGCTGTGGCTAAGCCGGTGGCCGGATTCCATTTTCAATTGCATGAGGTAACGGCTGGCCTCGCCAGAGCGCGCTTCGTCGGTTTTAGTGTTATACACCAGGGTGATTTTTTCCGCCCGTTGCAGTAGCCGGTAAAAATAATAGGCGTACACCGCCTCATGTTGCTCTACGGCCGGCAGTCCGAAACCGCGGCGCAGGTTGTAGGGGATGAAGGACGGAGCATTCATGCTCCGGGGGAGAATCCCTTCGTTGGCGCTCAATAAAATTACATGCCCGAAATCAAGATTACGGGTTTCCAAGAGCCCTAATACCTGCAAGCCTGACAACGGCTCACCGGTAAATGGGATACTTTCATGGGTAAATAACTGGCGCAACATACTGGTGTAGACCGGGAGGCTGAGTTCAATCCGGCGCTCATCTATTGCTTTTTGTAACTTATTGAGCAGACGATGACAGTGCAGGACATAGCCGCGCACCATCTTGTCATTGTCTGCCCAGCCTGCGGCAGACAGCTGCGCTAATACCCCGGTGAGTAGGCGGTGCAGGGCTGCCGGGTTGGCAGTCGGTCTGAAGATAGTATTCAGTAAGGGATTCCCGTTAAAGGCGCCGGCCGGCAGATAGACCTTGTTTTTGCGGATAATATCCCCGGCGATGACTGCCGCCTGATGGCCGGCCATGGCTTTGATGTACGGATGGTAAAGGATAGCCAGTACATCACGGTAATAAAAGCGGTCGCCGGTTTTGGCGTTACGGTGCAGCTGCAACAGCAATTCTATCAGGGCGTATACCGGGGTCTGGCGCAGGGGGTAGCCCATGGTAACATTGATCTCTTCCGCTGCTGCGGGCAGGGCGTGTAAGACGGGGATCAGCAGTTGCTCATCGGCCAGGACCACCGCGGTGGACTGCTGTGTGGGGGCCTTCATCTCCTTCAGCAGTTCAGGAAGCAGTTTGGCCTGTATGGCATCTGAGGAGGCAGCCACCGTGCGGATCTCTTTTTCCTGCCGGAAATTGTTGAAGTGCTCATATGGCAGTGAGGAGGGGAAGTCTTGCATGTTCTTTCTGAGGAACATACCTGCCTCCTGTAATGCATCATTCAGGTAGTATTGGTCATAGTCCCAGTAAAATTCGGCCATACCGGCTTGCCGTAGCTGGCGGAAGAGCTCCTTTTCACATGCGTTCAGTGCATTAAATCCTATGAAAATGAATTGCTTGTATTTTAATTGCCCGGCTGGTGGAGCGCTGGCTACTTCTCGGTATAACATTCCCTCATAGGCCATATTCCGGGCTTTCAGGCGTTGTTTGAAGCCGTTGTATATGGGCCCAAGGGCCTCCCATATAGTTAAAAAATGTTGTTGTAGTAAACTTTCCTCAGGGCTAAAACTATTCCAGAAAGTACGGATATAAGCCACCTGTTCTTCTGTCAGGAAAGAGAGGTCGCCTTCCAGTTCTTTTTGTGATTTCAGGTTTTGAAACAAGTGCCCGGCATCAATCAGGTACTTGTCAATCAGATCGAAATCGTGTAGTAAGACTTCGCCCCAAAAGTAAAAGCGGTCAAAGGATTCCTGTCGCTGCAGGACTTCCGAGTAGACCTCATATAATTCCAATAACAAGGCAAAAGTGTCTGACGCCTGCCTGCCTGCCCATTCGGCCACTACCTCTTCAATACTGCTATAGGTCGGTTGCCATAAGGGCTTGTCTATCAATTTTGAAAGGCTTTGTGCGAAAAAAAGCCTCCCCCGTCGGTTCGGGAAAACTAAACAACAGTCTGACAGTTGATTGCCATAACGTTGGTGCAGGTCGGTTGCTACAGTATCTAAAAAGCTTGTCATAAGTCCGGTAAAAATACAATTTTTTTGTCATATCCGGAATTTTTCGTATATTTGCCTGTTGCATTGTGTTAATTCTTTTTTATGGACGACATGTCTCTGAAAATAATAGAACAGCTTAAAGGCAAGATCATGCGTTTAATGGATCTGCATGAATTGTCCAAAGCGGAGGCTGCGAGGTTACAGGCGGAGAACAGCGCTTTAAAAGAAGAATTGCACCGTGAACATGCGTTCATTACAGTATTGAAAGAAAAAAATAAACAATTACAATTAGCTGAAGCATTTAAGGCGTCAAGTGTAGACGCGGATGATGCAAAAATGAAAATAGGACGGATTGTGAGAGAGATCGACAAGTGTATTGCTCTGTTAAACAGATAATAATAATCAATGGAAGAAGAAAGGCTTTCCATAAAAATTAATGTGGCTGATCGCTATTATCCTTTGAAAATAGCGGTCTCTGACGAGGAGAAGATCCGGGCAGCAGCGCGCCGCATTAACGACAAGGTGGCGCAATATCGCCAACGTTATGCGGATCGTGATATGCATGACGCCTTGTCTATGGCTATCCTGCAATTTGTGACCAGATTGATTGAACTGGAAGAAAAACAGGATATGCGTCCCGTCTTGGAACAACTGGCCGGGCTGGATAAAGAATTAGCAGTGTATTTACAACAGTCGGAGTCTTAAAATTTAGTTCTATATTATTTTGCCTGCATCATTGCGCACATTTTGCGAAACTCAACACTAATTAATTAAAGGAGTTTAACTCGGCTATTAAGAACAGGCCTGTTTTACCCCGGCATGCCCGGTGGGATTCCGAACCTCGGTTCGGGACGTTGGACGTTCGAGATACAATCCGGTGGCTCCGCCTTGATTTTCGGGGTTTCGACAACAGCGTAATGGTGCAGGTTTTTTATTATACATATAACAGATCAATTATTTAAACCGACTATATATTTTTTATTTATTATGATGACAACAATTATACTGGCTGTGGTGGCTGTACTGGTAGGGGGCGGCGCTTCTTACTTTGTCGTAAATGCCATGATGACGAAGAAACGGCAGGAAATTACCCGCGAGGCGCAGGTGGAAGCTGATACTATCAGGAAAGAAGCGCAACTGGCTGCAGACAATAAGATGCTGCAGGCTAAAGAACGCTTTTTGCAGTTGAAAGCCGAGCATGAACAAGTGATTAACGACCGTAACAATAAGGTGGCCCAAGCCGAAAATAAAATCAAGCAAAAAGAATCCCTGCTGGGTCAGCAGGTTTCCGAAGCCCAGCGCAAAATCAAGGAAAATGATACTTTGCGTGAGAGTCTTGAAAGTCAGAAAGAAACATTGGAAAAACGCAGTGAAGAGTATGAACGCCTGCGCCGCCAGCAGATAGAAAAACTGGAAAGCATAGCCGGCCTTTCGGCTGCCGATGCCCGGAACAACCTGATCGACTCTCTGAAAGCCGAGGCTAAAACCCAGGCAATGTCTTATGTTAATGAAGTGATGGATGAGGCGCGCCTCAATGCAACAAAAGAAGCCAAACGTATAGTGATTCTTTCATTGCAACGGGTGGCGCAGGAGGCGGCTATCGAAAATGCCGTAACCGTATTCCATATAGAGAATGACGAAATCAAAGGCCGTATTATCGGTCGCGAGGGGCGCAATATCCGCGCCCTGGAAGCGGCTACCGGTGTGGAAATTGTGGTGGATGATACGCCCGAGGCTATTGTGATCTCCGGCTTTGATCCCGTGCGCCGTGAGGTAGCGCGTTTGGCCTTGCACCAGTTGATTACCGACGGCCGTATTCATCCGGCCCGTATCGAAGAGGTGGTGGCTAAATTGCAGAAACAAGTGGAAGAAGAAATTGTTGAAGTAGGTAAACGTACTACTATTGACTTGGGTATCCATGGTTTGCATCCTGAACTGATCCGTTTGGTGGGCGCTATGAAGTACCGTTCTTCTTACGGGCAGAATTTGCTGCAGCACTCGCGCGAGGTGGCCAATTTCTGTGCTATTATGGCTTCTGAACTGGGCTTGAATCCCAAAGTAGCCAAGCGCGCCGGTCTGCTCCATGATATCGGAAAAGTATCCGCTGAAAACCCGGAACTTCCGCACGCTTTGCTGGGTATGCAACTGGCCGAAAAATATAAGGAAAAACCCGAAGTATGTAATGCTATCGGCGCTCACCATGAGGAGGTGGAAATGAACTCGCTCATAGCGCCGCTGGTGTTGGTGGGTGACGCTATTTCCGGCGCCCGTCCCGGCGCCCGCCGTGAGGTGGTGGAATCTTACATCAAACGCCTCAAAGGTATGGAAGACCTGGCCTTGTCGCACCAAGGTGTAATCAAGACCTATGCCATCCAGGCCGGTCGTGAGTTGCGCGTGATTGTCGGTAGTGAAAAAGTATCTGATGTTGAAGCCGAACAATTATCACAAGATATTGCCCGGAAGATACAGGAGGAAATGACCTATCCGGGGCAGGTGAAGGTGACTGTAATCCGTGAAACCCGTGCCGTAAGCTTTGCAAAATAGGTGAGCCTGAGAGATTAGGGATTGAAGAGATTAGGAAGTAATACTGACCGCCGGATTTCGGCGCTTAACTTTTGATTCTTAATTGTTGATTATAATGAAATTAAAATTTTTATGCCTGATAGTGGGGCTGTTATGCCTGATGGCTTGTACAGGCGGCGACAGTGGTGATTTTGTCCGCAAGTTGCTGCTGCAGGAGCCTGAAATCACTACCCTGGAGTTGGTGCAGTGGGCGGACGGCCAGCCGGCCGATACGGTGTTGCTGGCTGAAACCACGGGCAAGCTGTGGCGTGTGAATAACGGCCGTACGCTCAATAGCAGTCGCTTTGATTCCTGGTGGCAAATGTTGTCGGTGCTGGAGGTGCGTCCTCTTTACCTCGATGACCTCTCTCGTCCCGGTATTAAAAAAATATTGAAAGATGCCGGGTTGCAGATTACGGCAAGGGCCGGTGAACAGGTGCTGGAAAGCTTTCGCCTGTACTATTTTAGTAATATAGGCGCTGTGGCCCTTTCCGGAGATGATACATATCTGCTGACCCTGCCTTATGACCATGCCGGGGTGATGGACTATTGCTCCGCCACGCCTGATTTTTGGCAGGATAAGTCAGTCTTGACTTACCGGCCGCAGGATATGGATACCATTATTGTACGGCATTTCCCAGATACGTCAGCCTCTTTTGTCGCCTTCCGTACAGACACGCTTTGGGAGTTGGCGCCTGCCCGTGCTGCTGCTGTAATGCCCATAAGTAAGGCGGCGCTGGATAATTATTTATTTTACTTTCGGGATGTAACGGCGGACAGTATGCTTTCTCCCGGGGCCAGCCTGTTGGAATTGACGGCGGATAGTACCCACTTGCAGCACATACTGCATATCGCCGGCCATGCTAAGGCCAATACCACCCTACGTTTTTATGGTATCCCACAGCCCTCCGGCAAAGGCTATGATACGGATAAGTGTTTGATTTATATTGAGGAATCCGGCGAGATGGCGCTGGCCTCATGGGTGCGCTTCGATATATTGTTGAAGAAATATAAGGATTTTGTTGATAAAAATAAGGGAGGAACGTCCGAAAAGTCCCTGAAATAACGTATTATTGTACTCTAATTCTGAATAATTATGAAATTTATTGTTTCCAGTACTGATTTGTTGGGTCACTTACAATCTATAGCCAGAGTAATCAGTAACAAAAATACGATGCCTATTCTGGATAACTTCCTTTTCCGTATTGAAGGCGAGGTATTGACCATTACGGCTTCGGACATTGAAACCACCTTGGAAACCACCTTGCATTTGGAGAATGTGGAAGAAGCCGGTGCGGTAGCCATTGCCTCCAAATTGTTGGTGGATACACTTAAAGAGTTTCCGGAACAACCCCTTTCCTTTGTTGTAAACCCCGCCAACCATGCGGTGGAAATCAGCTGGGCCAGTGGTAAATTCAATATTCCCGGCGCTCCGGCGGATGATTATCCCGCCAAGCCTGCATTGGATGCTTCGGCTACACAAATCGCCTTTCCGTCCGATGTATTGCTCGAAGGGCTTAACCGCACCCTGTTTGCTACGGCCGACGATGAGCTGCGCCCTGTGATGAACGGAATCTATTTTGACCTTCAGGTAACGGGTTCCTCTTTAGTGGCCTCAGACTCCCATAAACTGATGTATTACAAACGGACAGATATTCTTCCGGAAAGTAATGCCGCATTTATCCTGCCCAAAAAACCGGCCGCCCTGCTCAAGAGCAGCCTGGCTAAGATTAATGATACCGTACAGTTGGCTTTTGATAATAAAAACGCCGTATTCACCTTCCCCGGTTATAGTTTAACCTGCCGTTTGGTGGAAGGCAATTACCCGGCTTACCGCTCGGTAATCCCCAATAACAATGAGAGCAAGATACTGGTAGACCGCGTGGAGTTCCTAAATGCCGTACGCCGCGTAAGTGTTTGCTCCAACCAGGCCAGCAACCTGATTAAACTCAGGGTGAGCGGCAACTCCATTGTCGTATCGGCGCAAGACCTTGACTTTTCTGTGAGCGCCCATGAGCGTGTAAACTGTACCTTTGATGGTAACGATATCGAAATCGGCTTTAAATCTACTTTCCTTGCTGAAATTCTGGCCAACCTGCCTTCCGCTAATGTGAGCCTTGAATTGGCGGATTCCACGCGTGCCGGTTTGCTGCTGCCTGTAGAATCCGATGATGAAAATGAAGAAACCCTGGCGTTGCTCATGCCGATGACCATAGGAGTATAAGCCATGCAGTTGAATCTTCGTAATCCGCTTGTGTTTTTTGACGTGGAAACCACGGGCCTGGATATTGCCCGCGACCGTATTGTTGAAATATCTTTGCTGAAGGTCTTACCTAACGGCGCCGAAGAACAGAAGACGTTCCGGGTAAATCCTACTATCCCGATTTCACCGCAGGCCATGGCTATTCATGGCATTAGCGATGCGGATGTAGCCGGTTGTCCCAAGTTCAATGAAATAGCCCGTACGCTGTTCAATTTTATGGAGGGCTGCGATATTGCCGGTTATAATTCCATTAAATTCGATATTCCTATATTGGCCGAAGAATTTATTCGCGCCGAAATCTGCTTTGACTTTCACCGGCGCAAGCTCATTGATGTGCAAACCATTTTTCATAAGATGGAGCAACGTACACTGAGCGCCGCCTATAAATTCTACTGTGAAAAAGAACTGCATAATGCCCACAGCGCCGCTGCCGACACCTATGCTACCTATGAGATCCTCCAGTCACAGTTGGACCGTTACCAGAATCTCGAAAACGATGTCAATAAACTGGCTGAATTTTCCCTGAAATCCCGTAATCTTGATTATGCCGGGCGGGTGATATTGAATGAAAAAGATGAGCCTATTATCAACTTTGGCAAATACAGAGGCAAGCCGGTGATGGATGTGCTGGACAAAGACCCCGGCTATTATTCATGGATACAGTCCGGTGATTTCACGCTTGATACCAAGCGGGTTTTCACAGAGTTGCGTCTACAGTCCAAAATTGCCAAAGACAATGCTCTTCCCAGAAATACACCGTCTGCTAAAAGCAATACGCTGTTTTGAAAATCATTTGCATAAATCGTATCGATGGGCAGGAGGTGTATTTCCATCTCCGTCCGGATACGGCTTTATTACGCAATAACGATCCCCTGTATTATCCGGATTTTACACAACAGCTTGTTGTGCAGACCTGTCATATTTTTCGTGTCTGCCGTTTGGGGCGCAGTATTGCGCCGCGCTTTGCCGGCCGTTATGTGGACGCTGTGGGCGCCGGGCTGCTATTTACTGCGGCCGATTTATTGGAGGACTCCTGCCGGCAGGGGCTTCCGCACGATCCTGCGACCGGTTTCGATTACTCTGCCGCTGTTCCGCCCATTTTTATTCCTTTTGACGATGAGATGGCTGCTCGCTATGACGGCGTGCTATCTACAGTGATTCCTGCCGTATCCCGCTTTTTAACCCTGAAAATCGGCGACTATATCTTTATCCCTACGGATACACCTGCCGTTGTATGCCGGGGTGCGCAATTGGATCTTGAGTTGGGAGAAAGTAAGGTGACTACCCGTTTGTGTTAGGAGCCGCTGCCGGGCGCCAACCGGATACCGGGCGCCTATTCAAAGTGAAAACTGAGCAACCACATCCGTGAGTTCATCCGTTCGATAACATCGCGATATCCCTCATACCCCTCCGCAACACTGTTTGAGGCTATGTTCACCAATCCGCCGGAATATTTGACTTCGACAGATAGTTTGAAAAAAGGGTAAAAGAAATCGAAGCCGAAACCTGCCTCATAGAAAGGTTCGAAGGCTGTGAGCCCAAAGTAAACGCCTTTAGCCTCATTGACTTTTGAACCCAGGTTATAACGGAGATTGATCCCGCCCATAAGGTAGGGTCGAATGTTGCTGTGGCGTTTAGCGGAATATTTGATAGAAAGAGGGACTTCGAGGTAATAGGAATCAAAGGACATGGTATGGTACAGACTATCTTGCAGCAAACTCTTACTTTCTCCGAAAAAATTGAGGTTGCGTTGGCCGAAACAGATGCCTATACCTGAGCGGAGGTGGAGGTTCCGTACGATACGATAGTCTACAATACCGTCAATATTGAAGCCGAAGCCGGGTTGCGAAACGGTGGCCTGGAGTCGGAGCGGGTTCTTGGTGAAATCTGTGGAATTCGTTACGGCAAAGTCAAAGACATGCATGCCTAGGGTCATCCCGAAACGCCATTTGTAATCATAGTCATAGTGCTTGAGGTAGAGCTCCTGCGTTTGCAGCTGCGCCTTGGCCGGAAAGAAGGCCAGGCATAAGAGGCTTATGAAGATGATACGTTTCATTTGAATCTTACAAAGATAAGGATTTTCAGTCATCTTTAGCGGGTACCGGTGTAAAATCCACAAATACCACAGGTAAGTGTTTTGTATTTAACCTCTTGAAGTCCGGCTTGCTGCAATTCGGCGCAGAGTTCTTCCCGTTGGGTGAAGGCTGCGACGGAGGCAGGCAGGTAGGTATAAGCAGAATTATGGCGTGAAACCAGGCGGCCCATCAGGGGAATGAGGTATTTCGAGTACCAGGCGTAGAGTGTGCTCATGGGCTGGCGGCGGGGCGTCGTGAACTCCAGAACGGCTAATTGTCCGCCGGGTTTCAGTACCCGTTTCATTTCACGCAGTCCTTGTTGCAAGTCCTCAAAATTGCGTACGCCAAAGGCAACGGTCACGGCATCAAAGCTGCTATCCGGAAAGGGCAGGTCTGTGGCCGACCCCGATACGAACCCGGTCATCCCGGAGGCTTTTATGGCTTTAGCTGCTTTTGTGCGGGCTATTTGCAACATCCCTTCGGAAATATCAATGCCTGTGACGGTAGCGCCCGTTTTCCGGGCCAGCAGGAAGGCCAGGTCGCCGGTGCCGGTGGCTACGTCAAGGACTTGGCGGGGGGCCTGACGGGCAATATGGCGTACCAGATAATGACGCCAATACGTATCAATACCGAAAGAAAGAAAATGGTTCAGGAAGTCATACTGCGGGGCAATGTCATCAAACATTCCTGCAATACGCCCGGCCTCTTTATTGAGTTCAGGTTTCAATTGTTGAATCTCCTCAATGCTTAATTTTCAAGTATTTTAGAAAGGGCGTTGTCATAAATGTCTTTGTAGTCGCACACGAAACCGAAGGACTCATCATCTATCCTGAATTCGCCTTTGGTAATATGCCCCAGCGTGGTGACCGGTACATTTTGCGCATTCATGAAATCAATGAAGCGGGTTTCTTGGCCGGGCGAAACGCTCACTACAATACGGCCCTGGGCCTCACCGAAGAGGAATGCATCTGTGCGGATATCGGCGTCAGTGGTAATATCGAATCCCAGCCCGTGCGGCATGGCGGACTCCAGGAGGGTAATGAATAAGCCACCGTCGGATACGTCATGGGCGCTGTTAACCAGTCCTTCGCGGATGGCGCCGAGTACGGATTGCTGGATGGCGGATTCCTCTTCCAGATTGAAATAGGGGGCCGGAGAGGCTTTGACTTTATGGTAGCTGTAAAGGTATTCGGAGGAGGAAATGTCTTCCTTGGAGGCGCCGATGAGGTATATCATATCTCCCTTCTGCTGGAAAGCCAGGGTGGTATGATGGAGTTTGTCGGTCATAATACCCAGCATCCCGATCGTAGGGGTGGGGTTAACGGCTTCGGTCTTTCCTTTGATATCGGATTGGTTATAAAAACTTACATTGCCGCCGGTGACCGGAGTGCCAAAATGTTCACAGGCCTTGCCCATCCCTTTGATGGCATGTACAAATTGCCAGTATACTTCTGGGTTGTAAGGGTTGCCGAAGTTAAGGCAGTTGGTAATGGCGCAGGGTTCGGCGCCGGAACATACCACGTTACGTGCGGCTTCCGCCACGGCGATCATAGTACCGGTCTCCGGGTCCGCCTTTACATAACGGCTGTTACAATCCGTGCATACGGCCAGGGCTTTGTTGGTCCCTTTTACATTGACGATGCCGGCATCCGAAGGAAAGTTGGTGCTCTTGTTCACTGTGCGCACCATGGAGTCATATTGTTCATAGACCCAACGTTTGCTGGCAATATTGGGATTGGCGGTAAGGGCCAGGGCCACCGCCTTCAGGTCGCGCGGCTGTTCAATCCGGCTGATATCGAATTGCCGGTATTCGGCCAGGTAGGCCGGTTCTTTGTATTCGCGGTCGTACTGCGGGGCGCCGCCACCCAGGGCCAGCGCCGCTGCGGGTACTACGGCCTTGAGTTCGCCTTCGTAATAAAATTCCAACTTATCATCGGCAATCACCTCGCCGATAATTTCGCAGGCCAAATCCCATTTTTTGAAGATGGCTTCAACAATAGCTTCCTTGCCTTTTTCTACGACCACAAGCATGCGTTCCTGTGATTCGGACAGCAGAATTTCCCAGGCTTCCATACCTTTTTGGCGCATAGGAACCCGGCTTAAATCTACGCGCATCCCGCAGCCGCCGCGTTCGCTCATTTCACTGGTGGAGCAGATGATACCGGCAGCGCCCATATCTTGCATCCCTACCACGGCGCCGCTCTTAATGAGTTCCAGGGAGGCTTCGAGCAGGAGTTTTTCCATGAAGGGGTCGCCCACCTGGATGGACGGAATATCATTGGCAGAATCTTCGGTAATGTTGGCCGAGGCGAATGTGGTACCGTGGATACCGTCTTTTCCGGTAGCGGAACCAACGATGTAAACAGGATTACCCACGCCGCTCGCCGTGGCCGAGATGGTCTCGCCTTTGCGTACCAGACCTACGGACATGGCATTTACCAGGGGGTTGACGTGGTAGCATTCGTCAAAATATACTTCTCCGCCCACAACCGGTACGCCGAAACAGTTGCCGTAGTGGCTGATGCCTTTGACTACGCCGCGCAGCAGGAACTTGGTGCGCTCATCATTCGGATTACCGAAACGCAGGGAGTTTAACTGGGCGATAGGACGCGCACCCATTGTGAACACGTCGCGGTTGATGCCGCCTACGCCGGTGGCAGCGCCCTGTACCGGCTCTACGGCGCAGGGGTGATTGTGTGATTCTATCTTGAAAGCGCAGGCCCAGCCATCGCCAATATCTACCAGTCCGGCATTTTCGGCACCGGCCTCAGCCAGGATATGCTGGCCTTTTTTAGGCAGTGTTTTCAGCCATTTGATAGAGTTCTTATAGGAGGCATGTTCGCTCCACATGGCCGAGAAAATACTTAATTCTGTAAAATTGGGTACACGGCCCAATATCTCTTTGATTTTATCAAATTCTTCGGGAAGCAGTCCCAGTTCTTTGGCGGTGTCGTAATTTACTGTTTGCATGACGGAGCGAAAATTTTGTGTGAATTAGAATGAGGCGGAAATCCGGATGGTGGGCGTACCTGAATTATCATTGCCCAGGTGTAACAGGTCCCATAAGGCCAGTACGCTGATGCGTGAGCGGCCTGCATAGGTGAATATCCCTACGCCGGAGGGCAGGTAGCTGTCGTTATCACTCGACTTGATACCGTTGGTATCGTACATCCGGTGCAGGTAATCGTATTCCATGTGGACCGATAATCCTATTTTGTTGGGAATGATAGGCATATCAACTTGGCCGAATACGCCGCCGCCAATGGTATTGGAGCTGAAATCGCCGTTCTTGGAGTACTCATAGTCGAACAGTACCCCGGCCGAGAGAATTTCCGTGAAGCGATAGCCCACCAGCGGTTGTATGATAACATTGGTGTTTTCATTGCTGAAATTCATCCCCAACGCACCGCCGAAGTACATCCGGCTAAACTGGAATTTACAGGAAGAGGTCTTGGCCTGTGCCGGAGCCGGCGTTTCGGTGGCGGCAGGTGCCGGTGCGCTTAGCTGCACATTGGTCACGCTATCTTTAGGGGCGCTTTGGGGGGCTTGGGCGGCCAGGCTGCCGGCCATCGCCATCATCAGACCCAAGCTTGCGACAATAGTTTTCATACAATATGATTTTTTTTGATTAGCTTGCTGTTTCGTCTTCTTCGAAATTCAACATGTCGTTGGCTTGTAGTATATTGTACCATTCAGCCAGTTTTTTCATGTGTGATGCATATACGCGCTCACGGTCATAGTCGGGCATTACGCTTTCCATGAATTGTTGCAGGGTGGCGGTGTTCGCTTTGTGATCTACCGATTTTCCGCCATTGTATACGTTCTTAATTTTTTCAAATACCTCTTGCAGGGGAATTTCTTCTTTGTCGGTATACATGGCTACGTCACTCAGGGTGGTGATGCGCATGGAAGCGCTGGCAGACAAACGTTTTTTGTCGAGCAGGGATTCTACAATAATGCCGTTGCGGCTTTGGGCCACATAAACGAACAATCCCGGATAGCCGGCAATAGAAAATACTTTTTGTAAATCGGTCTTCATATACGGTTTAAAATTTTTTCATGAATGGCTATTACCTGGGGCAATAGCGCTTCTTTTTCGTCATTGTTGATAATAAAATCGGCTTTAGCGTTGCGTTGCTCATCACTCCATTGCCTTGCCATCCGCTCGCGTACCTGCTGGGGGCTGCAACCGTCACGGCCGACAACCCGGCTGATGCGCAAGGCTTCGGGAGCGGAGACATTGATGTTAATGTCCATTTTCCGGGCGAGGCCGCTTTCAAATAAAATGGCCGCTTCGTGGACAAGGTACGGTGCGCTTTGTTGTGCGCACCATTGTTCAAATGCCTTTTCCGCCAGCGGATGGGTCAGTGCGTTGACTTTTTGCAGTAATATGTTGTCTGCAAAAATTAATGCGGCTAATTTTCCGCGTTGCAGTTGCCCGTTCTCATAGATAGCCGGACCGAAGAGACTGATCATTGCGTCCCGAAGGCCGGCGTGGGTATTGTAAAGGGCTTTTACCGCATCATCAGCATAAAATACCGGGATTCCCAAAGTCTGCAAGATTTTGGATACGGTTGTTTTACCGCTGCCTATACCTCCGCTGAGACCTGCTTTGAGCATTTAGTTACTACTGTCAAAGGTTAAACTTTCCGTAATGATGGATTCCACACGCACACCTTCACCTATGGCTTCCTTGATAGCGCTCTGCAGATTGCCGGTCGGCAGGGTATATTCGGTTTCGTTATTTTCGTCCGTCACGCGCTGGGGTCTCATTTTCTTTATATCAATATCCAGCAGCGCCGGTTGATGGCGGTGCTGCATGATATAAAACCCCTTGGCCGTTACACGTACGTAGAGCTTGTTGGTGGCGCACATGGGCTCAACACCGTTGGTACTGCTGCTATGTACACATACCTTATACGGCAGGTCGTAGGAGTACTCCTTGGTCAGTTTGTTGATCACCCAAATGCTGGCGGCCAGCACCAGGCAAATCAGGAATTCAAATACTTTACGGTTAAATAGTTTACTTTGCAGGGACATCAGACATATCTTTCAGTATGCACGATTTGTCGAAGCGCAGTTTAACATTCTGGTCAACTTCTACAAGTGCATAAGTTTCCTTGATTTCCACGATAGTACCGTAGATACCGCCGCTGGTTACCACCTTGTCGCCTTTTTGCAGGCTTTCACGGAATTTACGCAATTCTTTCTGGCGTTTTTGTTGGGGACGGATCATAAAGAAGTACATCACCACAAAAACCAATCCCATCATTAAGAGGAAACTCATGCTTCCACCGCCGGCAGCGTCTGTTGCTTGAAGAAAGACTAACATATTCATTGTATTTAAATATTAATATTAAAAATTTCGTTTTTTGATAATGGTTTCCTGTATCAGTCCGCGTCCCGTTTTTTTGATGGTCCCTTCTTTCAAAAGATGCAGTACCACTTTGTCCAATACACCGTTTACAAAGACGTGGCTGTTACGTGTACTGTAGAATTTCGCGATTTCCACATATTCGTTGATCGTTACTTTCACCGGAATATTTGGGAAAGCAATGGCTTCCGATATGCCCATTATAATGAGCGCCATATCCACATAGGCAATACGGTCCGACTCCCAGTTCTGTATAAATTGCTGAGCCAGGTTGGAGTACTCCTTAAAGTGGCCCAGTGAGTGCCGTAGCAATTCATGTACATACTCTTCGTCTTCCTGGGCGCGGTACATGGGCATCAGCGCAGCTTCATCGTTACGGCCCGGCTGGAAAGCGCTCAGGGTACGTAGCACAGAGGCCAGCACAAAGCCGATATCATCCGCCCAATAAGCATTCATCTCTTCAATAAGGCCTTCTACTTCGGGAGCGTCTTCAAATTCATTCCGGAAGAAATCTTCCACCAGGCGGCTGTCTTCGGCGAATGAAGCGTCCGGAGAAAACATATAGTTCCTGTAATAAGGGCTTTCGATCATGCTGTTGTAGATAGCCCGTACGGTTTCCGGATAGTCGCGCCAATTCAAAACATGCTGGCTGCAGTATTTTTGCAGCGCTTCATTGTTCCTGATCAGAGCAATAAGCTCGTTATTAATGAATTTTCGATTGGGGTTAGCTTCTGCGTCCGTCGGTTTGAATTTTCGCAGCCCGATTTCAATACGTTCCTCTGCATAATCGGCCACTGTAATAATGGCCGCCAATAGGAAATGATAGAGGTCGTAAGTTTTCTCCAAACTCACATTCAGCTCTTTTTCCGCGTGCAGCAACGAGTCATTGTCCGAATAGGCGTAACTAAAGAGGATTTTGAAAGCCTTTACGCGTAGAAACCGGCGTGTCAACATAAATTATCAAGTAATTTTAAAAGATCAAATTTGCTACAAAGATAGTTTTTAACATTCAAATATGCTAAAAAATTCATAATTTATTTTTATTTTTGCAAAGTAAACCAAATAATAAAAGGAATATGGCGGCAGATTTTGAACGAAATGATTATTCCGAGCACGGTGGAAGTGATGATGTGTTTTCCAAGCCGGTACGAGCAGGCAAAAGGACTTACTTCTTTGATGTCAAAGCTACCAAGGGGAACGACTTATACATTACACTAACGGAAAGCAAACGGCGTGTGGAGCATGATGGACGCTTTACTTATGAAAAGCACAAGATTTTCTTGTACAAAGAAGATTTTGAAAAGTTTGTCGAAGGATTACAGGATGTAATCGGCTACGTACGCCAACATTCACCGGAACAACCCCGGCGTGAGGAACGCGAGGGGAACGATTTTTCCAGCGTAGAATTTTAAATGAAGTGTTGTAGGCTTGTTTTTACAGGGTTACAACACTTTTTTTGCAGCTTTCAGGGTGTTTTTAAGTAAGGATGCCCTGGTCATAGGACCCACACCTCCGGGGACAGGGGTTATGTAGCTGCATTTGTCCGCTACTTCAGCGAATTTTACATCTCCAAGCAAACGAAAACCGCTTTTATTATCGGCGGGGACACGTGTTATACCCACATCAATGACTACGGCGCCGTCTTTTACCATATCAGCGGTAAGAAACTCCGGCCGGCCGAGCGCTGCAATGATAATATCGGCTTGCAGGCAGTGGGCTTTAATATCTTTGGTGCGGCTATGGCAGATGGTTACGGTGCAGTCTCCGGGGCTTGATTTCTGAGACAGTAGGTTAGCCATGGGCCGGCCTACGATGTTACTCCGGCCGATTACGACGCAGTGTTTGCCGGCTGTTTCCACATTATAACGCGCCAGCAATTCCATAATGCCGTCGGGGGTGGCCGAAATATAGGCGGGCAGGCCAAGCGACATGCGGCCTACGTTCAAAGGGTGAAAACCGTCTACATCCTTGCGGGGGTCTATGGCTTCGATAATCCGTTGCTCATTGATGTGCCCGGGCAGCGGCATTTGTACGATCAGTCCGTCAATGGCCTCGTTTTGATTAATTCCGGCTACTTGTTGCAGTAGTTCGGACTCGGTAATACTCTCGGGGAAGCGGAGGACGGTGGAGTCCATACCTACTTCGTGACAGTCACGTTCCTTGCTGGATACATAGGTCTCGCTGGCTCCGTCATTGCCTACGAGAATGGCGGCTAAATGGGGCGTTTTCAGCCCTGCCGCTTTCATATTCTGCACTTCCTGTGCAATTTCCTGTTTCAGCGCATTAGCTGTTGCTTTTCCGTCAAGTAGTTGCATAAAAAGAATGGGAGATTTAAGAGAGTTGGAGTTTATTACTACCGGCGGGCGCGTTGCATGGCGCCCATGGCGCGCATCATCTGTTTTCCGCCGCCGCCGCTCATCATCTTCATCATCTTGCGCATATCTTCGAATTGCTTTACCAGGCGGTTGACTTCGGCAATGCTGGTGCCGCTTCCCAAGGCTACGCGTTTACGGCGGCTACCGTTGAATAAGGCCGGGTTCTCCCGCTCTTCGGGCGTCATGGACTGGATGATGGCTTCTATGCTTTTGAACGAATCATTATCGATGTCAATATCTTTGATCGCCTTCCCCACACCGGGGATCATGGCGGCCAGGTCCTTGATGTTACCCATCTTCTTGATCTGCTGGATCTGTTTGAAGAAGTCATCAAAGGTGAACTGGTCTTTGGCCAGCTTGCGTTGCAGCTTGCGGGCCTCTTCTTCGTCGAATTGCTCCTGTGCCTTTTCCACCAGGCTGACAATGTCACCCATACCTAAGATACGGTCGGCCATACGTTCGGGGTGGAATACATCCAGGGTTTCCATCTTCTCGCCGGAGCTGATGAATTTCAGCGGCTTGTTCACCACGGCGCGGATGGATATGGCCGCCCCGCCGCGGGTATCCCCGTCGAGCTTGGTCAGTACAACACCGTCGAAGTCCAGGCGGTCATTGAATTCTTTGGCCGTATTTACAGCGTCCTGGCCGGTCATGGAATCTACCACAAACAGGGTTTCGCTTGGTTCTATCGCCTTTTTGACGGCTGCGATCTCCCGCATCATCTCCTCATCAATGGCCAACCGGCCGGCGGTATCGACAATTACGGTGTTGAAATTGTTCTGTTTGGCGTATTTAATGGCATTTTGTGCAATCTGTACGGGGTTCTTGCTGCCTTCTTCCGTGTATACGGGCACCTCAATCTGCGCGCCCAGTACTTTCAGCTGTTCGATAGCCGCCGGGCGATACACGTCGCAGGCGACCAGTAAGGGCTGGCGTCCTTTTTTCTTGATGTTAAAGGCTAATTTTCCGGAGAAAGTTGTTTTACCGGAGCCCTGTAAACCGGCGATAAGTATAACCGCGGGGGAGCCTTTAAGGTTGATATCCGTGGCCTGCCCGCCCATCAATGCGGCCAGCTCATCATGTACGATTTTGGTCATCATCTGGCCGGGGCGTACGGCTGTCAGTACGTTTTGTCCCATGGCCTTTTGCTTCACCTCGTCGCAAAAACTCTTGGCTACTTTATAACTCACGTCGGCATCCAGCAAGGCTTTGCGGATATCCTTCAGTGTTTCTGCTACATTGATTTCGGTGATGC
Source organism: Bacteroidales bacterium (assembly GCA_031548545.1). GTDB lineage: Bacteria > Bacteroidota > Bacteroidia > Bacteroidales > UBA932 > UBA932. The sequence continues at coordinate 9,257 of JAVBQY010000019.1, read as the reverse complement.
GTCCTTCGCCTTTCAGCAATTTAAACGCGCGGTCCAGTCTATCGGATAAATTCTCAAACATAAATCATCAAAATAAGGAGGCAAAGATAGCAATAAAATCAGAATAATTTTTCTTTCCGGAAGATTAAAGTCATAAATTGCTTATCTTTGTAGTCTCTATGTAAATTGACCATGCCGAAATATCAAATAGGTGAAATAGCAACTATAACCGGCGCCCGGCGTATAACAGGCCGGACGGATGATGTGGTGATTACGCGCCTGCTGACCGATAGCCGGAATGTTGTGACGGCCGACGGCAGTTTGTTTTTTGCCCTGGTTACGGCCCGCAATGATGGGCATAAGTATATTGAGTCCCTCTATGAAAAAGGGGTGCGGTCTTTTGTGGTGGAGTATATTCCCGCTGCGCTGGAGGCTGTAAAAGATATAGATTGGCTTGTTGTTGATAATTCGCTGAGCGCTTTGCAGTTGTTGTCTGCAAACCATAGGCGGCGCTTTCAAATTCCGGTGATAGGCATTACCGGCAGCAACGGAAAAACCATAGTGAAAGAATGGCTGTCTTATTTACTGGCTGATAGCAGGAAAGTGGTGAAAAGCCCCAAGAGTTACAATAGCCAGATCGGGGTGCCGCTGTCTGTTTGGCAGATGGAGCAAGAGGATGAAATGGCCGTTTTCGAAGCCGGCCTTTCGCAGCCCGGAGAGATGGAACGCAACCGGGAGGTCATACAGCCTACCGTCGGTATTTTTACGAATATTGGTGCGGCTCATGATGAGTATTTTCAAGACCGCAGACAGAAGATAGATGAAAAGCTCCGGCTTTTTTCCGGTGTGCAAACCCTGATTTATTGCGCTGACCAGCCGGAGGTGCGGGAACGGATTGCGCAATCCGCCGCCTTGCAACAGTTACGGCTGTTTAGCTGGGGGTATGCGCCGGGTAGTGTGCTGCAGTGCCGTACGATAGTATCAGGCGCGGACGCTACTGTGATTACGGCTGTTTATCAGGGCCGCCCCCTGCAAATCAGCATTCCCTTTCCGGATAAGGCGGCTATAGAAAACGCCATGCATTGCTGGGCCTGTATGTTGCTGTTGGGCTATGAACAGGAGTATATTTCCGGACGCATGTGCAGCCTGCCGGCCATTGAAATGCGGATGGAGTTGAAAGAGGCAATTAATAATTGTTCCGTCATTAATGATAGTTACAGTTCTGATTACAATTCCCTGCAGATAGCGGTTGACTTTCTGGTGCAGCAGCAACAGCACGTTAAAAAAACGATTATACTTTCGGATATCCTGCAAAGCGGCAGGCCCGAAGACGAACTGTATACCGGGGTTTCCCGCTTATTGCAAAGTAAACAGATCAGCCGTATCATCGGTATCGGTCCGGTGATTTCCGGACAGGCGGATAAATTCACCATGGAAAAACAGTTTTATCCGGATACCACTGCTTTTTTGCGTGACTTCCCCTTTGATAGCTTGCGTGATGAAACCATCTTATTGAAGGGCGCCCGGATTTTTGAATTTGAACAGATAGACAAGGCCCTGCAGCAAAAGGCGCATGAAACCGTGCTGGAAATCAACTTGTCGGCAATGCTGCAAAACCTGAACTATCATCGTTCCAAGCTTTCGCCAGGCGTAAAGCTAATGGCTATGGTGAAGGCTTTTTCCTATGGTAGCGGTAGTTATGAAATTGCCAATCTTTTACAGTTTCATCATGTTGATTATCTTGCCGTAGCTTATGCCGATGAGGGGGTGGAACTGCGCCGCGCCGGTATACGCATGCCGGTAATGGTGATGAATCCCGAGGAGCAGAGCCTGGATAAAATGCTGGAATATGATTTGGAGCCGGAAGTATACAGTTTCAGGGTGCTGAACCTGCTAAAAGAAAAACTGCGCCGTTATCCGCAGGTGCGTATACATATTAAATTCGATACCGGTATGCACCGCCTGGGTTTTGAGGAAAAAGACCTTCCTGCGCTTATTACAGCCTTGCAGGAGAAGCCCGGCCTGCATATAGCCTCCGTTTTTTCACACCTGGCCACCAGTGATGAGCCGCGCTTTGATATGTATACCCGTCGTCAGATCGATACTTTCCGGCAGATGAGCGGACAATTGCAGTCCGCTTTTGATTATCCCATTGCACGCCATATTCTTAACTCTGCCGGCATAGCCCGTTTTCCTGAAGCACAATTTGACATGGTGCGCCTGGGCATAGGCCTGTATGGTGTTGGGGTAGATGCCACGGAGCAGCAACACCTGTATAATGTAAGTACGCTGAAAACCGTGATATCCCAAATCCGCCGGATTCCGGCCGGAGAAGCGGTGGGCTATAGCCGTGCATTCATTGCTCCGGCGGACATGACCATAGGGGTTATTCCTATCGGCTATGCCGACGGCCTGAACCGCAGGTTCGGCAACGGGCGGGGCAAGGTGCTGGTCAACGGACGCCTGGTCCCGGTTATTGGCAATGTCTGTATGGATATGTGTATGATAGATTTGTCTGAAATCAAGGCCTGCGAAAATGATGAAGTCATTATTTTCGGTGAGCAGTGGCCCATTGCTGAGGTGGCGAGAATACTTGAAACCATACCTTATGAAGTGTTAACAAGTGTGAGCAGGCGGGTAAAACGCGTGTATTTTCAAGAGTAAATGCTATATTTGTATTTTAAAAATTTAACAATTGAATGAAATACGATATTTGTGTCATCGGCGGTTGCGGACATGTTGGGCTTCCGTTGGCTATTATGTTGGCCGGTAAGGGTAAAGATGTCTGTATCTATGATACTAACGCCAAAAGCATTGAAACGGTACAATCCGGTACCATTCCCTTTTTTGAAGAAGGGGCGGAACCTTTGTTGAAAAAAGTACTGGCTTCCGGGAAATTGCATTTTTCAGATCAGCCGGGGGTGGTGTCGGAAAGTGAGACGGCCGTATTGATTATCGGTACGCCGGTCGACGAACACCTGAACCCCAAGTTCCGGATCATGAAAGAGGTGATAGACGGTTTGTTGCCTTACTTCCGCGACGGGCAGCTGCTGGTTTTACGCAGTACCGTATATCCGGGGCTCAGTAAGCGGATCAATGATTGGTTTATTGATGCCGGCAAGCATATTCACCTTGCTTTTTGCCCGGAACGTATCCTGGAAGGTAAGGCCCTGGAAGAACTGGAAAGCCTGCCGCAGATCATATCTTCTTTTACGGACGAAGGGGTAAGGAGGGCTTCCGATTTATTCTCTCTTCTGACCAAAGACCTGGTGGTGGTGAGTCCTATGGAAGCCGAGCTGGCCAAGTTGTTCACCAACTCCTGGCGCTACCTGAAATTTGCTGTGGCCAACCAGTTCTATATGATTGCCAATGACTATAACCTGGATTTTTACAATATTTATCACGCGATGACGCATAACTATTCGCGTACCAAGGATTTTCCACGGCCCGGCTTTGCGGCCGGTCCCTGCCTGTTTAAAGATACCATGCAGTTGGCCGCCTTTAATAACAATAACTTTCACCTGGGGCATACTGCTATGCTTATTAATGAGGGCTTGCCCAACTATGTTGTCAACCAGCTTAAAAAACAGTATAACCTTTCGGAGATGAAAGTCGGTATACTGGGGATGGCATTCAAGGCGGAGAGTGATGATATCCGGGAATCCCTGTCTTACAAATTGAAAAAAATATTGGAAATAGAGTCGGGGAAGGTATATTGTGCTGACCCTTATGTGAAAGATCCGGCCCTGACAGATGAAGCAACACTACTGGAAACCTGTGATATCATTATTATTGCAGCGCCGCACAAACGTTATAAAACATTGGAAATTAAAAATAAAAAGGTGGTGGACATCTGGAATGTCCTGAATAATGGAGGAAAAATATAATGAAAATATTAGTTACGGGTTCTGCCGGATTTATTGCCGGTTATTTGGTGGAAGAATTATTGAAACATGGCCATACGGTAGTGGGTATTGATAATTACAGCAAATATGGTTTTATTGAGAAAAGTTATGACCATCACCCGAACTACAGTATTGTAAAGGGCGATGTCAAAGATACTGCCCTGATGAAAGAACTGATCGCCGACTGCGACCAGGTGGTGGCCATTGCCGCCATGATCGGCGGTATTACTTATTTTCATGAGTATGCCTATGAACTTTTAGCCGAAAATGAGCGCATCACAGCTTCTACTTTTGATGCGGCCATCTGGGCGTTTAAAGAAAGACAGTTGAAAAAAATCAACGTCCTGTCTTCATCCATGGTCTATGAGTCCGCCTCTATTTATCCCACGCCGGAAGGAGAGCAGAAAAAATGTCCGCCGCCCTTGTCTACCTATGGATTTCAGAAGCTGGCCTGCGAATATTTCGCCCAGGGCGCTTATGAACAATACCAGTTGCCCTATACCATTATCCGCCCGTTTAATTGTGTGGGTATCGGCGAGCGGCGGGCCAAAAATGAAAAAGAAATTTTCTCAGGCAATGTGAAGCTGGCCATGAGTCATGTGGTGCCCGACCTGGTACAGAAAGTGCTCAAGGGGCAGGATCCTTTGCATATCCTGGGAGAAGGGAACCAGGTCCGCCATTATACATACGGCGGCGATCTGGCGCGTGGTATACGTCTCTGTATTGAAAGCGAAAAGGCGCTGAATAATGATTTTAATCTGTCTACACCGGTGTCTACTACCGTGAAAGACCTGGCCGCTTTGATCTGGAAAAAAATCAACGGTGATAAGCCTTTAAATTTTGTGCATGATAAGGCCTTTGAATATGATGTGCAGAAACGGGTACCCTCCGTAGCCAAGGCAAAGGAATTATTGGGCTTTGAAGCGTCTACCGATTTGAGCGCTACACTTGATGAGGTCATTCCATGGGTGAAGGAGCAGGTGGCTTTGGGTAATATTTAAGATAGCGCAGATGATCAATATCGTAATACCGGTTTATAATGAGGGTGGAAACATACAAGCACTCTTCGACGAGATAAAGGCTAAAATCAAGACGCCGGCAGAGATTATCGTCGTCTATGATTTTGAAGAAGACAATACACTACCCGTTATCACTGCGATTAAAGACCTATATCCCTTTCCTGTGCGGCTGGAGAAGAATCTATACGGCCGTGGTGCGCTGAATGCTATTAAAAGCGGCATGCGGCAGGCTACCGAAGCGGCGGTGCTGGTCATGATGGCCGACCTTTCGGACAGCCTGGAAGTGGTAGATGTGATGTATGCCAAAATAGCGGACGAAGGCTATGACCTTGTCTGCGGTTCACGCTATATGAAAGGCGGAAAGCAATACGGAGGCCCTTTTTTGAAAGGACTTTTTGCCCGTATGGCCGGCCTTTCCCTGCATTGGCTTACCCGCATACCTACGCATGACGTTTCCAATAGTTTTAAAATGTACCGTAAAATCATGTTGGATGCTATTCCTATAGAGAGCAACGGTGGCTTTGAGATCGGGATGGAGATTGTGGTGAAGGCTTATACTGCGGGCTATAAGATTACGGAAATTCCATCGGCCTGGTATGATCGGACGGACGGGCAATCTAATTTTAAGCTCTGGGCCTGGTTACCGCACTATTTACATTGGTATTGGCTGTGTGTGAAAAATACATGGTTTGGAAAAAAAAGATAATATGAAAAAAGTACTGTTATATTTGGCTGCAATGGCCATCCCCGCTATTATTTGTCTGTCGTATATTCTGAACTATGGGGTAAGTGTACCCTTTATGGATGAATGGGAGATGGTGGCCTTCTCGCAAAAGACGGAGGCCGAAGGCCTGCATTTTTCAGACCTGTTTGCCCAACATAATGAGCACCGGATATTTTTTGCCCGGCTGGTTTATTTGGGTATTGTGGCGCTGACGGACTATAATACGGTGGCTTTAATGTGTTTTTCTTTCCTGATGCTTTCTATCGCTGCTTTTCTTGTGGTTAATTATATCGGGAGGAGACAGCAGGTGTCCCGGCAAAAACGTTATTTGTTTGCCATCCTGACCTCATTCCTGATTTATAGTCTGGTGCAGTCCGAGAATTTGCTGTGGGGCTTTCAGATCGGTTTTGTTATGGTGCTGGTCCTGTCTGTCGTATCGTTTTATTGCTTGTACCGGGCATTGGAAGCGGAGCATAAACAACAAAAGTATATTTACTTTGCACTGGCCGTTTTGTTTGCTTTTATTGATTCGTTTTCCCACAGCCAGGGCTTGATTACCTGGGTGACGGCCGCTGTGTTGATGCTGCTTGTTTTCGGGAAGAGGGTGTTCAAGTCACCTTACTTTATACTTTGGATGGCTTGCGCCGCGCTTAGCTGGGGCATTTATTTCAATGGCTATGTGAAACCGGAACACCACCCCAGCCTGACCTTTTTGTTTGAGCAACCCGGTATATTTATACAGTATTTTCTTTCTATTCTGGGTAATGCTTTGGCTGGTGGGCTTAGCGCTCCATTGGCTGTTCTGGCGGGCCTGGTCATTGTATTCTTTCTGCTGATCGCCGTGGTGCTTATCTGGAAAAGAAAGCAGGTGCAGTTTTTTTTCTTTCCGCTGGCCCTGGTCTTGAATAGTTTGTTTATTTTGGGCAGCATAGCTTTAGGCCGTGCCGGATTTGGCGTGGAACAGTCCCTGGCCGGCCGCTATACTTCTTTTGCCCTGTGTGCGGTGGTAGGCTTGCTGTTGCTCTGGATGGAGCTGAAAGATAAACAAGAAAAGAAAAGCCTGGTAAAAAATATGGCTAAAGTAGCCGGCGTATTGGTGGCGCTGTCTATTCCTGTCGCATTACTCTCCGGTTTCCGGAGTGGAGCCAAAGTGAAAGCTGAACGCCTCTATGCAGCCTATGTTCTTGAATTAGTGGATAGCCAGCCGGATCCTTTTCTTCAGCAACTTTATCCCTGGCCCGATTTACTAAGGTCGCGCGCCACTTATCTGCAAGCACACCACCTGAACGTATTTCATGCCCCGAAGTATGGGGTGCCGGCGGTGTTGAATGATGCGTCGGCGGCGCAATATGCGCAACCGGTTCTGCAATATCCGCAGCAGGCGTTACAACTTGGCTCCGGTTTCATAGTGATGTTGCGGCCAATGATTAGTCCGGCTTATAATACTAAGGTGCAAGCGCTGTATCTGGATATTGACGGACAAGTCTTTCCGCTGTATACCCCTGTGGAGCGTGCGGCGCTGCCGCCGGATCCGCAACGTATTGTCGATCTTTCTGCTATACGGTTTGATGTCTTGCCCAAGGGGCTGCATACCGCAAAACTCAAGGCCTTGGCGCTTGACGGCGCTTCTTACTTTGTAATGGAACCCGGCTGGCAGTTCGAGGTCCGTTAGCTATCCTCTTACATAGTGCGGCATTTCTGCCGGTAGAATAATAGACAGTTCGATAAGTCCGCGGACTTCGCCGTTTTCCCGCCAGGGCATCTGGTGAATGAGTTTCTTTACTCCGCCTTTCTCTATTGTATAGGTATTGCTATCGCCTTTGTGTAGCATGTCGGTGATCTTCTCCCAGGAGGCAGGACTATGACAGTCTTTCAGGCTTTTCCCCATTAACTCGCCATGCCGGGCGAACGTTTCTGCAGAGCGCTCATTGCGGTAGATCACCGAGCCGTTAAGGTCGCATACGGTTACCGCACAATTGGTATCATTAAAATAATCCATAGTCATTGTTTAGATGTGAATCACTTCCCCGTGAGCAGCTGCGGCCGCTTCCATAATCGCTTCGCTCATGCTCGGATGCGGGTGGATGGAGTGAATAATGTCTTTGCCTTTTACATTGAGGTTGCGTGAGGTAACAATGCCGGCAATCATTTCCGATACATTGGCGCCGATCAGGTGGGCGCCTAAAAGACTGTCGTCGGCGGCATTAAATACCAACTTTACAAATCCGTCCTTTTCACCGGCTGCTGATGCTTTACCGGAAGCGGTGTAAGGAAATTTACCTGTTTTTACTTCAAAACCCTTTTCTTTGGCGGCCTTCTCCGTCATTCCACAGGAGGCAATTTCAGGAGAAGTATAGATACAGGAGGGAAAATTAGCATAATTAATAGGGGAAACCTGTAGTCCGGCGATATGTTCCACGCAGTGGATGGCCTCTGCCGAAGCAATGTGGGCGAGGGCAGGCGTATTGATGACGTCACCGATGGCATATACGCCTTCTACATTGGTGCGGTTGTACTCATCTACTTTAATACGTCCTCTTTCCATCGTAATATTTAAGCTTTCCAACCCTATTCCCTCGGTGTTGGGAGTAATACCTACTGCGGAAAGCACCACTTCGGCCTGCAGCGTTTCTTCTCCTTTTTTTGTTTTAAGGCTGAGGGTGCAGCCTTCGCCGGCCGTATCGACCGCCTGCACCTGGGTGCTTACCATGACCTTAATGCCGGCTTTGCGGAAAGAACGGCTGAGTTGTGCGCTGACTTCTTCGTCTTCCAGCGGTACAATATTATCAAGGTATTCGATCAGTGTAACCTGTGTGCCTACACTATTGTAAAACCAGGCCAGTTCACTGCCTATGGCGCCGCTGCCGATTACCGCCATAGTTTTAGGAATACGTTTAGGAACCAGGGCCTGACGGTAGCCTATAATTTTTTCACCATCGATAGGGGCGAAGGGGAGGCTGTTGGCGCGAGCGCCGGTTGCAATAACGGTATGGGTGGCCGATACGCTTTGCTTGCTTCCGTCATTGGCCGTTACTTCTACGCTTTTATCCGCCTGTAATACGGCGTTGCCCGGTATTACGGTGATCGCATTCTTCTTCAGGAGGTATTCGATACCCTTACTCATCCCGGCTGCCACATTGCGACTGCGGGCTACGATCTTTTCTATGTCGGGTGCTGCTATATTTCCGGCATCCAGCCCATAGTCAGCGGCATGGTGCAGGTAGTTCAGGACCTGTGCGCTTTTTAATAAGGCTTTGGTGGGTATGCAGCCCCAATTCAGGCAAATGCCGCCCAGTTCCGCCCGTTCCACAATAGCTGTTTTCATACCCAATTGGGCGCCGCGGATGGCTGCTACATATCCTCCGGGGCCACTGCCTATAACTAATAAATCGTACATCATTTTCAGTATTTTAGAAAACGAATGTACGATTTATTTTTGAAAAAAGCAAGAAAGAGCGCGTGTGATGTCCCTTTATTTATTCCTCTTCCTTACTAAAGAGGTCTTTTGCCTTAATTTCCGTAATTTCCCCATAGGCCTGGAGGGCTTTGAGATCCATCTGCTTTTTATTGCCCACAATCATCGTAGCCACCGGCAGCGGCTTCACCTCCCTGCTCCAGAAGCCGGTGATA
>JAVBQY010000012.1:0-19122 GCA_031548545.1 Bacteroidales bacterium | reverse complement strand
GAGCACTTGCCAGGGAAGCTATAACGTGCACATAGAACTGCCCAACTGGTACAACCTGCAACCCGAGATCCCCAATGAATATAAGAACTATCACATCAGCATGGTGGTATTCGGACGCTACGGCGATGTAGGGCCGGGTACGTACTCGGGACAGGTACAGCATACCAACGGTTGCTGGAGCGACTACAGCCCGGTGCTAACCATTGCAGACGCCACCCCGCCCAAGCCCACCCTTACCGCAGGGACACTGACCGTCTGCTCTGGCGCTACCACCACCATTACTCTACCCGACTGGTATGGCTTACCCAATGCCAATGAAAAGAACTACCATATCCCGGGTATTGTCTGGGCGCGCACCGCCAATGTAGGCGCCGGCACCTACAACGGTCAGGTACAGAGCCCCCAGGGATGCTGGTCTGCTTACAGTGATGTGGTGACGATAGCCAGTACGTCTTGCGGTACCGGTGGCAGTTGTACGACACCGACGTACACCTTAGGCACCACCACCTGGGCGGGGTGTAATTCTACCTATACCGGTGGAGCTTGGATATTTGCCTCGAGACCTGATACTTATACCCCTTTTGTGCAATGGAACAAGACTTCGAAAGCGTGGTCAGCGACTGCCTCGGGAACAATGACCAGTTGGACTTCCGGGACCAGCACCTCGAGTACGTGGTCATCTCACCCATGCCCTTCCGGTTGGCGTTTGCCGACCCTGGCAGAGTTTCAGGCATTGCTTAATGCCGGCTCTGTTTGGAGAGCTGCTGCAGCCAGTGGATATAACAATGCAAAAGCCGGCCGCTTCTACGGATCGGGCGCGAGCACATGCACGCTCCCCACTCCAAACAACTGCATATTTCTGCCTGCTGTCGGCTCCCGAAGCTCCGACGATGGTATGCTCTGGGATCAAGGCAGCTACGGCGCTTACTGGTCATCGAACGAGGATGCTTCCAAACAAGGTTGCTACTTAACATTCAGTAGCGCATCTTACAATGCCTTAAAGTGCGAAAGCAAAAAATACGGACCTTCGGCCAGGTGCGTCAAATAGAAAATTTGTCTTTTGGGTTTTTCGTTAATCGGCTTGCTACACCTACGTAACAGAACGCAGCGAGCCGGTGCGGAAATCACTACCTCAAGCGACCGCCTGCCCCCGCCACCCTAAGGTCGGGGGGCACGACCCTCTCATTAAAAAATTAATTTGCATAATAATAAAATTAGCATTAACTTTGTATTTCAAAGTACTTTTATTATGACAGTAAACCAACACTCCGAAGATCTTAAGCATATCAGAAATTTGATGGAAAAATCATCAAAATTCAACGGTTTAAGCGGCTGGTCGATAGTGGCTGCCGGGATGATTGCTTTGACCGGCATGGCCGTAGCGCATTTTGTCCTATTGCCCGGCAGCCCGGCGGAAAACGGCATGGGTGCCTATAGTGCAATGATACTGTTGGCGGCAGCTGTTTTAGTAAGCGCCATAGGGCTCGCCTGTTTTTTTATGCTGCGGAAGACAAAAAAAGCCGGACAGGTTTTTTGGTCTTTATCCGCCCGGCGGGCATTGCTGGGCTTTGCTATTCCTTTTATAACAGGTGGTATATTCTGCCTGGCGCTGCTTATTAACAACCACATACAATATATAGCGGCGGCTACGCTTATTTTTTACGGCTTAGCCTTAGTGAACGCGGCCAAATTTACCATAAAGGAAGTGTACTATCTGGGACTTTGTGAAATTATTACAGGGCTGGCAGCAGCCTTTTTCTTCCATCATAGCCTGCTACTTTGGGGGCTGGGCTTCGGGCTGGCCAATCTTATCGCCGGCCTGAGCATTTACTTTAATTATGACCGGAAATGAAAAACATTATCGCCGGATTAAATAAATTATTCGATAACCGTATCCGTTTGGGTATTATGTCGGTACTATCGGTGAATGACAGTCTTTCGTTCAATGAATTGAAAGAATTACTGGACATCACCGACGGGAACCTGGCGACCCACCTGAAGGCCCTGGAAAATAACGGCCTGATAGGCGTCCATAAACAGTTCGTGGGTAAAAAGCCACAAACCTCCTATTCTATCACCAAACTGGGCGAAAAACAATTCAGGGAACACCTGAAGGCCCTGGAAAACCTTATAAACCGGTAGCTTATTTTTTTATTCCAACACTTTGAAATTAAAAGTACTTTCAAATTTTAAAAATATTTAATATACTCTATTATGAATGCACAAAACAATTATCCGTCCCTCTGGTCAAAAGTGACCGGCAGTATTACGTTTAAGGCGGCCTCTATTGCCTTTTTGATTCTTCCTCTGCTTATCCCGATCAACCTGGCGCAGGACCTGATCCGGGAGCGCAGCAATGCCAGCGAGGCGGTAGAGAAGGAAGTCTGTTCAAAATGGGGCAACCGGCAGACCTTTACCGGACCCATTATAAAGGTTCCGTATACTTATGCGGTGTTAAAAACAAGCGCCGGCAAGGGGGAGCCAATGGAAACCGAGGTAGAAGACTATGCTTATTTTCTGCCCGAAGAGTTGGGGATAACGGCAAACATGGCGCCGGAAATCCTCCACCGGAGTATTTATGACGTGGTGGTGTATCAGTCTAAACTACATGTGCGGGGCTATTTCAAACAGCCGGATTTTAGCCAACTCAATGTAAAGCCCCTGTCGGTGGATTGGGAGAATGCCTGCCTCTACCTTGGCATCAGCGACATGCGCGGGGTAAGGAACAAGGTCGTGTTGAATTGGGAAGGGGGAGCCATAGATGCCATCCCCGGTATTGAACACGCACCGGTATTGACCTCCGGTGTTACCATTAAAATTCCGCTGAAAGCGTTTGCCGCAGCGGACACACAGTACGCCTTTGATTGTGAGTTATTGCTTAACGGGAGTAAGGAGTTAGCCTTTACGCCTGTGGGCAAGTCCACGCAGGTAGAGGCCAATTCCGCCTGGACCAGCCCGGGCTTTGAGGGCGCTTTTTTGCCTGAGCAACGCAGTATAACGGCCGAGGGGTTTACGGCCTCCTGGAAGGTGTTTAATTACAACCGGAATTATCCGCAGGCATGGACAGGCGAGGCGCCCTCATTGGAGGCCTCGGATTTCAGTGTAAAGCTTGTTTTGCCGGTAGACCATTATCAGCAATCAACCCGCGCGGTGAAGTATGCGGTGATGTTCATTGTGCTCACCTTCCTGCTGTTTTTTATGGTGGAAGTGATTAGCCGCAAGCCGGTGCATATTATCCAGTATCTGCTGGTAAGCGCCGGACTGATACTGTTCTACAGCCTCTTGCTTGCCTTGTCGGAACAAATGAATTTTACCTGGGCCTATATTATTTCGGCGATGGCGATCGTAGGACTGATCACCGGGTATTCGCATTCGATTTTCAGGGAGTGGAAGCAGACGGTGATGGCCGGTGGCCTGTTCTGCCTGTTATACCTGTTCCTTTATATATTGCTGCAATTGGAAGACCTGGCCTTGCTCATCGGCAGCCTCGGCCTGTTTATAACACTGGCGGTGACTATGTATATGTCGCGAAAGATAGATTGGTTCCAAAGCCGGGAATAGGCTTGCTACTGTCCGAATACAGCCCTGGTCAGCTCGTCCATTTTACCGACGGGCACCAGGGTTATTTTTTTTACGGGCGGAAGGCCTTTATGGAATTTAGAAATGAAGATTTTCTGGAAACCCAGTTTTTCGGCCTCGGCAATGCGTTGTTCAATGCGTGGAACGGGGCGGATCTCGCCGCTAAGGCCCACTTCGGCGGCAAAGGCGTAGCGTGAGGGTACGGGCAAATCGAAGTTGGACGAGAGGATGGCCACGGCCACAGCCAGGTCTACGGCGGGGTCCATGACTTTCAAACCGCCGGCCATGTTCAGGAATACATCCTTGACAGCCAGCTTAAAGCCGGAACGTTTTTCGAGCACGGCCAAGAGCATATTCATGCGACGTACGTCAAAACCGGTAGCCGAGCGTTGCGGCGTACCGTAAGCAGCGGTGCTCACCAGGGCCTGGGTTTCTATGAGGAAGGGGCGGGCGCCGTCCAGCATGGCGGCTACGGCGATACCGCTCAGGGCCTCATCATGTTGGGTCAATAATATCTCGGAGGGATTGGAGACCTCACGCAGGCCGTCACTGCGCATTTCGAAAATGCCGATTTCGGCAGTGGAGCCGAAACGGTTCTTGATGCTGCGCAGCAGGCGGTAGGCATGGTTGCCGTCGCCTTCAAACTGCAGTACTACGTCTACAATATGCTCCAGCACCTTGGGCCCGGCAATGCTGCCGTCTTTGGTGATATGGCCGATGATGAATACGGGCGTGCCGGTTTCTTTAGCGTATTTCAACAGCAAGGCGGCGCATTCGCGGATCTGCGATACGCTGCCGGCCGAGGATTCCACACGGTCGGTATAGAGGGTTTGAATGGAGTCTACCACCATCAGGTCGGGTTTCAGTTCCTGGGCCTGGGTGAGGATGTTTTCAAGCAGGGTCTCGCTGAGCAGATAACAGTTGTGCCCGTCGCCGCCGAGGCGTTCGGCGCGCAGTTTGATCTGCTGTACGCTTTCTTCTCCGGAAACATAGAGGGTCTTCAGTTGCTCGCGGTGCAGGGCCAGCTGCAGGCTCAGGGTGGATTTGCCGATGCCCGGCTCTCCGCCGATGAGGACCAGCGATCCGTGCACCATGCCGCCGCCCAGGATACGGTCCATTTCCGTACTGCCTAAGATAATGCGCGGCTCTTGCTCATAGCTGATTTCATCGACCCGCCGGGGAACGGCTTTAGTGGTACCGAAACTAACGCTACGTGAATTTTTGGACGTGTCTTTTGCTACGGTTTCTTCTACAAAGGTATTCCACTCGCCGCAGGCAGGGCAACGCCCCAGCCATTTAGAGGATTCATGTCCGCAGTGTTGGCAGAAGTAGGATGTTTTGAGTTTAGCCATAAAGAAAGGGACTAAGCAACTAAGGGTCTAAGAGATTAAGAAGAGGTCCGGGCTTTTTTCTTGCTGATCAGCGTAACGGAGACCAGGGAGATGAAGCCGAACAGGATCATTACAACAGATTGGGTCTCGTGAGAAATAGTGGCAAAGACCACCCCCTGCGTTTGTGCAATGCCATACATGGCCGTAAGGGCCATCGATACCAGAAAATGGAAGGCGCCCAGGCCGCCCTGTACCGGCATCACCCAGCCGAAGGAGCCTACGACCATAAGGAAGAGGGCGTCGGCAGGGAAGAGACCTGCCGTCTCGGGCATGGCTTTCATTATCGTATAGGATTGCAGGAAATACAAAGTCCACAGCGCTAAAGTATAACCGAAAAACTGATTGTGTTTTTTCAGGCGGAAGCCGGCTTTCAGGCCATTGAAAAGGCCGGAAAGGAGTTGGGCGATTTTCCGTACCCAGCCAATGGTCAGCAGGCGTTTGCGGAAAATGAACAACAACAGCAAGAGGAACAATCCTGCGCACATAGCCATCAGCAGCCAGGTGCCGAGACTGCCTCCCGTGCGTTCCATCAGGGGATGCCAGATGTTATCATACATGAAGGCGCCGAAGGTTTCTATACGCAACAGCACTACGGCAACAACAATAATGGCCAGACAGAACATATCAAATACGCGCTCCAGCACCACGGTGCCGAGCAGGGAGTCAAAAGGAATTTTTTCCGTTTTGCGCAGGGCGCCGCAGCGTACCACCTCCCCCATGCGGGGCAGGGCGAAGTTGGCCAGGTAAGTGAGCATCACGGCGTCGTAGGTGTTTTTCAGGCTGGGATGATAATGCAGGGGCTCAATAATGATCCGCCAACGCATCGCCCGCACCAGAATAGCCACCCAGCCGGCCGACATGGAGGCCAGCACCCACCAGTAATTGGCGCTGAGCAGGCCGTCGACCAGATCGGCCCAAAGTACATTCTTAAATGATATATATAACAAATAGGCGGTCAATGCTAAAAAACCGGTGTATTTCAGCACTTCCCAAACTATTTTTTTTGTCTTCTTTGGTGTTTGTTCTGCCTCAGACATATTAACCGATCAATTTATTGGTGGCCGAATCCGGAAATACCACAGCCGGCTTGAAACTCCGGGCCTCTTCCATCTCCATGCGGGCATAGGCCATGATAATAACCAGCTGGCCTACTTCCACCTTATGGGCGGCGGCGCCGTTGATGCCTATTTTTCCGCTTCCGCGCTCGCCTTTAATCACATAAGTATCAAAACGCTCTCCATTATCAATATTGGCTATGGTCACCTTCTCATGTTCCAGTAAATTGGCAGCATCCATCAGGTCTTCATCAATAGTGATGCTACCGATATAGTGCAAATTTGCCTCGGTAATCACTACACGATGAATCTTGGATTTTAGCATTTCAACTTGCATACACTAATTATATTTGTTTATGATTACTTCAAACGGACATTGTCTATTAAACGTATCGGACGTGCATAAACAGCCACACAAAGCTGTACATTAACGGAATCCGACCATTCTTTGACGGGTTGCAGGGTGCGTGCATCAACCACCTCCACATACTCTGTTTCCAAGACCTTATCGTCATCAATGCTTGCCCTCACCCAGTCTTTCAGTTCCTCCACCCCCATGGTATCCGACTTCTCCTTCGCGTCGAAAAGTGTTCTGGAAATAAGCGGAGCATGCAGGCGTTGCATATTGCTTAGCAGGCGGTTACGGGAACTCATGGCCAAACCGTCATATTCACGCATAATGGGGCAGCCCATAATCCTGATCGGAAGTTCTTGTTTTTCAACTAACATACGGATAATGGCCAGTTGCTGGAAGTCCTTTTCTCCGAAAAACGCCATCACGGGTTTTACCAATTTAAACAAACGGTCTACCACCTGGGCTACCCCATTAAAATGGCCGGGACGGAATGCGCCTTCCATCACACTGTCCAGGTTGCCGAAGTCGAATTGCCGGAGATCGGGTTTGGGATATATTTCCTGCTCTGAGGGTTGAAATAATAAATTCACCCCGGCATCGGCAAGAAGCCGGATATCCATATCAATAGTGCGCGGATAGTTTCTCAGGTCGTCCGGGTTATTGAACTGCGTCGGATTCACAAAAATACTCACCACTACAAAATCACATTTATCTTTGGCGGCTTTTACCAATGACAGGTGTCCTTCATGTAAGGCGCCCATGGTGGGAACAAAACCTATAGTCTTGTTTTTCCGCACAATAGTTAACAGTTGCTCTAAATGTGCTGCTCTGTTCGTAATAATCATATCTAATAAAAAGGCTGCAAATTTAACAATTTTTATTTAATTCCCGTAGATCCGAATCCACCGGCACCCCGCTCGCTCTCATTCAAGCTGTCTGCCTGTTTCCATTCTACCCGCGCATGTTGGGCTACCACCAACTGGGCAATGCGCTCTCCGACCTGTAAGACAAAGTCTTCTGAGGACAGATTAACCAGGACCACCTTGATCTCCCCCCGGTAATCGGCATCAATTGTTCCTGGGGCGTTCACAATGGAGATTCCATGTTTCACCGCCAGTCCGCTCCTCGGACGCACCTGTCCCTCATAGCCACCGGGCAATTCTATAAACAAGCCGGTAGGCACCAGGGTGCGCTCCAGGGGCTTTAACACTACCGGTCCGGTAATGTTGGCCCTAAGGTCCATTCCAGCGGCATAAGCTGTCGCATAGGAGGGTAACTCAAAGGGTGATTGGTTTACGATTTTAACTTCCATACTGTTGTTATGTGTTTTACACTTATCTTAATTTTTTCAAATGTAAGCCAAAAAATGATATACCCTAATAAGAATACAGTATTAATTAACCATTTTAGCCATAAAATAGGAATGTTTAACCAAATACTAAGATAAAACAGCAGTATAGCGACTGAAATATAGGTCCAAATCTTAGCCCAATTGTATGGAATCGGATAATATTTAGTACCCAGCCAGGCGCTGAGAAACAACATGACGGCGTAGCTGAAAAAGTGCCCCCATGCAGCGGCTGCATAACCATAGCGAGGCATGAATAAAACATTGATAATAAGCGTAACAAGCAAACCAGCCAGCGTAATATAAATGGCGTATTGGGTCTTGCCCGAAAGCTTGTACCACATAGAGACATTAAAATTAATGCCTAACAGGACATAAGCCCCCAACATAATAGGAACAATGCTGATACCGGCCCGGAAATCTTTGCCGAGCAGCAGGCCGATGGCATCCATGTAAAACATCACAAAAAGAAAAATAAACATACAGAAAGCGGTAAAGTGATTCATAATCACCGCATAAGTAATCGGAGAGCGCTTATTTTTCTCACCGGAAAAGAAGAAAGGCTCGGCCGCATAACGGAACATCTGAACAAACAATGACATCAGCACGGCGAGCTTAACGCCGGCCTGGAAAACGCCCAGCTCCTGCTGCCATATGGTGCCGGCCGGCGCTAAATAACGGAACAGGATCCTGTCTATAAAGTCATTGGCGACACCCGGCAAGCCGGCAATCATCAGGGGCAAAGAATAATACATCATCTTATTCCAGAGCGCTTTATCAAACACAAGCTTGATTCGCCGCATATCCGGGATAAACAAGAGCAGGCTAAGCAGACAACTCAGGAAGATGGCAAAAAGGATATAACTGAAATCGGGCGTAGCCGACACAAAGTTCAACAGCCAGGAGCCGGGGTGGGCGGCAAAATAGGCCGGGGCGGCAAAGAAAAGCAAGAGGTTAAATACCAACTCCGAAGCAATTTTCACCGTTTTGAGGATGGCAAAACGAAAGGCCTGGTACTCAAAACGCAAACGGGCAAAGAGGATGGAAGTAATGCTATCAATAGCCAGGATCCCCCCCATGTACACGATGCACATACGATAACTGTCGTACCCCATCCAGGAGGCTATATCGCCCGACCAAAGCGTAGTACAGACAAAAAAAGCGCCGGATGCCAGTAGCATAGTAACCAAAGCCGTAGAAAAAACCTCGCGGGGACGGTCACTCTGGTTGGCAAAGCGCAGGCTGCCGGTTTCCAAACCCAAGGTCAGGAGGACCTGCAGTATGGCTATATAGGACAGGAACTCTGTGGCTATACCGTAATCGGCCGTGGTTAACAGGCGGGTATAAATCGGCACAAAGAAAAAATTCAAGACCCTGGCCAGCACCGTACTCAACCCGTAAATAGCCGTTTCTCCGGCCAGCTTTTTCAATTGATTCGCCATTAATAGTTAATTCCTTTTTTATCAAACAATAGGTAACCGAAATTCAATTGGACATACCAATCGTTATTGGGTTCACTATAATAATTGGCAGAAAGGCTTAGCGGGCCCAGCGGGGTGTGCCAGACAAAGGCGCCGTAAGCAATAAAACCATTCCCGTTAAGGGGTTCGGTATAAGAGATGTTATCGTCATAAGAAGGTAGTATCTTCTCATAGGGTTGGAAGTAATAACCGCCGAAATGCAGCAGGACATTATCCGTAAAGCGCACCACCGGCATAACACCGATACCGGCAAATATATTGGCGCGGTATTCCGGCAAAAAGAGGGTGCGGCTGTGGGGGGTGGGGCTGAATACCGGCAGCTGAATCATCGTGGAATAATAGTCGCTGAACGCAGACTTGGAGCTGGCGACTATATCTAAGTATGTTCCCAAAGAAAACCAGGAGTTGAGGTTAATGTACCACTCGCTGAGCAGCCGCGCGGCAAACCAATTGTGATAGTTGGAAGTAGGGTCCACCCAGTCTTTGGAGAGGTTGCCGGGGGTGTGTTTCTCCAATCCGTGTATGAAATTCAGAGAGAAGTGCTGCTGCTTACCGGACGATGGATATTGTTTGAAATTTAACGTGTTACGATTTATCAAAAATTGTGCGGCTACATATTGGAAACGGGTTTTGTCTGTCGTATCCAGGGAGGAAAAGTCATCAAACTGAAAATAGTCACTGTTGCTCACCCCAAAGGCGGCGCCCAGGGTGGCCACAAAATTGCTCTTTTCAATGACAGGCACCCCGAAATCAACCCGGCCGTACATATCCTGTTCCTGCATGTAACTCGGACGGGTATCCCAGAAAGTCAGGTCCTGCGAACCCTTGTAATAATCATAGCGGAGGAAGTTGAACTCCATCTCGCAGAAATAAAGCGGATATACGTCGAGATAGCTCCGCCATCCGATCTTGGCGCCGGAGAAATAACGTCCCAGGTTAAGGTCTATATAGCCCAGGTGCATATTGGTGGCCCAAAGGTGCATGTCCAGACCCAGATAGAGCTGGTTAACCGAGGAGGAGGAGATATTTCCGCCGACACCGATATGGAATTGCGGGGCGGAGGTGGCGCGCAGGTGTGCATCGAAAAGTCCTGTCTGAGGATCCATCTCGGCTGTCGGATAAAAGGTATTGACGTTTCCCGAGGCAATAGTCCTGAAATAATTTTTTTTCAGCCGGTTAAAATCAAAGCCCTCATATTCGTCGGCACGGATACTGCGGTCGATAAAACCTTTCTGCGCGTCAGACAAAGGTCCGTCCACCTGTACATTTTTAAACTTCAACTCCGGCAGTTTGGCCAGAAAAGCCGCACGCTTGGCCTTCATCTCCGCCTGGCTTACCCGGCGTTTAACAAGCGATGTAATAGTGTCCATCTTCATCATAGCCTGTATGTAACCCCGCTCCGACAAAGAAAGCACCTTGTCAAAGTCCAGCAACGATACATTCTGCAGTTTGGTTTCTATAACGACTCCCTTATCCGACGGCAACCTGTAGTTTGTTTCAAAAACCAGCATGTTTTCCAACTGCTTGAAAATATCATCTTCATCGGGCGCCGCAGGATTGCCCGCGCATTTTGAGCCGATGATAATATCCGGATGAAAATCCTGGGCCATTACATTCCAGGGAAAATTATTGTAGAAACCGCCATCGAACAAAATGGTGGAGTCTATTTTCACACCCTTGAAGTAAAAGGGATAGGACATGGAAGCGCGCACCATGGTGCCGAGGTTCCCGCTACGCGCTACATAAGCCCTTTTTTTTATGATATCGGAAGCCACGCAACGAAAAGGCACCATCAGGCTATCGAAATTATGCCCGGCGGCGGCATCGGCAGCCGAAAACAGCTGCATAACGGCCAGGTCCATTTCATAGGAGGAAACCAGGCTGGAGGGCAGGCTGGGTTTGAATCCTTTTTTAGTAATATCAAACCGTAGGCCGGCCATTTCTGGAGTAGGATCGCGGCGGAATACATAGGTCTGGTCCTGCTCTTGCACATAGCCCTTGTACCAGCTGCGAAAATCATCAGACTGCAGGATGGCAATCATTTCATCCGGTGTATAGCCGATGGCATAGAGGGAGGCGACAATAGCGCCCATGGAAGTTCCGGCCACATAATCAATCGGGATACCCTGCTCTTCCAATGCCCTGATAACCCCGATATGCGCCATTCCTTTGGCGCCTCCGCCACTTAGTACCAGGCCGACGGTTTGCGCAAAACCAATGGCAGGCCCGGCAAGGGCAAGAAAGAGAATCAGCAATATTTTTTTCATCTGTTGAAGGATTCAGGTAATTTTATTGTCAGGTTTATAGAATTTGCTACCTTTGCAATTCAAATAACCCTCAAAAATACGTATAAATACTGAATTATGAAAACCATCCGCTTATTTTTTTATTTATCGGCCTGCCTGCTTCTATTGTCCTGCGGCGGACGCCAGAGTGTAAACAAAACAAGTGAAACAACAGAAACCATATCCGAAAAACCAACTGAAACCATGGAAACAAAACAATTATTTGACCCGGCAGCCCTCGGCGAAGAACCCGTACTGGCTATTGAAACCTCAGAAGGGGTAATTACCGTAAAACTATATAAAGACACGCCGTTACACCGCGATAATTTTGTAAAATTAGCCGCCGAAGGATACTATAACGGCCTTATTTTTCACCGGGTAATCAACCATTTCATGATACAGGGCGGTGATCCCGAATCCAGGAATCCGCAGGCAAACGCCCGCTACGGCATGGGCGGTCCCAGCTACACCATTCCGGCCGAAATCCTGCCGCAGTACAAACATAAAAAAGGCGCACTGGCCGCCGCCCGTAAGGGGGACGCGGTCAATCCGCAGAAAGAATCGTCCGGTTCACAATTCTATATTGTACATGATGCCGGTAGCTGCGCTCAACTGAACGGCAGCTACACGGTATACGGAGAAACCATCAGCGGACTGGAGGTGATCGACAAAATCGCCACCACGCAAACCGGCGCCGCAGACCGGCCCGTGAAAGATATTTTCATTATCAGCATTCAACCTGCACAATAAGGCAGGGTAAATACGACTATGCAGAACAAAATAAATCAACTGCTGACGGATATTGACAAGCTGGCCGCCAAAAACAAGGAAGAGTTGGAAAACCTGCGGGTGCAACTGCTTGGAAAAAAAGGCCTCGTT
The DNA here is from genome assembly GCA_031548545.1 of Bacteroidales bacterium. GTDB lineage: Bacteria > Bacteroidota > Bacteroidia > Bacteroidales > UBA932 > UBA932. Next base: position 6,749 of record JAVBQY010000012.1, on the reverse strand, counting down.
ACCGCCTTGTTCGATGATTTCAAGCAGGTGGCGGCTGAAGAAAAAAAGGAATTGGGCCAACGGCTCAATGTACTGAAGACTAAGGCTACGGAACGGATCAACCAACTACGCGAAGCGCTTGAAACACAAGCCGGCCCCGCCACGGCGCAGGACACCGGCATGCCGGGGACGCCTGCTCCCTCCGGCGCACGCCATCCCTTGTCCATTGTACGCAACGAGATTGTCGATATTTTCAAACACCTGGGCTATACCGTAGCCGAAGGCCCCGAAGTGGAGGATGACTACCATGTATTCGGCGCATTGAACTTTCCGCCGGAACATCCGGCGCGCGATATGCAGGATACATTTTTTGTCACCACGGGCAACAACCCCATTCTGCTGCGTACGCATACCAGTTCCGTACAGGTGCGCGCCATGGAAACACGCAAACCGCCCATCCGCATTATCTGCCCCGGCCGGGTTTTCCGTAACGAAGCCATTTCCGCCCGGGCCCACTGTATCTTCCATCAGGTAGAAGGTTTGTATATCGACGAAAACGTATCCTTCGCAGACCTCAAGCAATCGGTATTGTATTTTGCCAAAGAAATGTTCGGCGAAGACGTGCAGATCCGCCTGCGCCCCTCCTACTTTCCTTTCACCGAACCCAGCGCCGAAGTGGATGTCAGCTGTAACATCTGTAAAGGCAAAGGCTGTAATGTGTGCAAACACACCGGCTGGCTGGAAATCATGGGCTGCGGCATGGTAGACCCCAACGTGCTCGAAGCCTCGGGGATCGACAGTAAAAAGTATAGCGGCTTTGCCTTTGGCATGGGCATTGAACGTATAGCCATGCTCAAGTGGCAGGTTAAAGATTTGCGGCATTATTTCGAGAACGATGTACGCTTCCTCAGTCAATTTAAAACAGCACTGTAACAAGGGTTGTCAATCATTCAAGAGCGTCTGAAAAAATCAGGCGCTCTTTTGTTTTTATATTTTTTTAGCTACCTTTGTTGCGGAATTTTACCGCCATCCCACTTTTAACAAAATTCCACGTTCCGGCATAATTAAAAATAGTCTTCAAAGCCTGCTTGCTTTGTACCGGTACCGGCATGTACTTCCGCTATTACCGGCGCCTGTGGCAGGGCTGTTTAAAAAATAAAATTATGAAAAAAATCGTATGGACATTATTATTGTCGGTTATGGCCTGCTCCTGGTCAACCGCACAAGGTATCCGGGAGCAAAAAACCGTCTTGCTAAATTACAAAAACTACGTGTACCTGATCTTCGACCGCAATGTCAGTGAGATCAAATTCGACTGCGAATCAGAAGACATCCAGCTCGAACAACTTACCGCCAACAGCTTCGGGCTGCGCTTTAGCGAACACTACACGGTACCGGCGGAGGGCATAGGCGGCATGGTCGTGCTCTCCGGTAATATATTTCACCCGCTGTGGTTATATTACAGTGATACCATCTCGCCGGCCGGCATCAATATGTCCATGGGTAGCGAAACAGCCGTGGCAACGGCCGGCGACACACTGCCCGCTACCACCCTGAGGGCGGAAGACACGGAGCGCTATTGTAACAACCTGCTGTCCTCCAAACGCAGCATCCTTTCCGTAGGCGAAAAAAACGGAAAATTTGAGCTTCAACTCCATAGTATCGGCGTCACGGCCACCCACATCTACTTCCTGTTATCTGCCCAAAACAATTCAAAAGTGGACTATACGGTCGGCTACCACGGCATGCACCTCCGCCATAGAACCGCGGCGGCCGGCGCAGAAGAAATCCTTCCGCTGTACCATGCCTGTAATGACCCCGGCACGGTCGCCGCCGGGCAACAGATAAATTATGTACTTGTATACGACCTGTTTACAACTAAAAATAAACAGGAAATAATCTACACATTGAAAGAACTCAATGGAGGACGCAGCATTAGCCTTCCCATAAAAAGCCATCATCTTTACAGCAATATATACCGCTTATAAGTGATAAAAAATCCGACAAATTTAGCCGCTTACCGTTTTTTTATGTAAATTTGTCCTCTAATCACTTATACCATTAAAATTATGTGTGGAATTGTAGGCTATATAGGCTCCAAAAATGCGTATCCGGTATTGATTAAAGGCCTTCACCGCTTAGAATACAGAGGCTATGACAGCGCCGGCGTCGCCCTGCTTGACCCGGAAAGCAATTTACATGTATACAAGGCCAAAGGAAAGGTAGCCGACCTTGAAAATTACGCCAAAGACAAAGATATCCGCGGCACGATCGGTATTGCCCACACCCGCTGGGCCACCCACGGAGAGCCCAATGATACCAACGCCCATCCGCACTATTCGCAATCGGAAACACTGGCCATTATCCATAACGGCATCATCGAAAACTATGCCGTACTCAAGGCCGAATTAAAAAACCACGGCTACAACTTTTCGAGTGACACGGATACCGAGGTCATTGTCCAGCTTATTGAATACATCAAGGAAACCCACCAGGTAGACCTGGTGAAGGCCGTGCAGATCACCCTCAGCCAGCTCACCGGCGCTTACGCCATTGCGGTCATTGAAAAAGGCAACCCCGACCAGATTATCGCCGCCCGCAAAAGCAGCCCCTTGGTGGTCGGTATAGGCGAGGGCGAATACTTCCTGGCCTCGGACGCCACCCCCATCGTAGAATATACCGACAGGGTCATCTACATTGACGATGAAGACATCGTGGTGATAAACCGGCACGAGGGCCTGCGGATTATTTCCATCAACAATGCAGAAAAAACGCCTGATATACAACAGCTAACCCTCAGCCTGAGCCAGCTGGAAAAAGGCAACTACCCGCACTTCATGCTCAAGGAAATCTTCGAGCAGCCCCAGGTCCTGCGCCGTTGCATGTCCGGCCGAATCAATACCGAAGCGGATAATGTCTGCCTGTCCGGTATTATCGATAACAAAGACAAATTCCTCAATGCGCGCCGCATCATCATCTGCGCCTGCGGCACCTCGTGGCATGCAGGGCAGGTAGCCATGTACCTGATAGAAGAATTCTGCCGTATCCCCGTAGAGGTGGAATACTCTTCGGAGTTCCGCTATCGTAAGCCGGTCATCTATAAGGACGATGTGGTCATTGCCATATCCCAGTCCGGCGAAACCGCCGACACCCTGGCCGCCGTAGAACTGGCTAAAAAACAAGGCGCTTTTATCTATGGCGTCTGCAATGTAGTGGGCTCATCCATTCCCCGCATGACCCATTCCGGCTCTTATACCCATGTGGGGCCTGAAATCGGGGTGGCTTCCACCAAAGCCTTTACCGCACAGCTCACCGTACTGGCCATGATCGCCCTGAACATCGGACGGGAAAAAGGCACCATCAGCCCCGAGGACTACCTGCGGATGGTCAAGGCCCTGGACCAGATCCCCGCCAAGATCGAAGAGACCCTGCAACTCAACAACCAGATCAAGGACCTGGCCCGTATATTCACCTACGCCCATAACTTCATCTACATGGGCCGGGGTTATAACTATCCGGCAGCGCTGGAAGGCGCCCTGAAACTCAAAGAAATTTCCTATATCCATGCAGAAGGCTACCCTGCGGCCGAGATGAAACACGGACCCATAGCCCTCATTGACAAAGAAATGCCCGTAGTAGTTATTGCAACCAACAAAGGCACCTATGACAAGATCGTAAGCAACATTCAGGAGATCAAAGCGCGTAAAGGACGGATAATCGCCATTGTCACCAAAGGAGATGAGACCGTAAAGCAGCTGGCCGATTATTGCATAGAAATTCCCGAAACCGAAGAGTGCCTTGTACCGCTGATAGCCTCCGTACCCCTGCAATTGCTGGCCTACCACATTGCCGTTACCAAAGGAAATGACGTGGACCAGCCCCGTAACCTGGCAAAATCCGTAACCGTAGAATAAAACTTAAGTACCATGATCACCCGGTTTATACGACTGTTTACAGAAAACCGGCTAAGGGAACTCGACAGCCACCGTTGCCGGCCCTGGGCGGCGCAACGGCAAGTCTTCAAGCAACTTATAAAGGCCGGAGAAGATACATTGTTCGGCCGCAAGTACCAATTCGACACCATCTTCAATACCGAAGACTACCAACAACGGGTACCCCTGCATGAGTATGACGACCTTGTGCCTTACATCGACAAAATGCGGCAGGGCGAAGACCATATTTTGTGGAATACGCCTGTACGCTGGTTCGCCAAATCAAGCGGCACCACCGCCGGAAAAAGTAAGTTCATTCCGGTAAGCCGGGAGGTTTTACAACATTGCCACTACCAGGGCCCGAAAGATGTTATTGCCACCTACCTGCACCTTTATCCGAAATCTCAATTGCTATCCGGCAAATCATTAACCCTGGGCGGCAGTCACCAGATAGACGAACAAAGCCTTAGCATACGTTACGGCGACCTCTCGGCCATCCTTATACAAAATGCCCCCTGGTACTCCGAATTCAAGCGCACGCCGCGGCGGGAGACCGCCCTGACCGCCGACTTTGAAACCAAACTGCTGCGAATTGCCGAAGAGGCCTCTAAACAGAAAGTAAGTTCTTTCGCCGGCGTTCCCTCCTGGAACCTGGTACTGATGAAAAAGATCCTTGAGGTCACCGGAAAGAAAAACCTGTTGGAGCTCTGGCCCGAGATGGAACTCTTCATGCACGGCGGCATCAGTTTCACTCCCTACCGTGAACAGTTCCGGGAGTTAATCCCCTCGGAAGATATGCATTATATGGACATCTACAATGCCTCGGAAGGCTTCTTCGCCTTTCAGGATGATCCGGCGGACCCCTCCCTGCTCCTGCTTCCCGGCAATGACGTTTTCTATGAATTTATTCCGCTGAACCAACTGGAAGAAGCGCGCGCCGGCCGCTACACACCCGAAACCATGAGCAATGTACGCAAAGGGGTGAATTACGCCATGGTGATCACCACCTCGGGCGGACTATGGCGCTACCTCATCGGCGACACGGTCATGTTCACCTCCATCCAACCCCACAAGATTAAAATCACAGGCCGCACCAAACACTACATCAATGTTTTCGGTGAAGAGCTCATCATCGATAATGCCGAAAACGCCCTGCGCAAGGCTTGTGAACAAAGCGGCGCCAAGGTAAACGACTACACGGTGGCGCCGGTATTTATGGATAGTACGGCCAAGGGCGCCCATGAGTGGATCATAGAGTTCAGCTATCCTCCGGCAGATACGGAGGCCTTTGCGGAACTACTGGACGCCGCCCTCTGCAACGAAAATTCCGATTATGAGGCCAAGCGCTCCAAGAACACCACCCTGCGCCGCCTGCAACTGCATAGCGTCCCTGGCGGCACTTTCTACCGGTGGATGGAAACCCGCGGAAAGCTCGGCGGGCAGAATAAAGTTCCCCGCCTCAGCAACACAAGGGAGTATGTAGAGGAGCTATTGCGCCTGATAAACGGTTGATAGGGCTGTTTACTGCTTCCGGGATACTATGGGAGTCCATCCGGCGGCCGGGGCAAGCATACTTTTTAACACCGGAGATGTTGCCGGATAGAAGAATAGTCTGTAATTTTGCTTTATAATAACACGTTCTTTACTTCCCCTTCAAAGTGCTTTCGGGCACATTGGCGTTGGCTTTGTTAACTCACTTAAGAAATGTAGGAAGTTTCTTTATCGGAATGGGTGTATAAAGCCAGCGCTCATGCCTTTTTTTCATTTCGTTTAGATTTGGATTTTCTCCTTCAACAACAAATTGTCAAAAATGGTGTGGGCCTGGTTTTTTTGAATTTCGATAGGCCTCCTACAGCCTCTTAAGATAAAATTAAACCTAAAATAGCCCACACTATAAATATTATTTAAATACTCACCCATTTAAAGAGTAAATGCTATTGCTGCAAAATTATTTTGCGGCAGGGGTTTTTATTGTCTGTTGCTTAAGGAGCTGCACGCGCTCAAACACTTCTTGTTACTGTTGTTATGTGCCGCGATGCCATCGCGGTGTGCCGCGGGGCGGCGGCTCCTTATTTTATTATACTTACTTTTTTGCTTGATCAAAAAAGTAACAAAAAAATCAAGTCTGACGCCAGCCCGGCTAAAAATCGGTCATTACGGCAAGAACAAGGAAAACTCGCTGCGCTCAAACATTCCTTGTTCTTTTTGCCTCATTCCCGATTTTCTTCACGCCGGCTGACGTAGGACGGTCCTGGCTGCAAAGGGATAGAAGGTATGTTATCTCTACTTCGGTTTTCTTCACGCCAGTTCCCGTAGGCCGGTCCTTAACTGCAAAAATGCTTTTTGTCTTTCTCTTAATCACTTAGTCTCTCCGTCCCTTAGTTCCTTGCCTTCTTAGTCACTTAGTTCCTTAATCACTTAGTCACTTTTTTGAATATGAAGAAAATCTGCTTATTGCTTAGTTGTTTATTTGTTATGTTGCTACTCTTGTCCGGGCCGCTGGTGGCGCCGCTTTCCGCGCAGCCGGTGACGGTGGGCAAGCTGACCGCTTATGGGGATAATACATTGAGTTTCGATATCGCCTGGGGGCCGGCCGGTGGGCGGGTGACGCCCTGGTCGGATTCCGTCTGGGTACTGATAGATTATAAGGATCCTGCCAGTGGGGAGTTGAAGCGACTGCCTGTTGCCGGGGCGACGGTGACCGCCGGGCAGGCGAGCTGGCCTTTGGCCAAAGCGCGTATGGTGGACGGTAATAGTACAGGCTTCTTTATAGACGGGCAGGCCCGTGCCTTGGCTTCTGCCGCTACGCTGACCCTGCGGGTAACACCGCAGGCAGGG
>JAVBQY010000008.1:0-44931 GCA_031548545.1 Bacteroidales bacterium | reverse complement strand
CACGCGAGGACAACGATGCGACAAAAGCAGACAGGCAACGGTCATTTTCAATCGTTACAAAATCGTTACCGCTGGTTTTGAAAAAGTTTCTAAGAAATTAATTCATACGGGATTGCGAGAAATTGGTTCCTTTACCTCTCTCTCCGCTGAAAGCCTAAGACAACAGGCGACAAAAGACGGGCAAGCCCTACAAATCAACGATTTGCGGGGCTTTTTCTTTGTCGATGGTGTCGGGGTCGAAAGCGGATCAGGGGGAAATAATTTTAGGATATGAAAACAACAAAACTATACGCACCGCACGAGCTAAGCCCCTCGGAACCAATACATCCTGGAGAAATTCTCTAAGATGAATTACAGGCGCGGGGGATGTCGCAACGTCAATTTGCGAAGCTAATAGGTATGTCCTATTCTGTCCTCAATGAACTTATAAACGGGAAACGCTCAATAACAACAGAATACGCCTTAAAAATCGAAGCAGCCACCGACATAAAGGCGTATATTTGGATTAATATGCAGACTGCCTATAACATGCAAACCGCCCGGCGTGACCGCAGTCTTTCGGCTGTGTTGGAACAAATACGCAAGGCAGTGGCTATATTTTAGCCTCATTTTTTATGCCGTGATGAGTAAATATGAACTTTTGGAAAAGGCGATCAGAATTGCAAGTAATGCCCATTTCGGACAGACAGACAAGGCCGGTATGCCGTATATCTTCCACCCGCTACGGGTTATGGAACGCTGCCCCGGCATTGAAGAAAAGATTGTGGCAATACTTCACGACACAATTGAAGACACAGAAACAACTGCTAACACCCTTATCTGTGAGGGGTTTCCCACTCATATCGTTGAGGCTGTACAATGCCTTACCCGTTTAGACAATGAAACATATGGGGATTTTATTGAGCGTGTGTCCCAAAATTCATTGGCCGTAAAAGTAAAAATTGCAGATTTGCGGGATAATTTAGACCTTTCAAGGCTCAATCGTATTACAGATAGCGATATTTCCCGTATAGACAAGTACACTAAATCACTGGCATACCTTACCAAATCGTCCGAATAATTTAAAATATCCCTTCAAAAGGTTCTGCAGGAGGTTCTGCGTTATCCATAATCCACTAAAAATCAGCAATAGTTAGTACCCCGGTATGGAGTACCATATCATTTGTTGATGTAATCTAATGCCTTTTCCCCTATTTTCAGCAATACGGATTTCCTCCGGCTTCTGGAGGATTGTTATAGCAACTTGGTTTTCAATATTCTTTTTACAAATTACACATAAAAACTCATTACGTATTTCTCTCTAATGTTACTGTATTTCTATCATTTTTTCAGGGTTAAACGTGTGATGTTCGTTGTGAAATACGTATCCCAACTGATTGCTCACACATTTAGTCTTTCCGATGACTTTGTCGATGTTCCGGTGTGAATGTCCGTAAATCCAGCATTTTATCGGACTGTCTTCAATATATTGTTCCAATTCAACCGTAAATGCACCGTTTATTTTGCTTCCGGCAAAATCGGGCGAAGCCAATTGAAAGGATGGAACATGATGCGTAACCACAATAATATGTTCCGCCATACTTTTTGCCACTTCATCCTGAATAAAACGGAAACATTTATCGTGTTCGCGGTTGAAGTTATCCCATGTCAACGCTTCACTATTGTATAGAATCCGGTGAAAATCGCTAACGCCACGTTCGGTCAGGTAGGCTTCTTCTAATTTGATTCTTGCCCATAAGGTTGAAATGATAATATCAACATTTTCTATTCGAACAACAGCATCGTAATAGCATTTCACGTTGTCCCGGATAAAACATACCAAACCATGCGGCATGTTGGCCAAATCGTAATACTTGTATAGCTCGTGGTTTCCGACGGCCACAATCACCTGCTTGTAATTTTCCGAAGCCCAATCCCAAAACGGATGTTTACTGTAATTATCATCATTCAGATAACCGATATCGCCTGCAAGAACAAGAATATCGCCCACAGGTTTTAATGGATTCCGTTTCAGATAGCTGTAATTATCCGAAAATTCCAAGTGTAAATCCGAAGCGTATTGAATTTTCATTTTATTCGATTCCAAATATTTCTTTCATAATATCAAGAAAACCACGAATATCATCATCGGTACGCTGCAAACTGTCCCGCAGAGACTGGTTCGGTAAAGATTCTTCCATAGTGCTAATAAAAACACTCACCTCATCTTTCATCGTCGCCGATAATTCAACAGGCGTAAACGGGTCGATACGCATAGCTAAGAGTTTGAAAACATCATCAAGAATTCGATTTGCACAGGAAAGCCATTCTTGGGGTCGCTAAACCGGAACAACTCGGTCACAGGTTCTTTATCTTCCCGCTTCCGTTGACGGTTTTCATATTCACCTTCAACAATGAAATCCCAAAAACGTTGAGCAAATTCGGGTGTCATTTTTTCAATGACCAATATCATGTCAATATCATCGGTTGCACGCGGACACATGTCAGTGTCCCGCAAAGCAATATCACAAGCCGTTCCTCCAATGATAACATAGTTATCTTCAAATCCGGCAAAGTGTTCCTTGAATTTTTCTAATCCTTTTACCATTTCATTTCCTCTATCATTATTTCCAATTCTTTTTCAATCCGTGAATCCGGGTCGTCTTTCATCGATAAGTACAACGACAGTTTATCAACTACACCACTGTTTTGTTGAAAAGGTATCGTTACCGGATATTTCCATATTTCGATTTTATATAAACCTTCTATCTCGTTGTATTGACCATCTGCCGAATTGAGTTGCTTATCCCAGCTTGCCATTGTCCCGTATTGTTCAGGATTCAAATGCGAATAGTGCGACAAGGCATTTATCCCGCTTATGCTGAAATTGCCTTCGGGTATAGTATCACAATATAAAACCTTTTTGACTGGTGAAGATAAATAACTTTGCGCTTTTGTCCACAATTCACGCTTGGAATCTTTAAAGCGAATGTATTTTGTTCTTGTATTATCCGTTTCAATGTAGCACAACTTACAATCTTCAAGATTCGTGACAGCCCGTGCCAAAGCAACATAGTTGTACGGCATTTTCTTTTCCAATTCCTTGATAGTAAACCCCTCTTCATCAGATAGAAGATAGTACAACAGAACATATTGTGAAGCAGGAAGCAACTTGTCGGATTTCGTCACTTTCCTTGCCTGCGCATTGACAACTAAAGAGGGTAAAAAAGCATATTTATCGGATATGATAAAATACACACCTTGTTGTATCAGCCGTTCGCGTTCATAATAAGTCAGTGAATCCAAAGATATAGCAACGGGCAGCCCAACGACAGTTTCTACCTGTTCCGTCATTCTTTTGTATTTCGAGGGCGTTGCGTTATCATCGTTCTTTTTCGGTCGGATTACACACAAGTGTTGGCCATTAAACACGGTTGTATAATACGAAAAACGCAGAAGCATATCCGCATTAAGCCCTTGTAGCTGATTCCGGCATATTGGAATCAGTTCTGACAGGACACCCAATATTGATATATTTTCCATCATTATCAATATATTATCATGTTTTTTTGCACAATTATCACATCAATGATAATAATGCAAAAATAGTGATAATAGTCGAATCTGCAAATTTATGACGTGTAAACGGACATCCATACAAATGTCGGTCTAGCACAAGATAACTTGATACATGAAAATAAATCATTATCTTAGAGCAAAGAATCTGACAACTTTTTATAACCTATGAAAATTAATTGTCAGATCAAATCTTGACTTTTACGGCTAATTACACCTTCTTCAACCGATACCGTTCTTTCAGTAGTTGTTTGTGCGCATCATCCAACGAGTTGATATACCTCTTCCAACCGGGACAGAAATTGATATGCCAACGCCAGAAGCGTCCAATCAACGATTTCGGCGCCTTATCATGTTTAGCCCGGATAGGACAGTTTTCGCAATTATGTTGTGCCATAAACTATTTAAAGTATTAATTATAAACTATGTAACTTTTTACATTGTATGAATGTGAAATTCATAGGCGGATGATGGGGCATAAAATTCACCGCCTCCTCTATCTCAAAAAAATCCGTTAATCCGTAATCGCCGAACTCCTGCCTGATGGCCTCCGGATCATAGAAAAACAAGTGAACGCCCGTCGGCATTTCAAACCAATTTTTACTTAGCTCCCGCCCTGCGCCATACCTTGAATCACGTGTTGAGATGGTCGAAAAAATCATGGTTCCGCCGGGTTTTAGCTGGTTGTAGCAATCCTTTATGAATTTTTTCCGTACCTCCTCATTCAACAGATGGATCAGGGCATAGCTGAATATTCCGTCATACAGCTTATCGTCAAAAGGCATATCCGCCACCGAACCATGATAAATGGGAATATGGAGCTTAGTTTGGGCCCGGGCCAGATCAATCGCGGTTTTTGAAATTTCAATGCCAGTAACAGCCATGCCGGCGGCAAGGAAAACCTGCGCATTTCGCCCGTAGCCAATCCCCGGGATCAACACGTCCTCGACCTTTTCCCTGACAAAAACATCTTTAGCCATAATGGCTGACTCGGCAGGATCAAAGCCCCACATGGCTTGTTTTTCAATAAAACTGGATTCCCAGAACTCCGTCATTGCTTATTTTTGTACAAAGATACAATTTAAAACCGGGTAAATACCACCCCTCACCTCCATCAAAATCACCCTGATTTTCACCCTCCGGCAGTAGTAAACATAAAATATCAACATAAGTAGTAGCGAATATCCTTAGTATCCGTATCTTTGTCCTTTATTTTAGACCTACAAGAATGGAATACCGCTTAAACAAGTACATCAGCGCATCGGGCTATTGCTCAAGACGCGAAGCTGATAAATACATAGAAACCGGAAATGTCACCATAGACGGCCGGAGAGCACAGATCGGGGCCCGGGTATTGCCGGGGCAAAAGGTGAAAGTTAACGGCAACCTGATTGAAAATGAGATCGAACCGGTTTACATTGCCTTCAATAAGCCGGTAGGCATCGTAAGTTCCACCAATCCGCTGGAAAAAGACAATATCATCGAATATATCAGCCATGAGCAGCGGATATTTCCGATAGGGCGGTTGGATAAGGATTCGCAAGGATTGATCCTGCTGACCAACGACGGTGACATTGTGAATAAAATACTACGGGCGGGCAACAACCACAAGAAAGAATATATTGTAACGGTAAACAAGCCCATAACCCCTGATTTCCTGACCCGCATGGCGCATGGCGTACCTATTTTAGACAGGGTCACCCGCAAGTGCGAACTGGAAAAAATCAGTCCCTGCGTATTTAAAATATCACTCACACAAGGGCTGAACAGACAGATAAGACGGATGTGCGAATATTTTGAGTATGAGGTGATCAAACTCGAGCGCATCCGGGTGATGAATATTACATTGGGTAAGCTGGGACAGGGCAACTGGCGGCCGCTTACACTACCGGAATTAGAAGGTCTCTTCGATCTGCTTAAAGACTCGGAAAACACCGAGGAGCCTAAAAAAGCAAAGCCCGTAAACCGGCCCAAAGCAGGAAAACCGCAAACAGCAGGATATAAACCCCAAGTCAAAACGCGCACCAGGCCGGGCGCCCCCAAAAGAGGCAGGAGATAGGAATTGGCCAAAGGCAAGGCCATGGAGAAGATACTGAGAAAATAAACCGGTCCGTGTATAAAAAAAGAGGATGGCCAACACCACCCTCTTTGCAAGCAGGAATCCGACGGATCGGATCAACGTATATTTATGCCCCTAATGCATGTATAAATAAAGGAATAGAACATACGCCGATAGCAATATTAAATGCACCGGCTATTTTTGTCCAGATAGCGCCTTTACCATACCAGGCCGGAACCAGTGCAATAAACAAACCGCAGATTAAAAGCAGCACAACGCCCAAGGGCCACATAAGGCTGAACTTGGCGATAGCTACGTAGACAAAGCTGGCCGATATAAACAACTGGGCAATAAAGAAATGAGCAATTTGCTTACGATCTCCGCCACGGAGGAAGAACCAGCCTATCACCATCCAGAACAATCCGTAATTCGCAAAAATAGTACCCAAAAAAATGCTTTTGTCGCCTGCCACATTCAAAATGTACAAGGTTAGGGCAGTAAAAATTTGCGCCGCACCGCCAAAAACAATGGCAATATAGGCCAATGATTTTCCGATTTCCTTATGGTCTCCGCCTTTCACGCCCAAGCCCAATTGCTCTAAGCCGAAACACCATACCGTTACAATTAAGCCAAACACACCAATGGCCTCAGGATTAAAAAAAGTCATAATTTTTATTGTTTAAAATTTGCGCAAAGATATAAAAAAAAGGCATATAACAAGGCCCGGTTTTTCCGGCATTAAATTTGCGGGTTATTGAAGATAAAATAAAATTGTTATGTTTAGTTTACAACAAATTCATGCAGCCCACGCCAAAGTGAGAAGCGGGGCCGATTTCCCGGCTTATGTACAAGCGCTGATTCAATTGGGCGTACTACGGTATACCCATTTTGTGGCCGACGGGCACATCCTTTATTCCGGAAAAGATCATTTCAGTACCGCTTCCGGAGCGCAATATGCGCTGCTGGAAATCGCCCCCGAAGGAGATCAACAGGCGCTCGAACGCATACTGAAAATACACCAGCAGGGACAGACCGATTATCCGACATTCTGCCGGCAGGCCGCCGGCGCCGGTGTGATGCACTGGGTGGTGGATATGGAAGAAATGGCCTGCCGGTATTTCGACCGGCAAAACACCCTGCTGGTAGAGGAAAAAATACCAGTCGCACCGCTCTAAGGCCGGTGTTCCTTGTAAGTCTGCTTAAAATTTGCTACTTTTGCAGCCCTTATAAAAACAAGATAATCATGAATGAAGTTCCAAGCTGCCCTTTGTGTAAAAAGGAAAACACTTATTTTGACGGTTCCTTATATGTTTGCCCGGATTGCCAACACGAATGGCTGGAGAATGAAGAACAAACAGAAACGGTTGAAAATATCACCAAAGACAGCAACGGCAATATCTTAGCAGATGGCGATGCGGTTACTGTGATCAAAGACCTTCCGGTAAGGGGTTCTTCTATGGTGATTAAGCAGGGTACAAAGGTGAAGAGTATTCGTCTGACAGACAATACGGAGGAGGTTGACTGCAAGATAGAGGGCAGCAGTATTGTTTTAAAGACCTGCTTCTTAAAAAAGTCCTAATCAATAAATCCAGCCCTGAATCAACTTCCGGTTAGCGCTGTCAAGTTGAGACAAGAACTCCTCAAGAGGCATAGGGCCTATTTTGTAAGTTTTCGAAAAGATCCCCCATTTTCCGGTCACTTTTCCCTGTACCGTAAGGTTACGGTTTTCCCTGGTTTTCTCGGGCAAGGCAGAAAGCACCTCCGGGCTGCTCAGGCGCATACGCAACGGAAAAAGCAACTCCTGGTTGCTCCGGCGGGGTATAATCACCTTTTCTCCCAATGAAAGGTTTACCAGTTCTGTCTGGTCTTCCAATAAAGCAATATAGGCGCTCTTTACTGTCAGGTTGCTTCCGTTGAGGTTCTCCATTTGCACAAAGACATTAAAGCGGTCTTCATCAACCATAACAAAATCGTTCACCCCCACCATCTTCACCTTATCCTCGGAGATGCAGGAGGTGAACGTCAAGGCAAGAAGGGCGATAAAAAGTACAAGTATCCGGTTCTTCATGTGATTCATAATTAGCCTGCAAATATACCATTTTCCAATAAACATCCTATCTTTGCAGTCTATGAAAAAACTAGCCATTGCAGGATGCGGCTATTTGGCCGATGTGGTAGCCCACGCACTTCTCAACGAATTATTGCCAGCATATCATTTGGTGGGCGTATATTCACGCACGGCCGCAAAGGCCGACCGCCTGGCCGGCATCATGCAACAACACGGGAAAGCCTGCACAGCCTGCCGCTCATTAGAGGAGTTATTGGCGCTGAAACCGGATTATCTGGTAGAAGCCGCCTCACCGGCCGGCATGCGAGAATTTGCCTTACCGGCCTTAAAGAACGGCACATCTATCATTTGCCTGTCTATCGGCGCCCTGGCCGATACTGATTTTTACCAGGAAGTAATTGCCACCGCCAAAGCAAATGGCACACGGGTATACATTGCCTCCGGCGCCACCGGAGGGTTCGATGTATTAAGGACCGCCGCTTTAATGGGAAATGCCTCTGCCAGGTTCTTTAACGAGAAAGGACCGCGGGCGCTGAGGTGGTCGAAAGTGTATGATCCGTCACTGGAAACGGAGCAACGCATTGTGTTTTCCGGAACGGCAAGGGAGGCTATTAACACCTTCCCTACCGGCCTCAACGTATCGGTAGCCGCCTCATTGGCATCCGTCGGGCCTGAGCGTATGCAGGTAAGTATGCAATCCACCCCCGGCTTCACCGGAGATACGCAACGGGTGGAAATCAGGAACGACCAGGTGCATGCCGTAGTAGACGTCTACAGCGCGACCTCGGAAATTGCCGGATGGTCCGTGGTCAGCACCCTGATCAATATCGTATCACCCATTGTATTCTGAAAGATTGGCCAGCACCTTTTCACTCAGGCGGTCAAAGGCCTGACGTGTGCGTCCCGTAGACACCTGCATGCAACGCACATGCGGATGACTGAGCAAATGCGTCCCGCCCAAGGCGCCGGCAGTATCGCAGAAGCAAAGATTATTACCTTCCAGCCACTGAATAAAAGGCGCTTCGTCCCAAGCCGGCGACAAGCCGGTATTGAATAATATTTTCTTTTGCCCAAATTGCTTGAATTCGGCCTCATGCAGCAGTACCGTATTTCTATTAAGACAACAACAAACCACATCACTTTGCGCCATGAGCTCGCACAGGGGTAAAAAACGATAGCCTTTGGCCGCAGCCTCCGGCTTTTCGCTACGGGCGAAATAAGCGATATCCGCCCCAAAGAATTTCAGGGCATCGGCCAGCATACCACCGGATTTTCCCAATCCGACGATTCCGACTTTAAGTCCTGTAATTTCACAGGGCATCCCCTCCCAGGGCTCCTGCCCGAAACCATGCAAGCAACGGACCAATTCACTGACCACATATTCCACCACCCCTTCATCGCCATAATCCCGGATACCCGTAACGGTAATGCCCCGTTCATTGGCATAGCGAATGTCTACATTGGCGCTTTCCGGAGAATATAAAGAACAGCACATCCCTATATACTTGACATTGTGACATTGTTCCAAGGCTGCACGATTAATACGCGAGGTATAACTGACCAACACCGCATCGGCCTCCCCGATACGGGCTGCCACCTCATCGTCACCAGCGGGGATACCATTATACATCACCACTTCTTCCGCATAGGTATGCAATGCCTTTTCTGCATAGGGCACTAAACTGACAGGCTCTATCGCCACTAATTTTTTAAACATAATCCGGTTTAATATATTACTATCTTACAAATTTACCTATTTTTTTCGATATCTTTGCAGCCATGAAAAAGACCAACACAGACACGGCCAAGCCCAAAACAGTCGATGAATATATTGCTATCGCGTCTCCGAATGTAAAAGAACATCTGGAAAAACTGCGCATGATCATCCGGCAGACCGCGCCGCAGGCGCAGGAAGGCATCAGCTATGAAATGCCTGTATATAAACTAAACGGTGTGTTGGTTTACTTCGGAGGTTTTACCAAACATGTCAGCCTGTTTCCCGGAGCCGAAGCAATCGCCGCATTCAGAGAGGAACTGGCCGCTTATAAAACGGCCACCGGAACCGTTCAGTTCCCGGTGAACAAGCCTATCCCTGTAATGCTGGTGAAAAAAATGGTTAAGTATCGCCTGAAGCAGAACCTGGCGAAGAAACAATAGCCGGCTAATAGGTGTGTATGCTATTTTGCGCCGAGGGCAGGTAATTAACCCCTATCCACGTTATCATCAACAAGAGGAAAGCCACCGGCAAGACCCATAAAGCAAAGCGGGGATGGTCCGTCCTCAGGCGCGCATGGATATAGACCAGATAGGCCGCCGCGGTCACAAAGGCCCAGGTCTCTTTCGGATCCCACGACCAATAATGCCCCCAGGCCTCTTTGGCCCAAACAGCCCCCATCAGCATGCCCAGCATTAAAAAGCCGAAGCCCACATAGACCAGATTGTCCGTCAGGCGGTAGAGCTGCTTGTCGGCAGGACCGCCATTCAACTTATACAACTGGATCACGGCGGCGATAGTGGCCGCCCCGAACATGGCATAGGAAAGAATATACACGGTAACATGCGGCACAAACCAATAGCTCTGCAACGCAGGCATCAGGTGCTTGGAATGTATTTCGGGCTTGAATAAATTAACAAATACAAAAACGCAGGCCATCAATCCGCTAAAAGAAAGCAGCCATTTATATTTCCAATGTTTGTAAGCGATGAAACCCACTGTAGAAAGGAAGAAAGAATACCATAAACGGGTCTCTCCCATGGTGCGCATCGGCGGGCGCTCCTGCCCCAACCATAAGCCGATGATAAAGGCGGCAAAAACAGCAATACCTGTCGTCATCAATACCTCCGCCCAACGGGCCGCCCTGGGAATATAGACCAATATTCCGGCCGCCGTCCACAAGACAACGGCAGGCAAGGCAAAATAAAGAAACTCATGCCAGGTCATTGTTCACCTCCTTTCGTTGATTTCCGCTCCAAAGCATGGCCACCGAGCCGCAGGCCAGCAGGATAATCCCTATGTACACCGGAATCACCCAGGGGTCATAGACCAACTCGAAGCTGCTATAGGTAGACATATTGCCGGCATCATTATCGTAACCATGTTGATAGATCATCCAATGCCCGAGTTTGCAAGGCTTGTTCACTTCCAGCAGGGCATGCGCCTGAGCGCCGTCTTCCGCATACACGTTAATATCCGAGACAAAACGTTTAGGCTCCGGACGCGTCATGGCAAGGCTATACCGCTCATCCAGATGCAACACCATATATAACTGGGCGATATTCCCGGCACAAACCCAGCCCTCCCGCACCACACCTGTTTGCGGATGACGGGCCTTAACCCTTGCAGCCGGCACCGAGCCGGGCATAGGCACCTCCCGGTAACTGCTGTCACTGTTCCTGACAGCCTGGTGCAGGTAGTCTTCCACTGAAATATCCCAGCCATTGAGTTGCCCCACCCGGTCCTGCTCACCCAACTGAAAATACGCCGGCTGTTGTTCCGGCTGCGGATGGCCTGTTTGCCGGTCTATCACCGTCAGCTTGGGCGGATACTCTTCCATATAAAAATCCTTAAGCTCAATGGCTACGGGAAGGTCCAGGACATCATCCTTATCATTATACACCCGCCATTCCACCTCACCTTCCCGCACATGCATCACATAACGCTTGATATCCGCCGCCCCCAGGCCGGCCGCAAAGAGCAGCAGCCATAATCCGATATGATTCAGGTAAAAGGCATAATGCCGGAGCCGGAAAGCATACAACCTCCGGATGATCAGCGCACCGAGCGAAAGCAAGGTAATGAAATAAACCAGCACAAAAGGCCAGAAAGAAGTCATTTGCATAAGCCCCAATCTGGAAGGCCAATCGACTCCCGGCCCTTCGCCCGGAGCTACTTGCGGTGTTAAACCCATGATTACCCCCAGCAACACCAAGGTGCCGACCAATGTCACAGCCACCGGCACACCGGAGAACCATTGGTAAAAAGCACTCTTCCGCTGCAGTGAAAACAACAGCAGGCATACAAGCACGAGCCCTCCGAGAAGGATATTAACAGGCCAACGTAATATAGTGAAATCAAAGGGACCGGCAGAAAATTGCAATAAGAGCCCTACTGCAACAATCCCGCCGGTAAAGGCCACAGCCTCCTTATAGCTCCATGGGAACTGCCAGAATTTTCTTCTATTTTCCAAACTGTTATCCTAATTAGCGCTTAACAAACGGCCTTTTTCTTTAGCAGACTGCACCCATTTCGGCATCACGGTTTGCATCCATTTGGCCTTCTTTTCCTTGATGGTTTTCATATCAAGGCCGATGTAAGCCTGCGCCTTTTCTTTGGTCGAAATATCCGGCAGCTGCACATCCTTCACATCATGGGCATACAGTACCTTCTGCACCGCCAGTTGCGCCAATAAAGACTTATCAAGGCTATGGGCCAATATACGCTGTGTTTCAACAGGGGCATGGAAAGAAGCGCCATGTGAGGCCACGGAAAAATCCCAGCGCCATTGCGCCTGGCGAAGCAGTTTCAGCACCGGAGCCATTTCAGCTTCCGAAGCGCCATTATCCCAAGCCGCTTTGGCCATGATATGGGCTTTTGAAAGTTCGGCTTCCACGCGATCGCGGATTTCAAGCGCCTTATCCTGGTACTGGTATACATAACTGCGTAACTTGTCTTCCGAATCGCGGTGACAAACCTGGCAGGTATTGGAAATATTCTTCAAAGGACTCATTATTTGGTGATTCGAGTATTTTATTCCTCCCTCCGCTACATACGGCATATGGCAATCGGCGCAGGCCAGACCACGTTGGGCATGAGGACCTAAAAGGAAAAGTTCGTAATCGGGATGCTGCGCTTTCAGCATCGGTGCGCGGCTCAAAGCATGGGTCCAGTCTTTATAATCCGCTTCGTCATAATATTTTTCCATGGCTTCCACCGTCATCCCTCCGTCCCAGGGGAAGGTAAGGTACTTGCCGTCACCCTTGAAGAAATATTCCACATGACATTGGGCGCATACCAATGAGCGCATTTCCTGGGGGGTGGCATCAGCCACGTCGCGTCCCTGACGCTGGAATGCCTCGATCAATCCCGGACGGGTAATCGTCAGGTCCATTGTCAGCGGATCATGGCAATCCGCGCAACCAAGCGGGTTGACAATCTGTTCGCCCATGGCGCTCCACGGGGCCTTATAAAAATTCTCAATACCTACTTCATGCATCATGCGGGGCACATCGGGGCTTTTACAGGTCCAGCAGGTAGAGGGTTGCATATCCTTTGTATTTTCATCCGGAGATCCGGTACGCAAGGTGGCCCGCATATCTTCCAGGGTATACATGTGTCCGCGCGGCGCAGAATAATCCTGGGCAAAAGCGTAGCCGGCCCAGAGCACCACCATTTCAGGGCGCTGCGCCAAGACATCCTCAGGCATATTGCCCAGGTGCTTGCTGCGAAAATCCATGTCGGCGGTCTTCTTCCATGTATTGTATTCACGGGGGTAGTTCTCACCCCAGACCTCATTACGGGACTCTATGCCTGTAATCTCCACCTTTTTATTAGCAAACAGCGTGGCAATTTCCGAGCGGCGTTCGGTAATGGAGGCGGCGAGTAATCCCAGCGCAAAAACGGTCACCATAACAACGGCAAATATTCCCCAACCGATGATGGGCTTACGCTTGATGGCTTCTGCTAATCGTGTCAACATAGTTTATTCGATTTTATTATTTTTTATGCATTTTTTTCTTCAACCAATCGGGAACAGGCGACTTAGGCAGTGGCACAATAGCCGCAGGCGAGGAACCCAGGCTGGCGATCTTGGTATGCGGAACCTGCGTATGGCAGTCCCAGCATGCTTTGCCTTTACCGTCCTTTGCCTCCGTATAGGAAATCATGCCTGTTTTTACAAACTCCGTATTCAGCTGCGTATGGCAACGGATACAATTATTCATAATTACATTATTACTGGCTTCGCGCGGGCGGATAACCTGCGGCTCCCCTTTTATCGTGAAAACAGCGGAATGATACAAGCCGTCTATCGCCTTAAAACCATACTTGGCAAAGGCGCTACTGTGCGGCACATGACAATCGTTACAATTCGCCCATTGTGCATGCGAGCTATGGTTCCACGACTGGTAATAAGGCGTCATGATATGACAATTGATACAGGCCGAAGGATCGTCAGACAGATAGGAGTGCGCCCGTGACATATAAACGGCATATGCACCCAAACCGGCCAACAAACCTCCCGCTATGAAAAACGGAAGAATCATACTATTGGGGATCCGGGCCAGCAATTTAGTCATATTCCTACTATATAAATCATACAAATTTAAGTATTTATTTTGAAAAAAACAGCAACATTACGTATATTTGTACAAAACATACGCCAACGTTATGGAACTCGTCATTATTGCAGCGCTTATCCTGCTTAACGGGATCTTCTCCATGTCGGAAATCGCACTGGTTTCGGCCCGCAAGTCGCGCCTGGAGGCAGAGGCGAAACAGGGAAACAAGGCGGCCAGGGCAGCCCTCGACCTCTCGGAAGAACCCAATAAATTTTTATCTACCGTACAAATAGGAATTACCTTAATCGGTATTCTTACCGGCTTGTACTCAGGGAAAACCTTTTCACTCGGCCTTGCCGGGATTATTGCCCGTGCGGAGATCCTCGCGCCTTATGCCCAGGGCATCGCCACCACCCTCATTGTATTGGTGGTAACATACCTGACCATCGTATTCGGCGAGTTGGTACCCAAACGCTTAGGATTAGCGATGGCCGAGCGGCTATCAAAATTGATCGCCCGGCCCATGGCCGGCCTGTCACACCTGATGAAGCCTATGGTCTGGCTGCTTTCCAAAAGCACTGCTGCCGTATTCAAGGTCCTGGGGATAACCGACAGCGAAGAAAAAGTAACGGAAGAAGAGATCAAGACCTTGGTCAGGGAAGGGCTTGACGCCGGCGAGGTGCAGGAGGTAGAGCATGAAATTGTAGAACGGGTCTTCAGCCTGGGCGACCGTGATATCGACTCCATTATGACCCATCGCAGCGATTTTGTGTGGATCAACCTGAGTGACGACAGGGCCCTTATCCGTGAAAAAGTATTGGAAGATATGCATGATGTATACCCCGTCCGCTCCGGCAGCCGCGGCGAAATCGTCGGTATCATCCACATCAAGGACCTGTTCGGCATGATTGACGATCCCGGATTTGCGCTGGACAAACTCCTGCGCCCCGCCCATTACCTGCCCAAGAATAAAAGCGTGTACAGCGCACTGGAATATTTCAAGCAAAACAGTGTCAAACAAGGCTTCGTAACCGATGAATTCGGCGATGTGCAAGGCATCGTTACCCTTACCGACATCATGGACGCCCTGGTGGGCGAAGTGCTTGATGAAGGAGAAGAACGGGATATTATTGTCCGTGAAGACGGCAGCCTGCTCGTCAGCGGACAGTGCTCATTCTACAGCTTCCTGGAATACTTTGACCGGGAAGACCTGTACGCCGAACATGACTACAACACCCTGGGAGGCCTCATCCTCGCCCTGTTAGAACGCGTGCCGCAGGAAGGCGAAAAGCTGTTGTGGCACGGCTTTGCCATGGAGATCATAGACATGGACGGCGCCAGAATCGATAAAGTACTGGTAAAATGTTAACGCCACTACGCCAACATTGGACACAGACACTGATAATACTATTATTATCATTACCGGCATCCCTAACAGCGCAGGAAAGGGAGACTGCGCCGCCGCCCGTACCGGCAGACTCCACCGGCCTGCCCTCCCCTGCCGACACGCTCCATCCGCCGGCTATGCCCGGCGGATTACCTGATTACGCCCAGCCGGAAATGAGCTATCCTCCGCTCAACCATCCAGGCCTCCGGATGCCGGAGCCACAGGCGTTGGGCAGGGAGATGGATTTCCGGCTCCCGGCCATCCAATACCAACCACAAATCCAAACCGACCCGCTTACCGGCGACTACCGGACCGGCGGGCTCCTCTGGCGCTCCGGACGGCAATTCATCTTTACCTCCGGATCACGGAACAGCCTGCAAGGATTAGGGGGGACCGGCCATGCCAACATGACCTATATATTCATGCCGACAGACAGGCTCCTGCTCAGCCTGGGCTCCACCCTGACAAAATATGATTTCTACAATTTTTCAGCGATAGAAACGGGCATATCCGGCTCCCTGCACTACCAGATCAATGACTTCATGACCCTCAACGCCTTCGGCGCTTATTACCTCAGCCATTCTTATAACAACGCAGGCTACAATCCGTATATGCGCACCTCCTATTACGGCGCCTCTCTATCTGTAGACATGCACGAACATTTCGGGGTTGAAGTGGGGGCGCAGCAGTATTTCGACCCCCGCCGCGGAAAATGGCAAACAGTCCCCATTGTAGCGCCATACATCATTCTCAACAATAAACAGCGCATAGGTATCGACCTCGGCGGCTTACTCCAGGGCGCTTTTCAAACCGACCACTACGACCAGGCGCAGCCGGCCCGGTCAGATTGGCAATTCGACAAAAAGCCGGCGCCGCCCAAGGCCCCCATAGCGCCCAACAGAAGGTAAAACACGACGGCCGGTCCTGCTACTCCCTCCGTTTAGACCTGATGATATACACGAATATCAAGCCCATTACCAGGGTTATGCACAAAAATATCTTCACCTCCAACGTATTGGAAGCTATCTGTGAAAAATTACTGTGTGACGAGTCCAGGAAAGCCACAACATCCACATAGGTAGAATAAATGGTAATGGCCGAGAGTAACATAAACAAGACTTCCAGGGTATTGGAATGTCCTTTCTGCGACTCCTGCGTTTTCTCTTCAATCAATTTTGCAATGATTGCTTCCGAGCTTTCAAAATTCGCCTTGTTCTCTTCATACGGGTTCTTTTCCTTGAACTTGCGCAGGAATAGATTTTGCCAGGGCAGGATAGCCGTTTTCCTGAAATTGATACAATGCAGAATATAGTGGCTATTGATGGTTACCTTACGCAAATCACTCGAAGTGAAACTATCAAAGGCCGAAGCCTCTTTAGTCTTCCGGAACCGGCTACGGCGCGCCTTTTTCGACATATCGGTAACACCCATCAGCTTGATAATAGCATAATTCAGATTACTGACAGAATCATAGGTATTGATCTCTGCCAGCAATAAATTGTAGGGTTCCACCAGGTCCTGCAATGCGTAACGGTCCAATTCCTGCTCCACGGCAATCACCGGTGACTGGTCTATGCCATGGATTTCATAATGCTCTATACAATCCGCCGCATCATTAATACCGTACAATTTCCGCACCTCCGGCACCAGCTCCCGGCTTCCGGAGGTCAGTACCGTCATGTCCTGATACGTGTACATATCAGAATTGTCAATGTCCAGAAAATTTTTCAACTTTAAGGGAATACCGAAATAATCATCGCTGACATCCACATAGCCCTCTTTCTGCAGGGCGTCCAGCGGGGCGTCCAGGGTCGGTATCCACGCATTGATTTTCCGGGTTATGGCAGCCTGTTGCCGGTTGATTTTCGCCAAGCCGTCCGGATTATCTACGGCAAACACCAGCAAAACATTCAGGTAGCCGTAATCCATAATACGAAAGCGGCAATCCTCCAACCGGCACTCCGGTATAGCATTCAGGAAATAGCGCTGCAACAAGGATAAGGTAGCGGCATCCGGCTCCAGATCAATGCAGGGATAGAGGTTATGCCCCTCTTCCCCCTCCCTGGAAAAATCGCGCCAGCGGGCTACTATTGTCCCCCTGACGGCATTGTCATTAGCAAAGTTCACCGGCGTTTCCAGTATAGCTTGTCCTTTTACCGCCAGCGTATCGCTGAATTTTTTGAAGCAACGTTCATTCACCTTACCGTGGTACATCCACATCCGGGTTAAAACAAAATGTATCATTGTACTGAGATTTTTAAAATTAAACTTAATCCTGACTCCAATGGTAATCCAGCCGCAGCTCGCTTTGCCCGCAACGCAGACATTCATATTCATCGGTGGAGACATTATACCCCACATCTACGCAGCGCACGAATTTGAAGCAGTGTCCATAAGCCCCACAGGCCTCCCTGATCGAAACCGCATCATGCTCAAAGGGTATAAGAAGCTTGCCGGTCCGGTCGATCAGGCCCCACTTCCCGCCGGATTGCACCACCGCCTTATCATTCGCTAAAACACTGGCTTTTTCATATAGCGGTTGAATCAGCACCTCCCCCTGTTTCGAAATAAACCCATAACGGCCATGTAACCTCACCCTGATGGGGAGGTCCTCGCCATAAGGATAAGGATCCATCTCCTCATACCGGCAGGCAATCACTTCACGCCCAGACTTATCAAACACGCCAACCTTTCCGTCTACTTCTACCCGTAAAAGATCGGTATGAAGTGTAATGGTTTCCAGATGATCATACAGACAGGGAATGGTTTCTTCCCCCTCTGCATTCAAATACCCATATTTCCCGTTCCGCTTTACATAGGCGGATCCGTCCGAATAACGTTCTATGGCATCATATTGTTTCATACTACACCTCCTTAGACAGCTGTTTTAAACCCGTACTCTGGTTCGCCCTACCTCCTTTGACTCCGACTCAAGCCTGCTATAAACAATATCCTTACCACAGGCGCTACAATGCAGATTATCCTTCCATCGCTTGGTCGTATAACGTATCCGGCGCGACACATCTTCATGGTGTCCCTCTTTTCTCGAACCTACCCTCTCGCTACCACGATAAGTTTCAACAATTTTGTCTACAACAAATTCTCTATCCTTCACAGTTTCTTCCGAGTGGCTGACCTTCTTGTCACTCACGCCAACATAGTGCACCTCACCCACCTTATGGCAATAAGGGCAACGGTGATACTCAACATCAACCACTATGGACATGCGGACATACCAGGTAAATACTACCAGCATAAAGAGTACAAGAAAAAAGTTCAGGCCAATCCCAAAAATCAATATGGTAAAGCCCATCAACAACATATACAAACCAAAGCTAATATTTATAACAAACCTGTTGGTCAGCGGCCTGATGTAAAAAATAGCCTTTTCGACCAGCCAGCGCAACAAAAAGAGATAAAAAAACAGAAACAAAACAATAGACAGGATAACACTTATAACAGCTCTGGCCGTAAAGCCCGGCATAAACACCCCGGCCAGCCAACCGGGCCTTACCCAAGGATCAGGCAGTGCATCCAGGATAAAATTATTCCCCGCTAAAAATCGTTTGAATTTTGAGTCCGGTTGATAGGCCGGCTTTACCTCCGGGTCATCATGCATCCCCACCATGGCCATCCAGAATTGCCAAGGCCACAACATATTGCCGGCCAATTGCGCCCCGCTCCAATCAATAGCCCTTACCGTATCGCCCACCAGGGTCAAGGCCAGCGGCCTCAACACCAGAGAATCTTTCTCCGCCACGAAGCTATTAAAATAGGCCGTTTTAACGCCTTTATCCACAACGATGCGGTCTGCCAGCAGCAATGCCACCTCTGCCTCTTCCAATGTTTTTCCCAACACTTTTTGTTCAACCTCTCCGGCCGCAATCAATGCCGGCCGCGATTCCGGATAATACACCGCTAAATTACCGCGGTCAAATTTAAAATCGGCCGGCGTATAGGCGGTTTCACTTCCTTCTATGTACAACTTATAGGATTTCTTCTTGTCTTTAGCGATTACGGCTTCTACCTTACTCAATTTGACGGTATCGCCGGTAGAGGCAAGGGTTGTTTTCAGTGCCAACATGGCCTCCGGCACTTCGGCCAGTACACGGGTTCCATCGGCCTGTTCTACCACATACCAGGCCACCGCTTTCATACTGATTACGGTGAAGTCATTACCGTCTGCCGGGTTGGCGCCCAAAGCCGCCAATACCCTTAGGTTTGTTTTTGCAGGAATACGCCCTGCCTGTTCAAAAGTTCCGTTCTTATACTGATAAATATCCGAAGCATAAACAGTCTTCACCTCAAAACTGTTGTCATACACTTCGCCGGGCTCCACTCCGGGAAAATACCAGCGCTCCAGCAAGAACGGGTTACAGGCGGATAAGAGAATGCCGGCCAGCAGGGCCGCCAATAAATAAAAATGCTTACTCATAATCTGTAGTTGTATTAATGATCCGTATTAGAATTACACTGATATTGTCTTTTCCGCCGGCCTGTCTCGCCGCCTCCACCAGCCGGCCTGCCGAGGGCCCGGCGGCCATTAAGGCGCCGATCCTTTCATCCGGCAGCATATCACTCAGGCCATCCGAGCAAAGCAGCAGATAGTCATCCTCCAGTAAACGGCCTGTCAGCTCTTCCACATCGGCAAAGGCGTCTTCACCGGCGCCGAGCGCATTATAAATTTCATTCGACGGATGGCCGGCGCCATGCCGCTCACGCATCGAATGATCAAGCGAAAGCTGTTTAAGGACACCGCTGCGGAAACGGTATAAGCGACTATCTCCGGCATGTATGGACAGTACACAACGCTCATACCACAGCAAGCCGCAAAAAGTAGTGCCCATACCTTCAAGACCGGCCTCCATCCTGCTCCTTTCCATAAGGCAATGATGCATATCCCTGGCCCATTGTTTGAGGAGTTGCACAAGCATTTCTGCCTCCACGGCCGCAGGAAGCCGCTCCACAAAATCATTAAACCGCCGGAGCGCCATCTCGGAGGCCACTTCACCCCCATTATGCCCCCCCATCCCATCGGCCACAACAGCCGCAAAACGGGCCTTTCCGGAAAGTTCCACCGTCTGCTTCTGCGCCCTGTCCCGGAATAACCCGCCGCCCAGCAAAATCATGTCTTCATTATTTTGCCGGAGGCAACCGATGTTGCAGTTGATATCTGCTTTCAACAGCATATTATTCTACCGTAAATTTTATATCATAAAAAGTAATCACATCTCCTTTTTTGAAGGCGGCCGGCTGGTTAGCGGCCAGCTGCCGGCCATTCAGGAAAGTGCCGTTAGAAGAACCCAGGTCTGCAATTTCCCAAAGCCCTGAACCTAGATTTCGCTGTATACGGGCATGGGTTCCGGAGATATAGCCCTGTGTACCGAACACAGACACATAATCCCCTGCCCGCCGTCCTACCACCGCACCGTCTTTCAACTCCAGACGGGCATTCAAAGCCGCAGAAAACAAGTAGCGGGGACCGGCCAAGGGCGGCACCTCAGCAGCCGTAGCCGCCGCATCCTTAGCCGGCACCATCCTGCTTCCCCGGCACTGTCCGCAGAAATTCCCCCGGCCGAATTTCCGGCAAGCAGGGCATAACTTCAATTCACCGCCGCACTGGTCGCAATACCAGCTATCATTTTCTATCTCGGCGCTGCAGGCCGGACATTTCAGCATTTCACTCATACTACCATCCTCCTAATCTTTAAAATCCTCCTCCTTCAATACCGTGAAGGCTTGTATATCAAAGCCGGGACCGTCCATCAGGGGCGCCAGCCGTGCACTTTGGTTTTTCTTGACCCGGTCAAAATAATTATTTACTTCGCGGGCATTGGCAAAGTTCCGGGAGCGGTTGGCATACAAGGCGTCAAAATAGCGCCGCATCACCATTTCCGCCGCCGGCGTAAGAGTCAGTTGGTCTTTGGCCAGCTTCCCCAGGAATATACCCGCCATTTCATCACCTGTATAATCTTCAAAATAAATAGTTTTCGTAAAACGCGACGCCAATCCCGAATTGGAATTGACCCAGGCCTGGATCTCGCGCGGATAACCGGCGGCAATACAGACCACCTTCCCTTTATAATCCAAAAGCATAGGCAATAAGGTATTGGTCGCCTCCTGCCCATAATCCCCCTGGCCGTCACTTTTTAAGGCATACGCCTCATCAATAAAGAATACGCCGCCCACTGCACGTTTAAAGCAGGTGGCGGTTTGCGGCGCCGTTTGGCCCAGGTAACCGGAGACCAGGTCTTTGCGGGTCACTTCTTCCAGATGGTTGGTCGGGAGTAGGCCCAGTGAACAAAAGATATTGGCCATGATACGCGCTACCGTTGTTTTCCCCGTACCCGGATTACCGACAAAAAGATAGTGGTCGGAGACGCCCTGAAATTTTTTCCCCAGGGCCTCGGCCTTGGCGCGCTCCACCTTGATGTAGTCCGCCATTTCCTTCACTGTCTGTTTTACCGCCCTCAAACCGGTCAGTTCGTTCAATTCACGGAAACATTCTTCTTCATTGATTACCTTGGGGGCGTCATAAGGAATATCCTCCGGCTCCAGTGTCCGGAACATCTCTGCCGTGATCTCCTGCCCGGCGCCGTCTAATTCCGCGAGACGGTTGGACTTGCGGATCTTCGCTTGCTCCAGCAGCTTGGTCATTTCACCGGCATTGCCGAAGTTGGCCGCTTTGGCATCCACCATCTGCGCCACTAATTGTTGCAAACAGTCCTTTGCGGCAGGGGTAACGGACAAACCGTTTTTCTTTACATTCAACAGAAAAATATCCACCAATTGCGGCGCCGTATAGTCCTCAATGTGCAGAAAACAGGTAAAGCGGCGTTTAAAACCGGGATTGGCATTGTCTATGAAGGCCTCCATTTCCTTACGGTAGCCGGCACAGACCAGCACAAATTTTCCGGCATCTTTCACCATGCGGGTCATCAGGGCTTCTACGGCCTCCTGCCCGGACTTGTCCTGGTGGCCGGCCTTATCCATAGCCGTTAAAGTATAGGCCTCATCAATAAAAAGAATACCGCCCATCGCCTCGTCGCAGGCCTTGTCTACCACCTTGGCGGTGTCATTCATATAAGTACTCAACAAATGTTTACGCTCTTTTTCCACGACCTTGGAGGTAGGCAAGAGCCCTGCCGCCTTGAAAATTTCGCCCAGTTTCAGCGCCACACTGGTCTTTCCGGTTCCGGGGTTACCCGTAATCACCAAATGGACATTGGTCAGCTCGGCATGGCCGAAACCTCGTTCCATCATCTTTTTATCCATCAACAGCTTATTGGCCAGCGCCCGGATTTCCTTTTTCACACTGTCCATCCCGATAAATTCATCCAGTTCGGCCAGGATATCATCTATATTTTTCTCCTTCAAAGACGCTTCGCCCTCAATGTCGGCCCGGGTAAGGACGCTAAGACTTTCCGGCGTATATTCCGGCGTTCCGCGCAATTTCTGCAAGCGCATCCCCTGGTTTTTCTTCGCATTTTCAAATACATTCCGCACTTCGCGGGCATTACCGAAGGATTTGGTGTTTCTCGAAATATACATTTTCCGGAAGAAAGCAGCAATATGGGCTTCCGCCTCCGCATCAAGCGACAGGCCGTCTTTTTTCATCATGCGCCGGAAAATTTCCGTCAGTTCCTCCGAATTGTAGTCACGGAAATGGACCGTTTCATTGAAACGGGAAGCCATACCCGAGTTGGCGGTAAGGAATTCGGCCATCTCCTTAGAATAACCGGCGGCTATACACACCATTTTACCCCGGTTATCCTCCAGCAATTTCAACAAGGTATCAATCGCCTCCTGGCCAAACTTGTCCTGCTCATCCTGTTTCAGCGCATACGCCTCGTCAATGAATAGAACGCCCCCCATGGCACTGGCCACCACCTCTTCCACCGCAAGGGCGGTCTGACCTACAAATCCGGCGACCAGCTCCTTGCGCGACACTTCTACCAGTTGACCTACAGGCAACACGTCCAAGGCATTGAGTATATCGGCAAAGACCCGGGCTATGGTTGTCTTTCCCGTTCCCGGATTACCGAGGAAGAGAAAATGATCTTTGATTTCACGCCTGGCCGCATCGCCCTTCCGCTCCCGCTCTATATCCATCTTGTAGATCAGCTTCCGTACCGTTTCCTTAATAGCGTCCACCCCCACAAATTCATCCAGCTCCGCCATGGCCTCGTCATAGGTTTTTGGTTTGAATGCAATGCCGGGGATATCTTCCGGTAAAACAAGGCTTGCGCCATGATCACGCTTAATGGCATTGGCAAAGCTATCCGCCGCCTTTTTCACCGACAGGTGGGCATTGGCAAAATCCGCCTTTTTATTCCGGAAGTCCGTCTTAAACACCCCTTCCAGCTGGGCGCGGGCATCATCACTAAGCGCCAGGCCATAGTCCTGTCTCAGTTTTATACTGCAAATTTCCGTCAGTTCCTCTACCGTGTAATCCTTTAACTCAAAATGATATTCAAAGCGACTGGATACATCTGGGTTTGCAAACATAAAGGCCTTTAAGCCAGGTAAACCCGAGAGGATGACCACAGGATCATTGTTCCACTCATCCATGCTCCGGAACAATTTATCCAATTTATTAATATCATCGGCCGATTTCTGCGGCAGCAGCTTTTGGGCGTTTTCTATTACCAGCAGGCCGCCTTTGGCCTTCTGAATATTCTCCTCCCACTTATTACCGGCTTGTGCGCCGGTTTTGGCAAATTCTTCATAATCGACCGCATCCACAATGGTAGCCGCCGGTTTCCGGATGACACCATGAGCATAAAGCAGGCGTTGCAACACATCTACCAGCTTCGTCTTCCCCGTTCCGGCGCGGCCGCTGACCACCATATCCATCCCCAAGCGTATTTTCACCCCTGTATTCTTCGCTCTCAAAGAAAGCATCTCACAGGTTTTCATCAGGTCCTGCAACTGGTGTTTCACCTGTTCCATGCCCACCAATTCCATCAATGGCTGGTCGGATACGGACACAACACCCTCGCCGCACCACTTGCAGTATACCGCTTTATCCCGGTTAGGCCTATTGCAACTCTGACAATTCATTTTGTATTGTAAATTGGAATTTAACTTGTTTTTTTGTCTTATAGTTCTGATACGTCCCCTCTAATCCGTTCATCGCTTCATTAATGGTGCCACTGTATTCACCGTCCAGCATTCCGTTGTCCGGGAAACGGTCATCAAAATGGAAGGTACGCTCCTTGAGGTTGATCGTGCCGTCCAGCGACTCGGAGGCCTGGTTCTTATAGTGCACCTGAATATGAGCTTCTACGCCGTCTTTAGTCGATTTCAGGATATACAAGCGGGCTTCACGGTCTTCGAACAAGCCGTTCCACGTGCCTTCCAGGGACTCATAGCGCTGCTTTTCCTCCAGCATTTTTGCCCCCTCCAAACCGAAGGCCGGAGAAAAATAAGTGATCAGCGCACCGCAAATCAAGGCCGCCAGCAAGAGCAAGCCTCCCCGGAGGTAAAGTTTTTTAGTCCCTTGTTGCAGGTGTCTGCCATAATTTTTACTGCGCGCTCCTATGGACGATTTAAAGCTGCTTCCCGGCGTTCCGTGAAAAGTGAAATACAAGGGTTCAAGGCATAGTTCCTCAAATCCGGGATGAAGCAGGTCGCCGTGACTCCGTATAGCAACAGGATGTTTAATGTAACAGTTTATCAGTACCCAAATGGCACCGGCAAGCAATAGACCGGCCATTAGATAATTCAGGCCGGCCAAAGCGAAACGTATCAGAAAATAAGAAGCGACGAACAGCCCGACGGCGATAAGAACACTTACAAAGAAACCATTATTGCCCGAACACCAGCGCCGGTAACCGGTCCACGCCCCTATGCCGAGCGACAGGAAGAAGACCCATCCGGAAATGATTTCCTTAAACGGCATGGTAAAGTTGAGCAATCCGGCTATGACGACTGCTGTGATCAGCAACAACAATCCGCCAAAAATAATTTTAGACCAGACATTGAACCGCAGCTGCTGTTGCAGTTTGGCGCGGGCGGATTGCACGGCGTTGGCCGTACGGAAATAATTCAGGACATCGGGATAGGTCGGGTCTATACCTTTCATATATTCCATATAGCGCACCGTAGCTTTCTCGTAACTATATTTTTCAGCTAAATCCAGCGCCGGATCTTCCTGAAAAAATACGGTTAACCAACTATTCAACGTACTCTTGTCCTTATTCAGTTCCGCTTTAAGTTCTTTAAGCGGAATATCCGATAAGCCTTCCGGCCCCTGCACATATTTATCACTTTCCGTAAAATAGTAATACGGATTGAAGCCAAGCCCCTTAATGGCCTTATAAACACCTATGATCCAATCATAAGGACCGGCCTTAGCGCTATTATCCTTAGACTCCGTTTCCGCACAGTACCTGATCCAATCAATTTTATCATCATAAACACCCTTGGACTTCAGGTAATAGTACAGCCGAGAGCCATCAATATTTGTCAACATTTCCAGTTGTTGGGCGGCGAATGCAGCCTCCGGCGCCCCCTCCTCATGTGAACAATAGGCTGTCATCATCAGGCTCATATAGCGCCCCATATCCTTTGCCGTAAAGAAGTAGTCGTCAGCCTGCTCATCCATTTGCAAGGTGTAGGACAGCCTGGGGCTAAGATTATATAACACGCACCAGCAGCTCCGGCCACAGTCCTGCTGTTGGCGGATTTTTCCTTCCAGCGCCTTGTCGCGGTGAGACAACCAGGTCAGAAAAGCTTCTCCGGACAATCTTTCCCAGGAATAGTCATCCGGCTCATGCGTATAAATAACCTGCAAAATATCATCCGGCGTCTGACAGGAATGGGAATGGTCCTCCGTATCGACAATCACCCATGGTAATTGGGGTGCAAGCGCATACACCAGTTGGTATAAGACATCACTGTTATCCTTCCCTTTTTTAAATAAAGGTGTAAAGTGCGTTACCAGATCTCCGGCCCCATGGCTATTAAAAAACAGGAAGAGGGCGTTATTTTTATTCGCCAGTTCCTTTGCATAATACTCCGCATTAGTAATGAGGGACAGTGCAATTTCCCGGCTACCGGCCATGGGGGCGCCGCTGATGTCATAATAAGGCAATTGCGGATCCAGCAGGTAACAGGAGGCCATAAGGCCGGCATCCTGGTCTTTCGGATACTGGCGCTCGACTATAGTTTCCACCTGTATGGCCAATTCCGGACGGAGATTGTCGGTCAGCCATTTGGATACCTTCCCGGAATAAAGATATTTCACGGCAAGGGCTTTGTCGTCCATCATAAAGCGGACCAGCTCTTCTACTGAATTGGCCGACTGTTTTTTAGAAGCATTAAACAAGATCGTAAAGGGACGGCGGGCATCCTTCTCCTCCCGCAAGTCATATATATTTTCGCCCCTGGCCCAACGCTCTATTTCAGGAAAACCGGCACGCATATTCGGGTCTGCGAGCGTCAGGGCCTTGACCAACTGCAAAAGCCGCTCCGGCATATCCTTCGGATAAGGAAGCTTAGCATTACGCTTGAGGTTGATCAATTCATATTCGTTGATCCTGAATAGTTCTTCACCGTTCCATAAGGTCAGCAACATCATGCCTAAAGCGTAAAAATCACTCTTGGTGTTAATCTGAATCTTGCCATCCACCGAAAAATAATACTCAGGGGCGGCATATATTTTTGTACGCAACTGAAAATCAACATTTGCAATACCCGTATGATCACATTGTACAGCGATCCCGAAATCGCCCAGCAACAAATCATCAATGTGGTGGCCGGGCTTTCCGAAAAAGAAATTGGCCGGTTTCACATCCCGGTGAATGATCCCCTGCCTGTGCAGGTAATGCATCGCGGCGCCGCATTTAAGGGCGATATCCCCCAGTAATTTTTCGTCACCAACGGTATGCAGGCTGTCAAGAGAACCTCCTGCACAATAATCCATTAACTCATAAATTCGTATCTCCCGGCTTTGCGGATCGGTCCACTGCCCGTACTCCAGGGTGGGTACCAGATAGCCCGAACTGGCCGCACGCCGCACAACTTCCATAACAGTATAATCCGGGGGCGGCTGTATAGCGGCATAATAGAGTTTAAGCACAAAGTATTTCCGCTTGTTTTCGACCAGGTAGATCTGCGCCTCTCCGGTATGTTGCGACAGTACGCGCTTCACCCGGTAACGCTGCCCTCCCTGCAGGATAAATTCGCTTGCATGCCGGTGAACAATCCGCTCTACCTCATCCCTGTCCGGGCTCAAGGTGCTTTCATGGCCTGCTTTCATGGTTTTATCCACGGCAGGCGCTTGTGTTTTTCCTGTTACAGGACGTAAGGTTTTTTCGTTTCCGGGACGCAGGGTCCTGTCTGCAGCTGTTGCATCTGTTGTCGTTCCCATATGTCAGCAATTATAATAGTATAGCTATCTCATTTCTTTTCATATTGCCAGGCGCTGCTCATCTCCTCCCGCTCCTCATATACCCATTTTCCTCCTTTGAAAGGCTCCGTACAGTCATTGGGATTATCATGATAACATCCGTAAGCATTACACAACCATCCAAGTTTTACTTTAACTTTTGTTTTGGTGATTACTTCTACTTTCCTGGCAGCATAATAATTACGCTGCATCTGCGGGGTCATTCCCGCATCAGGGTGCATAGCCTCCAGGCATTGCTGCATTTCCGCCGATTTCTGCTGATAGGCGGCTAAGGCCTCCTCACGGCTGCTAATGGAAAAAGAGAGGCTGATAGCCGGCCGGGCCGCCGGCAACGGATTAGCTGATGGATTAGGCGACTGTATCGCTCCTCCGGAAACGGGCAAGAGCAGGTAGTCTTCCAGGACAGCCAGGTCCTCGGCCAAAGCTCCGGCTTTTTGAAAGACCGGATCGGCTTTAGCCTCCTGCAGGGCTTGCTGCGCCATCTCATTCAGGGGCGCATTGCATTTTCTGCAAAAACTTCTAAAATTCAATGCATTGCACTTTGAACAGACAAGCCCTGCACGCGGGTTGCCGCAAGCAGGGCAAAACAAATCATGCTGGCTCATGGGTGCGCCACAAAAAGAACACACGGCCTGCTGCAATGCATGACCGCACTGCGGACAAATTTCGGAGCCCGCTTTGATTCCTGCTCCGCAATGCGAACACTTGTGTTGGTGCAAGGTTCCGCCGCATTCTTCACAGAACTGTCCCGGCCCCGGCGCCGCAGTACCGCAATGCGGACAGCAAAAAACGGTCACAGGCCGTTCGGATTTTGGCCTGACAGACTGATCGCGTCCCTCTTGTACTTGTTGTTGATTGGAACTTTTCATATTTCTCTGTTTAGGTTAAAGAAGATCCAATGCACTTAAAGCAAAGATAATAAAAAAATACACTACTGCCGCATATTTTCTGCAGAAAAGTTAAATTTCATCGCCGGAGTCAAACTGACTTTATAAAAATATTTTTTAAGCCGCTTTGTTTTAACCGTTTTCTACACATCAAGATATATCTGGAAAATCACTTATCTTTGCGTTTCAAAATACGCAATATGAAACGTTTCTTCGCCGGCAAGTCTTCCTCTGCCGCCCTTCCCATACTCTTCTCTTTAAGCCTGGTACACCTGTTCAATGACATGCTCCAATCCATCGTTTCATCGTCCTATCCGGTGATTAAAGACACGCTGGCGCTTTCATTCGGAGAAATCGGCCTGATTTCTTTGGTCTATCAGATTTGCTCCTCCCTGTTTCAGCCCGTATTTGGAGTCTGGTTTGATAAACACCCAAGCCCCCGCTACCTCACCATAGGGACGCTCTCCACCTCGGCCGGCCTGCTGATCCTCGGCTTTGCCCCGGCCGTCTGGGCCGTCATGATTGCCGTCGTATTTATCGGCATAGGCTCGGCGGTGATACACCCCGAAGCCTCACGCCTCACCCATATCGCCTCAGAAGGACGGCACGGACTGGCGCAATCCATCTTCCAGGTGGGCGGCAACTTCGGCGGCGCTGTCGGGCCGCTGCTCGCCGCCGCAATTGTAGCGCCTTACGGACAACGCTATATCGCCGTATTTGTTGTAATTTCCATCATTTCTTTACTGGCCAAAAAGCCCTTAAGCCGCTGGCAACGCCTCTCTATCCGCAGAATGAACCGTTCCCAGGCCGGAGTCAAGGCCATACACCGGGTACGGCTAAGCAAAAGGCAAATCTATATTTCACTACTCCTGTTGCTGGTGTTGATCTTCTCCAAATATGTATACACCGCCAGCCTCTCCTACTTTTACACCTTCTATCTCATTGGTAAATTCGGCGTGACCACTGCGCAGTCACAACTATTCCTGTTTGCTTATCTCTTTGCCGCAGCAGCCGGCACGTTACTCGGCGGCCCCATAGGCGACCGTGTAGGACGGAAATGGGTGATTTGGGTGTCCATTCTGGGCACAGCGCCTTTCGCCCTGCTCATGCCCCATGCCAACCTGTTGTGGACCTGCATACTGAGTATACTCATCGGACTCATCCTCTCGTCGGCTTTCTCGGCCATACTGGTCTATGCGCAGGAATTATTGCCCACGAAGGTAGGGCTGATATCCAGACTCTTCTTCGGCCTGGCCTTCGGGATAGCGGGCATCGCCGCAGCCGTACTGGGCAAGCTGGCCGACAGCCACGGCATCCAATATGTGTATGACTGCTGCGCCTACATGCCGCTGTTAGGAATCGCAGGGCTATTCCTGCCAAAAGCGAAAGGCAAGGCCTAAGCTACTAATCTCTCTACATTTTTGTGTTTTTGATTTTAATTTTCTATCTTTGTTTAGTTTTTAATTAGAAATAATAACCTTATCAAAAATAATTTTACCCCTATGTCACAGGCAATTTACCGCTTTCCCATTTCCGGCAAGACCCGTATGGAGCACGACTTATTGGGCGATCGTCCCGTTCCCGAAGAAGCATTGTTCGGCGTTCAAACCCTCCGTGGAATTGAAAACTTCAGTATCAGCCATGCCCGGATTTACCATTTCCCCCACTTTATCAAGGGATTGGCTATTGTAAAAATGGGCGCCGCCCTGGCAAACCATGAACAAGGCCTCCTACCCGGCGAAATTAAAGACGCCATTGTGAAAGCCTGCCAGGAATTAATTGACGGACAACACCATGATCACTTCCCGGTAGATATGATACAGGGTGGTGCAGGTACCTCTACCAATATGAATGCCAATGAGGTGATTGCCAACCGGGCCTTGGAGCTCCTGGGCAAAAAACACGGTGAATATGAGTTCTGCCACCCGAACAACCATGTCAACATGTCGCAGTCAACCAACGACGCTTACCCCAGCGCCGTACACTTCGCCCTGTATTTCGCCCACCTTGATGTGGTAAAAGCCCTGGAAGACCTGATGGCCTCTATTGAAAAGAAAGCCAATGAATTTTCCGGCGTGATCAAGATGGGTCGTACCCAGCTGCAAGACGCCGTGCCTATGACCCTGGGACAAAGTTTTGCCGCCTTCGCCTCTGCATTGAAATCCGAACTGGCCAACCTGCACCACATGGCCCAGGATTTCCTTACCGTAAATATGGGCGCCACGGCCATCGGAACCGGGATCTGCTCGGAACCGGGCTATTCCGACATCTGTATCCGCCACCTGCGCGAGATTACAAAATTAGATGTAAAACTGGCGCCGGACTTAGTAGAAGCTACCTCCGACACCTCTCCGATGATGGCCTACTCTTCCGCATTGAAACGCTTGGCCATTAAGATCGGTAAGATCTGTAATGACCTGCGCCTGATGTCATCGGGCCCCCGTACCGGCCTCGGCGAAATCAACCTGCCCCCAAAACAACCGGGCTCTTCCATCATGCCGGGCAAGGTGAACCCTGTGATCCCCGAAGTGATGAACCAGATCTGCTTCCGCGTGATCGGTAATGACCTGACCTGTACCATGGCCGCCGAAGCCGCCCAGTTGGAGCTGAACGTAATGGAACCGGTAATGGTTTACTGTGTTTTCGAATCCGCCCAATGGATGGTCAATGGTTTCAACACCCTGCGCATTGAATGTATTGACGGTATCACCGCCAATGCCGACCATTGCCGCGAGCTGGTACAAAAGAGCATCGGACTGGTAACCGCCCTCAACCCCTATATCGGCTACCAGAACTCTACTATCGTAGCCAAAGAAGCGCTGGAAACCGGCCGCAGCGTTTACGAGCTGGTACTGGAAAAGAAACTGCTGACCAAAGAGCAGCTGGATACTATCCTTGATCCGGCCAATATGATCAAGCCCGTAAAGTTGGTGTTTTAATCACCGGTAAATAGAAAAAACTAAGGAGACTTGACAAGGCCTCCTTAGTTTTTTTCAGCGCAATACTAATACTATAAAGCGTCTTTAAAATTTGTTTTCCCCTTATTATTGATTATTTTTGTGTGCATTAAATTTCAAATACATAAGCCAATGAAAAAATTATTGTTCTATTTTGCTTTTGCCTGCGTATTGGCAACGGTTTCTTCATGTAAAAGCGATGAGGAAAAGATTCCTGTACCGGTTACTCCGGGAGCCATACAAGGTGCTGAAGCCAATGTTTGTCCTGTTGCCAGTGTAAATCTATCCATTGCTACGGTGAGCGGAGCGCAATCCTACCAATGGTACAAACACGGCGCCGCTATTCCTTCGGCCACGGCCTCTACTTATTTAGTCACAGAAAGCGGAACGTATACCGTAGCCGGTGTTAATACCTCCGGTACCGGCACGGCCAGCGCCGGCCATATCGTAACGATCACGGTTTGCCCGCAAGCTCCGGATCCTGCCGGCGCCATACAGGGTGCTACAGCCAACACCTGCCCCGCTACAACAGTTACATTGACCATCGGAGCCATCAACAGAGCCACCTCTTATCAATGGTATAAAAACGGCACCGCCATTGCAGCGGCTACGACAACAGCATACACAGTGTCTGCAACCGGCACCTATACCGTTGCCGGCGTTAATACTATCGGTACCGGTACGGTTAGCGCAGGACACGGGGTTACTATCTCGGTTTGCCCACTGGCCCCTGATCCCGCCGGAACCATTCAGGGTGCAACGGCCAATACCTGCCCTGCAACAACGGTAACATTGACCATCGGAGCGATTAACCGCGCCACCTCTTATCAATGGTTCAGAAACAACACCGCGATTGCAGAGGCTACGGCTATGACTTATACGGCAAAAGTAAGCGGAACCTACACTGTAGTAGGTATAAATGACGTCGGCGAAGGTGATGTCAGCCCGAAACATATGGTTAGCATCAGCAGTTGCGGCGGATTCCAATATGCTGACCTTCTCGGAACTTATACCGCCACGGGCACGCCCAATTACTTGGCGACGCCGGGCACGCCCACCTGGACCTGCAGCATCGTTCAGCCGTCAAACAACGCCACCAGTTATTATAATATGACCAACTTTGCCAATACCTTCCCGTACCTGCTACGCATAGATATCGATGGCACAACTGAAGAACTGCACTTTAAACGATTCAAAATAGGAGTAAGTTCCAATGGCCAAAATGATATCGTTCAGGCTGCATTTTTTACAAGAGGACAGATGATTTACATTATCGATGACTTATACCCATTAGACGTAAATTTAACAACCAAAGTGATCGACTTCTCCGGAGTTTATAACTACGAAGGTGTTGACTATGATATTGAACTTGGTGTTTTATCCCTGACTACCGGGACAAATACGATCAATGGAGCCTTTACTGAGTTGTATAAGAACCTCAAGTTTACCATGACTACTCCTGCCGGCGCATCGGCGGCATCGGCTTCTTCCGTATCCAAACAAACAACAAAGGGAGATTTTCGTCCGTTTGAACAACCGCTCAAGGTGCAAACAATCAAATTTGATCCAAGCAAATTCTCCCGTAAATAAATTTCACGGAGAGTGTTCCCAATAAAAAACCTGCACCATTAACGATGCAGGTTTTTTTGTTTATCAGCGCGTTGCGTTTACACTATTGTAACTTCGCATTCCGCATATCTCCGGTTTCCATAAAGGCTTTATGGAAGGCAAAGGCATTGTAAAGGTTCACCGGAGTTTGTCCGGCGGCACCGCTCTCAAGATATTGACGCAGCAGGGGACGGTAATCCGGATGGGCGCAATTTTCAATAATACATTCGGCGCGTTCGCGGGGTGATTTGCCGCGCAGGTCGGCCACGCCATACTCCGATACGATGATCTTCACCGAGTGCTCGTGGTGGTCGGTATGCGAGACCATGGGCACAAAGGCGCTGATCTTGCCGTCCTTGGCCGTCGATGGCGTCTGGAAGATAGAGATATAAGCGCTGCGCGTAAAATCGCCGGAACCGCCGATACCGTTCATCATCTTACTACCCATTACATGGGTAGAATTGATATTACCGAAGACGTCGGCTTCCAGGGCAGTATTCATAGAGATAATACCTAAACGGCGCACCAGTTCGGGATTATTGGAGAACTCCGAAGGACGCAATACAATCTTTTCTTTGAAGAAATCCAGCTTGCTGTATATTTTCTCCATGCAGGGATTGCTCACCGTAAGCGAGCTACCGCTGGCAAAGCGTACACGGCCCTGCTCAATCAGGTCGATCACCGCATCCTGGATCACTTCGGTATATACGTTGAAATTAGGAATTTCTTTATTATCACCCATAGCAGCCAACACGGCATTGGCAATATTGCCCACGCCGGACTGTACCGGAAGGAAGCTCTCAGGCATCCGGCCTTCCTTCATTTCTTTCACCAGGAAGTTGGCCACATGCTCGCCGATTTTGGCGGTTACCTCATCTACCGGAGCGAATCCGCCACCCTCATTGGGCTGGTTGGTTTCCACGATTACGATCTTGGCCGGATCGATCTTCACATATTCTTTACCCAAACGGGTAGCAACCGAGTCTAATGCAATGCTGCAACGGCAGGGAGGATCGGGCAACTCATACAAATCATGCATACCGCGGATAGCCGCCGGATGCCATTTGTTCAACTCCACAATCACCAACTTGGCCAAACGGGTTATAGTAGTCATGATCCCCACGCCGCAGGTCGGTATGATTTCTCCGTCTTCCGTCACATCGGCCGCTTCCACTATCGCCACATCCACCGGGCCGAAAAAGCCATAACGCAGGTCTTGCGCCAGGGCCGACAGGTGAAGGTCAAAATAATTGATTTCTCCCTTATTGATTGCATTACGCATATCATTATTGGTTTGATAAGGCGTACGGAATTTCACCGCCTGCGCACGGGCCAACGCACCGTCAATACTATCACCGGTAGAAGCTCCTGTGAACATCCCTATTTTAAAAGGATTTCCCTTGGCATGCTCCGCTTCCGCCCGCTTAGCCAAAGCAACAGAAACGACCTTTGGGCAACCGGCATGGGTAAACCCGCTGAATCCCACATTATCATTATGTTTAATAAGCATAGCCGCTTCATCGGCCGAAATTCTTTTGATTGCCATAAGCTATTTTTTTTAAAATCTGCGCAAAGGTAATAAAAAAGACAATAGGCTGTACCCCAAAAAAGATAAACAGATTTTTTTGTACCTTTGCGCCCTAAATCCTATTTTTACTATGAAACAACCTTATTTATTACTTATTGTACTGCTCTCATTTAGCTCTTGCGCCACCCTGAACCAGATCAACCTGTTTTCCGTAGAAGACGATAAAACCTTCGGCAACCAGATGTACGCCCAGATCCAGGGCGACACCAAAGAATATCCCCTGCTTGACAGCGTAAAATATGCAGACGCCTACAAGAATGTACGTCGCATCTTTAACACCATCCTCTCCAGCGGACAGGTGGAACACGCCAAGGATTTCGACTGGAGCGTGCAAATCATTGACGCCGATGTACTCAACGCCTTCGCCTGCCCCGGTGGTAAATTATATGTTTACAAAGGCCTGATCAAATACCTGGACAACGAAGCCCAGCTGGCCGGGGTAATGGGACACGAAATGGCCCACGCCGCCTGCCGCCACTCCACCGAACAAATGACCAAGCAATACGGCATATCAACTATTTCCAGCATGCTGTTAGGACAGAACCCCGATATGTACCTCCAGATTGCAGCCCAGCTGGCCGGAAACGTTGGCGGTCTGGCTTTCAGCCGTACCGACGAATATGAGGCCGATAGCCAGGCGGTGATTTACCTTTCTCACACCGAGTACAACCCCTTGGGCGTTGCCGGTTTCTTTGAAAAAATGCAGGCCGAACAGACCGGTAACTCCGGCAAAACACCCGAATGGCTGAGCACCCATCCGAAAGACGAGAACCGCATTAAAAACATTAAAGAAGTCTGGGAAAA
Source organism: Bacteroidales bacterium (assembly GCA_031548545.1). GTDB lineage: Bacteria > Bacteroidota > Bacteroidia > Bacteroidales > UBA932 > UBA932. The sequence continues at coordinate 9,327 of JAVBQY010000008.1, read as the reverse complement.
GAACGGCAGCAAAAAAGGCAACGATTTTACCGATCGTTACAAACAGTGGACTAAAGCCCTGTAGCCATCCGCACCGGAAATGCCGGGAACAGAATTTTGGCGCATTCAAAAAAATTAACTACCTTTGCAGCCCCTTAAGCATCACCAAATGCCGGAGGGGCTTTTTTTCGGGGTGTGGCGCAGTTGGCTAGCGCACCTGCTTTGGGAGCAGGGGGTCCTCCGTTCGAGTCGGAGTACCCCGACAAATGAAAACCAAGCACTTGCATTAATTTGTAAGTGCTTTTTCTTTTTAAAATGCAATGAAAATGCAATTGGGATTGGATTGATTCTGGATCAGGGGGAAACTTAGGCATATTCCATGATCACTTTAGGGTCTATTTGCAGGGTGTGATACAAGCGTTGGGCTGTGCGCATAGAGATATGCCGTTTCCCTGTCATTATTTGAGAAAGTGTAGGCTCATTAATATCCAACATCTCTGCCAGGTCTTTCTGTTTTAAATGACGGCTATACATGGCCTCCTCAATCTCTTTAATTAGCGGTGATTTGGCGCGTACTTTCAGGTGCTTGAACTCCACATGCTCATTTTCATATTCAGCACCCAAACGCGACAAACGGCCAATCTCCCGGATATACTCATTATCCAGCCCCAGCTCCAACATATTCTTTTCCGTAGCCTCTTTAATCAACTGCTCTACGCGTTTGCTAACGGCTTCATACTGCTCTTTGGTGGTGATTTTCGTTAATGTTTTTATGTTCATGCTGCTTTATTATATAGTCTTACAATCAATCTTATCATATTCGGCATGGCTGCCTACAAAGCGTACAATCAATGTCCCGGACACAAATACCACCACGGCCACTAATCGATAACCATTTCCTTTTATATTAAACACATAGCGCAAATTTCCTACATAATCAGCTGCCGGGAAGGTTGTTTTTAAATCTGCATGGTTATCCCAGTCGGCCTCCTCCACTATATTCACCCATTGTTGCAACACACTTTTGGTAATGGCATGCTTTTTCATGTACCGTTCAATCTCCGTCTTATTGAATATTTCCATGCCCTTGATTTTGTTACAAAAGTAAACAAAAATTATCATTTATACAAATAAATTATTATTTTTGATAATTTATCAGTATAAAACACTTTGCCAATTGCGACGCCATGCAAGTATCGCTGGCAAGCCATTGATCAGGAACTCCACTATTGTAGCAATAAAATATGAAACATAATTTAAATAACAAAATATAGTGATACTTACCTATGTCAGGGGCTATGATACTTCTTCCATGTAATTCTTCGCGTAACGATGTTAAGTCCGTATATAAATTCCCCCTTTGCTTGTCTGTAAGCCGTGTTTTAAATTGGGGTATTATAGGCCGGATTATGCACCGTTCGAGTTGAAGCACTCAAACAAATGAAAATCAAACACTTGTATTAATCTGTAGATGCTTTTTTTAAAATGCAACTGGGGTTGAGGTGACATCAAAGGAGATCATGTAAAAAAAATGCCGTTTTCTTTACATGAGATCTACCAATCAGCAAGCAACTCAAAAAGAGGTAGATTTACATAAAAATAACTACGCCCAACCTTGAGTTAGTCAGATAACCTGTATCCGACAATGCGTTGAGGTAGCCGGTAGCCGTAGGCCTCGATACCCCCAAGTCCCGCTCTACAAACTCTATTTTGGTATAAGGATGTTTAAACAGGTTATTAAGCAAGTCCTGGCTATAGAATTTATGTTCGGTACGAATTTGGTTTGTAAAGGCTATTCCCGCTTTCCTTTCAAGCTGTTTTTTTCGTAGGTTTGCAGTTTGAAAGTATAAATTGATACCCTTAAAAAACTATGGAACAACTTGAGGTCAAGGCGGCGCTTCAAATAGGCAGGCCCGAAAACGAAGTATTCGAAGCGATTGTCAATCCGGAAAAAATGAAAAATTATTTCATCGCTCAAAGTAGCGGGACCATGGAGGAAGGAAAGACTGTCTATTGGAGATTTCCCGAATTTGAAATGGAGGCGCCGGTACGTGTCGGAAAAATAGTAGCCGGCCAATACGTTTCATTTTCATGGGATGGGGCGAATGGTGAATCCTTGCTCGTTGAAATAACATTAACGCCCCAAACCGGTAGTTCTACCCTGGTCCGCATTTCCGAAAAAGGCATGGGCAATAATGAGGCGGGCATAGCATGGCTTCGCTCCAACACGGAAGGCTGGGCTAATTTTCTGGCTTGTATGAAAGCCTACCTGGAATATGGCATCAACCTCCGGAAAGGCGCCTTCGATTTCATGAAATAAATCAACCGTAAATAAACAACCATGCATTATCCCGGTGAAATCATAGCCATACTGGTGGCCTGCTCATGGACCTGCACCGCCCTGTTTTTTGAATATGCCAGTAACCGCATCGGCTCCCTGCAACTCAACCTCATCCGTCTGATTTTCGCCATAATTATGTTGGGTGGCCTGCTCTGGGCAACATCAGGAACACCCCTGCCCACCGGGGCGGATAGTGCAGCCTGGTGGTGGCTCTCCCTCTCGGGCTTCGTAGGTTTCGTCTTCGGCGATCTCTGCCTGTTTTATTCTTACACCCTGATCACCGCCCGCTTTTCACAATTATTTATGACCCTGGCCCCTCCTTTTGCCGCCCTGTTCGGCTACCTGCTGTTGGGCGAGCGAAGCGGCCCCTTAGGGCTCTTAGGCATGGCCATCACCCTTTCCGGCATAGCCATATCTGTACTGAAACGCAATGAAAAAAAGGGCGTCCACCTGCACCTGCCGCTAAAAGGCGTACTCTGCGCCATAGGCGGCGGATTGGGACAAGGCCTCGGCATTGTATTAAGCAAGAAAGGAATGCTGGCGTATGAAGCGGCGTTCAGGCAGCCCGAATTTTTTCCGGGCTATATTTCTTTTGCCGCCACGGAAATACGTATCATCACCGGCATTATAGGCTTCGCCTTGATTATACTATTCAGCGGACATAGCCGGCAACTGATCGCCGCATTTAAAGACAGCAAAGGCATAGGCGCAGCGCTCGGTGGCTCGTTCTTCGGGCCGGTACTGGGCGTCTCCCTCTCCCTGCTGGCCGTGGCGCACGCCAACACGGGCGTTGCCTCCACCATCATGGCGACAGTCCCTATCTTAATCCTGATTCCGCACAGCCTTATCCATAAAAAAATGCCTGCCACCATTGAAATCCTGGGCGCTTTCCTGTGCGTTGCCGGAGTTGCTTGTTTTTTCTTGCGCTAAAATTAGCGGGCGGGCTGAAACCGCATCCCCTCCAACCGCCGCTGCGCCATTTCCGCATAATGCGTGCCGGGCCGTCCATAATTGGCATAGGGATAAATACTGATACCGCCGCGGGGTGTGAAATAACCGGTTACTTCAATGTATTTCGGATCCATCAGGCGAATCAGGTCCTTCATAATGATATTGATACAATCTTCATGAAAGTCACCGTGATTGCGGAAGCTGAAAAGATATAACTTCAGGCTCTTGCTTTCCACCATTCTTTCAGCGGGGATATAGTCTATGTGGATAGAGGCAAAGTCCGGCTGGCCCGTAATAGGACACAGGCTGGTAAATTCCGGACACTCAAAGTGAACCCAGTAATCGTTGTCCGGATGTTTATTCGTAAAAGCCTCGAGGACCTGCGGTGCATAGTCCTGTTCGTAGTTGGTCGTTTTACCAAGCAAGCTCAGCTTATCTGTTGACATTTGTCTATTGTTTCTTTGTTTATAAAAACTACAGATCATTTATTTTAAGCGGATTATATGAAATGCCTTCATCATACACATCCGTTTGGTCTATCCGCTTGATATACTTCACCACCTGAATGGTAAAGGGCAGGATAATGATTTCATAAGCCGTTTTCAACGCAGCCTGGGTAAAAATGAAAATGACCATCTGGTCCAACGGAATAATGCCACCGAATGCGATCGGAAAAAATATCAGGGAGTCCGCGGTTTCTCCTACAGCCGTAGAGGCAATAGCCCTCAGGGAAAAATGTTTGCCCTTGGAGTGAATCTTCATGCGGCTCATCACATAGGCATTCAGAAAAGAACCTATCAAAAAGGCCAGAAAACTGGCTATGGCAATACGAGGCGTATATTCAAAGACGCTGACAAAGGCCTCCTGCTTATCCCAGCCGGGCGCCGCGGGCAAGACCGCGACCAGTTGGATAAACAAAACCACCATAAAGTTCATGGCAAAGCCGGACCAGATGATCAGCCGCGCTTTTTTATATCCCCACACCTCCGCAATACAATCATTAATGATATACGAGATGGGAAAGACCAGCAAACCGCCGGTCGCCAGGACAGGTCCCAGTTGGACCAGTTTAACTTCTAATAGGTTGGAAAGGATCAGGCATACACTGAAAAGAATGCCCAACAGGACAAAAATTAAGGAAAATTGTTTTTTCATGGTTCTTGTTTTTAACGTGGTCGCAAGCACACGGGGAAATTAAATAAATTAGCGAATTGATTATTTGATGAGTTGGTTATTTGGGGGTTGATGAATTGGTTATTTGTATTGTTGACTCTTAGCCACTTAGCATCTTAGTTACTTAGTATCTTAATGACTTAGTCTCTTGGTGACCTCACTGTCGTATTTACCGGAAACCGGAATATCGGGGATACGGTCTATTCCAAATTCCATAAATGCACCGTTTTTTTGTCTCCGGATCACCTTTACTTCATCCAGATTGACCATATAAGAACGATGACAACGAACTACCGGCGTATGTTCGAGCGCCTTCTCCATGGCTTTCATGGAATTGCGCAGCATCAATTTTTCCGGCACATCCTTATGGAGATACCAGATGTTTACATAATTATCGGCCGATTCAATATACAATAGGTTTTCCTTTGCTACGGAAAGGCGCAGTTCTCCATTTTCATCATGAAAAGAATAAGCGGCAGGGGCTATCAGGCTTTCAGTTCCTTTATTTTCCCAATATTGCAGTCGCCGGAGGGCATCTTTATAGGCAAAATAATAATGTAAGGCCACATAAGGCAGCAAGATCACCAGCAAAGTATTTACTGCGGCCACCCGGAATACCACCATATAATCACGCTCGGGGTTCAGATGCACTGTATAAATAGTATAAAACAGCGACATGAAGAACAATTCGCAGATAATCCATAACAGATACTGTCCCAAACCCAGACTGTGCTTTTTGCCCCAATAGTACAATATTCCACGGCTGATGGCCACCACCAGCAGTCCGGTAAGAATGATCATACTCGAAAAGAGGAAAAATTTGAATTCCGAAACCTTATACCAGCTGAAAGAACTGAACGGCTTATATATATTAATGAAAATCAAAGCAAAAAGCGCCGTAAACGACACCAAACGTATGGTGTTGCCCTTTTCATAAATATAAGCCGGTATTTTTTGGTCTGTGAATCCCATTTACGCTTAATCTGAGGCTGCAAAGATAGGGATTATTCCCGGTTTTTTCTTTGGCCATGACAAAATTTCGCCCCTATATCAGCATTTTCACCCCTGAATATGATTTTTTGCCACGCCGCCGCCACAGTAACAACATTTTTTTGCAGGCCTTAAGCTCAGCTTATTTCTTTGTATAAAAATCAAATGGTATGAATATTACCCAGCGCACACAGGAAATCAAGGCCGCCTTTGCCCTCGGTGAAGCTACGCGGGTGAGCGGCTGTAACATCAAAATCAATCCTTACTGGTTCACGGCTGTAACCGGAACCGAAGAGATCCGGAAGGTACAACAACAATTAAACCCAACTGATTTTTACACACAGACAGATGATCTCGTCAATGAAAACAAGAATTTTCATTACAGCATATTCACTCCCGCCGGACAGAAAGAGCAATACCGGGAGGCTATTCTCCTGCTACACGGTCTCAATGAACGGTGTTGGGATAAATATTTCCCCTGGGTAGAAGCCCTGGTAGAAAAAACCGGTAAGCCGGTCATTCTTTTCCCGCTGGCATTCCACATGAACCGTACGCCCGAAGCGTGGCGGAATCCGCGGGCTGTAATGAGCTGGCTCAAATCCAGGACCCCGGCAGCAGAAAATACAACCTTCGCCAACCTGGTGCTCAGCGACCGGCTTTGCAGCCATCCGCTACGCTTCTACTGTTCGGGCCTGGAATCTGTCTATAACATTATCCAGCTCTGCTCAGAAATCCGGAACGGAGAGCATCCGCTGTTTCTTGAAAACACGAAAGTCAATATTTTCGCCTATTCTATCGGAGCGTTTATTTCACAGATCATGTTGCTGGCGAATCCCCGCGATTTATTCAATGACGCCCGGCTTTTCATGTTCTGCGGCGGGTCCATCTTCTCTGAAATGAACGGCAGCGCCCGCGATATTATGGACGAGGCGGCCAATGAACGCATACAATCGTATTACCGGAATGAGTTTTTAGACACCTCTCATCCGGGTATTTCCGAACAGGAAATTTTGGAGCAAAGTTTTAAAATGATGATCCGGCAAGACATTTTACGCACTCCCCGCGAATTACACTTCCGCCGGCTGCAACAACAGGTCCGGGGAATTTCGCTCAAAAAAGACACCGTCATTCCGACCTCCGGCATCATCAGCGCCCTGGGCGACAGTCTCCGTGGAAACGTGGAAGAGATGGATTTTCCTTACCCCTACACCCATCAGGTACCCTTCCCCTCCAATCCCAGGTACCAGTGTGAGGTTGAACAAAGCTTCAGCAATGTATTTGAGAAAGCCGGCGCATTTCTCTAAATGAATCTTGCCGGCAGCCGGCAAGACCGTATCTAAAATAAAAACAGGGTGTCAAAAATTTTCTTTTTGTACACCCTGTTTATTTAGTTCGCCTGTATTGGCAAGCCTACATACCTCCGCGGATAGCCGCTGTAGAGAAGCTGGGGCTCAGCATAAATGCCGATCCGCCCTGCGCCGCACGCACCACAATACCTACAGGTCCGTTCTGACCCAACACCATATTGGCCAAATTAGTGGCCGGATCCACAGGCTGCGAGGGGTTCGGAATGCCGTTCACCACCGGGGGATAAGGCGCGATTAACTGTACGGATTTTGCAAAACCTTCACGGATATACATCTGGCGATAAAAAATCATCATCGGTTCACCCCAATTTACCAGGTCCCACTCTATCAGATTAATCTTCAAGCTAGGCGCTACGGCACGCAATTGGGCAATCCGGGTATCATTCTTAGCGACAATGGCAAAGTTTACGTACTCACCATCTTTAATCGCCATATGGTCGGGAATGGTGATCGGCGTTTTGGTCGTAGTATCTCCTACACAGATAGACCAGTAACGTACATCGGCCGTACGGTAATTATCTGCCGAAGTGCCGTGCACGGGCGGAATAAAGCGTACGAACAACACATCACCGGCGCTCAGCATACGGTTGGCTGCAGTTACATAACCGGTAGGTCCATTGGAATACATCAGGTTGGGCGCCAAAGTGAACATATTAGCCGGCTGGGCCTGAAGTTTGGGAATACTATTTACGATCATAGCGCAACGATCATAATAGGTAGAAGTTGCCCGCACGGCCGGTTTAATTTCCTCTCCGGTCTGTACATTAAAGAAAACGAGGGCCGGTACAGCCACCCCGCCAAAATCGGCAGCGTGGTCCAGGTTATTAAAATAGATGCGGAGCAAGAGGCAGAGGCGTCCGGTAGCCTCTGGGAACAACCGCACATTTTTCAAACGCGCTTTAATATCATCGGACGTATTAGACGGAATAAGGTTCAATTCAAAATAATTATCGCCGCTAACGCCGGTTTCGGCAAAGGGATTCTTACTGCCTGCATCGGGTAGGATATTAAAATCTTCAATGGATGTAATGCGTAGTGTAGAATTATCATCATACAGCGTTACATTGAAAAAACGTACATCACCCTTAGGAAACTGGCCTTTGATCTTGATCCCGACATTGGGATTAGACGCCACATCCATAGTATACTCCCAATAATTCTCCGAAAGGTCCGGCCAGGTAATTTCCTGCGGATCGTTACCGGCCATCACCTCACCCCAGGCAGCCTGGGCCTCTTGATTGGTCATGGGGATGTTCACCGACTCATCCTTACTACATGCAAAAGCCACAGCGAAGATAGCCACGGCCATAAAAAACAAACTCAAATAATTTTTTTTCATATTTTTTTCATAAAAAAAGCGCTTTACAATACTTCTATTATAAAGCGCTGGTATAATTTGTGGAGAATGTCGGAGTCGAACCGACGACCCCCTGCTTGCAAAGCAGGTGCTCTAGCCAACTGAGCTAATCCCCCAAAGAACATTTCGCGTAGTCCCGAGCGGAGTTGAACCGCTGACCCCTACATTATCAGTGTAGTGCTCTAACCAACTGAGCTACGGGACTATAAGTAAAGGGTTTTGCGTATAAAAATATTGGTAAGACAGAGTAGAGCTGAACAGATAAACTGTTCGTAGTAAGAATTGCTCCAAAAAGGAGGTGTTCCAGCCACACCTTCCGGTACGGCTACCTTGTTACGACTTAGCCCTAGTTACCGGTTTTGCCCTAGGCCGCTCCTTTCGGTTACGGACTTTAGGCACCCCCAGCTTCCATGGCTTGACGGGCGGTGTGTACAAGGCCCGGGAACGTATTCACCGCGCCATGGCTGATGCGCGATTACTAGCGAATCCAACTTCACGGAGTCGAGTTGCAGACTCCGATCCGAACTGAGACCGGTTTTTGAGATTGGCACCCTATTGCTAGGTAGCTGCCCTCTGTACCGGCCATTGTAACACGTGTGTCGCCCCGGACGTAAGGGCCGTGCTGATTTGACGTCATCCCCCCCTTCCTCACAGCTTACGCTGGCAGTCTCGTTAGAGTCCCCGGCATGACCCGCTGGCAACTAACAACAAGGGTTGCGCTCGTTATGGCACTTAAGCCGACACCTCACGGCACGAGCTGACGACAACCATGCAGCACCTCGACTACAGCCATTGCTGGCTACAACATCTCTGCTGTATTCTATAGCCGTTCGAGCCCGGGTAAGGTTCCTCGCGTATCATCGAATTAAACCACATGTTCCTCCGCTTGTGCGGGCCCCCGTCAATTCCTTTGAGTTTCAACCTTGCGGTCGTACTCCCCAGGTGGATAACTTATCGCTTTCGCTTGGTCACTGGCGGTATAGTGCCAACAACTAGTTATCATCGTTTACAGTGTGGACTACCAGGGTATCTAATCCTGTTTGATCCCCACACTTTCGTGCCTCAGCGTCAAATATAGTTTAGTGAGTTGCCTTCGCTATCGATATTCTGTGTGATATCTATGCATTTCACCGCTACACCACACATTCCACCCACTTCAACTACTTTCT
>JAVBQY010000009.1:0-58865 GCA_031548545.1 Bacteroidales bacterium | reverse complement strand
GGTCATTGTCCCGCCCGCACTGTTGACTATGATGCCGCAAAAAGGCGCGGTACCCACCAACGCTACGGTATTAAAACTGCCTGCCACGCCATAGGTAGCCAGGGGCGGATAATCCAGTGCATAGACACAGGGCTTACTAATGGTCACCTCTGCCTGCGGCGTTACCCGCAGGGTCAGTGTCGCAGCCCTGTCCACCGCACGGGCCTGCCCGTCCACAAAGAACCCGGCCGTATTGCCGGCCACCAACCGCGCCCGGGCGCCCGGCCAGGTTGCCTGCCCGGCAGTCACGGTCGCTCCGGCAATGGGCAATCGCTTCAACTCCCCACTGGCCGGGTCCTTATAATCTATCAACACCCACACGGAATCCGACCAGGGCGTCACCCGCCCACCGCCCGGCCCCCAGGCGATATCGAAACTCAAGGTATTATCCCCATAAGCGGTCAGCTTACCCACCGTCACCGGCTGCGCGGAAAGCGGCCCCACCAGCGGCCCGGACAAGAGTAGCAACACAACAAATAAACAACTAAGCAATAAACAGATTTTTTTCATATGATTAGAAAGGATTATAAGGAACTAAGGGACTGAGATACTAAGTGACTAAGAGAACAACAACCTCCTGCCTTTTGCAGCCAGGGCCGGCCTACGGGAACCGGCGTAAAGAAAACCGAAGTAGAGATAACATACCTTGTATCCCTTTGCAGCCAAGACCGTCCTACGTCAGCCGGCGTAAAGAAAATCGGGAATGAGGCAAAAAGAACAAGGAATGTTTGAGCGCAGCGAGTTTTCCTTGTTCTTGCCGTAATGACCGATTTTTAGCCGGGCTGGCGTTAGACTTGACTTTTTTGTTTCTTTTTGGGTCAAGCCAAAAAGAAAAGGAGAAAATAAGGAGCCGCCGCCCCCGCGGCACACCGCGACTGTATCGCGGCTTATAACAACAGTAACAAGAAGTGTAGGTGAGCGCAGCTCCTTAAGCAACAGACAATAAAAACCCCTGCCGCAAAATAATTTTGCAGCAATAGCATTTACACTTTAAATGGTTAAGTATTTAAATGGTATTTGTAGCGTGGTCCTTTATTTGTCTAGTAATAGAGGCATTAGGAGGCCTATAAACGCTAAATAAACCAGGCCCACGCCAATTTTTAATGATCAGTTATGAAGCATGAAAAAAGGGGTGGGCGCCGGCTTTATTTCCCACGTTTATCAGAAAGTTCCTAATTTTCTATTATGAGTTGTAAAGCCAACGCCGATGTACCCGAAGGTACATGAGTTAAGGGGAAGTAAAGAACGCTTCTCTAAAAACAAAGTTAAGCGCTTTATTCCAAACTACCAATGTTCCGGTGTGAAAATTTGTAAAAATGAAAAAGATCTATACCTTTGTTACTCGAATCGATCGCCACTTGTTTTGCCTATTCAGTACTGTATTCATAATCTATGGTCATTCTTCTGAAGTTTTCAATTCTGAAGTAGTGAGTATGATCATTTGCACTATAAAAAATAAGGAAAGAGAATAAATAAAAAGCAACATGAGCAAAAAAGAGAAAATAACCGTACAGGGTACGGATATAACCGTTATTTCGGTGGAAAATAACGATTATATCTGCCTTACCGATATGGTAAAGGGTCAAGAGGGCGAAGACCATATTCGCAACTGGATGCGCAACCGCAATACTCTTGAGTTTCTCGGTGCTTGGGAGATGTTGCACAACCCCGTATTTAAAGGTGTCGAATTCGACACCTTTTTGCACGAGGCTGGGGCAAACCGTTTTAATATGACACCCCGTAAATGGATTGAGGCGACTGATGCCGTTGGTATGATTTCCCAAGCAGGGCGAAACGGCGGAACTTATGCCCACAAAGATATCGCTTTTGAATTCGGTTCGTGGCTTAGTCCGGTGTTTAAACTCTATTTGATTACGGAATATCAGCGACTTAAAGAGACTGAAAACAATCCGATGCTCGGTGAATGGAATGTAAAACGGGTGCTTAGTAAAGTGAATTATACGCTTCATACCGATGCAGTCCGTGATTTTATCATTCCGAAAATTGATGTTGAGCGTGAGAAAGCATACGCTTACGCAGATGAAGCCGATATGCTGAATCTCGCTTTGTGGGCTTGTACAGCAAAGCAATGGAGGGAGGCAAATCCCGAATATGCAAAGAAAGGCTTGAATATACGTGATACGGCAAGTATTAACGAATTGGTTGTTTTGGCTAATCTTGAATCGTTTAACGCAGAGCTTTTGAAACGTGATATGGCCAAATCTACCCGGTACGCCTGTCTGCGCGAAATGGCAGAACGTCAATTGACACGCCTCAATGCCATAGACGCAGAAAAAGAATTTCGGAAATTAGAAGCTAAAAAATAAATAGTCTTTCCTGAAAATTTCAAAGGAAGTTTGCCTACTATTGAAGAAATAGAAAGCGGATTAGGTGAAAGCGAAGATTAAATTACTATTCCCGGTAACTCATTGCAACCTGTTCTGCACAGTTTACACCGTCAATGGCCGAGGAGGTTATGCCGCCGGCATAACCGGCTCCCTCGCCGCAGGGGTATAGGTTGATGAGCTGGGGGTGCTGCAGGCTCCTGGGATCGCGGGGAATGCGCACCGGCGATGAGGTGCGCGACTCTACCGCCACCAGCATGGCCTCCTCCGAGAGATAGCCCCGCATCTTGCGGTCAAAGTCCAGGAAGGCCTGGCGCAGGCTTTGTGCAACAAAGCCGGGCAGGAGCTTATGCAGGGGGGCGTTGACCACGCCGGGAATATAGGAGGTTGGGATGATCCAGGGCGAGGACTTCTGGTTGACAAAATCAACCATGCGCTGTGCCGGAGCCTGTTGCGTCTCTCCTGTGACTTTAAACATCGTGCGTTCAATTTCCTGCTGAAAATACATGCCGGCCAGACTGCCGTATTGGTCTTGTCCGAAATAATCATCCGGGTTTACCTGCACTACGATGGCCGCATTGGCAAAGGGAGAGTTGCGCTGAGAATTGGACATGCCGTTGATTACCAGCTCTCCGGGATTTGTAGCGGCGGGGACCATAATGCCGCCGGGGCACATACAAAAGGAGAATACCCCGTGGTTACCCGCCTGGGTGACCAGATTGTAACTGGCAGGCGGCATTCCTTTATGTCCGTTGTATTGGATCTCGTTAATCAGCGCCTGGGGGTGCTCAGCCCTTACTCCTATGGCAAACGGTTTGGCGTCCAGCGCCCAGCCTTTTTGCCGGAAGAGCTTGTAAATATCGCGGGCCGAATGTCCGGTGGCCAGGATCACGGCTATGCCTTCGAAACGGCTGCCGTCTTCGGTTTCTACGCCGTGTACCTGGCCGTCTTTTACGATCAGGTCACTGACTTTTTTGTTGAAATAGTACTCGCCGCCCCGGTTGATAATGGTCTCGCGGATGCGTGTAATGATGCTGGAGAGTTTATCCGTGCCGATATGGGCATGGCTGTCTACCATGATATCGGGGTTGGCGCCATGGTTTACCAACTGCTGTAAGATATGGCCGATATTGCCCCGTTTGTTGGAGCGTGTGTACAACTTGCCGTCGGAAAAAGTTCCCGCACCGCCTTCTCCGAAACACCAGTTGGAGTTCGGATTAACAATATGCTCACGGGTGAGCCGGGCAATGTCGTATTTACGTTCTTTGACATTTTTCCCCCGCTCAATAATCACCGGCCGCAGTCCTTTTTCCAGGAGCTTAAGTGCAGCAAACAAGCCTGCCGGACCGGCACCTACGATAATGACCGGTGGCTTTTCTTTCACCTGTTGATAGTCAAAACGATGTGCCTCTAATAGTGGCGTCTCACCATCGGTGTGGACCTCCACTTTAAGTTGGTAAAGCGGGCTGCCGTGACGTGCGTCGATAGAACGGCGTACGATACGGGTTGCATTAATATTATGTTGATCTATTGATAAGTATCGCGCTGCCGTCTCTTTGAGGAGTTTGTCGTTGCGAAATACTTCGGGTGTTACTGATATATTGATCTCTTTAGCCATTTTCGGTGGCAAAGATATAAATATTTTATTTAATAGATGTTAAAAGCGGCGCCAATTACAAAACGGGGTAGTTTTACATCTGTGTAACCGGAATTAAACCAGTCTGTTAATCTGTATCTGCCCCAAATGCTAAACCAGTGGAAGCCGAAGTTAACCTGTGCTCCCGCTTCGAAGGGGTTAAATATGCTGGTATTGCGGTAATACATGGTGGCGTTTCCGTTATTATCTCCAGTATAATTAGTGATATAATTTCTGGAGAAGGCATAGTTGCCATAGAGGCTTGCTTCTACATAGTTCTTGACTCCGCGGGTTTTGCTATAGTTGAAGCGGTGGCCCAGGCTCAGGCCAAAGGCCCAGGTGCGGAACCGTTCGTTGTTTACTACGAAATTGCCGTAAGGGTAGGGGATAAATGCACTGAAAGTATTATCCTGTCTTCCGTTGGCTATTTTATAGAGGTTGTGCATGAATCCTACGTTGAAGGTCAGCGAATAAATACCTGTAAACTGGTAGCGTGATTTGAGCCCGAAATCAATGCTGTACGACTCGCCGGAGATCATTTTGGCCTCGCTGTTTTCCATAGGACCGGCCATGAATCCGAATCCGAAGTAAGATTCGAAGCGCCAGCCGGCGTAGTTGAGCCCGCGGTGTTTGGTGTCGCTTTTTTTCGAGCGGTCCATGACAAAGACCAGAAAGTCGTTCAGTACGTTGGACGAGTTTTCGGTGACGGCCACCCCGGAGCTGTCTTTTTGTTCCTGTATTTCTACAATGCTAACGCTTGTGCTGTCCGTCTGGGCAAAGAGCTGGCTGATCGCCACACCCATAAGGAAGAAGAGTACGATGATTTTTTTCATATTGATTTATTTTTTAAGATTTTGCATGGCTTTTTGAACGGCGTCCGATAATTCGCCCAGGGTGCCGATACTGATGTTTCCCAGCAGGTCTACGATGCTTAGCCCCTTATTGTCACAGCTGATCAGTACAATTTCCTGCGCTTTGTTTGTGTTTGTCTTATTGATGGCGGCAATAATTACCCGTTGCTGTTGTTGCTGTATGTTAAGTAATTCTTCATACGTTCCGGTCTGCTTCAATACTTCCAGGGCTTTATTCCAATAGTGTTGCATCTGTTCTGTGGATGTTTTGACGGTAATGACCCGCAGGAAATGCAGTTCGTTTAAAAAAGCCAGTAGGGCGGTGTCTTTCTCTTTCTTTTTCAGCGCGTCGATCATGGAGGCGTTGACAGTGGCTACGGAGGCGGTTATGTCCTCCGATTCCATGTCTGCCTTTTGCATGAATCGCGCGGAATAACTCTGCGCTTCCCGCACTTGCCCGGGGGCGTTTTGTGCGATGGCTGTTAAGCAGCAGCCCAACAAGCATAATATACCTATGGTTTTCTTTATCATCTTAATCCTGATTTTCTATGGATTTAAGTATTTCAAATTGTTTCAGGCCTTCGTCCATCATGTTTTCTCCTTGCTGCATGTTTTCGGTAATCATGCTCAGGGCCTCAATGAGTGTCTCATGCGCTTGGGCCTGTGCTTGTTGTTTTTCCGCATATTGGTAGCCGAAGAAAAGGCTGCCGATGGCGATAACGAACAGGGCGGCGATTTTGAAGAAGGCGGAGTACGTTATGATGCGGCCCCGCTGTTGTGGAAGCCGGGCCAGTAGCCTTTCCTCAAATCCGGCGGACAGGGTCATAGCGGCATCCTCCTGCTGTCCGGCAAAGAAATCCGCATAGGGCTGAAGCGCTTGTGGTATATCCTGTTCCCGGCTGAAGAAATCACGCAGGGCCTTTTCTTCGTCCGTAGAAGAAGTCCCGGCCCAGTATTTTTCCAGTACTTCTTTTATGTATTTATATTTGTCCATGTGCATTCATTTTATCTAAGGCCTGTTTCAGTTGTTGCCGGGTCCTGAACAGGTCGGTTTTTACTTTACTTTCACTGATATCCAATGTCTCGGCAATGTCCAGGTAGCTTTTGCCTTCTATGTCACGTAGCTGGATCAGTAGCTGTTTGTCTGCGGGCAATGCATTCATCAGCCGGTGGAATAACTGCTGCCGTTCGGCCTGTTGCAGCCGGATAAAAGGGGTTTGGTGGTCTACCGCATCATGTGGTTCAAGGGGCTGCTGCCTGCTTTGATGCCCCGCCCGCCGCAAACGGTCAAAGGCCATGTTTTTAGTGATGGTGACGCAATAGGCTGCCGGGTTCCGGATCTCGTCCAGCTTGTGTTGGCCGTTCCATAGTTTTAAAAGAACTTCCTGTACGGTGTCTTCGGCATCCTCCCTGCTCCGCAAGAGGCAGAAAGCCAGCCTGAAGAGTTGGTCTTTCAGGGGGAGGATACGTTCTTTAAATTCGTTCAGCTGCATACACTATGAAGACGGAAAGGCGTGAAAAAAGTTTCAAAAAAAATACTATCCCAATTTTTCCATGAACTTTTTATTCTCGATAATGTGCCGGGAATGGGTGCCGCGGCCGATTTCGCCTTTTTCATCGTGGGCCGTCACATCAAAATAGAGCCGCCTGCCGTCGATTTTAGTCAGGGTGGCGGTGGCGCTTACCCTGGCGCCCTTGGGCGTCGCCTTGAGGTGGGTGATGCACACCTCGACCCCCACGCTGTTGTATGTTTCAGGGAGGTGCTGTTGTACGAGGTTCCAGGCGGCATTTTCCATCAGGGCGATCATGGCCGGGGTGGCAAATACTTCTACCGCGCCGGACTTGTAGCTGGCGGCGGTGTCTTCAAAAGTGACGGTTTGTTCGGCGGTGTAAGTGGCGCCGGGGAGGAGGGTGATTTCCATATAAATAGTTGTTTTATTTACTGTTAATGCTAATTGAGCGCATGTTGATGGGCGGTTAAATTAAAAAAGCACCTGCTGTTATTCCTGCAAGTGCTTGTTTTTCATTTGTGGGCCCAGTTGGGCTTGAACCAACGACCCCCTGATTATGAGTCAGGTGCTACTAACCAACTGAGCTATGGGCCCGGATTCCGAAAAAATCGGGCTGCAAAGATAGTGTTTTTTTCAGAGAATGCCAAAAAATCTGTGTTAAGTGGTCAATCGTTGTAGTTCGTTGGCAAAATCGTTGCGGACTTTGATGAGGGTACGCAGGCGGTCGAGCAGGAGGGCCATCTGCTCGGTGTCTTTGTTCTGCTGGGCCTTGAGCATCTGCTCGCTGACCTCAATATAGGCCTGCTTGGCGATGCTTGATTTGAAGGCGATGACGGCATGCGGGATCTCCTGCTGCAGGCGCAGGTTCTCCGACTCTTCGGTGTCCATGAATCGTTTGATGGACAAGCGGTAGTTGTCGCTCAGTACGTTTATGGTCAGCTCCATGATCTCATGGTCGGGGTGGTTGATGAAGTGTTTGATCCGCTCGTCGGGCATAGTCCCCAGGAGCTTGTTGTATTCATCAAAGACCTTGCGGTAGTGCAGGTTCTGTAGTTCCAGCTCGTCATTGCGCAGCTCGTCGATCATGTATTCCGCTACGGAAAGCGGCTGGCTGTTTTCATCCGAGAACAGGGCGCGGTCGCCGTATTTGAGCAGGATGTGCACCAGCTCTTTTTCCGGCGCTTCGCTGTATACGTTGCTCACAAAAGAGGGTAGGGGCGCTGATGCGGCGGCGGCCGGTATGGCGGGTGCTGCGGCTTGTGGCTGGGGCGCCGGCGAAGCCGAGCCTTCATACATTTTCTTGCGGCGCAGTTTGGCTACTTCGGTAAGGAGGACCTCTTCTTCAATGTCAAGCAGGCGGCTGCATTCTTTGACATAGACCGTGCGGGTGATGGTGTCCGGAATAACGGAAATGCTCTTGACCACTTCGGTGATGAGGGCGGCGCGCTTGATCGGGTCGTTTTTGGCGTCTTCACTCAGCAGTTTTGTTTTAAAGGAGATGAAGTCCTGTTCGGCGCCCAATAAGAAGTCCTCGAATTCGGCCATACTGTGCTTGCGGGCGAAGGAGTCCGGGTCGTCGCCGTCGGGGAAGAGGGCGACCTTGACATTGAGCCCCTCTTCCAGCAGCATGTCAATGCCGCGGATAGAGGCTTTGATTCCGGCCGCATCGCCGTCATAGAGTACCGTTACGTTGGGGGTAAAGCGTTTAATCAGGCGTACCTGCTCGGTGGTGAGCGAGGTGCCGCTGGAGGCCACTACGTTTTCTATCCCGGCCTGGTGCATGGAGATCACATCGGTGTAGCCTTCTACTAAGTAGCATTTCTGCGTGCGGACTATAGATTGCTTGGCCAGGAAAATGCCGTAGAGCACATTGCTCTTGATGTAAATTTCACTTTCGGGTGAGTTGAGGTATTTGGCGACGGTCTTGTCCTGTTTCAAGGTACGGGCGCCGAAGGCGATTACCCGGCCGCTGATGGAGTGGATGGGGAACATCACCCGGCCGAAGAACCTGTCATACAGCTCGTTGTTTCGGTCCACGGAGAGTCCGGTAGCCACCAGGTATTCTTTTTTGTAGCCGTCTTTGATGGCCTTGTTGCTAAAGGCGTTGCGTGAGTCGAGGCAATAGCCGAGCTGGAATTTTTTGATGGTCTTGTCGGTGAATCCGCGCTCGCGGAAATAGCTGAGCCCGATGCTTTTCCCGTCGGGGTGTTCCCACAGCGTCTTACTGAACTGTTCCTGGGCATAGGAGGATACCACCATCAGGCTTTCGCGCATGCCGGCGGCCTGGATCTCTTCCGGTGTTTGTTCTTTCTCCTGAACTTCTATGCCGTATTTCTTGCCGAGGTATTTCAGTGCTTCCACATAGGTCATGTGCTCGTGTTCCATGACGAAATTCACGGAATTGCCGGCCTTGCCGCAGCCGAAACACTTGTAGATACCTTTGGTGGCCGATACACTGAATGAGGGTGTTTTCTCGTTGTGGAAAGGGCAGCAAGCCAGGTAATTCACCCCCCGTTTTTTGAGGCTGATGAAGTCACCGATGACCTCCACGATGTCGGCGGTGTCGATGATCTTGTCTATGGTAGCGCGGTCAATCAAAATAGTGAATAGTGAATAGTGAATAGTGAACCGAGCGGAGCGAGCTCACGAGCCGGGTAATAATGGGGCGACCGGTGTTCATTATTTAAAATAATTTTTCCGGGTATACGTTGGTGTCGTGGAGTTCTTTCAAACGGGCGACTACGGCGGGCCGGTCTTCCTGGTACGTAACGCCGAACCATTGTGAGGTGGTGGGCAGTACTTTTACCGTGGCGGTGCGGGCCTGTATCAGTTCGTTGACGGCGAAGGGGATATAAAATTCCGATTTCAGTTCCTGGCCCTTGGCCTGCAGGAAGTCTTTGAACAGCTTGTCGGAATGTTGGAAATAATCCGGGGTGAAGCCCCACATATTCATGGAAACAGGGGTATTATCGGCCAGCGGATGGAAGGCGCCCTGCTCGTCCTTGTATTGTACTTCGCCGTTTATGCGTTCAATATGGGTGCGCTCCACAATGGAGCTCAGGTTATCTTGGCTGTCCTTGGCGCAGACTCCGCGTGATACGGCGCCGCGTTCGGACAGGGTATTTCCTACCTGAAAACCTACCATGCAGTAACTGCCGGAGCAGTTGTCCAGCGTCATTAAATAATCGGCCAGCACTTTGAAGGCATCGACCCCGTAGTAATCGTCGGCATTGATTGCGGCGAAGGGCTCCCGGATGACGGCTGCGCCCATCATGATGGCGTGGTTGGTACCCCAGGGCTTGGTGCGCTCTGCGGGGCAAACGAAACCTTCGGGCAGGATGTCCAGCTCCTGGAAAACAATCTCCGTTTGCACCTTGTTGTTGAAGCGCGGCAGCACATGTTCCCGGAAGTCCTGTTCCATTGACCGGCGGATGACAAATACCACCTTTCCGAACCCGGCGCGCAGGGCGTCGAAGACAGAATAGTCCATAATAACTTCGCCGTGGGGGCCCAGTCCGTCAAGCTGTTTCAGCCCGCCGTAGCGGCTGCCCATACCGGCAGCCATGATCAAAAGTGTTGGTTTCATTGCATTATGATATATGATGCAAAGTTAGTAAAAATCGAAAAAAAAGCCTAACTTTGTAAGCTATTTAAAGTTTAATCCTCTAAAATTCAACCACCATGGCTAAAAAAGAAGAAAAAGAAGCCCCGGAAAAGAAAATGCCTCAGGTGAGCGCCGAAAAATTAAAAGCGCTCCAGGCCACACTTGATAAAATCGATAAAGATTTCGGTAAGGGCACGGTAATGAAACTGGGAGACCGTCCCACGTTTGAAGTCTCTGTCATTCCCTCCGGTTCCATAGCCCTTGACCATGCGCTGGGTGTCGGCGGATTCCCGCGCGGACGTGTAGTAGAAATCTACGGGCCTGAGTCCAGCGGTAAAACCACCCTGGCGATCCATGCTATTGCCGAGGCGCAAAAGAACGGCGGT
Source organism: Bacteroidales bacterium (assembly GCA_031548545.1). Lineage (GTDB taxonomy): Bacteria > Bacteroidota > Bacteroidia > Bacteroidales > UBA932 > UBA932. The sequence goes on along the minus strand of JAVBQY010000009.1, from coordinate 48,493 downwards.
ATTGCCGCCATCATTGACGCCGAGCACGCCTTCGATCCTACCTACGCCAAGAAATTGGGCGTAAACGTGGACACCCTGCTGATCTCACAGCCCGATAACGGGGAGCAGGCCCTGGAAATTGCCGACAACCTTATCCGTTCCGGCGCTATTGACGTGATTATTATTGACTCCGTAGCCGCCCTTACCCCGAAAGCCGAGATTGAAGGCGAAATGGGTGACTCCAAGATGGGCCTCCATGCCCGTTTGATGAGCCAGGCGCTGCGTAAATTGACGGCCAATATCAGCCGTACGAATACCTGCTGTATCTTTATCAACCAGTTGCGTGAAAAAATCGGGGTGATGTTCGGTAATCCGGAGACCACTACCGGGGGGAACGCCCTTAAATTTTACGCTTCGGTCCGTCTGGATGTACGCCGTGTCACCCAGATCAAAGACGGTGAAGAAGCCACCGGTAACCGTACCCGCGTAAAAGTGGTGAAAAACAAAATGGCTCCTCCTTTCAAGAAAGCGGAGTTTGATATTGTCTTCGGCGAAGGTATCTCGAAACTCGGTGAAATCATCGACCTCGGCGTTGAATTTGAAATCATCAAAAAGAGCGGCTCCTGGTTCAGCTATGGCGACACCAAGATCGGACAGGGCCGTGACGCCGTCAAACAAATCATTATGGATAATCCCGAACTGGCCGATGAGGTAGAGGCTAAGATCAGGGAGAAACTGAAAGAGGCAAAAGATTAAAGAAAAGGCGCGAAAAAATCGCGCCTTTATTTTTTACGTTCAGCCAGGAAGGTGGCCAGTTGAATGAGCTGCTCCCTTATGGCGCCCTCCGGGAACTCCCGGATAATGGCCACGGCTTTCTGCGTATGTGTCTGAAGCGTTGCTTGCGCCCGCTCTATTCCCTGCTGCGCTTTTACGAAACGGTTGACCCTGGAAACATAAGCGCTGTCTTTAGCGGCTTTCTTCACCCATCCCAATACTTCTTCCCGCGTCTTGGCATCAGCTTGTTCCAGGGCGTAAAGTAAGGGCAGGGTAATTTTCTGCTCGCGCAGGTCGTTGCCCGTGGGTTTTCCCAGCAGGTTGGTTTTGTTGTAATCAAAAATATCATCGCGGATCTGGAACGCCAGCCCCAGCTGGTAGCCGATGGCATACATCTGCTGCGCCCTCTCCTCTGTGGCGCCGGCGGTAATCGCGCCGGTGGCCATGCTTACGGCCAGTAAAGAAGCTGTTTTCTTACCGATAATGGTGTAATAATCCTTCTCCGTAGTATTTAAGGTTCGGGCCTTAGATAATTGTAGTAGTTCTCCTTCGCTCAGGTCTATCAGGCAATTGGTGAACCAGGGCAGCAGCCGGTGTTCTTCGTGTTGTACCACCAGTTGGAAAGCCCGGGCCAGCCAATAGTCACCGGTAAGCACCGCCGCGTTTGATTTCCATACGGCCTTCACCGATGGAGCGCCGCGCCGCTGGTCGGCATTGTCCACCACATCATCATGCAGTAAGGAAGCAGTATGCACCATTTCCACGGCCGTGGCAGAGAGGTAGGTGCTTTCATTGATAGCTCCGCACAAACGTCCCGCCATCAGGGCCAATAAAGGCCTTAATTGCTTGCCGGAATGTTGCAGCAAGTGTTGGTTGATTGTATGCAACAACTCGATTTCACTGTGCAATGCCCGGCGAAAAAATGCATCAAAACCGGTCCAATCCGCTCCTAAGGTATGGCGCGATGAGGCTATAATATCCATTACAAGAAGAAGCCCAGAGAAAGCATTACATTACGGTTTTGCACCTTTGACCCGGCATTAATATCGGTTACGCTACCGAAGCCCCACATATATTTCAGCGCTACCTGGAGTTTCCACACATCCAGGCCGGCGCCCAGTCCGATACCTCCGTCCCAGTTATTGAGCTCTGCCATATCATTTCCACTGCTGACCCTGTAGCTGGCATAAGGCGTAAGAGATACGTAAGGGCGCAACTTAACAAGCGGAAGAGGAATGGAAATCCCCCACTGCAGGTCCACCGGGATTTCCAGATAGCCTATAGAAGCGCCGTCGGCGCCTTTTGAACTGTACAGAATTTCAGGCTGCAGGGATAATCCGGCAACCAGGCCTACATTCATCATTGCACCGGCATGCCAGCCCGTACGGCTGTTATACACGTCATGAACACTGCTGGCGTCTGTGTGCAAAGAAGCGAAGTTTAACCCGCCCTTTAGCCCGAGGCGTATCTTTGCCTCGGCAGTTGTTCCGGCCATCAGGGTGAAAACGGCCAGAAAAATAATTATTTTTTTCATAATAAATTAATTAGAGGAGGGCATCCAGCTTAGCCGTCATCGCCGACTTCGGATTTGCGCCTACCAGTTTATCTACCACTTCGCCGTTTTTAAAGTACAACAAGGTGGGGATATTACGGATGCCGAAACGCGTAGCAATATCTCCGCTGTTATCCACATCGCATTTGGCTACAATGGCTTTACCCTCATATTCTTTATTGATTTCGTCAATAATAGGGGCGATGGCGCGGCAGGGACCACACCAGGTAGCCCAGAAATCAACCAATACAGGTTTGCCGGAATTCACCAATTCGTCAAAATTTGATTCAGTTAATGCAATTGCCATAATGAAAGTATTTTATGTGTTTAAATTAAAAAGAATTTTGTCCAAAGGTAACAAAAAATCCTGAAATAATTAAACCTTTTCCCTTTTCAGCTGTCTTAATATTGAATCAGTTTTCATAGGTTTAAGGTTTGGTTAGGTGAGGGTGTCCGGATTTTTCCGGACACCCTTTTTTTAATATAATTGCATAAGTTTAAAAAAAAAGGTTACATTTGTACTTAATGTGTATTGACAGAGAAATCTGGACGGACTTATACTTTTAGTGTAAGAATCAAATACGGTTGTGCGTATTTTGGTGTCTAATTAAAAGTTAAGTGTGGGATTATGGCGCATAAGCAGGTTATCGTTGTGCTTATTGTTGCCAGACTCCCGGGATGCCAATATTTAAAAAATATCGACAACCAAATCAATATCGCATGAATACAATACCAAACCTTAAAGATCATCTTTCCTGTGATAATTATGATAAATTATCCGCTCCTGTATTTGATCTCCGGCATAGCCGGCCGGATACTGCGGAGACCGGTCTGCTGGAAAGACAAAGAGTCGTGTTTCTAATCAAAGGCGAACTTCGTATCTTCCCTTCGGAAGATCAAACCTGCGTCCAGACCATACGGCGCGGCTACTTTTTTTACACCCCCCTGGACCGCGGACTCTATTTTGAAAGCAGCCCGGGGGCCTGCTTTATTGTTATAAACCTGCACGGACATTTATGCCTGTGCGAAGGTTGCATGATTGACCACCTCTATATGAATAGAGACAGGATGATCCACTGGGGCGAATGCCGGGAGGGCTGCCCTTTCATACAAGCTACAAAAATCAACACCCCCTTGTCTTTGTTCATGGAAGGCTTGCGCCATACCATCCGTGACGGGTTGAAATGCCGTTATTTTACGGAGTCGAAGATAAAAGAATTTCTTATTCTACTGAGGGTATACTATTCCGGACGGCAGTTGCGGCAATTGTTTTACCTTATGTTAAGCACCGACCATATCTTTTCCGAATATGTGAAAAGCCACCATGAGCAGTATAAAACACTTAATGACCTGGCGATAGCTATGCATTATACGCCCAAGAAATTTTCCAAAAAATTTAAAGATGTATTTGGTCAAACGGCGCATGAGTGGCTCAAAGAAAAAAAGATGAAAATTATCCATAATGAAATTTGCCGGAGCGATAAGCCTTTTAAGCAGATTGCCTATGACCAGGGCTTCTCCGAACAATCGCAACTCAATCGTTTCTGCAAAGAATGTTTTGGAAAAACTCCCGGAGAAATGAGGAAAGCGACGGCATAGTGCGAAAACTGTCAAATAAAAGGCCGGAAATGTTAAATGTGTTTTTGACTTTAGGGCATATCTTTGCCTGACCAGAGCGCTTGAACGGACTAATAAACAGAGAAGAGTCCGGCCCCTGAGCGGATTGTCTTAAATAAAGTCTTAACACATGTTGACGTCTAAAAATAAACTACTAATAGCTGCTTTATTATTTGTTTTTGTTGCTACTCCGGCCTTTGCGCAACGTTTGGTGCGCCCTGTATTTTACGGGAAGTCCTATTACCTGACCACCACCCCGGATATTGCCGTTAAAACAAATATGCTTTACGACATGACCACCACTTTAAACCTGGCTGTTGAAGTGCGTTTGGGTTATCAATTGACCTTTGATATTCCCGTAAATTATAACCCATGGACATTTGCCGATAACAAAAAGTGGAAACAGCTGATTGTCCAACCCGAACTTCGCTATTGGCTCTACGAGGCGTTTAAGGGCCATTTCTTCGGCGCCCACCTCCATGGCGGCGTATTCAATGCCGGGCATTGGGGAGCGCCTTTTTCCGACTATATGAACACCCACCGTTTTGAAGGATGGCTGCTGGGGGCCGGATTATCCTACGGTTACCACTGGATTTTTACTTACCACTGGTCGTTGGAAGCCACCATAGGCCTTGGCTATGCCTATATGAACTATGATACCTATTATTGTGAGACTTGCGGAGACTATGTTGAACGTAATGTTACGCATTATCTGGGTCCTACACGTATAGGTTTGAGCTTGCTTTACATGATAAAATAAGATTATGAGAATTATTCATCTGTTAACTGCCCTAATATTTCTTTTTCCGGTGATGCGCTTATCCGCTGATATTCCCAAAGCAGACAGGATAGAAGTTCGGGAAGGTTTGTTTGCCGTCAAGGGCGACTCTGTAGAAGTCCGATTGTCCTTTCTGCGCCAAAATGCCAAGGTGGCAGCCCCCTCTTACGCCGTGCTGATTCCTATCATCAATGCCGCGGAGCGTTATCACCTGCTGCCGCCGATCCGTATCAATGGCGCTACCAGCCAGAAAGCCTATGAACGCTTACTGGCCCTGCGTAACAATGACGAAGCAAAAGACCTTTTGGTGATCAATGCCGTAGACAATGTTCCGCAATACAACTATGTAGCCCGCGTTCTTTTCGAGCCGTGGATGGCCGACGCCGGATTGCTGATCCGCGAAGAGCAGTGCCATTGCAGCGCGCCTGATGTGCCGCTTTCTTACGTGCTCTCGCAGTTGAAACCTGTCAGGATTAAACAGGACTCCCTGCCGCTTCCGGACAGCTTGTCTGACCGGCCGGATAAACAGCCTGCGGAGCTGCCGGCGGCACATAAAGACAGCATCCGGAATAACATCGCGGCAAGGGCTGCCCGTTTCAAACAGCCTATTGTGCTGCATTTTCCGGTAAGCAAATCGGAAATCCAACTGCTATGGAGCACAAACCATGCGGGCATAGATCAACTGTATGCAATGCTGGATACCTTGGATAACAATCCTTATATTGAAATCCGCCGGATAAAAATTGCCGGTTATTCCTCTCCGGATGGCGATCTTCAGGAAAATGAGCGCTTGTCCTTTCAACGCGCCCTCTCCCTGCAGCAGCACCTGAAGATCATGTACTGTTATCCGGATAGCCTCTTTACCGTAGAGGGCAAGGGCGAGGATTGGGAAGGACTGGCTTCCGGACTGGAGAAATCCTCCATGCCGTATAAAGAGGAGGTACTGCATATTATCCGCACGGCCGGTATCACCGGGGGGCGTGAGAAACGCCTGTTGGAGCTGCACCATGGTATTCCGTATAAGTACCTGCTGCAGGACTATTTCCCGGACCTGAGACGATTGGAAATCTTTGTAGAATACAATATACTACCTATTAATTAACAAACAAAAAATTAACATGAAAACAAACCAACTTTTAAGAATGACAGCGGTGGCTATGCTTACGGTACTGGGACTATCTGCCTGCAATAAAGAAAGCCAGCCGGAAAATAATGCCATACCCGGAGAACCCGGCCAGCCTACAGCCATGCAACTGGTGGTAACAATGCCGCGTGTCAGCACCTATGCCAGCACTGACGCCAATGCCACTGATGACGAAATCGCCTTAAAAAACGCCTATGTCATGGTCTATGAAACCGTAACCGGTAACTATGTGATGCAGGCCTGTAAGAAACTGACCATGGCCGATTTTGATCCCGTAAGCGGTACGCCTGATACGTACAAATTAAAGGCTGCCAGTGAAATTACCACCACTACGGGCCCTAAAAAAATCTATGTGGCGCTGAACTTTCCCGTAGACCTTCCGGCGCTGGGGAGTCCTTTGACCGCCTTGACGGATGTAGCACATACCCTTGCTTCCGTTGACGCGCTTTCCAATACCACCAGCGGTTTTGCCATGCTCAATGCCGTAGCCGTGGACGTTAGCCTGGTGGACAAAAGCGCTGCCGAATACAATACGGTAAACAATATCAAGGTTACCGTAAAACGCCTGGTGGCCAAAGTCAGCGTACAGGAAAAAGCTGGCCTTACCACCGGAGGCGGGTTAGCTGCTGCAGGCGGTACCTTTACCAATCTGCAGTTTGCGCTGGGGCATGCCAACAAGCAGATCTTCCCGGTACAAAAACGCACAGGTGTTGCTCCCAACATTATGGTTCAGGACCCGAACTGGGAAAGCTACGTTGCGGATAATTTCTTTGGTATTGAAGATTACGCCCTTGCTTCAACCGCATACCGCAGCCTTGATCCGGCCGGTGCAGCCATTGGTGCTTTACATCCTGTATACGCCCCCGAAAACACCTCGCAACACTACCAGGCTGAGGGTGAAAATGTAAGCTATATTTCCGTACGCTCTCAGTTCAAGCCTGACCAATTCTCTACGGGCGCCGGTGTTTCTAAAGGCGCCAATACCGGAGCCGCCAAGAGTTTCTGGACCGTGACAAAAGCGGACGACAGCATGCTTTACTTTGATGTTGAGGCCGATGCCGACACCTATTTGCCCACAGCCGGCGCCGGTGCTGTAAAAAGTCCGGAATATGTAAACGGTTTGTGCTACTGGCGCTTATATATTAACCCCAAAGGTGTGGCTGATGCCGCCATTACCGGCAGCGTGGCCAACCGCTATGATGTATTGCGTAATAACTACTACCGTACAACCATCACCAATATTACCGGCCTGGGTTCTCATGTTGACGAGGGCACAATAGCCGAAGAGACTACTATTGTTGCCGAAGTTACGATCGAACCATGGCAGCTGGTCTCCGATGATTATGTTTTGGAATAAACGGGTCATCTTCTTTTTGACTAACGGAACAGGGAAGGAAACTTCCTTCCCTGTTGTTCCTTAAATGGTAAAAATTATTGATTATGACACATCAGTTGCGTTTGCTTTTTTCCTTATTCCTCTTTCTGCCTTTAGCATCGGGGTGCATCTATGATGACCTGTCGGACTGTCCCCAACCCTTGCGGCTGTATTTTGATATTGAATTTACTTATGCCGAAACAGGGATTCATCCGCAGGCTATCGGCTCCATGCATTTGTATATTTTCGATGCGCAGGGCGTTTTTTGCGGCGAACAAACTGATTTTTCTCCGGAGGTAGGCCCGGAGTATTATATGGAGCTCCCTTATCTCCAACCCTCCACCTATCATTTTGTAGTGTGGGGCAATGCCACGGCTCCCTATGCCGTAGCGCCCGCACAGCCGCAAACAGGCCGCAGTACCAAAGATCAATTCTTTATGAACCTTATGGTTCCCTCCAATGACACTATAAACATTACTGCTGCTCCCTTATTTTACGCCGGATTGTCCGGTGCCGTGGTTACCGGTGAAAACAACCAGCGCCTGCGCGCCCCACTGACCTCTACCGGCAATATCATCCGTGTTTCCACCGCCGGATTAAGTTCCGGAAAAAGAACGGCGCGGCTTGCTATTACCGATAATAACGGCCGTTATACCTTTGACCACACCATTGCCGATGGGGGCGATTTTACCTATAACACTTCCTGTACACAGGATGCACAGGGGCAACTTCACGCCTCATTGCAGGTCTTGCAGCTGGCCGCCGACCGGCATCCGCAGCTGGAGCTGTATGATGAAACAGCAAAACAAACACTATACAAGGCCGATCTGACGGCCCTGCTCAACGCTATTCCAGGCATAGATTATAAACGCATGCACGAATTTGACCTGCTGTTCACTTTTGACAACACCGGATCACTGGTATCGGTGAGCGTCAACGGATGGACCGTAGTAGACGATGAAGAAGAACTCTGATGAAAAGACAAGCACTTATGAACGGATTACAGAAGATAAACTTAGGACAATGGAGCCGCCTGCTGATAGGCTTGCTGGCAGTACTGGTTTCTTGTCATCGCGAAGAACCGGAGGATACCGGTTTTATAGCCGACAAGGTGGAAACAGCGCATATAAAATTCTTTTTGCAGCTGCCGCAAGGCGCCGTATCTACCTATGCCGTATCCGATATAGATGAAAATGCGATAGCCGCTATTGATATACTTGCGTTTAAAGAAAGTGTCGATCCGGCGCATGCCGGTGAATACGGCTACGCCTACCATGTCCGGGTGCCGTCTTCCGGTATCAATGCTGACGCCGATCCTTCAATCAAGGTTTTTGAGACCACCCTGCAGAAAACAGCGGTACAACAAAAGCTGGTTTTTCTGGCCAATGCCGGAGCGCAGGTAGACGCCCTGGGGACCATTGCCGAAGGTACGCCTAAAGATACTGTAATCAATAAGCTGGTCTATTCCAGCACCGGCGCCTGGAGCGCTAAAAACGGCAATCAGGATTTTACCCCCTTCCCGATGTGGGGCGAAGTCAATGCTACGCTTAACACCCAACAATCCTCTATTAGCGATATAAGAATGACCCGCGGCTTATCCCGCGTGGATGTGGTCATTGCCGAAAATCTGAAGAATTCCGGCAGTTTCACCCTTAAAGAAGTGAATGTATATAACAGTAAGACCAGGGGGCGCGTAGTGCCGTCTCCTGAAAACTATGATGAGGTTGCTGGGAAGGTCATGGCAGTTAGCCTTCCTGCGGGAGATATTAATAACTCTTCGCCCCTGGTTTATACTGTACCCTCCGGTATGGAGTATGCCTTTGAAGGTGCAATTTATCTTTTTGAAGCGGGCAGCCTTACTGCTCAGGAAGCGTCGAATGCCACCTGCCTGGTGCTTGGGGGGTTCTACGGTAATGACAGCTATAAGACCTATTACCGGATAGATTTTTTCCAAAAAGACGCTGCCGGCAATTATACCGGCGATTACCGCGCCCTGTTGCGGAACCACCAATACCGCGCCAACATCGTCAGTGTATTGGGCCGCGGCGCTTTGACCAAAGAAGAGGCCTTTAATTCCAAGCACGTGAATATGGTGGCCGAAATCACCGGCTGGGAAGATGGTGATTTCGGAGATGTGGTGATTGACGGTGTTTTCCAACTGCGCGTAAGCCCTTCTTCTTTCACTTTTACCAAAGAGGCGCAGCCGTCCCGTACGGCCAAAAACAGCCTGAACATATATACCGATTTTGTTTCTGCCACCCTTAGCGGATGGAAAGTAGAGAAGATTGTGGATGCCGTGGACCGGATTACGCCGTTAAACTGGCTGTCCGTCCAACCTACGGCTACCGGCGCTCCTGATGTAGACGAATCTCGCTGGTTGAAACTGGAGGAGAATACTACGGGGAAAACCCGTTCGGCCTTGGTCTTTATTACTGCCGGTAAACTCTCTTATGAGCTGGAGGTTAGGCAGGTGCATTGGCCCTCTGTTCAGATGTCCGTTACCGATGTGTGGAGCAACCCTATCACCGAACTGCTTTTTCCATTGCTTGCAGATGAGCTTCCGGAGACCAAGTTGTTTATACTCCACTGGGCTCCGCCTACTGCGGAGGTACAGGTGTCGACGGCTCCTGTAATCGGCGCCCTTCCTTTCGCCTTTTCTCCGGCTTCGGAGCAGATCGCAGATGGTGTGATCAGCAATGCACAGGGTACAAAGATCTGTATTGTTCAACCGGCCGCTATTCCGGCGGCAGCGTTGGCGGCTGATCCCTTTAAAGAGCGTAAAACCACCGTCACTTACACGGTCTACAATGATGAGTTGGAAATGAGAAATGCCACCCTGGTTTTAAGGCAGGCCAACAATATTGTTCCGGATATCTCCGGGCCTTACTATATGGATGGCGGAACTTATAGTTTCAAGGTAAAGGCCAATATAGCCTGGAAGGCTTCGGTCAACGCAAATTCCACCGGTTATATCGCCACTCTAAATGTGGCTACCGGCGCTCCCGAAACCTTAACGGGAAGGGACCTCGTCTTTACCACGACTACCAATGGTCAGGCGCTTGCCCCGGCTACGCTTACCCTGGAGTCTGTGACCGCCGGCCAATATCCGCCCCGCGAGGTCGCTGTTAATTGCCTTCCGGGCCACGCCCCGGGCTCCACGGCTACTTTTTCTGATTTTCATCCTTACCGGAATGCTCCAACGGGCGCTACCTGGACCCTGGTAGATGAGCGGGACAATAAAACATACCCTGGGGTGAAAATGGCAGATGGCCGGATCTGGATGGCGAAGAACCTGAATTATACCGGCGGATTGACTTTCCGCACGACGTCAACCAGCCCTTCTACCGTTTCGGGCTTGAATACCGCCCTGATAGGATCCTACTGGTGTCCCGGAGCAGATCAGACTACTACAGGGAATGTTGCAGCATGTAATACCTATGGGGCTTTGTATTCATGGGAAACAGCCATGCTTCAGGATGGACTGTACAATGCCAATAAGTCTAAGAGCGGCGCTGCGGCATGGGTGGAACCCACCGTTTACTGTACCGGTGGTACCTGTACAAATAACGCCAATGTCGCCGGACGGGGTATTTGCCCTCCGGGCTGGCATGTGCCGACGGATGCCGAGTGGGGTATCATGTTCAATGCTTTGGAAGATAATGCAGGAGATCAAAATCACCTTTCCGGTAAAGCTTATTGTGGACGCATAGCCGGCGCCAAGCTGAAAACCTCGGGGTGCGGAACGGCTACGGATACCTCTCCTTTATGGGAATGCCAGAATACCGGAACTAATGTCTCTGGTTTTAGTGCGCTGCCGGCCGGAGAACGCTCACATCAAGGCGGAAATTTTATTCGCAGAGGAGTCATGGGGGTTTTCTGGACGGCCTCTCTTGAAAGTAGTACAAATGTATGGCACCGGGCTTTTCATCAGATTGATTCCAGGGCCGTTCGTAATATCTGGCCTCGTTCTACCGGCTATCCTGTGCGTTGTATCAGGGATTAGTAAAAAGTAAAATAATGATATGGGAAAAAATAAGTACATATTGACCGCCTTGTTGGGTGTAGGAGCGGGCTTGGTTGTTTGCCTCTCCTGTACCCGCGGGCAGGGTCCGGAAATTATTACGCCGGATACTCCGGACGGAGAACGTAGCGTCACACTTACGGTACAGTTGCCGCAGGCCGGTGGTGTGCCGACTTATGTGCTCACGGAAATAGATGAAAATGCTATTGAAACAATAGATGTGCTTGTATTCGATGCCGATCCCGTTAATCAGGGGAAATGGTTGTATGCTTATACGGCACAGGGGAATAGTATTACGGCCAGGAGCGGTTACGCCCATCAGGAAGTAAAAGATTTCCGTGCAACCCTTCAGCAGTCGGATGCCGTACAACAGTTGGTGGTGTTGGCCAATGTACGTGCCGAACTGGAAGCCCTGAACGCGGCTCGGGGCATGGAGAAGCAGGGACTGCTCAAAACACTGCTATGTACCAATACCGCATCCTGGAGCGCCAGGAACGGCGACAATACTTTCCGCCCTTTTCCGATGTGGGGGGAAATAAGCGCTACCATAGACGCGCATACGACGCAGGTTCCAGACTTGAAACTCTTGCGCGCTGTTGCGCGGATAGATGTGTCGCTTGGCGCTGCGGTGCAAAACGCTAATAATTTTATATTGAATGAAATTTATATTTATAACGCAAAAAATAAAGCCTGTGTAGTCCCGGATCCGGCTAATGTGTCAGGAAGCAAAGTGACGGCGGTAAGCCTTCCGGAGGGGAGCATCAACAACGCCTCGGCGTTGAGTTATACGGTGCCGCCGGCTATGAAATACGCCTTTGAGCGGGGAATTTATATTTTTGAGGCCAGGGGAGGGGCTTCCATTACGGATCAACGGGAGGCTACCTGTATCGTTATCGGCGGGAAATTCGGTACGGATACGGCCCCTACCTATTACCGGATAGATTTTTTACAACGAGACGGCAGCGGGAATTTTACGACCGGATATAAAGATATTTTACGGAACCATTATTACCGTGTGAGCATTATTAATCTGTGGGGGCGAGGTTATACAACGCCGGATATCGCGTTTGAAGCCAAAGCGGTGAATTATCCCGCTGCGGCTTTCGACTCCGGAGCAAATGGCCTCTTCACGGAAAGCGCCTCTGCACCCAATTTTGCGGTGGATATACAGGAGTTTAACGATACGCCTCAGGATGAAATTTAAAATCTTTATGTGTTTATTTTCTTACAACTTCAATCGGCTGCCTGTAGGGCTGTTTGTCTTGTCTCTTTTAGCGACGGGATGCGTGAAGGAGATCCCGGGTACGGAGGCCTTGCCGGAGCGTACCTTGCTGGTATATATGGCGGGAGATAATAATCTTTCTGCCGAAACCGGACAAAAGATAGCGCAATTAGAGCAGGCCAGGCTCAATGGCCGCGTTCGCCTGCTTGTTTATGTCGATGCCAGGGGAGAGGCGCCCCGTTTGCTGGAAATGACCGACTGTTCTTGTGAACAGGGGCTTGAAACACGCTTGGTGAAAAGCTATGAGGAGTGCAATGCTGCTGATCCGGCTGTCTTTGCGGCTGTGCTCCGGGAGGTGCAGCAACGTTATCCGTCGGACGCTTACGGTCTGATTGTTTTTTCGCATGCCACGGGATGGCTGCCTGCCGGTGCGTATGCTGATCCCGGAATGCGGAACGCCGTCACACGTGATGGCGCTTCGGAGATGGAAGTTGCTGACTTCGCGGCGGCTATCCCTGACGGAATGTTTGAGTTTATTGTCTTTGAAGCCTGCTTTATGGCAGGTATAGAGGTGGCCTGGGAGTTGAAGAATAAAACACGGTATATAGTGGCTTCGTCGGCGGAAATCGTATCGCCGGGCTTTACGGATAGTTATGCCCGAGTCTTGCCCTTGTTGTTTCAATCACCCTCAGGACTGGAAGATTTTGTCCGCCTTGTGGCGGAAAGTTCTGCCGCCCGCCCGGGTGATTATGCTTCTTATACTATAAGTTTGATTAAAACATCGGCCCTGGAAGAGCTGGGCGCCCTGCTGAGGCATGTGGGACTCGGCCTGTTTGATCTTGATGATGCTGTTTTTATACAGTCGTTTAACCGCTATGGGAACCTACTGTTCTTTGATTTTTTAGATTATTTCTCTGTTATGAAACCAGAAAAGATAGAAGAAATACGACAAATTGTAAATAAAGTTGTGGTTTGTAAATCTTCTTCACCAAATTTTCTGACCAACTTGGGTGGTTTCGCTATCCAATCCCATAGCGGCTTGACGACTTATATTTACCGGGAACAATATCCGCGGCTCAATGAGGCCTACCGGCAATTGAAATGGTACCGGGAGGTCCTGGCCCCGTAACCCATGTAAAAACAAGTGTGTGCAGCGTCCTTCCGGACGCTGTTTTTATTTTCACTGAATTTCATTATCTTTGCAAGACTGTCATTAATCGCTGTCCTTTAAAATTTTGAATCTTTAAATTTTTAATTTTCCCTCTTATGAAAGACCTCCAGCTAATGCACCGTGCCGCTGATAATATTCGTATCCTGGCTGCCTCTATGGTTGAAAAAGCCAAGTCCGGACACCCCGGTGGCGCCATGGGTGGCGCAGATTTTGTCAATGTCTTGTATTCGGAGTTTTTAGTGCATGATCCGGAAGACCCTACCTGGGAGGCGCGTGACCGGTTTTTTCTGGATCCCGGACACATGTCACCCATGCTTTACGGCGTGCTGGCCTGTACCGGTAAATATTCCATGGCCGACCTGCAGCAGTTCCGCCAGTGGGGCAGCGTGACCCCCGGCCACCCGGAGGTGGATGTAAGGCGTGGGGTGGAAAATACTTCCGGACCTCTGGGCCAGGGACATACTTATGCTGTTGGTGCTGCTATTGCCGCCAAATTCCTGCAGGCCCGTTTCGGTGAAGTGATGAACCATACGATTTACGCTTATATCTCCGATGGCGGGGTACAGGAAGAGATCTCACAGGGCGCCGGCCGTATTGCCGGTCACCTGGGCCTGGATAACCTGATTATGTTCTATGATGCCAATGATATACAACTCTCTACCTCCGTTAGTGAGGTGACCAGTGAAGATGTCGCCCAGAAGTATGCCGCCTGGGGGTGGAAAGTAATCAATATCAATGGTAATGATCCGCAGCAGATCCGTGCGGCCCTCACCGAGGCCAAGGCGGAGGACAGCCGTCCGACGATTATCATCGGCAAGACCGTAATGGGTAAAGGGGCCGTGACGGCCGAAGGCGCCAGTTATGAGAACAAATGTGCTACCCACGGCATGCCGCTGGGCGAATCAGGCGCTTGTTTCCAAGGTTCTATTAAAAACCTGGGAGGGGATCCTGAAAACCCTTTCCATATCTTCCCCGAAGTACAGGAGCTTTATGCCCAACGTGCCGCCGAATTAAAGCAAATCGTGGCGGGGCGCCGGGCGCAGCATGAAGCATGGGCAAAGGTACAGCCGGAATTGGCCGCCAAAATGCGTGACTTTTTTGCCGGCCGCCTGCCCGACATCAACTGGGCCGCTATAGAACAGAAACCCGGACAGGCTACCCGCGCTGCTTCGGCTACCGTGCTGGGCGTGTTGTCCAAACAGGTGGAAAATATGATTGTATCGTCGGCAGACCTGTCGAACTCCGACAAGACGGATGGCTTCCTGAAAAATACCAAAGCCATGCAAAAAGGGGACTTCTCCGGCGCTTTCCTGCAGGCCGGCGTAAGCGAATTGACGATGGCCTGCCTGTGTATCGGTATGTCATTACATGGTGGTGTTGTGCCCGCCTGCGCCACTTTCTTCGTGTTCTCGGACTATATGAAACCGGCCATGCGTATGGCGGCCCTCATGGAACAACCCGTGAAATTCATCTGGACCCACGATGCTTTCCGTGTGGGTGAAGACGGTCCTACCCATGAGCCCGTGGAACAGGAGGCCCAGGTACGCCTGCTGGAGAAACTGAAAAATCACAAGGGGCATAATTCTATGCTGGTGCTTCGTCCTGCAGACGTGACCGAAGCGACCGTAGCCTGGAAAATGGCCATGGAAAATACCACAACCCCCACGGCCCTGATATTTTCCCGCCAGAATATTAAAGACCTTCCGGCCAAGGCTAACCGTTATGAGGAAGCTTTGCAATCGGCCAAGGGCGCTTATGTTGTCGAATGTGACGGCAATCCGGATATTATCCTGCTGGCCTCCGGTTCTGAAGTGTCTACCCTGGTAGACAGCGCTGCCCTGCTGCGTGCCGAAGGCCTGAAACTCCGTATTGTTTCCGTGCCTTCCGAAGGCTTGTTCCGTAACCAGCCGGCAGCGTATCAGGAAAAAGTATTGCCCTCCGGTGTGGCCAAATTCGGACTTACCGCCGGCCTGCCGGTAACTTTACAGGGCCTGGTAGGTGCCGATGGTAAGGTGTGGGGGCTGGAATCTTTCGGCTATTCCGCTCCCTACAAGGTGCTGGATGAGAAACTCGGCTTTACCGGCGAACATGTATACAAAGTGGTAAAAGACATGTTAGGCCGCTAAGCTCCGTGTTTCATTATACTGGGATTTAGTTTTTTGTTCTTTGCATACCCGTGGAGTTTTGAATTTCAAAGCCCATTACTGCTGTTTTTTCATCTTGTTCCTGTTATGGATTTGTAGTAAATTTACTATCTTTGTACCGGAACCGTAAAAAAAATACATACAGACAGTAGCTTTCTACCTTTAATCTACTCAAAAAAATCGCCATTTTTTTTCAACAATTAAAGGTAGCAGGGTGTTCTATATATTATAGAGCATGGGCTATCTTTTACGTTGGTGGGTTAATGGCGATTATCCCTTGAGTTGTAAAAGATGAGAACATGCTTTTTTTTTGGAACCAAACCAAACTCAATATGAAAAAAATCGCCTTAGGACCCCTGATCAAAGAAAAATTTGACGCACGCCGTGCGTATGACCGGAATTTTACCGTAGCTTACTTCGCCCAACAGCTTAACGTGCATAGGGCCACCATTTACCAGTTATTCAGGCAGCAAAGCATAGATGTATATATGCTGATACGAATATCCGAAGTCCTTCACTACGATTTTGTCGGCGAGGTCTGCGGCCGTTCTCTTGTTGACACTGATCCGGAGATCTTTGTAGGCGTAAAACTTCCATCTGAACAAGTCCGGAGCATGGACCTGCCCGAGGGGTTTATGACTTTTGTGCAACAGTAGGGGGAGGTGCACAATCGTACAACGCTACTTCTTCACCACCGTCTCTATTCTCACCTCTGCAAACCCGCTCTGCTGCAGTATCTCTACCACCTTGTCGGCCTCGTCTTTGGAGGTGTAGGGCCCTACTACGTACACGGTTTTCCCGTTGACGGTAGAGCGGGCCATGTCTTTGGACGTGGCTTGCTGTACGGTTTTGAGCAGGGTGGGAGGCAGGGTGCCGTATTCGCCCAACACGACCTGGTAGGCGGTGTTTTTATCGGCCGGTTTGCTTGCCGGGGCTGCCGGCTTGCGGCCTTCCTCCAGCCGGGCCTGTTTGATTTCAATGGTCTTGCCGTTTTTGTAGGCCGTCAGGATAGGGTTTTTGAAATCACGTTTAAGGGCTGCGGTGTATTTCTGGGCTTCGCCGTAGGAGGTGAACGCGCCTAAGCCGCATACCCATTTTCCGTTCACGTCATTGATGAATACGGGAGTATAGCCTTTGAATACGGCCGCTTCCGGTTTTTTGCTGAAAACGCCGACCTGGTAACGGTAGATAATGCCGTCTAAGCTTTCGTTTTCATAAATTACTGTTTGGGTATTGGCTTTGAACGTGAAGCTGCGTACCTCCGGCACCGTGTTGATGGGCGCCTGTACTACCGGCTCCGGCAGGACAATGATTTTCTCTGTCTGAAGATCAAAGCTGGCTGTAGGCCTTGCTTCCTTTTCCTGCGGCCGGGGAGGGGTGGCCGTTTCAACTACAGGCACGATGCCCTGGGCCAGCATGTTGTATTCCTGTTCCTGTATGTTTTTAGCCGTTGCTTGTAGTTCCGACCGGTATTGGCTAAGGGTTTGCTCCCTCAATTCGATTTTGGTCGCCAGCGCCTTTTTTTCCTGTGCATTGGCTGCGGTATAAGCGTCTCTTAACTTGTCCAGGTCTTCCTGTGCTACGCTGCTGCGCTGTCTGATTTGCTGCGCTTGCTGCAGTAATTTATTGTATTGCCGGTTAGGCTCGGTGGCCGGCTTGCCGGTAACGGCCGCTTCCGGGGCTTCGGCAGGGGGCGGCAGCAGTTCGGCCGCCCGGAGGATCTCTGCCGGGTCGGTCAATGATTGCTTGACCGGAGTGCCTTCCAGGGCTATTTTGTAAATGGTGATGCTGTCTTTAGCCGTGTTACGGGTAGAGGCGAAGCAGGCAAATAAGCCGTCGGGGTCCGGTACGTAAAGGAGGTCGTCGGCCGTAGATGAGAAGGGGAAGCCGAGGTTCTCCGGCGTGCCCCAGGCTCCGGTTTCCGGGTTTTTTGTCGATTTGTAAAGGTTATAGCCCCCCATACCGTAGTGTCCGCTGGAAGAAAAGTAGAGGGTTTCTCCATCGGGGCTCACATACGGGAATCGCTCGTCAAAGGCGGTGTTGATCACCTCGCTGAGGCGCTGCGGAGCGCTCCATTCGCCGTTAGGCATACGCTGCGTTTCATAAATGTCCCATCCGGTTTTGCCGTCGGGGCCATGGCTGTCGAAGTAGAGCGTTTCGGGCGCCGTAGAAGCTATATATACAAAAGGTGGTATGGGGCTGATGTCAAGGCTGCTTAACAAATTTTTGGGCGTAAGGGCCCAGTAGCCGGGTAAATGAAGGTCATAACGTCCGTAGAAACGGTCTAAGGGGACTGTTTTTTTTGCGATTACCTCCGGGCTCGCGGCAAATTTCAGCATGTTTTTGCCGTTCTCGCAGAGGGTGATTTCCTGCAGGAGCCGGCTCCGGGCCAGAGAGTCCGTATTATGCTGCAATAGCCGGTTGAAAATTTCCAGGGCGGCGTCGAAATGGTAGGCCGACCGCAGTGCATTGCCCTTGTTTAAAGCTTGTTGAAATCCGGAAGACTGCGCCGTTACGGCAACAGGTACAAGGATTAATATCCCGGACAGTAATATGGTTTTTATTTTTTTCACATTACAAAGGTATAAATTCTTTCATTTCTAAAAAAAATACTACCTTTGCGTTCCTTAAATTGTGAAAATTATACTTTAAAACCATTAGATTCATGCAAAGTAAAGGTGTTATTCGATTGGTGGCCATTGTTATAGCGTTGGCCTGCCTTTATCAGTTATCATTTACCTGGGTGACACGCCTCCAGGAAAGCAAAGCGGCCGGTCATGCGGCCGACATGGTGGCGGCCGCCGAACAGGATCCGAATTTCGCAGCCAATGATGCGTTAAACAGAACGTTCAAGTTGGACTCTATATACCAAACTACTGAGAAGTATTATTTGGATTCTATAGCTGCCGAAAAAGTCTTCTTTGCATTTACCTATAAAGAATGTAAAGACAAGGAGTTGAATCTTGGCCTTGACCTCAAGGGCGGGATGAACGTAACCCTCGAGGTGTCGGTTCCGGACATTGTTAAAGCCTTGTCCAACTACAATTCTTCTCCCGAATTTGCAGAAGCCCTGGCGCTGGCCGTGAAAAACCAGTCTGCCAGCCGTTCGGACTTCGTAAGCCTCTTCGGAGAGGCTTGGGAAAAGGTAGCCCCCGGCAAGCCGCTGGCTACGGTTTTCGCCACCATGGAAATGAGCAACCGGATTACACCGGAAACTTCCAATGCCGATGTATTGGCCGTATTACATGCCGATGCTGAAAGCGCCATTGCCAATTCTTTCAATGTATTGCGCAACCGTATCGACCGTTTTGGCGTAACCCAGCCTAATATCCAGCGCCTGGGCAATAGCGGACGTATTCTGGTGGAGTTACCCGGTGTCAAAGAACCGGACCGTGTGCGTAAACTGCTGCAGGGAACCGCTTCTTTGGAGTTCTGGGAAACCTACGAAAACAGTGAGATCTACCCCAGCCTGCAGGAAGCTAACCGCCTGATCGGTGAAATGCAGGTAGCCGAAGCGCCGGCACCGGCTCCTGTAGACGGACTGGACAGCCTGGCGCAGAGCAATGCCCAGGATTTTGAAAAAGCACATCCCTTATTCGCCATTCTGCAACCCTATGCTGATGCAAGCGGCCAGCAATTAGTGCCCGGTGCCTGTATCGGACACGCCCACTACCGTGATACCGCTAAAGTAATGGCTTACCTGAACATGAATCAGGTACGTGCCTTATTCCCCCGTGATTTCCAACCCATGTGGACCGTGAAGGCCAGCGACAAAGCCGGTGTGGTGTTTGACCTGGTAGCGATCAAGGCCAATACCCGTGACGGTAAGGCTAAACTGGACGGCGGTGCGGTTACCGATGCCCGTAAGGCTTTTGGTAACAGCGGTACGCCCGAAGTAGATATGACCATGAATGCCGAAGGCGCGCGCCGGTGGGCTGAGATGACCAGTCAGAATGTCAACCGTTGTATTGCTATCGTACTTGATGGTGCCGTATATTCATATCCCCGTGTTAATCAGGAAATTTCAGGTGGCCGTTCGCAAATTACAGGACACTTTACCGTACAGGAAGCCGATGACTTGGCTAACGTGTTGAAATCCGGTAAGCTGCCTGCTCCTGCGCGTATTATTCAGGAAGCGGTGGTAGGACCTTCACTCGGTCAGGAATCCATCAATGCGGGTATGCTTTCTTTCGTGCTGGCCTTTGTGATGGTGTTGCTTTACATGTTGCTGTTCTATAATGGCGCCGGTATTGCCGCTAACTTTGCTTTGTTGACCAATGTATTATTCCTTTTCGGCGCACTGGCTTCATTCGGTGCGGTATTGACCCTGCCCGGTATTGCCGGTATTGTGTTGACCCTCGGGATGGCCGTGGATGCCAACGTGATTATCTACGAACGTATCAAAGAAGAATTACGCGCCGGAAAGAGCCTGCGCATGGCGGTGACCGATGGTTACAAGAATGCTTATTCGGCCATTATCGACGGTAACCTTACCACTATTATTACCGGTTTGGTTCTCTTCTTCTTCGGTTCGGGTCCTATCCAGGGCTTTGCCACTACCCTCGTAGTAGGTATTATCACTTCACTGATTACTTCTATCTTTGTTACCCGCCTGGTATTTGAAGCCCGTCTGGCCAAAGGAAAGAATATTACTTTCTCCAATAAATATACGCAAGACTTCCTGGCGCATACGAAGATCGACTTTGTGGAAATCCGCAAATACGCCTACATCTTCTCTATCGCTGTCTGTGTGATCTCCCTGGTGTCTGTCTTTACCAAAGGCTTTAGCTACGGGGTAGACTTTACCGGCGGCCGCACGTATGTAGTACGTTTTGACCAGCAGGTGTCACTCAATGACGTGCGTGACGCTCTGCAGGTGGAATTTGACGGCGCTACCGAAGTAAAACAGTTCGGCGCCGAAAGCCAGGTGAAGATTACCACTACTTATATGATCGAAGATGAGTCTTCCGCTACCGACAGCCTGGTTGACCGTAAACTTTACCATGCCTTGAGCGGCTTCTTCAATAATGGTATTACGCTGCCTGAATTCTTGTCTACCCTTGAAAATCCTAACGGTATCATCAGTTCCGAAAAGGTCGGTCCGACCATTGCCGATGACCTGAAACGGGACTCCGTATTTGCCGTGTTGATTGCCCTTGCTGCGATTTTCCTTTATATTGCAGCCCGTTTCCGCAACTGGTATTGGGGATTAGGCGGTTTGTTGTCACTGGTGCACGATGCGATTGTTGTTGTCGGTTTCTTCTCCCTCTTCTCGGGTATATTGCCTTTCAGCCTGGATGTGGACCAGACCTTTATTGCCGCAGTACTGACCATTATCGGTTACTCTATCAATGACTCGGTGGTAATCTTTGACCGTATCCGCGAGTACCGTACCCTGTTCCCGAAACGTGACCTGCGTTCCAATGTGAACGAGGCATTGAACAGTACCTTGTCCCGTACGGTGAATACCGGTGGTACCACCTTGGTCGTATTGGTTATGATTGCTATCTTCGGTGGTGAAGTCATCCGCGGTTTCGCTATTGCTTTGTCTCTCGGTGTGATTATCGGTACCTATTCGTCTATCTTTGTAGGTACGCCTATCGTATACGATTTCTACAACAAGAAGATCAAGAAAAACGCAGAAAAAAAATAAGCCTTGGAAAGTATCAAGGAAATTTTTAAAATCGGCCACGGGCCCTCTAGTAGTCATACTATGGGGCCCCGTAAGGCTGCCGAAAGGTTCTTATACGCCAATCCGTCAGCGGTAAACTTCAGGGTTACCCTCTATGGCAGTCTGGCTGCCACCGGCAAAGGCCACTTGACGGATGCCGCTGTTTTAGATGTACTGACACCGGAGAAAACGACCCTGCTGTGGGAACCCAAGGTGTTTCTGCCCCCGCATCCCAATGGAATAAAATTTGAGGCCCTGAATGGCGCCGGAGACCTGCTGAACAGTTGGACCACCTATAGTATTGGGGGCGGTGACCTCAGCGATACCGGCGAACGCCGCAAGGGAACGGCCATCTATCCGATGACAAAGATGGCGGATATTTTGAAATGGTGTCAGCAAAACGGACGCACCTTTTGGGAATATGTTGATCTATACGAAGATCCTGATATTTTTGATTACCTGGCCGAGGTTTGGGCCGTCATGAAAGCGGCCGTGGTACGCGGATTGGAAGAAGAAGGGGTGTTGCCCGGAGCCCTCCACCTGCCGCGCAAGGCCTCCGCTTTCTATACCCGGGCCAAAAGCTTTCAGGGCATATTGCAACGGCGTTCCATGGTCTTTGCCTATGCGCTGGCTGTGGCCGAAGAAAACGCCGCCGGTAATATTATCGTTACGGCGCCTACCTGCGGTTCTTCCGGCGTATTGCCTTCCGTATTATACAATTGTAGTGAAAACTATGAATTTTCCGAAAAAAAAATCCTCAGGGCCTTGGCCACTGCCGGATTAATCGGAAACATCATAAAAGCCAACGCCTCGCTTTCAGGAGCGGAAGTGGGTTGCCAGGGTGAGATCGGCTCTGCTACCTCCATGGCCTCTGCCGCCGCCGCCCAACTTTTCGGCGGGACTGTTGCACAGGTGGAATATGCGGCGGCTATCGGTATGGAACACTTCCTTGGCCTTACCTGTGACCCGGTTTGCGGATTGGTGCAGGTACCTTGTATTGAACGCAACGCCTTTGGCGCGGCGCGCGCCATGGATGCCAATATGTATTCCATTCTTACCGATGGTCACCACTTAGTGAGCTTTGATACGGTAATTGAAGCGATGAAACGAACCGGCCATGATATTCCCAGCATATACAAAGAAACGGCAGAGGGCGGATTGGCCGTACTGATGTAAATGATACGCATTGAGAACATAACCAAATCCTTCGGTAGCTTGCAGGTGCTCAAAGGGATTGATACCGTCATCAAAAAGGCGGAGTTGGTGACTATTGTGGGTGCCAGCGGGGCCGGAAAAACCACGCTGCTACAGATTATAGGCACCCTGAGCCGCCCTGATACCGGAGATGTTTTCATCAATGATACCCCTGTGTTCCGGCTGAACAATAGCCAATTGTCCGATTTTCGCAACCGGCATATCGGTTTTGTATTTCAGTTCCACCATCTTCTTCCCGAATTTACGGCCTTGGAAAACGTGTGTATTCCGGCTTTTATAGCCCGTCAGCCGCGTGCGCAGGCCATTGGCCGGGCCAAAGAATTGTTGGATTTTTTAGGGCTGAAAGACCGCTTGCAGCACAAACCGGATGCTTTGAGCGGAGGAGAGCAACAACGCGTTGCTGTAGCCCGCGCCCTGATGAACAAGCCGGATGTCCTGCTGGCCGACGAGCCTTCCGGAAACCTGGACTCGGCCAACAAACAGGAATTACACAAGCTGTTTTTTACCCTGCGTGATGAGCTGCAGCAAACCGTGGTGATTGTAACCCATGACAATGAACTGGCCGCTTTGAGTGATAGGATGCTGACCATGAAAGACGGACTGGTGATCCGTTAAATCCTTTATGTCGAATAATTATTTCCGCTTTAAACAGTTTACCATACAACAATCGGCAGCGGCTATGAAAGTCAACACCGATGGCGTCTTGTTGGGGGCTTGGACTGCGCTTGCCGGAGCCCGAAGCATATTGGATGTGGGCGCCGGAACCGGAGTGATTGCCCTGATGCTGGCCCAGCGTGCACCGCAGGCATTCATTGACGGCGTGGAAATTGATGCCGCCACGGCCCGGCAGGCCGCGGAAAATGTAGCCGCAAGCCCCTGGCCGGACCGTGTGCAGATTATTACTGCCGATTTTCAGTCCTATGCGGCAGGGGCCGGCAAGCAATATGACCTGATTGTTTCCAACCCGCCCTACTTTGTGGACGCCTTGCTGCCCGGAGACCTGCAGCGGATGCAGGCGCGTCATGCCACCGCCCTGCCTTATGATGATTTATTGGATGGCGCCGGCCTGTGCCTGGCGCCGGAAGGGATGCTCAGCCTTATACTCCCCTATGTGGAAGCCAGTGTTTTTATAGCGAAAGCGGCGGTCAAAGGGTTTTACTGCGTACGCAAAACAAACGTATGTACAGCGCCCGGGAAAGCTGTAAAACGCCAGCTCTTATCCTTCACGCGTACGCCTGCGCCATTGCAGGAACAAATGTTGTACATTCATACCAAGGCCATGGATAGGGAGGCTGTCTCAGATTACTCTTTTGAATACAAGCAGCTTACTGCAGCATTTTATCTGAATTTTTAAACAGCTTGAAACAAATACTGAAATATTATTGGATGGCGATCTTGTGCACCGTGATGATTTTCATTCTCTGCCTGATGCCGCCCGACGACCTGCCCTCAAACTCATGGTTGTCGCAGTTTCCCGGCTTTGATAAAATCGTCCATTTCGGTCTGCATTTTGTATTTGCTACCCTCTTGTTATTGGGCCCGGCACTATACAAAAATAAATTGCCCCTTACCTACTACCTGTCGGCTTTTTTATTACCGCTATCCTGCGGCATCCTTATTGAATTGCTGCAGCCCATGATGGGTCGGAGCCAGGATATTGAAGATGTCTTTTTCAATGTAACCGGTTGTTTGACTGCTATATTGCTTTTTTACTGGAAAATCCGTAACTTTGTTTCCTTATGGCAAAAAAGGAAAATACAGCAACAGAACTAACGGAACCCCTGAAGAAAGGCCCGGCGGAAACGCCTTTAATGAAGCAATATAACGCCATTAAAGCCAAGCATCCGGATGCCGTATTATTGTTCCGTGTGGGAGACTTTTACGAGACTTTTGGCGAAGATGCCGTACAAGCCAGTGAAATTTTAGGCATCACCCTTACGCGCCGCGGTAACGGCAGCGCCTCTTCCATAGAGCTGGCCGGCTTTCCGCACCATGCCCTGGAAACCTATCTGCCCAAACTGGTGCGGGCGGGCAAGCGCGTGGCGATCTGTGACCAGCTCGAAGATCCAAAACTGACCAAGACCATTGTAAAACGCGGAATTACCGAATTGGTAACCCCCGGTATCGCTTATAACGATACTCTCTTATCCCACCGTGAAAACAACTTCCTTGCTTCGGTGTACATGGATAAAGACCGCGCCGGCATTGCCTTCCTGGATATTTCCACCGGTGAGTTTCACCTGGCGGAAGGCGATACGTCCTATATAGATAAGCTCCTGGCCAATTACGCTCCTAAAGAGGTCCTGCTTAAAAAAGAACAATACAAGTCTTTCACCGAGTCCTACGGTTCCCGTTATTATACCTACAAGATGGATGAATGGGCTTACTCGCCGGAGGCAACGCGCGACAAGCTGCTCACCCATTTCCACACCACTTCCCTGAAAGGTTTCGGCGTAGAAGACCTGCGCCTGGGCGCCATTGCCGCAGGCGCCATTCTGTTCTACCTCGAGTTGACCCAACATGACCGGCTGAAACATATCTCGGCCATCTCCCGGATCGACGAGGACCATTACGTCTGGTTAGACCGCTTTACGGTACGCAACCTGGAAATTTTTTATTCCCCGAATGAAAATGCACGTACCCTGGCCGGTATCATTGATAAAACGATTTCGCCCATGGGTGCCCGCCTGCTTAAACGTTGGCTGGCCATGCCGTTGAAAGACGTGGCGGCCATCAATGCCCGCCTTGATGTGGTAGACTATTCGATACAACATAGTGAATGGCAGGAGGAGGTCAAAAACCATATCAGGGAAATAGGGGACCTGGAACGGATCATTTCGCGGGCGGCGGCCGGCCGTTGTACTCCGCGTGAAGTCGTGCAATTGAGGTTGGCCCTGAATGCCCTGAACCCCTTGAAATCATTATGTGAAACAGCCGGTGAACCCACTTTACAACAGATAGGCGGACAACTGGATCCCTGTGATATAATAGCCCAACGCATAGACCGCGAACTGGAGCAGGAACCGGCCAACCAGATCGGCCGGGGCAATGTTATTGCTTCCGGTGTGAATATGGAGTTGGACGAATTGCGCGATATTTCCCGCAACGGCAAGGACTTTCTGCTCTCCATCCAGCAGCGCGAGGCCGAGCGTACGGGGATTTCTTCCCTTAAAGTAAGCTTCAATAATGTCTTCGGATACTACATTGAAGTCCGCAATACCCATAAAGATAAAGTACCGCCCGAGTGGATCCGCAAGCAAACCCTCGTGGGCGCCGAACGCTATATCACCGAAGAACTGAAACAATATGAAGAGAAGATCCTGGGCGCCGAAGAGAAGATCCTGGTGCTGGAACAACAGCTCTTCAATGACCTGATTACCGCCCTGCTTGATTATATCAGCCCTATACAGCTCAATGCAGCGCTGGTGGCGCAGGTAGACTGCCTGCTTTCTTTTGCCGCATTGGCGGAGAAATACCATTACTGTAAACCCCTGGTGACGGATTCGGACGCCATTGATATCAAAGAGGGCCGTCATCCGGTGATAGAACAGCTCCTGCCTCCCGGCGAAAGTTATGTGGCCAATGATGTCCGCATAGACAGCGGGCAGCAGCAGATCATGATCATTACCGGTCCTAATATGTCGGGTAAAAGCGCTTTGCTGCGCCAAACCGCACTAATCGTACTCCTGGCGCAGATCGGCTGTTATGTACCCGCCGCTTCGGCCGAAATAGGCGTGGTAGACAAAATCTTTACCCGTGTGGGCGCCTCCGATAATATCTCTCAGGGCGAGTCCACTTTTATGGTGGAAATGAATGAGACGGCAAGTATCCTGCACAACCTCTCGTCCCGCTCCCTGATCCTCCTGGATGAAATAGGCCGCGGAACCAGTACTTATGACGGTATTTCCATTGCCTGGGCCATGGTCGAATATATACACGAACATCCCACGGCCAAGGCCAAGACACTCTTTGCCACCCATTATCACGAACTGAATGAAATGGAGGAGCTTTACCCGCGGGTAAAAAATTTCAACGTCAGCGTGAAAGAAGACGGCCGGCAGGTGATTTTCCTGCGTAAATTAAGGCCGGGCGGTGTAGCGCACAGTTTCGGTATCCACGTAGCCCGTATGGCCGGCATGCCCAATGCCGTGCTCAACAGTGCCGAGCAAATGCTGCTCAAGCTGGAATCACGGCGTGGAAACCATACAGACGACAGCGGCCGGAAACAACCCCAGACCCCTGGTTTACAGATGTCATTTTTTCAGCTGGACGATCCCATCCTGGTAAAAATAAGGGAGGAGTTGAACAAACTTAAGCTTGAAAAACTCTCTCCCCTCGAAGCTTTTGATAAATTGCGAGAACTAAAGAGGTTGATGAAATAACGAAAAAATTGTTAAATATTTCCCTGAATCCGATAAATTGTTTAAATTTGTCACAGTTTGTTTTTTGTATTTAACAGATAAAAAACTAAAAAACAATATGTTGTCAAAAAATATCCGCTCTCTCCGTTTAAAATTAGGTTATACACA
This sequence comes from Bacteroidales bacterium, assembly GCA_031548545.1. GTDB lineage: Bacteria > Bacteroidota > Bacteroidia > Bacteroidales > UBA932 > UBA932. Next base: position 21,301 of record JAVBQY010000009.1, on the reverse strand, counting down.
AGAACAGATTGCAACTTATCTTAACGTTTCTCATTCGGCTATTAGCCAGTATGAGACTGATAGTCGGTCTATTCCTGTGGATACTGTGGCTAAGTTAGCCTTGCTTTTTAATGTAGATGAAATTGATTTATATAATGAGGATGTTGTAAATCAGCAAATTATATTTGCTTTTGCTTTTAGGGCGGATAGTGTTTCCGGGGATGATCTGAAAACTATTATGTCATTTAAGAAAATAGTATTGAATCATCATCATTTGACCAATGCATTAAGCAATGAATAAAAGAGATGAGATTTATCTGGAAACCAGAGCTCAAGAGTTTAGAAATCGTAATGGTCTTGGCGCTACAGAACCAATACGACTAAAAAGTGTTTTGCAGAAGCTCAATGTTTTGGTGCTATATCGTCCATTAAGTACGGACTGTTCGGGGATGTCTATAAAGATAGAAACCAAAGATATGGCTAAACGTTATATGTTGGTGAACAGTACTCATTCTATAGCGCGTCAGCATTTTACTATCTGTCATGAGTTGTATCATCTGTTTGTGCAGGAAAATTTTACTGTTTCAAAAAGTTCTGCAGGAAAGTTTGATGCTAAGGGAGATCAAGACGAGTATAAGGCTGATATTTTTGCCTCTTATTTATTACTTCCCAGGCTTGGTGTTTTGGAGATGATTCCACCGGAGGAGCAGGGTAAAAATAGTATATCATTATCGACAATCATTGGTATTGAGCAATTTTATGCCTGTTCTCATATGGCGATGCTTATAAGACTAAAACAATTAGGTTTTATTGATCAGAATTTGCTGGAGCAATATAAGTCTATCGGCATAAAAAGGCAGGCTCATCAATTGGGATATAGTACTAAAATCTATGAGCCGGGGAATGAAAATGAAATCATCGGAGATTATGGTGTTTTGGCTTATAATGCATGGGACCAGGGTATTATTTCTGAAAGTATGTATTTATCCTTGTTGTCGGATATTGGAATTGATTTATCTAAGTTAGCAGAAGATAATGACACCAGAGAAGACTTATAGGCCAATACTGATAGATGCAGATGTTATCTTTCATTTCATATCCAATCTGGCCTTGTCTGATTTGTCAAAGATATTAAATCCTCATCCTTGTTTCGTACTTACAGAAGTATGTAACGAGGTTAATTTAAAACCTCTTGCAAATTCATTGTTAAACGAAGAGATGAGAACAGGCCGGTTGCAGTCGCTGAACTTCCCTCTGGCTAATCTTGAGATCAAAAAGGAATATGCGCTTTTAACCAAAAAGAATCCATTGTTGGGTGCCGGTGAAAGAGCATGCATGGCTGTCGCCATGCATACGAAAGATATTATTGCCAGTAGTAATTTCAGGGATATTGCGGCTTACTGCCATGAGCACGACATTGATTACATTGGTACCCTAGATATTTTATATATTGCATATAGCAAGGGTGTTTATAGCGAGGAGCAATGTGATCGTTTTATAGCAAAAGCTATTGACGTAAACAAGGCTCGTTTTCCCAAGGGTGTAACACAAATAAAATATTATATTCCCAAGGATCTTCGGTTTATAGCATTACTTTGAGGCCGCCGAACCCGCTCCGCGGATAAATAGGCCCATACATATAGCCAGAATCACGGTCCGGTCCCTGGTCGAAATCCGACTGATAGGAGTTAAATACATTCTTCATTCCGCCGAATAGCTGCAGTGTTATGCCGCCTTTCAATTTGAAGTCGTAGGCCAATTTGAAGCCGGCATCGAAAAATCCGGGCGTCTCTTCCGTCCGGTCTGCCGGTATGTAGCCGGCCATGTGCGGCACCAGCATACTGCCGGTATATACCGCCGATACGGATGCGGTAAGGTTGCGCACCGGTGTAAGCATGGCGGTGAGGTAACCGTAGAGGTCGGGTGTGCGCAGCATTTTGGTCACCGGCTCGGCTGTTTCGCTCCAAGTATAAGGCTCCGTGTACTCGCTCTGCTGGGCGGTAAAGCCGGCCTGTAGTTGGTAGTTGTTGGTAAAGGCTACCTTGGCTTCTATATTGAAGCCTTTCACCACGGCGCCGGCGCCGTTGGTCTTTAGCATCAGTGTATTCCCCTGCTCATCATGCCCGTTGGGTTCAAGGATAAACACGTCCTTCAGTTTGGTGTAAAATCCGTCTATCAATAAATTGCCCTGTATATGCTCGCCAAAAGAATGATATAAATCAACAGAGGCATTAAAGCTGTGCGAGGTTTCGGGTCTGAGGCCCGGGGCAAGGCTGGTGAGTACTACGGCGCCGCCGGCTGCCAGTACATGCAAATCCTCCGAGAAAACCTGCGGGGCGCGGAATCCTTCGGAATAGCCCACGCGCAGTCCGACATCGGGGATAGGATTAAAACGCAGGTTGATACGGGGGCTGAAAATCAGGTAGTCAATCATGTTCTGCTTGTCCAGCCGGCCGCCGAGCAGGAAGCTCCATTGGTCGTTTTTCCATTCATTTTGCAGGAAAAGGCTGGCCATATCAGCCGTTTGGTCGGTGCTCCGCTTGTAAGAGGGCATATTATCAATCAGGTGGTCGGAATTGAATTCTGCTCCGACAATAAGATTCGCCGGCATAAACCACAGTTTGTCGAAGGTGTAGCCGTATTGCACTCCGGCATCATAGGTCAGGTCCGTAGTTTTTCCGAAGGCATTAGGGTCTTTTCCGGCGCCGTAATAGCTGTTGCGGTCGGTGTTTTGCAGTGATCCGTAGACGCTGAGCCTGTGTTTGTAATCGGAGGAGAAAAGATCATACTTGAGCCCGCCGCCGTTGATATCATGCTCCGCCTGTTCCGCAATATCTGCTTCCTGGGGTTGCAGGTCCATGTTATTTCCGCCGCGGCGGTTCTCATTGATATTATGGTACTCCAACGTAAGTTTTGAAAATTTCGTAGGCTTGTAATAACCGCGGAATCCGATGGTAGACCCTTTGATCCTTGCCAGTTCGGTATACCCGTCGCCATCGGCGTCATAAGGATTTCGATGGTTGATATTGCCGAAAACATAGGCGCCGGCCGTATAACTGTCGTTCACCAGCGAAGCGTTGATACTGGTGATATTCTCGGCGCTTGCACCGCCTATCCAGTTAAGGTTGTGTGAAAGAGCCAATGAATTGCGCAAGGGTTCTTTAGTAATGATATTTACGCTGCCGCCGATGGCGTTGGAGCCGTAAATGGCAGAGCTGCTGCCGCGCAACACTTCCACGCGGTCAACCATCCCGGCCGGGATCTGTTCAATGCCGTACACCCCGGTGAGGGCGCTCACGATGGGGCGGCTGTCAATCAAGATCTGGGTATAATGCCCGTCAAGCCCATTGATCCGCACCTGTTGGAACCCGCAGTTCTGGCAGTTATTTTCCACACGCAGGCCCGAAAGGAAGACCAGTCCTTCGGCCAGGTTGCCGGAATTGGTTAACTCCAGTGTTTTCGGGGAGAGCATGCCTACGATCACCGGCGTTTCCTTACGCGAGGTTTCCGTGCGGTTGGCCGATACTACAAGCGCATCGATTTCCAATGCGGATTCCTGCAGGCGAATGACCAGGTCTGTGGTTTTGTCGCAAGCCAGCGCTATTTTTTCTTCATAGCTTTTATATCCCATGCTTTGCACGGCTATGGTATAGGTTCCGGGTTTGAGGTCTGTAAAAATAAAATGCCCTTTGGCATCGGTGGTGCGGATGATATTGTTTTCTTTCAGTACTACGGTAACGAAAGGCAGGTGTTCTTCTTTGTCATTGACAACGTGCCCTAACAACTCACAATTGTTCTTGTGTTGGGCAAGGCCCGGAGAGGCCAGGAAAAGGCATAATAATGCCGTATAAAATGATTTCATCATGTTTTTGAAATTTATAATCGTTCAGTTCCCAAAAGGGAAGGACAAAATTCGGTAAAATAGTACAACCAGAAAATCCCCAAAAGCGGGTATTTTCCGGATGAATGCTCACTATATTTAGTGAAAAGAGTGGGTTAAACGGCTGGAGGAGCGCGTAGTGGCGGATGGCCGCAGGTGGTGGCCGGAATAAGACAAGTGACAGTCAGTGGATGCGTTACCGGGGTGGACGGTATAAATATTTCGAGGGATGGGATTTCTGCCGCTCCGTCGGTTGCGAAATTAGAGAGGTCGCTGAGTAGTTGTAGCTCTAAGCTGTTGTGGCTGTGTGAAGGTGGCGTTGTTTTGCCCTCTCCTGTCGCAGCCGCCGTTCTGATAAACGGGTGGGCGTGGACAACCACCTCGGAGCCCAGCAGATGGACGTGAGTAAAAAGGGCTATATTAGTATAATAGCCAAAAAATATGGCCAGTAAAAATACCTTAATGCCCGTATGCTTTGGTAACGTGAAGTTATGCATAGTGGCACAAAGGTACGAAAAATTTTATAAACGATTCGCGGGTATGGCTTACTTCACTGTTCCCACAGCCACTGCCGCCGCGCCTTCCATGATGGATACCACCTTGTCGTTGGCCTGCTTGGGCAGGGTGAACAGGGTCGTTGGTTTCATGGTATAACTCAGTTCTTCCCCCTTCTCTATAGTGATGTGCACAATGATGTCGGTTTCGGTAACCGTCACCTTTTCTACATCAATCTGAGTGGCGTGGTTGGTGGGCTGTCCGGCAACAATGATCACCGTTTCATGCTCAAAATCCGGTTTTCTGATTTCATTACTCATGGTTTTAGCAATGCCTGCCAGCTGATAAAACGTACTGTCGTCCTGTGCCGTAAATACATTAATCCCCTCAGGAACTTCTACCGTGTTGCTTAAAAAATAATTGTCAAGCTTATTAAATGTAACCTCCGTAGGACCATTGCCGCAGGCGCAAAGATGAATGGCTATAACTCCTGCTAAAAGAATATTTTTCATAGTATCGTTATTTATTTAAGTGTTTTTATTATCAACAATAATCATGCCATAGCAGGAGAAAGATCAGCCTGAGCAAAGATAAATAAAATTTATAACTTTACGCTATGAACAGAATTAGCATTTCCGGAAATGATCACTTCCTATTCCAGGCCGTGTGGCATTTGTACACTTCGGCTTTTCCTTATGCGGAACAGCGGGAGCCTGAAGACCTGCCCCGGGTATTTGCGCATCCGGATTATCATCTGGAGGCCTGGGTAGAGGACGGGCAGTTGTTGGGTTTTATAGAGTGGTGGCACTGTGGAGGCCTCCGTTTTATTGAGCATTATGCTATCTCGCCGGATGTACGTTCGTCGGGTTATGGCAGCCGCTTTCTCCGTGAATGGATAGCCGGGGATAACCTTCCGGTACTGCTTGAAATAGAGCCGGCTGCCGATGAAATTACCTGCCGTCGCCAGGCCTTCTATCACCGGCTGGGCTTTAAGGATAATCCCGCGGTGGACTATTGGTTGCCCTCCTATCATAAAGGCATGGGGCCTATAAACTTGTGGATTATGACTTATCCTGATTTTGTGCAACAGTCTGATTATTATCTTTTTTGTAAGAAGTTGATAAAAGAAATCATGCCATCTTGGTAATATATGCGGGTTTATCTGCAAAAAAATGTATATTTGCCGGATTGTTTCTTTAATCTAAAACCGCAGTTATATGAAAGAGAATGTTTTTAGCCTTACTACCCCGGAATTGACCGATATTGCAAAAAGTTTGCGTGAAAAAATTGTGGAAGGACTTGGTGATGACGGCCGTGAAATTGCCGCCATCCCCACACACACTTATCCGGCTGCAAAGATACAGGATGGAAAGGTGCTGGCGCTGGACTGGGGCGGAACCAACTTCAGGGCTTCCATTGTGGAGTTTAAAGATGGAAAAGCGACCGTTGTAGAAAGCCTGAAACTACCCTTGTCGAAAAATGAAACCGCCGGATTCAATCAGGAAAAGTTACATGAAGTAATGGCTTCTTGCATCTGTCGTTTGAAGAACCTGGACAGTACGGTAACCCGCATCGGCTATTGCTTCTCTTATCCGGCAGCCTCCCGGCTGAACGGCGACGCCATATTGCTCCGTTGGACCAAGGGTATCAATATCCCCGATATGATTGAAAAACCGGTCGGTGAGCCCTTGCTCAAGTACCTGAATAATTACAAAAACATCAATACAACCTTTGAAAGCATTAAGGTGATCAATGATACGGTCGCCTGTTTGTTCGCCGGATTGGATGAGGCCGGTTACGATACATACATCGGACTGATTGTGGGCACGGGTACCAATATGGCCGGACTGATGCGACTGGACAAGGTGGAAAAACTCCATAGCCAGGATCAAAAATTAATTCCCATCAACCTGGAATCCGGTAATTTCAGGCCGCCGTATATGACGGTGATTGATAATTTGGTGGATGCCATGTCGAACAATAAAGACCAGCAGCGTTTTGAGAAAGCCATTTCCGGCGGATACCTGGGCGAGTTGCTGAAAACAAGCTTCCCGGAAGAGAAAATCAAATATAACTTCGATGGCGGTGACCTAGCCTGTATGCTGAATGCTCCGGCTGCATACCCTGCAGCGCAGGTGAAAGTGGCGCAGGCTATTTACGACCGTTCAGCCAAATTAGTAGCCGCCTCACTCGCCGGTCTGGTGCAAGTGTTGGTAGATCAGGACGCCTCCTTGAAGAATATGGCTTTAGCCGCCGACGGCAGTGTGTTCTGGGGAAAAGACAGCAACGGACAGTTCTACTATAGGAACCTTGTGGAAAAAGAACTGCAGTCACTGCTTCCCCAAGGCGTTAGTATGACTATCTTAAATGAAAAAGCCGACCCCAATTTGGTAGGATCGGCGATAGCGGCCTTGTCGTAAACAGCGTTTACTTCACTTCCACGGCCAGGGTAAATTCACCGGCGTAGGGTTCTCCTGCCATCAGGCTTTCCCCTATAATGAATTTCCACTGTCCGGCTTCGTTCAATACATAAGTCATCTCATTCCCAAACGGCCCTTCGGCTTCGCCCGAGGGGCTTATAATTTGGTTGAAACGCACATTGGGCGCCTGACTGCTGTCTGTCGTAACCACAGTAGCTACTATGGTCTGGCCTTCTTTAGCCTCAAAAATAAAGGTCTTTTGATCGCCAAGGCTATCCAGCCGGCTGGTAAAGTTGCCGTTAGCCGCACCCTCTTCAAATCGGATCATCATTTCACCATTTTCAAGCGTAGTCATGCCGGTGGTGTTGGTCGTGGTGTTTCCACCGCAGGCAAACATAAGCAGGGCGGTGCAAGATGCAATACACAGTTTTTTCATAATATTCGGTTGTTGTTTGGTTGATGAAATAGCATGCGGAGCGCCCCAAAGACTAAAAGAAATCATCTTTCCGGTCATCATCCTCGTCCAGTTCACTATCGTTCCCGGTACAGTTGAGGTTGATGTTAAAGTCCGGCGGCGCTTCAAACTTATCTGTCGGTTTAATCGTCAGGCTGGGATCGGCCAGCACTTTCTCCATAAATAAACCCCAGATGGGGAGCGCCATATTGGCGCCGCCGCCCAAGGCCAGGCTTTGGAAGTGTACACTGCGGTCTTCGGCACCCACCCATACGCCGGCGGCTAATTTAGGCACAAAGCCTATAAACCAGCCGTCGGACTGGTTATTGGTCGTTCCCGTTTTACCGGCCAGTTCTCCCTCCGGAATATAGCGGCTGCGCAACCTGTAGGCCGTACCCTCATTCACGACCCCCTGTAATAAGTTTACCATGAGGTAAGCCGTGCGCTCACTGATGCTCTCTTCCCTGCGCGGGGTAAAGGTCGCCAGCAGGTTACCATCCTTATCTTCTATATGGGTAACATAAAGCGGCTCGGTATGTATCCCCTTGTTCCCGAAAGTGCCGTAAGCCCCTACCATTTCTGTCAGGTACAGGTCTGCCGGTCCCAGGCAAAGAGAGGGGACGGGATCCAGGTAACTTTTAATTCCCAGTTTTTTACACATATCCACCATCGGTTGCGGCCCCAGCTGTTTCATCAGGTAGGCGGAAATATTATTGCTACTCTTGGTGAGTCCCCATTTCAATGTTACGTTTTTGCCTATCCATTCCGGTTTATCCGTGCTGGCCGGCGTCCAGGTGGTATCCCCGATAATGAAAGTCTGCGACACGTTCAATACCCGGTCGCATGGGGTAAAGCCTTCCTGCATTGCCAGCGTATACAAGAAAGGTTTGATGGTGGAGCCCACCTGCCGGCGGCCCTGGCTGGCATTATCATATTTGAAATACCTGAAATTGGGACCGCCCACATAAGCCCTTACCTGCCCTGTTTGTATATCCATGGCCATAAATGCCGCACGCAACAAAGACTTGTAGTAGCGGATGGAATCCAAAGGCGTCATCACCGTGTCCACCTGACCTTTTTTCCAGGAGAAAACTTTCATCTTTGTCTTTGTTTTAAACGCCTTATCAATTTCTTCCTGGCTTGCGCCGGCTTCTTTCATGATCTGATAACGGCCGCTCCACCGCTTGGCCTGCTCCAGTATGCTGTTTACCTGTGCTTTTGTGAGGTCGTTGGAGAAGGGCGGATTGGCCCGGTAGCGCACTTCTGCGCTGAGCAGCGGTTGCAGGTCGTTTTTAAGGTGTTGGGCTACCGCCTGTTCTGCATAGAGTTGCATTTTTGAATTGATGGTCGTATATATCTTTAACCCGTCCCGGTCAATATTATACAACGTCCCATCGGGTTTCGGGTTTTTCCTGATCCAACCTACCAGCGGATTTTCCTCCCATTCTTTTTTGTCGTTCTCATAATCCTTCGGACGGTAACGGTAGTCTTCCTTTTTAGGCTCGTTGGCCAGCATGGTCCGGCGTAGCATTTCCCGGAAATAGGGGGCAGGTCCGGCATTCTGGTCCTGCTGCATAAACGTCAATGCTATAGGCGTGGCCCTCAGGGAGTCTGCATAATCCTGCGCTATAAAGCCGTATTTATCCATCTGTGAGATCACATGATTACGCCGTTTGGTAGCCCGCTCCGGATTGCGTACCGGGCTGTAACGTGACGGGGCGTTGATGATACCGATCAGCAATGCGGCTTCTTCCATATTAAGCTGCGAGGGCTGTTTGGCAAAGAACGTTGCGGCGGCCGAACGTATGCCGTAGGCATTGCTCCCGTAAGCTACCGTATTCAGGTACATGGCCAAGATCTCTTCTTTGGTGTAATTCCGCTCCAGCTTAATGGCGGTGATCCATTCTTTTAATTTGGCTACGGTGATTTTAGGAATGGAAAGAATACTCCGGTTGATGCTGCTGTCGCGCGGAAACAGGTTCTTGGCCAATTGCTGCGTAATGGTGCTTCCTCCGCCGGACTCACTCTGTCCGCCTAATATGGTCTTGATGATAACACGCCCCAAACTGCGGAAATCAATGCCCGAATGCCTGTAAAACCGGGCGTCTTCCGTAGCCACCAGTGCATACACCAGGTTGGGTGACAGTTCATCATAAGACACATAAGAGCGGTTCTCTATGTGGAATGTGCCGAGCAGGACCCCGTCTTCAGCAATGATCTGGGTGGCCATATTGCTTTTAGGATTTTCCAACTCCTCAAAGGAGGGAATGGATCCGAATAGTCCGATAAGCAGAAGCGTTAATGCTAAAATCGTGACAGGTAGTGATATAATAATGAAAAACCACTTGTTGAAACGCCTGCGGTCTTTAGTTTCCGGGAGTTTAAATTTCATATGCTTTTGTACGAATAAAAATGCAAAATAATAAAAAAAATTTGGATTATACCTTATTTTATGACTTACTTTGCATTCTTTTTCATCACAAAATCAATTTTGACTATGCAGGAAAATTTAGTGATCGTAGAGTCCCCGGCTAAAGCCAAGACTATTGAAAAGTTCTTGGGAAAAGACTTTCTCGTAAAGTCCAGCTACGGGCATATCCGCGACCTGTCAAAGAAACAGTTGGGCATTGTTACGGATCGGGACTTTACGCCGGATTATCAAGTCTCTGAAGATAAAATAAAAGTGGTTGACGAATTGAAGAAGTTGGCCAAGAAAGCGAAGACCGTATGGCTTGCATCCGATGAAGACCGCGAAGGAGAAGCCATTGCATGGCATTTGCAGGAGGTCCTGGAACTTGATCCTACAAAAACAAAGCGTATTGTTTTTCATGAAATTACAAAAGGCGCTATCCTGGATGCCGTAGAACATCCCCGCCAGGTAGATATGAATCTGGTAAACGCCCAGCAAGCCCGCCGCGTCTTAGACCGTTTGGTGGGTTTTGAAGTCTCTCCCATCCTCTGGAAAAAAGTAAAACCCGCATTGTCCGCAGGCCGTGTTCAATCCGTTTCCGTACGTTTGATCGTGGAGCGGGAACGCGAAGTGCTGGCCTTCAATGCCACTTCCTCTTTCCGGGTCAACGGCTTGTTCGAGCCGGGCGATAAGGGCGATAAATTCACCCTGAAAGCAGAACTCTCCGAGCGTTTTGACACGGAAAAGAAAGCGCAGGCTTTTTTAGAAAAATGTAAAACGGCAGATTTCTCCATTCGTTCCATTGAGAAAAAACCGGCAAAGAAATCACCTGCACCTCCCTTTACCACCTCTACCCTGCAACAGGAGGCCTCCCGCCGCTTCGGTTTTTCGGTGAGCCAGACCATGAGCGTTGCACAGCGCCTTTACGAGGCCGGGTTGATTACTTACATGCGTACGGATTCTACCAATTTGTCGGCCTTGGCATTGAACGCCTCTCGTACAACTATTGAAAACCTTTTCGGCCAGCAATACAGCAAGACCCGTCAGTATGCCACCAAAGCCAAAGGCGCCCAGGAAGCCCATGAGGCCATTCGTCCTACTTACATGGAAAACGCCGAAATCAGCGGTACTGCACAGGAAAAAAAATTATACGACCTGATTTGGAAGCGCACCATCGCTTCGCAGATGGCCGACGCACAATTGGAAAAAACAATTGTAAATATTACGGTCTCTACTGCTTCGCAACTTTTTCAGGCTACCGGTGAAGTGTTGTTGTTTGACGGTTTTCTGAAAGTCTACATGGAAACTTCCGATGATGACGCCGATGACCGTACGGACAGCGGCCTGCTGCCTCCTTTGAAAGAAAAGCAGCCCCTGTTGTCCAAAGAAATCACCGCCACGGAACGTTTCTCACAACGTCCGCCGCGTTATACGGAAGCCAGTCTGGTAAAGAAACTCGAAGAACTGGGTATCGGTCGTCCGTCTACCTATGCACCAACTATTTCTACCATTATCAACCGTGGCTATGTCATGAAAGAAGACCGGCCCGGCACTTCCCGCGACTACGTCCAGCTTAGTCTGAAGAAAGGCGCCCTGAGTAAACAAACACTCACGGAGAACACCGGTGCGGAAAAGGCCAAATTGTTCCCCAGCGATATTGGTATCCTCGTGAACGACTTTTTGGTGGAGCACTTTCAAAATATCATGGATTATGGTTTTACCGCCAGCGTAGAGGAAGAATTCGATGAAATAGCCGAAGGTAAGCTGATCTGGAACAAGATGCTGGCTAAATTCTACAAACCCTTCCATAAAGATGTGGAAAAAACCCTGGAAGTATCACGTCCGACCAATGCCGAACGGGTGTTGGGCGTTGATCCGAAAAGCGGTAAACAGGTGTCTGTACGTATCGGCCGTTTTGGCCCTATTGCCCAATTAGGTGAAGCCGAGGATGAAAAGAAGCAATTTGCCAGCCTGCAGAAAGGCCAGCTGATAGAATCCATTACGCTCGAAGAAGCCTTAAAACTCTTTGACCTGCCGCGTCCGGTGGGTGAATACGAGGGGCTGGAAGTGGTGGCTGCCGTAGGGCGCTTCGGTCCTTATGTCCGTCATGGCAAGGCCTTTGTATCCCTGAAAAAGGAAGACAGCCCTTATACCGTCACCATTGACCGTGCTATTGAACTGATAGAAGAGAAACGGAAGAAAGAGCGTGAAAAATTCATTACGGTATTTGAAGCGGATGATATTCAGGTGCTCAACGGTCGCTTTGGCCCATACATAGCCCATGCCGGCGCCAACTATCGCATTTCTAAAGGCACGGATCCTGCAGGATTGACGCTGGAAGACTGCAAGGCAATTATTGCCGCACAGGCTGCCTCTGTTAGCGCTAAGCCCAAGGCTAAAAAAGCCGCTGCCGGAAAAGCCGAAAAAACAGCTGTAAAGAAAGCCGCTGCCAAAAAGACAGCCGCTAAGCCTGCCACAGCTAAAAAGGCGCCTGCCGGGAAAGTTGCAGCGAAAAAGACGCCGGCGAAGAAAAAATCATAATTTTTCAGCCCGTGAAAACCTTTGCTTCTGCCTTACCTACTGCCGGTTTAGCCTTAATTGACACCGGTCACAAGTCTGTTTATAAGGCTTTTAGTGGGCTTTATCTTCATCATTCCGCTCCGGTTGCCTATGTGCGTTGCAAGGCGGCGGAAGTGGCGGCCGCTTTGGCTTTATGTGAGCAACATCGTGTTTTCGCTCTGGTGCTGGGCTTGCCGGAAACGGTAGTTTCATCAGCCTCTTTCTCTGCCGCCGTAATTTCTCCGGCGGTAAAAGCCGACACTTATCCCTTCAAGGATGTTTTGAATCATCCTGCACTCCGGCATTTTACGGCCTTGGCCCACCAGTCTTACCTGACTCCGCCCGGAGACCTGGAATTATTGAAGGCCCGTTACTTCGAATGTCTGAGGTTAGGCTCCTTGCGCGAGGATATGACCTTGTCCGAGCCCCTGTTGAGAGATGCGGATTACGTCTGGTTTGATCTGAATGCCATTCGAGTAGCCGATGCGCCTCAAACCCGGTCGCAGGAGCCCAATGGCTTGTACGCCGAAGAAGCCTGCCGCCTGTTGCACTATGTGGCCTTATCCAATAAGACTAAGGTACTCTTTATATATGGGTATAATAGCTTGTCGGCGAAATCAATAACCGCCCGTTTGCTGGCGCAGCTGGTATGGCATGTTGCCGAAGGCCTGGCTGTACGGGTAAAAGAAGAGCTCTCTGCCGCGCCTGGCAACCCCACCTTTAAAGAAATTATGGTGGATATGGGCGTCCGTGGACAGGAATTGTATTTCATGCATAGTACCATCACGCAGCGTTGGTGGTTTAAAATAGTTGATAACAAAGAACATGAATCATGGATACCCTGTTCTCCGGCCGATTATCAAACCGCCTGCCGCGGTGAGGTGCCTTTGCGTTGGCTATGGTATTATCAAAAGTTAAATTATTAACATTTCTCTAAAAAATTTAGGCATATTTAATAATTTTCTTTACATTTGTCGGTTACTATCGGAACGATAGCCTCTGAAATATGGCAGTTGTAAAAAAACTATTGTGGTTTGGCCTGTTTGGGCTGGTTTGTTTGAGGGCTTTTGCCCAGCAAGACCCGCAATTTAGTCTCGGCTTCATGGATCGGACGTTTACGAATCCGGCTTATGTGGGGAATACGCGGGAAGATTTGTTTTGTGCATCGGTGGCTAACCGGTTGGAATTGACGAAATTTGATGGAGCTCCGGTGACTAGTGTGGTAGGGCTTCATGGTCCCTTGACGTTGTTTGGTATACCAAGTGGAGTAGGAATTACATTCTATAACGATATGGCCGGTGCTTTACGGGCACCGGGGCTGAGTTTAACGTATGCTTACCGGCACAAGTTGCCCTCCGGGGTGCTAAGTTTTGGGCTGTCAGCTGGTTTATTAACCAGTTGGTACGCGAACGGCAATTGGCGCTTGCCTGATGGCGGACAGGCCGATCCGGCCGTACCGACCAATGAAACGGCCGGCATGAGTTTTGATATGAGCCTGGGCGCTTATTACGAGAGCCCGACCCTGTTCGGTGGCGTTTCCTGTAAACATCTTACCGCTCCGGAGTTAGGGGTGGACAAGACAGGCGCTTTTAAACAGACGCTATATCTCAATACAGGATATAGGTATACACTTTCCGAAACAGAATGGATGTTAATGCCGATGTTGGATCTTGTATCCGACTTTGCGCAGACCAGTTTGACCCTTCAGGCTACGGCCTGGTTCAGGGACAAATACTGGGGCGGGCTGGGCTACCGTTGGGGGCAGGCCGTTGCAGGGATGGTTGGGGCTCAATTATTTGAAGGATTAAACGTTGCGTACGCATATGAATTTTATACATCGTCGTTGAACAAGTTTAGCGGAGGTAGTCATGAGTTGATTATCAGCTACTCTTTCTCAATTTCGATACCCAGGGGATCGCAGCGTTACAAAAGTATTAGGTATTTATAAGATAAAAATAGATAACAATGAAGAAGTTGATTCTTTTAACTTTGACAACAGGATTGGTGTTAAGTTGCGGGTTTGGGGGAGGATCGCGTTATGGTGAATTGGACCGGGGGACTAAGGGCCGCAAGATGAAATACGCTGAAGCGCCGCCTACGGGTATGTCGTATATTCCTTCAGGTTCTTTCCTTTTAGGCCAGAATGATCAGGATGTCAGTTCCTCAATGAATGCGTCCAGCAAAACCATCAGTATCGATGCTTTCTGGATGGACCAGACGGAAATTACCAACTATGAGTACCGTCAGTTTGTCGATTATGTAAAAGATTCCATAGCCCGGCGCCTTCTTTCGGAGACATATCCCGAGTTTATTATAGAAGACGACAGCGAACTGGACGCAAACATGCAACCGCGCCTGAACTGGAAAACCCGTATCAACCTGAGAGATCCGGACCAGCGGGAGGCTTTGAGCGTCATGTACTATTCTCCCGAAGAATCACTCTTCGGCCGGCGTGAGATCGATGTCCGCCAGCTGGCTTACGAATATGCATGGATAGACATTCAGCAAGCGGCCAAAGCCCGCTATGATTATGACCAGAAAAAATATGTAGGGACCATTGTCAACGCAAAGGGAGAGACCGAGGAAATCAAAGGCCGTGCGTCTTTTATCATTAAAGACCAGACCTTGGTCTATCCTGATACCCTGTGCTGGATCCGCGACTTTGAGTATGCCTACAACGACCCCTTTGTCACCCGCTATTTCTGGCACCCCGCCTATAATAATTACCCTGTGGTGGGTGTAAACTGGAAACAGGTCAACGCTTTCTGTCATTGGCGCACCGCCATGCTTGAAAATTTCACCACCCGTGGAAATACAGGTCATGACTTCCGTCTGCCCACCGAGCTGGAGTGGGAGTATGCTGCCCGCGGCGGCCTGCAGGGTGAAATGTACCCTTGGGGTGGTCCTTATACTACGAACCGGCAAGGTTGCTACCTGGCCAATTTCAAGCCCCAGCGCGGCAAATACAGCCTTGACGGAGGCGTGCGCACCACGCCTGTAGGCGCCTATGACCCGAATGATTACGGCTTGTACGACATGGCCGGTAATGTTTCCGAATGGACTATAAATGCTTATGATGAAGATGCTTATAGTTTCTATCATGATATGGTGCCTAATTATACCTATAACGCAAAAAAAACGGATCCGTCGGTGAAAAAACGTAAGGTGATACGCGGAGGCTCCTGGAAAGATATTGCGTATTTCCTGCAATGCGGCACACGGGACTTTGAATATCAGGATTCCGCCCGCTCTTACATCGGTTTCCGTTGTGTACGCACCTCCGTGGGGATACGTTAATTTAAAAGCAACAAAAGATTATGAAAGCCTCTTACTTTCAATCCAAGCAATGGAAAAATATTATCGCCAAACTTTATGGTTTTGGCGCCGCCTTGGTGATTCTTGGCGCCTTGTTTAAACTGCAACACTGGAACTACGCGGGAATTATGTTGAGTGTGGGGATGATTACCGAATTCATCATCTTCATTTTCTCCGCCTTTGATCCCCCTCCCTCCGAATACCATTGGGGCCGGGTCTATCCCGAATTATTGGACGATGAGATGGATGACACTGTAAAAGCCAATCTGACGGCGACTGCCAGGCGTCAGCCTGTTGTTACCGGAGTCCAGCTTTCAGGATTGAATATTGACCCTTCGGTATCAGAGGACCTGAAACAAAGCATGGAAAAATTTACAGCCACGCTGAATGGACTGAACGCCTTATCGGCGGTAGCCGAGGCTTCCGGAAACTTAGCCGGCGGCGTACAGCAGGCGGCTACCAATATGTCAGCCTTCAACCAATCTGTCAATACGGCGCAACAAACCATGCAAAGCCTGAATAACGCTTACCAGCAAACATCCCAGGTCATGCTTGACGGCGGTAAGCAAGCCGGGGTAAACATGGAAGCCTTGAACAAGCACCTCTCTGCCGTGAATGCCTCTTACGAGCTATACATTCAGGAACATAAACAATATGTGGCCTCTGCGAACGATTTGCTTGAGACCATGAAACAGTCTGCCGATCATTCGCGCCAATTCAGTACGCAAATGGACAAACTGAACCATCAGATCGGTGATTTGAACTCCATTTACGGCTCTATGATTTCTACGGTTAATGCAGCTTTAAAACGATAAAGAAATGGCAGGAGGAACCCTGACACCCCGGCAAAAAATGATCAATATGATGTATTTGGTGCTAACCGCCATGTTAGCGCTGAATGTGTCGGCTGAGGTATTGGATGCATTCGTCAACATAGATAAAAGCATAGAACACAATATTCAGATTGTTGCCAAAAAAAACGCGCATGCATTGGCGGAGTTCCGTATGGCTGCTGCAGAGAATCCGGAAAAAGTAGCGCCATGGTTATTGAAAGCTGAAGAGGTGTCCGGACAAGCAGAAGCTTTGTATAGCTACATTCAAGGATTGAAACTACAGTTAGTGAGGGCTGGTGACGGCGAAGATTCGGAAGCTTTGCTGGATACACTTTCCATAAATCCCGAAAAAATAGAATCTTTAAGTAATACGGATGCCAGCAGCCGTTTGATGGTAGGCAATGACCATACCGGATACGCTTTTGAATTAAGGGAAAGGCTGACAAAATACAAAGACAACCTGGCCTCAATGGTTGATGCCAGACGTGGCGCCACTGTTCGCGCTTCTGTAGAAGAACTGTTGAAAACCGAGGATGGTGTTACTGACGATGGCGAAGCGCGCACATGGGAGGTCGGAACTTTTGAAAGCATTCCATTGATCTCTGCCGTTGCCGTACTCTCCAAATTACAATTAGACGTATACAATTGCGAGAGCGAAGTGATCACCCATCTTTCCAATGAGGTAGACGCTTCTGATTTTAAATTCTCCGATATTGATGTCGCTATTATCCCCAGTTCCAATTATGTAATCAAGGGAACGGAGTTTTCTGCCGAAATGTTTTTGGCCGCTTATGATCCTACCCAACGCCCTATTTTGCATATCGGCAACCAGACCTATGTGGCCAATGAGAAAGGCAAAATCATGTTCAAAACCATTCCTTCACAAGTTGGCCAGGCCAGTTTACGCGGAACCATTGAATTTACCGGTCCGGACGGCAAGCAAACCCGCCCCGTACAATTAGACTACCGGGTGGTAGAACCCAATACGGTAGTATCTCCTACAAAAATGAATGTGGTGTATCGCGGTATCGACAACCCGGTGAGCATTTCCTCCTCGGGCATTCCGCTCGACAGGCTTGAGATTCATGCCTCCAATGGCAGCATTGAACGTCAGGGACAGACATTCAACCTGCGTCCCGGTGAGGGCCGTACCTGTGAGAT
Organism: Bacteroidales bacterium; assembly: GCA_031548545.1. Classification (GTDB taxonomy): domain Bacteria; phylum Bacteroidota; class Bacteroidia; order Bacteroidales; family UBA932; genus UBA932. Next base: position 3,795 of record JAVBQY010000009.1, on the reverse strand, counting down.
CACAGTCTCTGTGGACGGAAAAAATATGGGAACCCAATCTTTACGCGTGAAAGACCTGCCCCCGCCGACCCCCTTACTTGACGGTATCAGCAGCAAGATCATCTCCAAAAGCGAGTTATTGGCCTCACAGGGTATCCGTGCCGAAATGCCGCGTGATTTCGATTTCGACCTCAAGTTCCGGGTTGTTTCCTATACAGCCTCTGCTACGATTGACGGTTACAATCTGGATGAAACCGCCCAATCCGAACTTTTCGGCGATAAACAAAGAAACCTTTTTAACCGGTTGAAACCCGGACAACGTATAGTATTTACCGATATTAAAGCGAAGGGACCCGACGGACGATCTGTCGACCTCCCGGACTTATCTATAAAAATCAAGTAATTTTTATGAAAAAGACAATTGTTTTGACTGCATTCTTGTTCTGCCTTTCGGCAGTAGTGTACGGGCAGGCGCCGGAAACCCGGAAGAAGAGCCTGGTACAGGATGGTATTGTCAAAGTGGAACAAGTAAAAGAACGCGAGCCGATTCCGTATCCGGCTATTAATGAGGCTGATATTTTTTGGTCTCGTCGCGTGTGGCGGGTTATCAACCTGCGCGAAAAAATGAATTATCCCTTGTATTATCCTACCGAGCTTACACAATCGCGCCAGAGCTTTATACAGGCTGTTGTCGCTGCGGTCCAGGATGGGAAGATTACGGCCTATGATACTGATACCGATGAGTTTACCGCAGTCTTGCCGGTGAGTGATCTGCGCAGCCGTTTTGATGCGGCGGACCGTACGGTTACCCGCTCGAAAATGGATGGCTCCGGCGATACAACGATGACCATTCATGGTGATTACAATTGGAGTGAGGTGCAGGAACTTCTGGTGAAAGAAGATTGGTACTTTGACAAGCGCCGCTCCCGCATGTATATTCGCATTATAGGTATCTGTCCTGTACGTGTATATGCCCGTGAATTGAAAACAGGTGAAGAATCCGAACCGGAAGAAGAAAGCGAACTCCTGAAGAAGCAGCTGTTTTGGATTTACTACCCTGACGCTCGTAAGGTCTTGGCGAATACGGCCTGCTTTATTGGTGATAATGATATGGCGCAACTATCATTCGATGACCTTTTCCAGAAACGTCGTTTTTCATCCTACATCACGGCTATCTCCGATAATCAGAACAATCGTAAAGTTCAGAGCTATACGCATAACGGCCGCGAAGCCATGCTGGAATCCGAGCGTTTGAAAGAATACCTGATGAACTTTGAAAGTGACCTTTGGGAATATTAAAAACCTTTGAGAATATTAAAAAGGAACAGGGTGTCTGAATTGATTTCAAACACCCTGTTCCTTTTTCCAGAAAGCCCTCTTTTATTGGTTTTTACATTGTCCCCTGTGAGCCTTTGCTATTAAAGGTATTTAGGGTCTATTTCTTTCATTATCTGTTTGATCCGTTCTTCATTGTTGCGCGGACAAATCAGGAGTACATCTTCTGTATCGGCAATTAGATAATTGTCAAGGTCTTCTACTATTACCAGCTTGTCTTTTTTTGTGCTGGTAATACTGCTGTTGCTCACTTTACACAAGCCAGCCTGTCGGACATCCACCATGTTGTTATGTTGGTCTTTAGACCAATGTAAATAAAGCGACTCCCATGTTCCCAGGTCCGACCATCCGAAATCTCCGGGAAAAGCGTATACGTTCTCCGCTTTTTCCATTACACCATAGTCTATGGATACACTCCGGCATTCGGCGTAAACTTTTCTGATAAAGGCCGCTTCTTCAGGGGTATTATAAATACCGGCGCCCTGCTGGAATAAGGCGTCTACGTCAGGCAACAGCTTGCTGATAGCGGCATGTATAGCCTGTGCTGTCCATACGAAAATACCTGAATTCCAGAGAAATTCTCCGGTTTCTACAAATACTTTGGCCAGTTCGAGATTCGGTTTCTCTGTAAAGGTTTTTACCTTATACGGTTCGCCCATTATCAGGGCTTCTTTACCCTTACGGTTCAATTGAATATACCCGTAGCCGGTTTCAGGTCGCGTGGGTTTGATCCCCAGTGTGACCAGACAATCATTTCCGGAAGCAAATTCTAAGGTCTTGGAAATGATGCGTAAAAATTCTGTTTCATGCAATATCAGGTGATCCGAAGGCGCTACGGCAATGGTTGCCTCCGGATTTTTTTCCAGGATCTTGTACGTGGCATAGGCTATGCATGGGGCTGTGTTACAGCGGGATGGTTCCGATACAATCTGCCAGGATGCTAAGCCCGGTAACTGTTCGTTAACCAAATCCGTATACATTTCGCCCGTAACAATCAGGATATTTTCGCGGGGAATAACTTGAGCAAAACGGTTAAAAGTCTCCTGCAAAAAGGTTTTGCCGGTGCCTAAAATATCTAAAAATTGTTTTGGACGGTTATTGCGGCTCATAGGCCAAAAGCGGCTGCCGATGCCGCCGGCCATAATTATACAGTAGTAATTTTTATTCATGGTAGTACTTCTTATTCATTGACTTGCATCTGGTTTATACAAAGGTAATAAATAAATACAATAAAACAAAGTTTAAAACACATTAGCACTAATTAACATGGTGCTTTTAGCTTTTTAACGGTTTATAACTTTGCGATTATCAACGCCGAAAATGAAGCAGCGTAACTTTACAATCATTTATTGTATTTAATTGAATCCTATGATAAAACGTATTTGTAAGCACGTTGTTGTTTTTATTTGTTGGGCGATACTTGCCCCGGCTGTGCAAGCCCAGGAGTGTAATATCTTCGAGTCTGTTAAAGAGTATAATACAGGGCCGGATCTGTTTGAAATTCCGTACATTGGAGGTAATACTACCCCCGCGGCCGGCTTTTGTGCGCTGGACTTGATATTGTCTTGTGAACAAGCGCGTAACGCCTGTAAGGGAGGGTATGGGGCTCAGTATGCCATTGCCCTGCAGTTCTCGGGGAATTACAGGTTTTATTGGCCTTCGTTGACTGACGCCGATCCGGCTATCCGGAAGGAAGATCCGTTAACCTGGCCTGCGCCGGTAAGTTATACGACCGGGAGTACGATTACTGTGCCGATGAACGCCAGCGGCCCGAAGGCTACGGATACGTTCTTATACATTTATGTTGTAAGCACCGGGCGTGTAGAGTCGGTGGCGATCACTCCTAATGAGTTTGATGCCTTCTCTCCCGGCGCATTTGGTAGTGCTTCTACCTACTTCTGTTATGCAGCCAACGCTCCTGTTATCATCGGTGGAACACCTGCCGGTGGAGCCGGAAGTTATACCTACCAATGGTACAACAGCGCCGGTTCGATTACCGGTGCAACTGCAGCAAATTATACTCCCTCTGTTGCGGCTATGTCAACGCCCGGGCAACAGCAAATTTACCGGGTGGTGACTGACGGACTCTGCGGTTCTCAGACTACCGGCTCTTATACGATGACTGTCCGTTCGGCCTTCACGCCCGGCGCTATCACGGCGGGTGCGGAGACGATCTGCTACGGCGCGACGGCTTCTGCCATCGGCAGCACAACGCCTGCCGGCGGCGGTGATGAGAGCATCACCTACGAATGGCGTGTTACCAGCGGAACAACGACCACGACAATAGCCGGTGCAACCGCAGCTACTTATGCTCCCGGTACAGCTTACTCAGGCGTAGCCGGAGTCTATACCTTTAATAGATATGCCAAAGACGCTACCTGCTCTACCACACCTACGGCGGCTACGGGCAGCTATGCGCTGACCGTACGTCCCGACTTTACGCCGGGCGCCATCACCGCCGGTGCGGAGACCATCTGCTAC
>JAVBQY010000033.1:0-22667 GCA_031548545.1 Bacteroidales bacterium | reverse complement strand
GGTGACCCCGCCCAAGCCCACCCTTACTCCGGGTACGCTCACCGTCTGCTCCGGCACCCTCACCACCATTAGCCTGCCCGATTGGTATGGCTTGCCCGATGTGAATGAAAGGAACTACCATATCCCCGGTCTTGTCTGGGCACGAACGGCCAATGTGGGCGCCGGCACCTATATGGGCCAGGTGCAGAGCCCCGACGGCTGCTGGTCGGTGATGAGCGATGTGGTAACGATTGCGAGTGCGTCTTGTCTGGGCAACTGTAATGCGCCTAACTACACCTTAGGCACCACCACCTGGGCGGGGTGTAACTCTACCTATACCACCGCCTCCGGCACGGGTGGAGCTTGGGTCTTTGCCGACAGGCCGGATACCTATACCCCCTTTGTGCAGTGGAACAAACCGTCTAAGGCTTGGCCTGTGACTGGTAGTGTGTCTGGCTGGACATCAGGTACAAGTTCCGCCTCAAGTTGGTCTAATGGTTATCCCTGCCCTGCGGGTTGGCGATTGCCGAGCAAGGCTGAGTTCGAGGCCTTGCACAATGCCGGTACGGTTTGGCGGGCTGCAGGCGCAAACGGGAACGCCGTAGCCGGTTGCTTCTACGGATCCGGCGCCGGCACCTGCTCGCTCCCGACCCCCAGCAATTGTATTTTTCTGTCTGCTGCCGGCTACCGCAACAACAGCGATGGTACGCTCGGTAATCGGGGTAGCTACGGCCACTATTGGTCAGCTGTGCAGTACAATAGCACGTACGGCTACGACATGAACTTCGGTAGTAGCGATAGCAATCCGGCCAGCTTCGACAATAAGGCGATCGGCTTTTCGGCCAGGTGCGTCCAATAGGAACTCTTGTATTTTAGTTTTTTCGTTAATTGGCTTGCTGCTCCTACGCAGCAAGAGCGACACGAAAATCACACCCTCAAGCAACCGCCTGCCCCCGCAACCTTAGGGTCGGGGGCCGCGACCCTGAATTTTTAAAAAAAAGGTCAAATGAAATCGATAAAACCCATACCCTACTATACAAGTGTAGATTCCCGCTTTCACCGGGCGCTGGCCGCCGACCTGCGGTTGTGCTTCCGCCCGGCGGTGGCGCGGCGTTTGCCCGCTCACCATATGGCGGGGCAAAAGCAGGGCTTCATTCCTGCGTTCGTTGCCGCTCACAAAAAGGAGTATCCTTATTTTGTACGTACGGACATTGAGCTGTTTTACCCCGCTGTCGATCCGGTACAACGCGTTGCCCCCGGGACCGACCTACGCCGAAAGGCGTAAAGAAAATCACAAGCGACGCGTTAAAAAACAAGGGCTGTCTGAGCAGCGCAGCTGCGAGTTTCCCTTGTTTTAGCGGAGCGCGTGATTTTTAGCCGGCGCGGCGTCAGTCTTGATTTTTTTACTCACAGCCAGCTACAGCCCGTGCCGGAACTCCATAATCCCCCATCTTTGCGGCCTCCAGAATGAAGTCCATGTAAATAAGCCCCCCAAAGTCGTTTGGATATCCTGACCTAACATTTTGGCATTGCTTCCAGTAATATAAACCCTATGTTTAGTATCAGCCATACGGACTGCTTTTATTCCGCTAATAGCACAAAAACGGCCTATTTTTATTTTATACACAAAACAGCTTCTTAGTTTTCACCGCCCACCGTGAGCGAACGGACCAAGACGGTCGGCAGTCCCTGCGATACAGGGGCGCCCTGTCCGTCTTTGCCGCAGGTCCAGGCCCCTTCATCAATTTTGCAGTTGTTTGCGACCATAGTAATATCGGCCAGGGCCTGCGGTCCGTTGCCAATGATGTTAATGTCCTTGATGGGGCGGGTCAGCCGGCCGTTTTCTATGAGGTAGCCGGTCTTTACAAAGAAGGTAAAATCGCCGGCGCCGATCTGTACCTGTCCGTTGGTGAAATTATCGACATAAATGCCTTTCTTCACCGCAGCAATAATATCGGCTTCGGAAGATGGGCCGTTTTCCATATAGGTCACCCGCATACGGGGCATGGGCGCGTAGCGGAAAGATTGGCGCCGGCCGTTGCCGGTAGATGGAACGCCATAATAGCCGGCGCTGATCCGGTCATGCAAGTAACTGTTTAGTATGCCGTCTTTTACGATGTAGGTTTTCTGCCCTTCCACTCCCTCGTCATCCATATTAATAGATCCGCGGTTAAATTCCAGGGTGCCGTCATCGACTACATTGATTTGTGGATTGCAGATTTTTTTGCCCAATTTATCGGAAAAGATGGAGGTGTTTTTCCGGTTGAAGTCGGCCTCAAAGGCGTGTCCGATAGCCTCATGCAAGAGGATGCCCGAACCGCCGGCGGCCATCACCACAGGCATTTCACCGCCCTTGGGTTTTACGGCTTCGAACATGACGGCGGTCTTTTTGACTACGTCCTGCGAGAGGCGTTCTACCATCTCGTCCGTCAGGAATTCAAAACCCCGGCGCAGGGCGAAAGAAGCGCTGCCGTTCTCTATGCGCCCCTCCTGCTCCATGATGCAGGTGGCGTTCAGCACAGCCATAGGACGGTAGTCCGTGTAAAGCACGCCTTCGGAATTGCAAAACAGGATATGGGAGGTGCTGTCGGTTAAGGCCGCGCGCACCTTGATTACTCTTTTATCAAGGGCGAAGATGCGGTCATTCAGGCGTTGGATAAAAGGCATCCGGGCAGCCACCCCCACCTGTTCCCATGGTTGTAGCACCGGATAACGGTTGGTAAAGGTCTGCTCCGTAAGGCCCACCGGAACTGAAGGTTTATTTTGTGTAGCGATACAAGCGGCCGTGCGGGCCGCCTTCAGCAATTCTTCCAGCGTCACTTTTTCGGTGTAGGCGTAGCCGGTCTGGTCGCCCGATACCACGCGAACGCCCACGCCGTAGTCAACGTCGGAGGAGGCCTGGTTTACTGCGCCGTCACGCAGAGCCAGGTAGTTGTTATACGTATGTTCAAAGAAGATGTCGGCATAGTTCGCCCCCTTCTCCAGAGCGGCTGTCAATACCTGTTGCAGCGCTGCAAGGGTAATGTTGAAATGGGTCAATGAGTTTTGTAGTTGCATGCCTGCAAAGGTAGTAAGATTTTTTATATCTTTGTACGGTTTACCAAATACCCATTGCCAAATGTATGATTTCATCTCCAATGCTTTAAGTAGCGCCAGCGGCCTGTTATGGGGCTGGTTTATGATTATTACACTGATGCTGACCCATCTGTTTTTCACCATTCGTACCGGTGGCATACAAAGGCATTTGAAAAAAGGTATACAGTTGACTTTTCGCCAGAGCGACCCTGGTCATCCGGGTGATATTTCGCATTTCAGTTCGCTGATGATCGCCCTGGCGGCGACCGTGGGCGTAGGGAATATTGTAGGCGTAGCCACAGCCATCCAATTGGGGGGCCCGGGCGCGGTATTCTGGTGCTGGCTGACGGGGATTTTCGGTATCGCCACGAAATACAGTGAAGCGGTGCTGGCCTTGAAATACCGTGTGGTGAATAAGAACGGAACCTATGCCGGCGGGCCGATGTACGCACTGGAAAAAGGTGTCGGGTCAAAATTCCTGGCCGTAGTGTTTTGTATCTTTACCATTTTTGCTTCATTCGGAATAGGCAATATGACGCAGGCCAACACCATGTCGGACGTACTGGAGTACTCGGTTGGTGTTCCGGTGTGGATTACCGGGCTTGTCACGGCCATTATCGTGGCGGTGGTGATCTTAGGCGGAGTAAAGTCCATCGCGCTGGTATGCCGGAAAGGTATTCCTTTTATGATTGTCTTTTATGTTTTAGGCTGCATCACGCTACTGGTGATCAATGCCGATTTTCTATTTCCGGCGCTGAAGCTCATCATCAAAAGCGCTTTTTCAATGGAATCGGTAGGCGGCGGAATGTTGGGCGGCGGCATCATCATGGCCACGCGTTACGGCATTGCCCGCGGCTTATTCTCCAACGAGTCGGGTATGGGTTCCGCACCGATAGCGGCAGCGGCGGCCAAAACCAAAATACCGGCGGAACAGGGCCTGGTATCCATGACCGGCACGTTCTGGGACACCGTGGTGATTTGTGCGCTTACCGGGCTTACGCTGGTGAGTTGTATGGTCAAGAATCCGGAAAGTTTTGCCGGATTGAAGGGGGTGAAAATTACGTATCAGGCGTTCAGCCTGCTCCCCTTCGGTGAATATTTCATCATGCTCAGTTTGTTGTTAGTCACCTTCTCCACCCTTCTGGGCTGGTCGTATTACGGCGAGCGGGCCATCGAATACCTTACCGGCGGACGGGGCATCACCATCTACCGTGCCGTTTGGGTCGTGGTCATATTTATCGGCGCTACCACCACATTGCAGGTTGTATGGGACTTCTCTGACGTAGCCAATGCGCTGATGGTGCTGCCTAACGTGATCGCCCTCTTTGCGCTGCACCGGGTGATCAAACAAGAAACCGACAGTTACCTGCTTAAAAAATAGTTATGCGAAATATCTTATTTAAAAAGATTTTTTTTATACTGCTTGCCGCAAGTTGCGCTACCCCCTGGGTAAGCCCGCCCTTTGCCCTGTTAGGCGGGTTCCTGTTTACGCTGCTTTGGGGCAACCCCTTTCCTTCTCTCAATGGAAAACTAACAAGTCTTTTGTTGAAGACCAGTATCGTGGGATTGGGCTTTGGTATCAACATGGGCCAGGCGCTGCAGGTGGGCGCAGAAGGCTTTTGGTTGACCCTGTCAAGCATCAGCCTGACATTGGTCGCCGGTTATTTTATCGGTAAGCGGATCGGGCTGAAAAGGAAACCGGCCTACCTGATTTCCTCGGGAACAGCCATTTGCGGCGGAAGCGCCATAGCGGCCGTCGCCCCTGTCGTGAAAGCCTCGGAAGAAGAAATTTCCACCTCCCTGGGTGTTGTTTTCCTGCTTAATTCCATAGCATTGCTGGTATTTCCGGTTATCGGGCACGCCGCAGGGCTTACGCAAAGCCAGTTCGGGCTGTGGAGCGCCGTGGCTATCCATGATACGAGCTCGGTTGTCGGCGCCGCCGCCAGTTATGGAGAGGAGGCGTTGCAGGTAGCCACAACGGTAAAACTGGCCCGCACGCTGTGGATCATACCGCTGTGCCTGCTTACGCTTTTCTTGTTTAAAAGCAGTAATAAGAAAATCAACATCCCCTGGTTTATCGCCGCTTTTATTGCCGCCATCTGCATGCATAGTTACTTCGGCTTTTTCCCGGCCATAGAAGCTGCAATTGTACGGACGGCAAGGGCTGCTCTGGTAGTTACCCTGTTCTTCATCGGAGCCAATTTATCTTTGAAAACATTGCGTAGCGTAGGCGGCCGGTCACTGGCCCTGGGGTTGTGCCTGTGGCTGCTTATTTCGGTATTGTCGTTTGTTGGTATTGTATATTTTTATTAGAGATTTATTATGAGTATGGAAGTGTTTGCGCAGCGCCGTCAGCAGGTTTTGGAAGCCCTGCAATCCTTAGGTATAGATTATACACTCTATGAACACCCTGCGGCCCCTACCGTGGACATAGCGCGCGAATACTGGGCGGCCATTCCCGGCAAAGTACAGCACTGCAAAAACCTGTTTTTCCGCAACCACAAGGGGAATAAGCATTACCTGGTGATTCTCGACAGTGAAAAGCAACTGGATATCCATGAACTGGAACAACGGCTCAGGCAGGGCAAGCTGAGTTTCGCCTCGGAAGAGCGGATGCTCAAGTACCTGGGCCTCTCCCCCGGGTCGGTTTCACTGTTCGGACTGATCAACGACCAGGCGCATCATGTCTATGTATTCCTGGATAAAAAACTGGAGGAGGCGGAAGCGCTAAGCTTTCATCCCAACGAAAATACCGCTTCGGTAGTGATCGGTAAAGCGGACTTTTTGCGCTTTCTGCAACATTACGGGAACCCCTATGAGTTTATTGAGTGGTAAATAAAAAAATAACCCATGTCTATCGGACAAGAGAAAGATGCAGGCCCAGGGCCTCGGCTATACTGATAAACGTGGACAGCTGCATATCAGTCTCCCCTTTCTCCAAAAGGGCGATATACTCCCGCTTTTTCCCTATCTTCTCAGCCAACTCCTGTTGGGTTACCTTCTCTTTCTTTCGGACATCTTTCAGCAGTTCGGCATAATACCAGGCCTTGGCCTTGGTTTCAAATTCAAGGCGCTCCGCTGATCCCGGCTTTCCATAATGTTTGCTTAGCAGCTTACCGGCGGGGGTTAATTTTGCTATTTTGTTTTTGTCTAAGTTCATTGCTTGGCCCTCCTTTTTATTCTAATGCTTGAAGTAATTTTTCTGCTTTTGTTATTTCCCGTTTGTATTGCTTTGTGTCCTTTTTCAAGAAGGAATTTAATAATATCACCCGCTTTGCCTGCATAAAGTTGTCATGATCCATGGCTATCAGGATGGTACGGTACTCATTTGTTCCTATCGGCACCCGTAACTCATAAAAATCTGAGCCGGTCAGTTTCTTTACAAATTTCTCATTGACCACATACTGGGTTTCAATGATGCTTATAATGTAAGCATATTTTTCCTGTGTCCGACTGTCCAGGCGTTCAAAGTAATCCTCAAACTCCTGTGATAAAAGAACCTCCCTTATGACATTGCTCTGTGTCTCCACTGGTAGATATTTTACACAAATGTAATATATTTATTACAAATAGGCAAATCTTATGGGTGAAAATTAAAAAAAGGGCACCGAGTTTGCAGAGATAGGAAAAAAACCGATACCAAGGAGTACTAAATGAGAAAAAACAAGAAAATATAGGAAAATCACCACTGTCTTAAAATGAAATAACCAACTGAATTTCTAACATTTAATTGTTTTTCTTTTCCGTTGGTTATCATCAAAAGTACCTGGGACGGGAATCGAACCCGTACAAGCATCACTGCTCACAGGATTTTAAGTCCTGCGTGTCTACCTATTCCACCACCCAGGCAACAATTCTAAGAACAAGTATAAAAAAAACCTCGTGGTTTAAGACAGAGGTTTTTTTTGAGCGGAAAACGAGGCTCGAACTCGCGACCCCGACCTTGGCAAGGTCGTGCTCTACCAACTGAGCTACTTCCGCAAATGGGAGGGCAAAGGTACGTATTTTTTTTTAATCTCCAAATTTTTTTTCTTTGGCATGGATTTTGTAGATTTGTGCCATAACAGATAGCATAAAAATAAACCAACTATACAACCAGTTATGAAAAAAATTCTATTCCTTTGTATTGCCGCCATAGGTTTGATGAGTTGCTCATCATTTAAGGTGGCGAGTTTCGTGGTCGACAAGTCGGCTGATTATTCAAAATATAAAACTTTTGGCTACGCCAAGGTAGATGTGAACAAAATACCCAAGCCTTTCACCATGGCGCATGTAATTGTTATTCAACAATCTATTACAAAACAAATGGTGGAAAGGGGCTTTAGCCTGGCGCCGGAAGGTGAAAACCCGGATTTAACTATAAATCTTGGCGTTATGTTAACCGTTGACAAGACGGCGACCGCCACTACCACCGGTTATGGCGGCGGAGTCGCCCCTTACTACTGGGGCGCACGCATGGGCTATGCCTGGGGCGCTTATCCCTGGATGGCTACGACACAAATCAGCTATGATACCTACGTAAACGGCACACTATTGTTTGACCTGGTAGATACCAAAGGCAACAGTATGTTATGGCATGGCTCCGTAACCAAAATTCTGGATGCAGCCAGCAATACAGAAAAGCGTGAGCAGAATCTGGATAAGGCCATGAATGCCTTGTTTGACAAGTTCCCTGTTCCGGCACCCGCCAAAAAATAACACACCTTATAGTATCCTGCTAAAAATGACACCCGTCCGGCCAAATACCGGACGGTTTTTTATATCAAATTGAGACACTGCTTACAGTACCCTTTGTGCAATCACGGCGCAGGCCTCGGCGTCGGCCAGGGCGTGATGGTGGTTACTGAGGTCATAGCCGCAATGGGCAGCCACCGTGGGCAGGCGGTGGTTGGGCAGCTGCTTGCCGAAAGTCCGGCGTGAGGCGCGGCAGGTGCAATGAAAGGTATAGTCCGGATAAGCCAGGTGGTACAGGGCAAAAACAGCTTTTAAACAACCCTCGTCAAAAGGGGCATTATGGGCGACCAGGGGCAGGCCTTCAATGTGCGGGGCTATGGCCGCCCAAACATCCGGAAAATCGGCGGCCGTATCGGTATCTTCACGGCTAAGGCCATGCACACGGGTATTCCAATAAGTGTATACATTGGGGCGCGGACGGATAAGGTGGTAAATCCGGTCCGTGATTAGCCCGTTGCGTACAATAACAACGCCAACGCTACATACGCTGTAGGGTTGGGCATTAGCGGTCTCAAAATCTATGGCGGCAAAGTCTTTCATACTACAAAATTGAACCGGACAATCAGTCTAATACGCTTTTCGCCGTCTCAATAAATGCCCGGACATCTTCTTCTGTGGTATCAAAGGAGCACATCAGGCGGATTTCATTGCGCTCTTCGTTCCAGACATAGAAGAAGTATTTTTCCAGCAAGGCGTCAATGGCCTTACGCGGCATGGCCACAAACACCCCGTTGGCCTGCGTGGGATAGGCCAGGCGCACCCCGGGAAGTTGGCTCAACGCATTGCTCAATAAAGCGGCCATACGGTTGCTGTGTGAGGCCATAGTGTGCCACAGGCCGTCAGCGCCGCCGGACAGGAAAGCCTCAAACTGCGCCGATACAAAGCGCATTTTGGAATACAACTGCATGGCTTGCTTGCGCACATAGACCGCCTCACGCGCCAATTCCGGGCGCAGGAAGACCACCACCTCTCCCATCAGCAGGCCGCACTTGGTGCCGCCGAAAGAAAGGGCGTCCACCCCGCAATCCGTAGTGAAAGCCCGGAACGGGAGGTTCAGGGCGGCTGCCGCGTTAGCAAGGCGGGAACCGTCAATATGCAAATACATAGCATGGGCATGGGCCAGGTCGGCCAGGGCTTTGATTTCTTCAGGGGTATACAGGGTGCCCAATTCCGTTGACTGTGAAATGGAAATCACCTTCGGCTGGGAGTGGTGCTGGAAGCCGAAAGCCTCAAAATGCTTTTTCACGCCCTCCGGCGTCAGCTTGCCATCCGCCGCAGGAACGGTCAGCAGTTTACAACCCGTGTGCTTTTCGGGGGCGCCGCACTCGTCCACATTGATATGGGCGGTTTCCGCACAAATAATGCCGTGGTGCGATTGTGTCATCGCTTTCAGGCAAACCACATTGGCGCCGGTGCCGTTAAAAACGGGAAAGGCCTCGGCCTGTTCGCCGAACAGATCTTTGAACAAGCCTTGCAGCCGGGCCGTCACCCGGTCATCACCATAGGCCATATCATGTTCCACATTCGCTGCCGCAATAGCAGTCAAAATGGCAGGATGTACTCCGGAATGATTATCACTTCCAAAACTTTTCATATCATTGTGTAATTATAATTCAAAAGAAAACCGCCCCACCACCGAAAAATTACCGCGGGCATAAGGCACATCTCCGGCCGGCACGCGCCAGACACAGGCAAGGCCAAAGAACTGGAGAATATTTTTGACCCCCACACCCACCTCCATATAAGGGATATCCGAGTTAAGGGCATATACGTAGTCCGGCATATCCAGGACCCGCGCATGCCGCTCACGGTCCTGGAAACCATACAACAATTTAAAAGTCAGCATTTCCTTGATATTCAAGTCTCGAACAAAGGGGATACGGTTAAACAACAGGCCATTGAGATTATATTCCAGCAACAATGAGGTATAAAAATCGCTGGCCAAGGCAAAGTCATACAACAGATCAAATTTGAAGGGCGAATACAACCAGGTTTCCGAGCTGCGGTGTCCTTCCAGCAGCGGAAAAGGCACCGCCCCCATGATCAGGCCCATTTCAAGCATATAGCGCAATTGCATGGCGCCAATATTGACAAAATGCCTGACTGCGGCGTGGGCCTTGCCGTAATAACCCGTTTCACCGCCACCGCCAAGCTGATAGCGGCCGCCAATCAACTCCAGGTGGATGATAGGAATATTGCCGTTACCCATATAGGTACGGCGGGTATAAAAGTCGGACTGCCGCTCGTCTTCCGAGGAGACGCGGAGTTGCAGGGACAATTCCTGCTGTCCGAATTCAGGCACGGGCGCCCCATTATGGGTGAAGGGGGTATAATCCCCCGTTTCCAGGGTATAATGTTTGTAGCCGAAAGTGCCGGTCAGCCACTTGTACCACTCATGCTCATAAGCGACATGGGCGCCGTAGCGCATGGTATAACGCTTATCCGGCTGCTTCGTGAACATGGTGAGCAGAAACAGGTCTTCATCCGTGGAAAGGGCGTTTTCTTTCAGCATTTTTACATGCTCGGGCCGGTTGCCTACCCGGTAAGAATCATACAGGCCTCCCAGGCTAAGCACCCGGCGTTTCAGCCCCTTGAATTTCCAGCCAAGGTCCAGTCCCCCCTTAAACCGCCCATCGCTAAACCCATACCCCACAAAGCCTTCGGCAAAAAAATTAGGATGAAAAGTCAGACTGGTCCGCAAGGGGATATTTATCCGGAAGCCCTCCATACCATTCCGTTTGAAGGTGCCGGGATAGGGCCCGAAGTCCACCGCACCGAGGGGAATATAGCCGCTTCCGGCCACCTCCATCACCTTACTCATCACCTTAATCCAGCCCACCTCGTTCAGGCTGTTAAGCGCCGCAGTCATCTGTTGTTCCAGGATCAGCAGGCTATCTGAACGGAGCAGCCCCATTTCCTGACCGGAAAGTTGATACTGGGGCCGGCCGGCCAGCCCAGGATCGACCAACGGATGCAGGCTGACATTGTAATAATGGTTAGTAATATTGACATTTAAAGCGCTATGCACACCATCGTCTTTAAACTTCCAGAAATGCACATCCACATCCAGCCGGCTGCGCGAAACATAGGGCGTGAGCCCCTCCGACAAACCGTATTCTTGCTCGGCCTCATAGCGGATAACGTAAGGCACGTTGGACTGCGGAGATAATTTCACCCTTATTTTCTTCAGGGCGAACAGCGAGTCATATACCGTAAGCTCGCCGGTAAATACCGCATCCCGCGGATTCTTCGGCGTGAACCGTATCCTGTATTCCCGTAAGCCGTTTTCACGGTTATATACGGTATCCCGGACCAGGCGGTAGTCATAATAACTCCATCCGAGGCTTGAAACAGGACTGACCAGGGGAGTATTCTGCAAAAATAAATTATCGTTGTAGAAGTTCAATTCCCGGCTGAAGATATGGATATAGTCATCCACAAAACCTGTATTTTCCAGCACCGGAACCCCTTTGCTGAATTTCCCCCCCGGAATGGAATAGGAGACATAAGGATCGCGCTGCCGCACCGTTGTTTTGAGTTCCTCAGTAAACAACAAAGGCAGGCTATAGAGGCCGGTAGTATCATCCTGAGGCAGGACCGCCTGTCTCAGGGATTTTAAAATGGCCATACTGTCTACGGCCGAGCGGGTCATATTCTTCAACTGTACGAGCGACTTCGTATACACATCGCTCTGCTGCGCCGGAAGATTATCAGGATTATTCCGCTCTTTGGAAGCGATGATTTTACGGATAATCGGATGGGCCGGATTTTCGCCCGGCCTCACAATGATGGCGTCCAGTTCATTCACCGCCTTTAGCTGGATATTGACCGTACGCTCCTTTCGCCGCATCAGCTCCCCTACTTTGAGCGTCCTGGTTTCATAGCCCACATATTGAAAGACTAAAACAGCGGCGGTATCACCGGGTAGTTTAATTTTAAAATAGCCTTTTTCATCCGTTGTAGTACCTTTATGGGTGTCCTTAAGCAACACCGATACCAGGGGCAAAGGCTCATGGTCTTCCTCATCCGTCACATAACCTGATATCCAAAGCGTTCCCTGCGCCACCGACAAGACCGGCAGCAGCAAGAGCAGTAATAACAGGATAAGAGATTGGCGAGCAAGCATCAGCAGATACAACTAAAGGGACAAAGTTAGTAAGAATCCCGGATTTGTACTATATTTGCCGTATGATAAAATCCAATTACCATACCCACAGTTACTTTTGCGACGGAAACAGCAGCCCGGAGGCCTATATAGAAGAAGCTATCAATAAAGGATTTACACATATAGGGTTTTCAGGACATTCTCCTCTGCCTTTTGAAAATACTTTTGCCATACGGGCAGAACAGATGGAGGAGTATGTGGCGCTGATCCGCCGGCTGCAACAAAGCTATGCCGGACAGGTAAATATAGCCCTGGGGCTGGAAGCCGACTATATCCCCGGCATTTCGGAAGATATCAGCGCCCTGAAACAGCAGTATGGCCTTGACTATATCATCGGCTCCGTACACCTGGTAGCGGCAGCCGGCACACAGCAATTATGGTTTACCGACGGCAGTAAAACCGAGACGTATGATGAGGGGCTGAAAGAGGTCTTTGGTAATGATATCAAAGCGGCCGTAAAAGCCTTCTACGAGCAGACCAACAGCATGATTACCCGCCAGCGCCCGGACATTATCGGCCACCTGGACAAGGTGAAGATGAACAACAAGGGCCGCTATTTCACCGAAGAGGATGCATGGTATAATCAACTGGTCATGGAAACCCTCCAACTGGTCAAAGAAAGCGGCTGCATTTGCGAAATCAATACCCGCGGCATTTACAAGCAGCGCTATGCCGACTATTTTCCGGGGCTTTACCTCTGGAAAAAAATGGCGGAACTGCAGCTTCCGGTCATGGTTAACAGTGATGCGCATAAGCCCGGTGAGTTCGGGCTGCTGATTGATGAAGCCCTGGTCCTGGCCAAAGAACAGGGCATAAAGGAAGTGTGGTATTTCGACAAGGGTTGGAAAAGCCATAGTATTTAGTATAATTCATAGTATACCATGAGAATAATAAAAACATGCGCCCTACTCTTTAGCCTGCTGCTCTGCATACAATTGCAGGCTGCGGACACGCTGGAGCTGTCGCAGTGCCGCGCACTGGCCCGCCGGAACTACCCCCTGGCCCGGCAACAGGGGCTGTATGAACAGTCACTGGAACTCACGCTGAAAAGTCTGTCGACGGCCAGCTATTTCCCCAAATTGAACGTTGCCGCCGAAGCTTCCTACCAGTCGGAGGTAACCTGGTTCCCGGGACAACTGCCCTTCGACCTGGGGATGGAAAAACCGGCCAGAGACCAGTACCGCGCCACCCTGAGCATACAGCAAACCATTTTTGACGGCAACCGCAGCCACGCCAATAAAAATATGGAACGGCTCAGCACACAGGAACAACAGCAAATGAATGAGGCCGACCTGTTGAATGTAGAGCAACAGGTCATGCAGGTATATTTCAGCGGGCTGCTGCAACAAAAAGCCGGCGAAAACCTGCTGCTCACCAAGCAGGTGCTCGAAGAGCGCATCAGGCACACCCGCTCCGCCTTAAACAACGGCGTGGTATTGCAGCGAGACCTGAACCTGCTGGAAGTACAACTGCGCAGCGTTGAAAAACAACTGACGGAAGCCACCGTCAACCGGCAAACCTACGTGCAACTGCTATCACTGCTCACCGGCGAGGAGTTCAATGAGCAAAGCGCCTTTAAGACACCGGAGGTGGCGCCCCTACCCGACAAGGGCTTGGACAATAAGCGGCCGGAGATGCAGGCCTTCGACAGCCGGATCAGCCGTATAGAGGCCAACAAAAGTGTGCTGAACAGCCAGCTTACCCCGACCATACAGGCTTACGGCAATTTAGGCTACGGCCGGCCCGGCCTGAATATGTTGTCCAATGATTTTGATCCCTTCTACATCGTCGGCATCAAACTGAACTGGACCCCCTGGGACGGCAACCTGGTACACAAACAAAAAAAGAACCTCGACCTGCAGTCCAACCTTATGGCCAACCAAAAAGCCGCCTACGACATCAATGTACGCACTCAGGCCCAACAAAGGCGGGCCGATATCCGCAAGCAGGAAGCCTTGCTGAAACAGGACATGGAGATAGTAGAGCTACGCAAGACCATCACCAAAGAGAGCGCCTCGCAGTTAGACAACGGAACGATCACCACCAGTGATTACATTGCCGACCTCAATGCGGAAACCCAGGCGCGCATCAGCACCGAAACCACCAGGGTACAATTGGTAAAAGCGAAGTTGGATTACCTGATGACACTGGGACAGTAGAATAGTGAATAGTGAATAATGAATAATTAATGATGAGACAGATTATACTACTAATGGCGGCAATGGTTGCCGTGATTTCCTGCGGGAATAAAGAACAGGCGGATGCCTATGGTAATTTCGAGGCCCGGGAGGTCATTGTATCCGCCCAGGGCAACGGACAGATCCAATGGTTGACTATTGAAGAGGGTTACCCACTCAAGGCCGGAGCGCTCGTGGGCGTCATCGACACCTCCACACTTCATTTCGGCAAGCAACAACTTGTAGCGCAATATGCCGCCACCCAGGCGCAATTCCCCATACTGAAAGCGCAGGCAGCAGTACAGGAGCAGCAGATCGCCAACCTCAACAAAGACCTGAAGCGCATCAATAACATGATGAAGGACGGTGCAGCCACGCAGAAACAATTAGACGATGTACAAGGCGGCATTGATATGGCCAACAAGCAGATCAGCGCCATAGAAAGCCAGAAGGCATCGCTGCAAAGCCAATTGAACGCCCTCCGCGCACAAATTGCACAAACAGACAATGAGATCTCAAAATGTCTGATCACCAATCCGCAGGAAGGAACCGTTCTGGTAAAATATGCGGAGGCCGGCGAAATGATGACCGTAGGGCGGCCTATCTTTAAAGTAGGCGATGTGCAGCAGATGAAACTCAAGGCATACATCAGTGAGACGCAACTCTCCGGCATTAAAACCGGACAGAAAGCCACCGTATTTTTTGACATGGAAGACGGCGCGATGCAATCCATAGAAGGCGAAGTCATCTGGGTTTCCGACAAGGCGGAGTTTACCCCCAAGATTATCCAGACGCGGAAAGAACGGGTAAACCTGGTATATGCCGTGAAAATACTGGTAAAGAACGACGGCAGCATTAAAATAGGCATGCCCGGCGAAGTGAAATTTCAATGATCTGCCTTAACAACATATCAAAGTCATACGGTGAAGTAAAGGCGCTCGCCAACGCAAGTTTCACGGTGGAGAAAGGAGAACTGTTCGGGCTCATAGGCCCCGACGGCGCCGGAAAAACCACCCTGCTGCGCATCCTTACCACGCTGCTGCTGCCCGATAGCGGCACCGCCACACTTGACGGCCGCGATGTGGTAAAGGACTACCGTTTCATCCGCAACAACATCGGCTATATGCCCGGAAAATTCTCACTGTACCAGGACCTGTCGATGGAAGAGAACCTGCAATTCTTTGCCACCATCTTCGGCACCACGGTGAAGGAGAATTACGAGTTGATACGCCCCATATACAGCCAGATCGAGCCCTTCAGAAAACGCAGGGCCGGCGCACTCTCCGGCGGCATGAAACAAAAGCTGGCCCTCTGCTGCGCCCTCATCCACCGGCCGGCGGTACTGGTGCTTGACGAACCCACCACCGGTGTTGACGCCGTGAGCCGCCAGGAGTTCTGGGAAATGCTCAAAGGGCTCAAACAACAAGACATCACCATACTGGTATCCACGCCCTATATGGATGAGGCCAGCCTGTGCGACCGTATAGCCCTCATACAAGGCGGAAATATACTCCAGGTAGACAGTCCCGAAAATATTGTGCGAAGCTATAAACGGAATTTATACGCCGTCAGGGCCCGGGATATCTACCGCCTCCTCCTCCTCTTGCGCTCACACGACAATGTGGAAAGCTGTTTTACCTTCGGCGAATTTCTTCACGTTTCTTTTAAAGACGACAGCCCCGCAAAACAACAGGAAATACTCCGCTACCTGGAGGCAGAGGGAATGACAGACCTGCAGCTCCAGGCTATAGTCCCCAATATCGAAGACTGTTTTATAGATTTGTTACGATGACTACCCGCACCTCCATATATGCCGACAAACTCACCAAAAAATTCGGTGATTTTACTGCGGTAAATAATATTTCCTTTGAAGTAAAGGAAGGCGAAATTTTCGGGTTCCTGGGCGCCAACGGCGCAGGTAAAACTACGGCCATGCGCATGCTTACGGGCCTGCTCAAACCCACCTCGGGCGAGGCCAGGGTAAGCGGATTCGACGTATTCACCCAGGGAGAAGAAATCAAAAAAAATATCGGCTACATGAGCCAGAAATTTTCTTTGTATGAGGACCTCACCGTAGCCGAGAATATTGAATTTTACGGCGGTATTTACGGCCTGCGCCGGGCAGAGATCAAGGCGCGCAGCGAGGCCCTGTACGCCCGTATAGACCTCGGCCATGCCCGAGGCACCCTGATTAGCGCCATTCCGTTGGGGTGGAGGCAGAAGTTAGCCTTCATGGTCAGCATCCTGCACCGGCCGAAGATCGTGTTTTTGGACGAACCCACCGGCGGGGTAGACCCCATTACCCGCCGCCAATTCTGGGACCTGATCTACGAAACCACGGCCGAGGGGATCACCGTATTTGTAACCACCCACTACATGGACGAGGCGGAGTATTGCGGCCGCCTGTCCATCATGAACAACGGCGTGATCGCCGCCATGGGCCGTCCGCAGGAACTCAAACAGCAATACGGCGTAGAGACGATGAATGATGTATTTCTAAAAATTGCCCGGTGATGAAACGTTTCTTAGGCTTTGTACAAAAAGAATTCCGGCACCTGCTCAGAGACCGCCGGTCACTGCTTATCCTGCTGGGCATGCCTTTTGCGCAGATTCTGATCTTCGGCTTTGCCGTTACTACCGATGTGCGCAACATCCAGGTGGCCTTCGCCGACCAATCACATGATGTGGAAACCACCCGTATCACCAATAAAATGCTGTCCTCGGGCTACTACCAACCGGCCGGTATCATCCATGACCTTAGCAGCATTGAAGAAGTATTCCGTAAAGGTAAGGTCAAACTTGTAGTCGTATTCGGCAATGATTTCGCCCGGAAACTGCAGAACGGCGAGGCGGTGGACATCCAGCTCCTGGCCGACGCCTCGGACGCCAATACCGCCAATCTTATTGTCAACTATACCCAATCCATCATACAGGATTATATACGGGAAACCGGGCAGGCCACAGGCCTCACGCCACAGCTCATCCCGGAAGTCAAGATGCTGTACAACCCCAATATGGAAAGCGCCTACATGTTTGTACCGGGCATCATCTGCCTCCTGCTGATGCTCATCTCCTGTATCATGACCTCCATCTCCATCACCCGTGAAAAAGAGACGGGCACCATGGAGGTCCTGCTGGCCTCACCGCTCAAGCCGCTGCAGATCATCATCGGAAAGGTGATTCCCTACGTATTGGTATCTTTCACCATCGGCCTGATCATCCTCAGCATAGGCTATACGGTATTTGACATACCGCTGAGCAGCCACCTCCTCCTGCTCCTGCTGGAATTCCTGTTGTTCATCACCCTGTCGCTCTCCTTAGGCATCCTGATCTCCACGGTGACCGACGCACAGCAGGTGGCCCTGATGATTTCCATGTTCGCCATGCTGCTGCCGGTACTGCTGCTCTCGGGTTTTATCTTCCCGATTGAAAATATGCCCGTGGCCCTGCAATACTTCAGCCTGCTGATGCCGCCGCGCTGGTTCATCATTATCATCAAAAACATTATGCTCAAGGGCGTGGGTATAGACTACGTGTGGAAAGAAACACTTATCCTGGCCGGCATGACCGCCCTGCTGCTCACCGTAAGTACCAAAAAACTTAAAACCCGATTGGAATAATGCGGAAGCTACTGGTCATCATAAAAAAAGAACTCCGGCAGGTAGTGCGCGACAAGCTCATGCTGGTCATTATTTTTGCCATGCCTACCCTGCAGCTGCTGATCCTCCCCCTGGCCGCCACTATGGAGATGAAAGAGATCAGGATGCATGTGGTAGACCTGGACAACTCCACTTCATCCCGTGAGCTGGTCAACAAATTCTCCTCCTCGCCCTTTTACCGGATAGTGGGCGCCTCGTACAGCCACCGGCAGGCCGAAACAGCGATCATCTCCGACAAGGCCGATGTGATCCTGGAAATTCCGGCCAATATGGAACGCGACCTGCAAACCACCGGCGCCGCCAAAGTACAGTTCGTGACCAACGCCATCAACAGCATGACCGCCGGCCTGGTCAACGGCTACAGCAGTTCCATCGTAGCCGACTTCAACAACGGGCTCCACACCGAACTGACCGGCGGAAAATATACCAACCAGCTGCGCGCCCCCACCTACTCCTATTGGTTCAATCCGCAATTAGACTACTCCACTTACATGATCCCCGGAATACTGGTTATGCTGGTATCCATCATCGGGCTTTTCCTCACGGCCATGAACATGGTGCGCGAAAAAGAGATCGGCACCATAGAGCAGATCAATGTAACGCCCATCCGCAAGTACGAATTTATTATCGGCAAATCCATCCCCTTTGTACTGATCGGGCTGATAGACCTTACCCTCGGGCTCCTGCTCGCCCGCTTTGTGTACGGGATACCCATCCTAGGCAGCGTGGGGCTGGTCTACCTGATTATCCTGGTCTACCTCTTCTCGGTACTGGGCCTCGGCCTCTTCTTCTCCGCCGTTTCCAATACCCAGCAGCAGGCCATGTTCATTGCCTGGTTCTTCGTCATGATCTTCATCCTGATCTCCGGCCTCTTCACCCCCGCCGACAGCATGCCGGACTGGGTACAGGCCATCAATACCGTCAACCCGATCTATTACGGCATTAAAATGGTCCGCATGGTTATGCTCAAAGGCTCCGGCCTGGCCGATATCCTGCCCGAATTCATCGCTATTATTGTTTATGGCGCCTGCGCCATGACACTGGCCGTAAGGGCGTACAGGAAGCGGGTGTAGATGACAATCCCTTCAGCCCCCCAAAGCCGGTATCAAAAATATAGAATTACACAAGAAGGTAAGAACCTATTATATAACTATAAAAATCGGTAATATATCTTAGTTAGTATCTTAGTTAGTATCTTAGTTAGTAGCACGAATAGATGCACGTAGAATATTAAAAACAAGGCACTTACAATAAAATTTCAAAACCACGATCCGGATACGGTTGATAAAAAGTCTATTATCATCTACAAGCTATACATGCTCTCCTAGCTTCTGCAAGGCTTGCAGAAATCCGTCGTATAAAGAAATATTTCTTTTCTTTGTCGAAAATTATTTTTTTCATATATTTGAAAATCATTTATTTTCACTATTAATTTTGGAATGATGGCGGTACAATCTCTTTATTTCAACAAAGGCCTACCCTTTAACCCAAGGGAACTGCTAATCTATGTAGAAAACCGGGAGCACCCCGACAATAACAAGTTCATCTGCGACCACTATACGGATATAACCAACCTGTTAGCGGAGGACCGGCTGAAACTCCAGTACCTCCCCTTTATCAACCAAAAAATAGCTGATTACTCCTTATTGCGCTACTATTACCCCCACCTCCGGCCAGACAGTCCGGAGATCCATTATGAACGCCCCTTAGAAAGTAAAGACATCCTAAGCTACTGCGCTGATCCTATCAACGATAAAGATATTGCCGGCTTTTTATTATTCGGCGAAGAAATAAAAGGGCAACTATTATTTGCCTACTATCCTTTCGAAGTTAGGATGGGACTTGATTTTTTTACGGAATTAGAAGAAGCGTGCTACCAACTGGTAGAACTGGAACGACACAAAAAATATGGAGATATAAAAGACGATGACTTAGAGTCTCTCTGCCGTATAAGCCACATATACTTTGAAAAAAAAGTGTCAGACAACGCTGACAATGACTTGGGCACTGAAACAGAAATACTGAAAAAAGAAATTGTAGAGCGGATCAACCAACTAAGACTTATAGGCATTGATGAGATGGCCATCCGGCAACTTATTGAGGTGGAACACATCATCAGCCCCCTGCTAATCACCGCCGACCACCGGATATTTTTGCCCGGCTACAACAACCTGGAAATTAAAATGAGCCCCTTGCCCAAAGCGGTGTATTTCCTTTTCCTAAGCCATCCTGAGGGTATCCTGTTCAAGAGGCTTCCTGAATACAGAGATGAACTGATGGCCTGGTATCGCAAAATCTCCGGAAGAGAAAACCCGGATGATATGTGGCGAAGTGTAGAGGACGCTACCGATCCCACTAAAAACGCCATCAACGAAAAATGCTCCCGTATCCGCGAGGCCTTCGTTCAACATTTCGACCAATCACTCGCTGAGAACTACTTTATTACCGGCCACTGGGGCTCTCCCAAAAAGATCCGCTTAGACCGGAAACTGGTTGACTGGAATTAAGAAATAATATTTAATCAACATAGCCCATGCCCAACAGCACAATTTTAATGTTTTAAAACTCCGACACTAATTTATTTGTATCATTAAAAAGATTTTTTATCTTTGTAGTAATATTTAAAACCAAGTAATTAAATGATATAAAATAAAATAGATAAATCATTAATAAAGCATTTGCTTTATTGCTTGTAGATTCAAAAATCGCCAATTCGAGAACACCTACAGAGTAATAAGTGAATGCTCGTGCTGTTTTTAGGCATGGGCTTTCCTTATTGTGGGTGTAGGTGTTTGGCGATACCTTGAATCTCGTAAGGATAAAGTCCATGCTTTTTTATTTAAAAAATTATAAAAATATTATGTGGTATAAATTAATCCAAATTAAAGAATGGTTTGGAGAAATGACAGAACGCTATAAGCTTGTTAAGGATTTCAACCAAGCTAGTAAAATGGCTTTTATTACAGGTAACACTCCCACATTATTGGAGGCAAAAATTACTAGAGGAGACAGCAAATACCGGCATGAATTTTCTAAATTTATGGGTGGAGGTTTCCGAATTAAAGCACTAAGAGGCTCTGCTCTAAGCAAAGAAGAAATGAAAGAATTGGGCAACATCGTCTTAGACAATGAAGAATTAGTCCGTCATCTAATTTCATTAGGATGGGATACACTTGAAATACACGATACCTTAGGCAGTTTTGGCCTAAAATATCCTCTAAAACAATATGCTAATATTGGTGGAATTTTAAATGCAAATAATAATGGATACAACACAAATAGTAACAATAGCGAGCAATAATAATATTTCCATCTGGTTATGGATAGCTCTTGCGGAATCTATAATCATTGTATTGTTAATCTTAGAGCTTAAAAAAAATAAACAGCTCGATTCCGAGTTTAAAATTTCAAAATCTGGTTTAAAATCTTCCTCCAAGGATGGAAGCATGCAAAATTTAGTCGATAGTTTTGGTCGTTCACGAGAGTTGTACAAAGAATTAAGCAGAAAATATCACCCTGACAGATTCATTGGTAGTCCATCAGAAGCAATCGCAAAAGATTTATTTCAAGAAATTTCTAGACACAAACGGAATTATTACAAATTGTTAGAATTAAAAAAACGAGGACAACAAAATTTAAATATTAACCCTTAAAACAAAAAATTATGGCAATTATATTTTGGCTAATCTTATGCTTTTTTGTCGCGTTACTAGGAAACAACCGTAATATTGGTTATGGGTGGGGATTGTTTTTCTGCATTATTTTTTCTCCTATCATAGGATTGATTATTATACTATGCTCCAAGAAAAAAGGCCCAGACTTTGTAGAAATGAATAAAAACACAACTAAATAATGAAAACTATAGGCTGGATATTAATTATAATAGGAAGCTTAGCTATAATAGGTTCTTTGATGGCATTTGCCAGTTTTCCCGAACATATTACACCTGGAAGTGGACAACAATTTATCTTCGAAATAGGCCTACTTGGACTAGGTATTTATTTGGTTGATCGGGCAAAAAACAAAACAAAAAAACTAGGGGAAAAAGAAAAATGGAAAGAAGATGGCGATAAAATATTATCTGAAGCCCCTTTAATTTTAAACAATGGTGATACTCAAGAAGATAAATATAGATATAATGACAACCATCAAAAACAAAAAGGATTTATTAATCCAACACTAGAAGAACAAGATAAAAAAGAAGGTAAGATAATAATAATATCCGGAATAGTTCTTATTATATTTTTTCTAATAATCGGTTTTTTTTTGCAAACCTTTAAATCCAAACAACACATCCAATATCCTTTGTTAGTATCAATATTACTTGATGATCCTATACACAAGACCCGTCAAGAAATCATTAATGATTTAAACAGCGAGAATATTGGTTTTACAATAGGCCTCCATGATGAGGGTAATGTATCGTATATAAATTACAGTCAACAAGTAATCAATAAAAATGGTCAAGAATGTAGAATAAACAGAACTTGTTATTTTTTATCAGAAACAAACAACGCTGTGTGTCTGGAATGGCAGCTTAAAGGAATATCATTTCAAGAAAATGATATAATTGAATATTATAACAACATATATACATGCATTGGGAAAAGAAAATGGAAACGTTTCAAGGAAGAGGCCATTTATGAATTAACAAATCCAACAAGCGAGCAATGTAATATAATTTGTGTAAGCAATAAAAAAAACACGAACCTTCTCAATTGGAAAGAAATAACCTTGGGTCGTGTAAAATATTTTGTGTAAATGTTACCTTTGCGATGTGTTAAGGACTTTCCCTTGGGCGGGCATGCCCGCCCAAGGGAAAGCGCGCGAAAATGATTAACCTTAATACATTTAAATTTATGAGCGACAAAAAGTTAG